>NZ_NERU01000020.1 GCF_003063265.1 Limnohabitans sp. WS1
TCAGCCTCGTAGTCCCTGAACCACAGTCACTGACCGAGAAGACAAAAGAAACAGAGAAAGCTGAAAAACAACCGGTACCTATTGACAGGTCAATCCATACCAGGAGCCCCGCCCCCGGGGCGATGTGTCGTGGTCTGCGAGGCTGATCGCGACGGGGGCGTCGCTCCTACAAACGGCCCCTGTTTTGCATCAAAGACCCGGCAACACGTAATCGGCCAATTGTTCGCGCAAACGGGTCTTGAGCATCTTGCCGGTGCCGCCCAAAGGAATGGCATCGACAAAGACCACGTCGTCCGGAATCTGCCATTTGGCGGTCTTGCCGTCGTAAAAAGCAATGAGCTCTTCACGGCTGAGCTCCGCGCCCGGTTTCTTGACCACACACACAATCGGCCGCTCGTCCCACTTGGGGTGGCGCATGCCAATGCAAGCGGCCATGGCGACCGCCGGGTGGGCCATGGCGATGTTTTCCACATCGATCGAGCTGATCCACTCGCCGCCGGACTTGATCACGTCTTTGCTGCGGTCGGTGATTTGCATGAAGCCATCGGCGTCGATGGTGGCCACATCGCCTGTGGGGAACCAGCCGTCCACCAAGGGGGTGCCGCCTTCTTGTTTGTAATAAGAGGCAATCACCCAGGGGCCTTTGACCAGCAGGTCGCCTGCGGCCTTGCCATCGTGCGGCAGGGTGTGGCCGTCGGCATCGACGATCTTCATGTCAATGCCAAAAATGCAGCGGCCTTGCTTCATGCGCAGTTTCATCTGCTGCTCGGCGGGCAGGCTCAGGTGCTTGTTTTTCAGCGTGCACACGGTGCCCAGTGGGCTCAGCTCGGTCATGCCCCAGGCGTGCAACACGTCCACTTGATAGTCTTCGCGGAAGGCATCGATCATGGCGGGCGGGCAGGCCGAGCCACCAATCACGGTGCGGTTCAGGCGGCTGAACTTCAGGCCTGCCGGCTTCATGTGGCCCAGCAACATTTGCCACACAGTGGGCACACCGGCGGCAAACGTCACGCCTTCAGATTCGATCAGCTCATACACCGATTTGCCGTCCAGCGCCGGGCCAGGGAACACCAATTTGGACCCCGCCATGGCCGCGCTGTAGGGAATGCCCCAGGCGTTGACGTGGAACATGGGCACCACCGGCAAGATGGCGTCGCGCGCCGAAATGCACATCGAGTCGGGCAAGGCAGCGGCATAGGCGTGCAGCACGGTAGAGCGGTGGCTGTACAAAGCGCCCTTGGGGTTGCCCGTGGTGCCGCTGGTGTAGCACAAGCTGCAGGCGGTGTTTTCGTCGAGCTGCGGCCAGGTGTAGCTGCTGCTTTGCTGGCCCATCCAGGCTTCGTAACTCACCAAATTCGGGATGCCGGTGTCAGCGGGCAGTTTGTCGGCGTCGCACAAAGCCACGTAGTGCGTCACTGTTTTGCAATGCGCGTGCAAGGCCTGCACCAAGGGCAAAAACGTCATGTCAAAGCACAGCACCTGGTCTTCGGCGTGGTTGGCAATCCAGGCCATTTGCTCCGGGTGCAGGCGCGGGTTGAGGGTGTGCAGCACACGGCCCGAGCCGCTCACGCCAAAGTACAACTCCAGGTGGCGGTAGCCGTTCCAGGCCAAAGTGGCCACGCGGGCGCCTTGCGGAATGTTTTGACCGTCCAGGGCATTGGCCACTTGGCGCGAGCGGCGAGCCACTTGGGCCCAATCACTGCGGTGAATGTCACCCTCTACGCGGCGTGACACGATCTCGCTGTCGCCGTGGTGTTTCTCTGCAAATTCGATCAAAGAAGAAATCTGCAGCGATTGTTGTTGCATCAGTCCCAGCATGGGGGGTCTCCTGTCAGGGCGGTGGTTGGGTAAAAAAATCATTGTGCACCGGCGACACAGCGCGCCCCTAGTTAAAACCCGCCAAACAGCGGGTGCTTGTCAAGGGCGTGACAATCGGTCCCCATGTCATCTGCCCCTTTGGAAACCCCCACCAACCCTGCCAGCCCCTTGCCCGTGCTGGACTGGACACACCGCCTGACCCAATTGGGCCCCCGTTTTTGGACCCCCTTGCAGCCCACGCCCGTGGCCGCGCCACGCTGGGCCGCCCGCAACACCGATTTGCTGGCCCAACTGGGCTGGCCCGACGCGTTGTTTGACGACGACCACCTGCAAGCCTTCGCGGGCAATGCGCTCATGGTCGGCTCTCACCCACTGGCCACCGTTTACAGCGGGCACCAATTTGGTCAATGGGCCGGGCAGCTGGGCGACGGGCGGGCCATCTGGCTGGGCGAGGCCCAATCTGTGCAAGGCCCGCAAGAGATTCAGCTCAAAGGCGCGGGCCGCACACCCTACTCGCGCGGCGGCGATGGCCGGGCTGTGCTGCGCTCCAGCATCCGCGAATACCTGTGCAGCGAAGCCATGCACGGCCTGGGCATTGCCACCACCCGGGCGCTGTGCCTGGTGGCTTCGCCCGAACCCGTGCGCCGCGAAACCCTCGAAACCGCCGCCATCGTCTCCCGCGTCGCCCCCAGCTTTTTGCGCTTTGGCCACTTCGAGCATTTTTCAGCCCAAGGCGACACCGACAGCCTGCGCACCCTGGCCGACCACACCATCGCCCACCACCTGCCCGAATGCCTCGAACGCGCCGAGCGCTGGCAAGGCAATGTGTACGCCGCCCTGCTCGATGAAGTGCAAGAGCGCACCGCCCAATTGCTCGCCCAATGGCAGGCGGTGGGCTTTTGCCACGGCGTCATGAACACCGACAACATGAGCCTGCTGGGCTTGACCATCGACTACGGCCCCTTCCAGTTCATGGACAGCTTTGACCCCGGTCACATCTGCAACCACTCGGACCACCAAGGGCGCTACGCCTACGGACGCCAACCCAACGTGGCCTATTGGAATTTGTACTGCCTGGCGCAGGCGCTGGCCCCCTTGATCGATGACCACGACATGACGCTGCAGGTGCTGGAGGGCTATAAAACCCTGTTCCCCCGCTACTTGGGCGATGCCATGCGGGCCAAACTGGGCTTGACCGGCGACTTGGCCCCCGAATCCGAGCGTGAAGCCGACTGGACCCTCGTTGAAGACGTGATGCAGCTCATGGCGGCTGAAAAAGTGGACTTCACCCTGTTTTGGCGGCAACTGAGCCAAGCGGTGGTGCATCAATCGACCGCTTCTGCTTTGAGCGATGCGGGCTGGAGCGCTGTGACCGACCTGGTCCTGGACCGCCCTCGCCTGCTGGCTTGGTTGGCGCGGTACACCGAACGGGCTGGACGTGCGCATTTTTCAGCCATGGGACCACAGATGTTGCGCACCAACCCGAAGTTTGTGCTGCGCAACCACTTGGCCGAGGTGGCCATTCGCCAAGCCCAAGCGGGTGACTTCTCGGAAATCGAGACCCTCTACAACTTGTTAAAGTCCCCCTTCGACGAGCATCCAGGCTGTGAGGCCTATGCCGACCTTCCGCCCGACTGGGCGGCCCAACTGGAAATCAGCTGTTCATCATGAACCAAATCACCAAAACCGACCAAGAGTGGCGCGAACTGCTGGCCGCCAAAGGGGCTGAGCCTGTGGCCTACGCCGTCACTCGCCAAGCCGCCACCGAGCGCCCGTTCACCGGCAAATACGAGGGCCATTGGTCCAGCGGCATTTACCGCTGCATCTGCTGCGACGCCGAGCTGTTCAAGTCGGGCACCAAGTTTGACGCGGGGTGCGGCTGGCCAAGCTTTTACCAAGCGGCCTCCGAAGGGGCCATCGAAGAGCGCGTGGACACCAGCCACGGCATGCGCCGGGTGGAAACCGTGTGCGCCCAATGCGGCGCGCACCTGGGCCATGTGTTCGAAGACGGCCCTGCCCCCACGGGCTTGCGTTACTGCATGAACTCCGCCTCGTTAGACTTCGAGGCTTCCTGACCCAACCGGCTGTGCATGACTGGCACGGCCTTGCGACCCATTTCATGAAATTCATCCTCGACTTTTTCCCCATCCTGCTGTTTTTTGGCGCGTACAAGATGGGCGACATCTACACCGCCACGGCGGTGCTCATGGCAGCCACCGTGCTGCAAACGGCCATCATTTACAAAATGGACGGCAAACTGCAGACCATGCACAAGATCACGCTGGTGCTTGTGCTGGGCTTTGGTGCCCTGACCCTGGGCCTGCACGACGAGCGCTTCATCAAGTGGAAACCCACCTTGTTGTACTCAGGTTTGGCCATTGCCTTGGCTGTGGCGCATTGGTTTTTGAAGAAAAACTTTTTGCACATGCTGCTGGGCGCGCAACTGCAGCTGCCCCATGCCGTGTGGAACCGCCTGAACCTGTCGTGGATGGTGTATTGCGTTTTCATGGCCACCATCAACGCTTACGTGGCGCACTACTTCAGCACCGAAGACTGGGTCAACTTCAAGCTCTGGGGTTACGTGTTCCCGGTGGTCTTTATATTGGGACAAGGCCTGTACATCTCGCGCTACTTGCCCAAAGACGAGGACAAACAGCCATGAACCAGACCACTTTGCCCCTCAGCGCCCAAATCCACGCCCGCCTGACCGAGCGTTTGCAACCTACCGAGTTGCGCGTCACCGACGAGAGCGCTGCACATGCCGGCCACATGGGGGCCAACGACAGTGGCCAAGGTACGCACATGCGGGTGTGCATTGCTTCACCTTTGTTTACAGGCATCAGCCGCGTACAGCGCCATCGCCTTGTGTATGATGCGCTGCAAGATTTCATTGACCAAGGCTTGCACGCTTTGGCCATCGAGCTGATCTGAATCCGGGCCGTCACCCACATCGGTGGCAGCCCCTTTTTTTGAACCCTTCACTTACACCTGACACAACGTCATTGAGGAAAAAACGATGAAAAAGCAAATGCTCAGCGCCGCTTTGGTGGCCTTGCTGGCGACCCCCGTTCTGGCGCAAAACCTGGCAGTCGTCAACGGCAAGCCTGTGCCTTCTTCGCGCGTCAAAGCGCTGCAGCAGCAAGTTGAGGCCTCTGGCCGCCCGGTCACCCCCGAAGTGCTGGCCCAGATCAAAGAAGAGCTGATCGCCCGCGAAGTGTTCATGCAAGAAGCCCGCAAGCGCGGCCTGGACGCCTCTGACGACTACAAAACCCAGCTGGAACTGGCCCGTCAAACCATCTTGATTCGCCAATTGTTTGCCGACTTCCAAAAGAAAAACCCCGTCACCGATGCCGACATCAAGGCTGAATACGACAAGTTTGCTGCGGCCAACGGTGGCAAGGAATACCGTGCACGTCACATTTTGGTCGAGACCGAAGCCGACGCTAAAGCCCTGATCGCCGAAATCAAAAAAGGCGGCAGCTTTGAAGAGTTGGCCAAAAAAGCCTCCAAAGACCCAGGGTCTGGTGCCAACGGTGGTGACCTGGATTGGGCCGCAGCGGGCAGCTACGTGCCTGAGTTTTCCGGTGCCATGACCAAGCTGGAAAAAGGCCAGATGACCGACACGCCTGTCAAGAGTCAGTTTGGCTTTCACATCATCCGTGTGGACGACGTGCGTGAAGCCCAGTTGCCCAAGCTCGACGAGGTCAAACCCCAGATTTCACAGCAGCTGCAACAGCAAAAACTGGCCAAGTTCCAGGAAGACCTGCGCAGCAAAGCCAAGATTCAGTGATCTGAGTTCTTGCTGCTTGCAACCCCAAAACGCGGCTTCGGCCGCGTTTTTTATTCGCTGTTAATCCGGCCTTGTAAGATTTGCAGTGAAGGTGGGTCTTGGGCTTGGCGATCAGTCATTGGACGAGTGTGGGGCCCCTGCCCTCGAGGCGATCGTGTTTTTGTAGGCCCCCCGCCCTCGGGGCGATGGTTGGTGGTCTGCGAGGCTTTTCGCGACGGGGGCGTCGCTCCTACGGGGACACTGCCCTGCATTTTGTAGGAGCCCCACCCTCGGGGCGATTCTTGGTGGTCTGCGAGGCTTTTCGCGACGGGGGCGTCGCTCCTACGGGGACACTGCCCTGGATTTTGTAGGAGCCCCGCCCTCGGGGCGATGGTTGGTGGTCTGCGAGGATTTTCGCGATGGGGGCGTCGCTCCTACAGGGACACTGCCCTGGATTTTGTGGGAGCCCCGCCCTCGAGGCGATTCTTGGTGGTCTGCGAGGCTTTTCGCGACGGGGGCGTCGCTCCTACAGGGACATTGCCCTGGATTTTGTGGGAGCCCCGCCCTCGGGGCGATTCTTGGTGGTCTGCGAGGCTTTTCGCGACGGGGGCGTCGCTCCTACAGGGACATTGCCCTGGATTTTGTGGGAGCCCCGCCCTCGGGGCGATGGTTGAGGGTCTGCCAGCGTTGCCAACTTCACAAGCTGGGATAATCCCAGCCCATGCAGCCTCACCACCTCGAACTCCTTGCCCCCGCCCGCACCTTCGACATCGGCATCGAAGCCATCAACCATGGCGCCGATGCGGTCTACATTGGCGGCCCGTCTTTTGGGGCGCGGTCCACGGCGGACAACAGCATCCAGGATATCGCCAAGCTGGTGCAATACGCGCACCGCTTTCATAGCCGGATTTTTGTCACGCTCAACACCATCTTGCGCGACGACGAGCTGGAAGGGGCCCGCAAGCTGGCCTGGCAGCTCTATGACGCAGGTGTGGACGCGCTGATCGTGCAAGACATGGGTTTGCTGGAGATCGACATGCCGCCGATCCAGCTGCACGCCAGTACCCAAACCGACATCCGCACGCCCGAGAAAGCCAAGTTTTTGCAAGACACGGGTTTGAGCCAGATCGTATTGGCCCGTGAACTCACATTGCCACAGATCAGTGCCATCCGCGATGTGATCGACACCGAACGCACCGTGATCGAATTCTTTGTGCACGGCGCTTTGTGCGTGGCCTACAGCGGCCAATGCTTCATCAGCCATGCCCACACCGGGCGCAGCGCCAATCGGGGCGAGTGCTCACAAGCCTGCCGCCTGCCCTACGAAGTCAAAGACGCACAGGGCCGCATCGTGGCGCACGACAAGCATGTGCTGAGCATGAAGGACAACAACCAGAGCGATAACGTGCGCGATTTGGTGGATGCGGGTATCCGCAGCTTCAAGATCGAAGGCCGTTACAAAGACATGGCCTATGTGAAAAACATCACGGCCCATTACCGCAAGCTGTTTGACGAAGTGCTGGCCGAGCGGCCAGAGCTGGCCCCGTCCTCGCACGGCCGCAGCACTTTCAGCTTCGAGCCCGATCCGAACCAAAACTTCAACCGCGAGTTCACCGACTACTTTGTGCAGGGCCGCAAGGAAGACATCGGCGCGTTTGACACGCCTAAAAACCCCGGTCAGCCCATCGGTTGGGTCAGCAAGGTGACGGCCGAGCACGTCGAAATCACCACCGAAGACCCGGCCACCGAGCTGCACAACGGTGACGGGCTTTGCTACTACGACCTGCAAAAAGAGTTGGTGGGCCTGCAAATCAACCGCGCCGAAGCCGCCAAAGGCAAAGGGGTGTGGAAGCTTTTCCCCAAAGACCCGATGGACGGCTTCAAGGACTTGCGCCAAGGCGTGCAGGTCAACCGCAACCGCGACATGAGCTGGGTGCGCACACTGGACAAAAAGTCTGCCGAGCGCCGCATGGGCGTGTGGATGCAGCTGGCTGAAAACGCCGATGGCTTGCAACTGACGCTGACCGACGAGGTCGGCCACAGCGCCACGGCGCACATGGCCGTCGCCTGGCAAGCCCCCAAAGACTCCGCCCAGGCCGAGGACAAACTCAAAACCGCTTTGGGCAAACTGGGGGACACCCTGTTCGAGCCACTGGACGTGCAGCTCGCCCTGCCCCGCCCCTGGTTTGTGCCGCCTTCCCAGCTCAACGCCTTGCGCCGCGACGCCGTTCAAGCCCTAGAAGATGCCCGTGCCCAAGGCCTGCACCGCCTGCCGCGTGCTGCGCCGGTGGAGCCACCTGTCGCGTACCCCGAAGACACGCTGACCTATTTGGCCAATGTGTTCAACCAAAAAGCCCGTGACTTTTACGCCAAGCACGGCGTCAAGGTGATCGCTGCCGCCTACGAGGCGCAAGAAGAGCTGGGCGAAGTCAGCCTGATGATCACCAAACACTGCGTGCGCTTTAGCCTCAGCCTGTGTCCCAAACAAGCCAAAGGCGTGACGGGCGTGCAAGGGACGGTGAAAGCCGAGCCCATGCAGCTGATCAATGGCAAGGAAAAACTCACCCTGCGATTTGACTGCAAACCCTGTGAAATGCATGTGGTCGGCAAGATCAAAAAGTCGGTACTCAACGCCGTGCCGGAAAGCCCGGTGCAGTTTTACAAGACACGGCCTGTGGTGGGACTGCACTGAACGGCTGAGATCGTTCAGCTCTAGGGGGCAACAAGGCGCATGCCTTGATGGTCGTTTTAAATTTGTTCATTCCATGCTTAAATTGATAAAAATTTTATTTTTATCAATAAATGACCCAGCATGGCTGCCTACAACGTCCAAAGTCTGTTCATCTTCTTTGGCCTGGTTTCCTTGCTTGGGGGTCTGGCGGCGAGTTTGTTTTTTCATCGCCTGGACGCCTCGGCCCGCTATTGGACGGTGGCGGCGTTGCTTTGGGGTGTGACCGGCATACCCACTGTTTTTCGCGATGTTTTGCCTCCGCTGTGGTCTTACAGCATCCCCATCGGTCTCAACAGCGCCAGTTTTGTGTTGATGGGCTTGGGGATCGCACGGCTGTATGACCACTCACCCCAACTACGCCGCTTGATGGCCCTGGCCGCAGGCACGGCGGTGTTCATTGTGCTCATGGAGTGGTGCCGCATCCACCTGGGGCCCAAGGCCAGCTTGTTCTTGTCGGTCATGGCGTTCGGGATTCCCTCTGTGCTGTCGATTTGGCCCGCCCGACAGGTGTACCGCCAAACCAGCAACCCTTTTGCTTGGCACATGCAATGGGTGCTGGGCGGCTTGGGCTTGCTGCATTTTGTTCGGCTTCAGGCCTGGATAGCCCCGTGGCGCATCGAAACCTTCACCCAGGACCATTGGACACTGGCCTTGTGGTCACTGATTTTTGTGTTCGGACTTTTACGCTACGTGATGTATGTGGCCATGCGCATTCAGGAACAAGCCCAAGATTTGTCACAAAAGGCCCTGGAAAGTGCCCGCTTGCAGGCCAACCGCCGCTTGCTTGAAGAGTTGTCACAACACGAACGACAGCGCAGTTTAGGTTTTATTTCGGGTGCCATATGCCACGAATTGAACCAACCCTTGACGGCCATTCAAGGGTACGCGGAGCTGGCGCAGCACCGGGTTCAGACTCAAATGCTGAACGATCCGGCCCTGTCCCAGTGTCTTGAGGGCATTGTCAGTGCCAACCAAAGGGCCAGCGAGATGGTGCGAAGCATTCGCCAATATGCCTCACCGGCGAGCAACACCACAGAGCGCATCAGTTTGCGCGACACGCTGAACAGTGCCTGCACATTGCTTCACATCGAAGCTCAAGAAAATGGCGTCACACTTCAAAAGCCCTTCAACATGCCACAGGCTTGGCTTCAGGCCGATCCGCTGCAGCTGACACTGGTCTGGCAAAACCTGATACGCAACGCCATCACAGCCATGGCGCATTCAACGCAGCGGCAACTGACCATCACTTGGATGCCAGAAGACTCAAATGGGGTTTTGAGCTTTCAAGACACCGGCCCGGGGTTTCCAGCCGACGCTGAAAAATTTGTCATGATGCCCTTCACCAACGATCGGTCCCCGGGCTGGGGCGTGGGACTGTCCGTGGTCCGCCACATCATTGCGGGTGCAGGCGGAAAACTCTGGTTTCACAACCTTCCAGGCGGCGGTGCCTGTGTCAAGGTGCAGCTGCCTTTGTCCGATGCACCCTCTCATGCCCTTGATGATCCTGCCCCGAGGGCGATAAAGTAGCTTTTGCCTTTGTGAGAGTCCCCCTGAGGACGATGACTTTTTGCTTTTGTGGAACCTGCCATCGGTGCGATTGGGCGTAGTCTGCGAGGGTTTTCGCGACGAGGGCGTCGCTCCTACAAGGGAAGGACCTGCATTTTGTAGGAGCCCTGTGCTCGGGGCGATGGCAGTGGTCTGCGATGGTTTTCGCGACGAGGGCGTCGCTCCTACAGGGGAAGGACCTGCATTTTGTGGGAGCCCTGCCGCCTTGGCGATGGGGGTGGCGCACGCCCTGCTTACCTGCGGGCAGAGGATTGGCTGCTGCAAAAAACATCGCTTGGTTTGCAATGTGTTCAGCTGTCTTTTGCCAAAGCGGGCAATGAAGACAGCGACGCTTCAAATTGGGCACGCAAGCTGGCATCGGACACCTCCAGATAACGCATGGCCGATTTGACATCTTTCCAGCCCACATAGGCCATGAGCGCCTTGAGGTCCCAGCCGCTGTCTCGGGCCCAACCGGCAAAGCCCCGGCGCATGGAGTGGCTGCTGTACGCCTCTGAGCCTTCGATGCCCACCTCACAAAACAGACTGCGCAGCAGAGGAATCAAGCTGTCGGCGTTCAAACCCTGCGCGGCAACACGGCCCCAACGGTCAATTTTTCGGTACACCGGCCCTTGGCTCAAGTTGGCCAAAGTGACCCAAGCCTGGTAGGCGCTCACCGGGCACAGTTGCGACAAAGCCGGGCAACTGTGATGTCGCCCCAGGCTTTGACGGTCGGTTTTGCTGCTGCCCAGGTAACACACCAGCCCCTCGCCTGCCGTGATTTGGACATTTTCCACGCGCAAGTTGACCAGCTCATCCGAGCGAAAACCGCGCCAAAAACCCAGCAGCAAGAGACTGCGGTTGCGAGTGTGCCGCAGCAACGCCGCCATGTCTTGCAAGGTCTGGGCCTGTTCAATGCGATCACCCAGCCACTGGTCAATGCGCTGAACCACCTCGATCTCCAGTGGGCGGGCCCTTTTTTCAGCCACCCCATGCAGCGAGCGTATCCCTTTGAACACTTGGCGCACTTTGCTGGCCTTGGTCGGATCAGCAAAGCCATGGTCGACATGCCAGCGCGACAGGGCGGCCAGTCGCTGGCGAAGGGTGTTGATCGCCAAGCTGCCCGCGTGATCGGCCAGGTATCGGCAGATCTCGTCGCTGGTGGTGGGCAACAAGCCACGCCACTCGACTTCGAAATGGCGCACTGCCGCCGCGTAGCTTCTGCGGGTGTTTTCTCGTTCGGCCGCGGCCAGGTACTGCTCGACACGGTCCACGTTCTCTCCAGTTGTGATGCGGGTTGCGCGGTGGCCTCGACCTGGCATGTTATTTGGGCTTTTGCGTCGGCTGACCCGTTTGGGCCATGGCGTGATGCGCATCCATGCCCAAAACCGCTATTTTTTCCATTTTTCCAAGACCTAAAAGGCCGTGTTGACGATCATACATGTGGTAATCCGCCATTACCCCATGTTAAAAATTTTGAATATATTTTATTTTTGACTGAAATTTAGTATGTAATATCATATTACGTACCACAGTACACAAAGAGACATCATGGCCAGATCAGGCATTTACAAGGCAGAAGTCCAGCGGGCAAGAGACGCGCTGTTGGCCATGGGGCGTCACCCCTCCATCGATGCGGTGCGCGAAGAACTGGGCCATACCGGCTCCAAAAGCACGATTCACCGCTTTTTGAAAGAAATTGAAGAGGAAGAAGGTCCCAAAAACGATTCCCCCTTGAGCATCAGCGAAACCCTGCAAGACTTGGTGAGCCGTCTGGCCCATCAGCTCAACGAAGAGGCGCAAACGCAAATCACCCGCGCACAACAAGCGCATGCGGCGCAGCTCAGCGTGCACCAGCAAGAGGCCGAAGCGCTCAGGGCAGAAACACTGGGCCTTCGGCAAGAATTGAAACAAACACACCAGTCTTTGGACACAGAAACAAAGGCACACGCCCACACCCGCCAAGACCTGAACGTCAAGATCCTGGAATGGACACAACTGACACAGCAAGTGATGGACTTGCAGGCCCAGCTTAAAGCCCAAGAAAAACACCGCCTGTCCTTGGAAGACAAGCACCAACATGCCCGCCTGGCGCTGGACCACTTCCGCGAATCCAGCCAAGCCCAGCGCACGCAAGATCAACGCAGGCATGAACAACAAGTCCAATACCTGCAAACCGAATGCCGAACGCTGAGCGAAAGCCTCGCGGCCAAACAGCAAGACCTGGCACTGGCAAACCAGGAAAATGTCCGTCTGTCAGGTGATTTGTCACACAGCCAAAGCGATGCACAACGCTGGCAAGACGAGGCCCTGGCGCTACCCCCCCTCAAAGAACAGCTCCAACAGGCACAAGCTCAAGCCGATTCACGCGCTCAACAACTCGCCGAACTGAGGGTGCTGCAGCAACAATCTGAAGCTTCAGCACAGGCCCTGCAACAAAAAAATCAGGAACTGAGCGCACTTCAACAGCAAGCCGAGTTGACGCAAGCCACGCTTCAATCGGCCTTGTCGGTGCAAGAGCACATGGTGAACAGTTTGCTGGCCAAACTGACGGTCACCACCGCACCCGACAACACCGAGCCCCTCAACCCAGCAGATCCGGCAGACCCGCGATAATCGCAGTCTTTGCGACACACCCAAGCCCCCATGACAAAGCCCGAAGAAAACCCCCGCGAAGCGGAACAGCCAACCCCACCCAGCCCACAGGCCCAGGACGCCCCGTTCATGCGCACCATCAAGACCTATGTGCTGCGGGCCGGGCGCATGGGCTCCGGTCAGGTGCGGGCTTTCGAGCAATTTGGCCCCCGGTTCTTGATTCCTTACGGCCCAGAGCGCCTGGATGTGCCCGCTGCTTTTGGTGGCACCGGCCCATTGATTTTGGAAATCGGATTTGGCATGGGTGATGCCACCGCCAAGATCGCACAAGTGCGTCCCGATGACCACTTTTTATGCTGTGAAGTTCACGAGCCCGGGGTGGGAGCCTTGCTCAAACGCTGCGGCGAGGAGAACATTGCCAACATCCGCATCGTGCAGCATGACGCCATCGAGGTCATGGACAACATGCTGGGACCCGACAGCCTGGACGGCGTGCACATCTTCTTTCCAGACCCCTGGCACAAAAGCCGCCACCACAAGCGCCGCCTGATCCAATCGCCCTTCATCGAGCGCCTGGCCCGGCACATCAAGCCTGGCGGCTACCTGCACTTGGCCACCGACTGGCAACCCTATTCCGAACAAATGATGGGCGTGCTGCGGGCCGAGCCTTTGCTGGTCAACACCAGCGATGCAGCCGACGGCTTTGCCGCCAAACCCGACTACCGGCCCCTGACCAAGTTTGAAAACCGGGGCCTGAAACTCGGCCATGGTGTGTGGGACCTGGTGTTTCGCCGCGTCTGAGATGCGCCATTCAGGGCCCCCCCGTCCCTTTCCCCTGCGCGATGGGGTCAGCGCCAGTGTGGTGTCGGTGCCGCAGGGCGCAGCCCATTTGCTCGATTTTTTGGCCCAGCGCATGCCGGGCATCTCACGCAGCGAATGGGCCGAGCGCTTGTCGCAAGGCTTGGTGCTGCATGAAAACGGCCAAACCGCCCAAGCCGACGAAACCTGCCGCCCCGGCCAACGCCTGTATTACTACCGCCATCTGGCCGATGAACCGGTCTTGCCGTTTCAGGCGCATGCCCTGTTTGAAGACGATCACTTGCTGGTGGTCGACAAACCCCATTTCATGCCAGTCACGCCTTCCGGGGCTTATGTGCAGCAAAGCCTTTTGGTGCAACTGAAAAGGCAAACGAGTTGCGCAGATTTGGTGCCCTTGCACCGCATCGACCGCGAAACCGCAGGTTTGGTGTTATTTGGCAAACGCCTGCAAGAGCGCGACGCCTACCACGCGCTGTTTCGCGACCACCGGATTCACAAGACCTACCACGCGGTGGCGGCGCATGCGCCCCATCTGAACTGGCCACTTGTTCACGCCAGCCGATTGGTTCCGGGTGAGCCGTTTTTCAGAACCCAGGAAGTGCCTGGGCCGACCAACAGCGAAACCCGCATCGCTTTGCTGCACACCCAAGG
This sequence comes from Limnohabitans sp. WS1, assembly GCF_003063265.1. Taxonomy (GTDB): domain Bacteria; phylum Pseudomonadota; class Gammaproteobacteria; order Burkholderiales; family Burkholderiaceae_C; genus Limnohabitans_A. The sequence continues at coordinate 13,929 of NZ_NERU01000020.1, forward strand.
CCAACGGGCCCTGTACGCGCTGCAGCCCATCAGCGGCAAGCACCACCAGCTGCGGGTGCACATGAACGCCTTGGGCATGCCCATCGAAGGCGACCCTTTTTACCCCACCGTCTTGCGCGGACCAAACGCCCCCGAAGACTTCAGCCAGCCCTTGCAGCTTTTGGCTCAGTCGCTGCGTTTCACCGACCCGGTGACCGGCCAAGCCCGCCAGTGGACCAGCAGACTGCGTTTGTCACTCAGTCCGCCTTGATGCATTGAAGAGATGCGGCCCGCAGCGGTGTGCATGAACGGCTTTTGTGGGAACAACTCCCTTACCCCGATCGTGCCTCGCAGACCACCAAGAATCGCCCCGAGGGCGGGGCTCCCACAATATGCAAACATGCCCCTGTCATTGCAGGTTGCCCCCTGTAACTGCAGACATGCCCCTTGTAGGAGCGACGCCCTCGTCGCGATCAAGCCTCGCAGACCACCAAGAATCGCTCAGAGGGCGGGGCCCCCACAACATGCAGGATTGCCCCCTGTAAGTCCTGAACAAGCCTTTCACATCCAGCTTGACTGGGCCAGATCAATCACCTGGCAACAAACCCGCCAGCAACTGGCTCAAGTGCACGGCCTCGCGCTGAGCACCGTCGTGGATCTGGTGGCGGCAGCTGGTGCCGTCGGCCACCACAATCGCATCGGGCTGGGCCCGAACAGCAGGCAGCAAACTCAGCTCGGCCATTTGCATCGAGACTTCGTAGTGGCTGGCCTCGTAGCCAAAGCTGCCCGCCATGCCGCAGCAACTGCTCTCGATCAGCTGGGGCTTGGCCCCTGGAATCCAGCGCAAGACCTCCATCACGGGTGACACCGCGTCAAAGGCTTTTTGGTGGCAGTGACCGTGCAGCAAAACCGGGCGGTCCACCGGGGCGATCTGCGCTTTGAGCGCTTCCAGCTGCCCGGCTTGCGCTTCACGGGCCAAAAACTCTTCAAACAGCAAAGCCTGCTGTGAGATTTTTTGAGCCCCATCACCCAAGCCCATCACCAGCAACTCGTCGCGCAGGGTCAGCAAACACGAGGGCTCCAGGCCCACGATGGACAGCCCTTTTTCGGCAAAAGGCAGCAGGCTTTGCACGACTTCGCTGGCTTTTTCGCGGGCTTTGTCCACCATGCCCGTGGCCAAATAAGTGCGGCCGCAGCACAGGTGCTGGCCGTCGTCTTTCAGTTTGGTCGCCACATGCACGGTGTAACCGGCCGCCTGCAGCACCTTGACGGCCGCGTGGGCGTTGGCCGACTCCAAATAGCCGTTGAAGGTGTCTACAAACAAGACCACGCCGCGCGCGGCGGCCAACACCTCTTCGCGGCTGGCGGTGGCTTGTGCAGCGCTTGGCGGGGTGTTGAAGAAGTGACGCATTTGCCATTCGGGCAAGCTGCGTTTGGCCGACAGGCCCAAGAGCTTTTCAGTCAAAGCGGCCAGCAGCGGCATGCGGTTGCGCAGGTTCAAAACCGGGGCCAAGTGAGCCGCCCAGCGGGCGTATTCGGGCAGGTAGGCCACCAGCTTGTCTTGCAACGTGTGGCCGTGTTGGGCCTTGTAGTGCTGCAAAAACTCGACTTTCATTTTGGCCATGTCCACCCCAGTGGGGCAATCGCGTTTGCAGCCTTTGCAGCCCACACACAGGTCCATCGCGTCGTGCACCGCTTGGCTGGACAGGGCATCTTGCCCAGACAGACCGTCAATCTGGCCGCTGAGCGCCAAGCGCAAGGTGTTGGCGCGGCCACGCGTCAGGTGTTTCTCGTCGCGGGTCACGCGGTAGCTGGGGCACATGGTGCCCGCATCGAACTTGCGGCAGTGGCCGTTGTTGTTGCACATCTCCACCGCCTTGGCCAGGCCTTGGGCCGGGTCGCCGCCGGTGCCTGGGGCGCTGGTTTGCTCGGTGACCGGGTCGTTTTGCACGTTCCAGGCGCTCCAGTCGAGCGCGGTTTTGATGGGCACCACCTTGTAGGTGGGTGGAAAGCGCATCAGCGTGGTGTCGTCCATTTTGGGCGGGTTGACAATGCGCTGCGGGCACAGCAGTTGCTGAGGGTCCATCTCGCGTTTGATCTTTGCAAAGGCCTCGTTGATGCGCGGGCCAAACTGCCAGCCAATCCACTCGCCACGGCACAGCCCGTCGCCGTGCTCGCCACTGAAAGCACCCTTGTAGCGGCGCACCAGTTCACTGGCCTCTTCAGCAATGGCGCGCATCTTGGCAGCGCCATCGCGGCGCATGTCCAAAATGGGCCGCACATGCAAAGTGCCCACCGAAGCGTGGGCGTACCAAGTGCCCCGGCTGCCGTATTTGCGAAACACCCCGGTCAAGGCATCGGTGTACTCGGCCAAGCTTTCGAGCGGCACGGCGCAGTCTTCAATGAAGCTCACCGGTTTGCCATCCCCGCGCAGGCTCATCATGATGTTCAGGCCCGCCTTGCGCACTTCCCACAGGTTTTTCTGCGGCGCATCCTGAACCATCTCGACCACACTGCCGGGCAGGCCCAAGTCGCCCATCAACTCCACCAGCTCCTTGATCTTGTGCGTGATGTCGGCCTTACTGGGTCCTGAAAACTCCACCAACAACACCGCCTCGGGCATGCCGCCGTTGATGTGTGGCGACAAGGCGGTGCGGATGGTGGGCGCAAAGGCCGGGTTTTGCAAAGACAGCTCGATCATGGTGCGGTCCACCAGCTCGACCGCCGACAGCTGCCCCACGGGCATGCCCTGCCCCAGCTTGACGATGTGCTGGGCCGCGTCCATGGCTTGGTAAAAGGTCGGGAAATTCACCACACCCAGCACTTTGGCACGCGGCAACTCGGCCAAGCGCAAAGTCAGCGAACGGGTCAGCGCCAATGTGCCCTCGCTGCCAATGAGCAAATGCGCCAGGTTGACCGAGCCGTCCGCCGTGTAAGGCCGCTCGTTTTGGTTGCGGAAGATGTCCAGGTTGTAACCGGCCACGCGGCGCATGACTTTGGGCCAGTGGGCGTCGATTTCACTGGCGTGTTGCAGCGCCAAGTCGCGCACAAAGTCACCAATCTGGCGAGCGCGGCCTTGGGCTTTTTCATAGGCTCCAAATTCGAGCAAACTGCCATCGGCCAACCAAGCCTCAGCCCCCAGCACGTTGTGCACCATGTTGCCGTAAGCGATCGAGCGGCTGCCGCACGAGTTGTTGCCCGCCATGCCGCCCAAGGTGGCTTGGGCGCTAGTGGACACGTCCACCGGGTACCACAGGCCATGGGTTTTGAGGGCCGCGTTCAGGTGGTCCAGCACCAAGCCCGGCTCCACGGTGGCGGTGCGCTGCTCGGCATCGACCGCCATGATCTTGCGCATGTGTTTGGCGTGATCGATGACCAGACCCGCGCCCACGGTTTGGCCACACTGGCTGGTGCCGCCGCCGCGCGGCACGATGGGCACGCCCAAGTCCCGGCAAATGTCCAGCGCCGTGCGCACATCGGCTTCGTCACGCGGCACAAAAACCCCCACAGGCATGACCTGGTAAATCGAGGCATCGGTGGCGTAGCGGCCCCGGTCGGCCGCAGAAAACAAGACCTCGCCTCGGGTGTCCGAGCGCAGCCGTTGGGCCAACAAACCGGCCACCTCGTTGAAGTGGCTGGCCACGGTCTCGTAGCTTTGGTCTGGCGAGGCTTTGGACAGATCGATGAGCAAAGGGGCGTTCATGAGGCTTGTCCTTCTGTGAGGGATGGCGATGTCTTGTGGTCAGTGGTGGAGGCGATAGAAGCGCTGCGCAGCTGCTCGATCACCACGTTGCGCTTGTTGTCCAAGTGCTGCATCAGCACCTGGCGCAGGGCTGCAGCGTCGCGTGCCTCCAGCGCCTGCACCATGGCGATGTGTTCGTCCACAGCGCGTTGCCATTTGTCTCCGTCCTGGTTGGAGCGAAAACGCAGCGCCTGCAAACGGGCATTGACCTGGTTGTAGGTCGCGGTCAGCACCGGGTTCTTGGCCGCCGCGTTGAAGCTGCGGTGAATGGCCGCGTTGATTTGGTAATAGGCCGACAGGTCGCGCCGGGTGTAAGCGGCCAGCATCTCGTAATGCAAGGCCTTGATTTCATTGAGTTCGGCATCGGTCACGCGCTGTGCGGCCAGCTCGCCCGACAGACCCTCCAGCCCGGCCATCACCTCAAAGGTGTGGCGCACATCGGCCTCGCTCAGCTGCACCGCCACCGAGCCCCGGTTGGGCAAGAGCTCCACCAAACCCTCGGCCGCCAGCATTTTGATGGCCTCGCGCAACGGGGTGCGCGAAATGTTGAGCTCTTCGCACAAGGTGCGCTCGTTGAGTTTGCCGCCGGGAGGAATCAAGCCCTCGACCAACATCTGGCGCAGGCGCTGCGCGACCTGTTCATGCAAGACAGGACGGGCTATGGACAGGTGTTCTGAAGCCATGAAATTATTTTGAATACAAAAAATGATTGATATGACTCTAATTCTAGGACAATCACCCTTGACAAATGTATTTTGAATACAAAAAATAGTCCAAAAATTGAAAGGCGTTTTCAGCTCATGCTCACCACCAACTTCCACCCCACGGGCCGTCACTTTCTGCAGATCCCCGGCCCGTCTCCCGTGCCCGACCGCATCTTGCGGGCCATCAGTTCGCCCACCATTGACCACCGAGGCCCCGAGTTCGGCGCACTGGGCAAGAAGGTGCTGGCCGATGTGCAAAAGATTTTCAAAACCAGCCACCCCGTCATGATCTACCCCGCCTCGGGCACCGGGGCTTGGGAGGCGGCTCTGAGCAACGTGCTCAGCACCGGCGACCATGTGCTGATGTACGAAACGGGCCACTTTGCGTTTTTATGGAACAAGCTGGCCAATCAGCTGGGTCTGAAATCAGAGGTCATCAGCCTGCCAGGCTTGGAGGGCTGGCGCAACGGCGTGCAGGCCGATTTGATCGAGCAGCGCTTGAAAGCCGACACGGGGCACAGCATCAAAGCTGTCTGTGTAGTGCACAACGAAACCTCAACCGGTGTGACCAGCGACATTGCTGCCGTGCGCCGCGCGATCGACGCCGCCAAACACCCCGCCTTGCTCTTGGTCGACACCATCTCGGGCTTGGCTGCTACCGACTACCGGCACGACGAATGGGGCGTGGACGTGACCATCAGCGGATCACAAAAAGGCCTGATGCTGCCACCCGGCATCAGCTTCAACGCCCTCTCGCCTCGCGCCATCGAAGTCAGCCAAAAAGGCGGCATGGCCCGCAGCTACTGGGCCTGGGGCGAGATGATCGAGATGAACAAAAACGGCTACTGGCCCTCCACCCCCAACACCAATTTGCTCTATGGCCTGAGCGAGGCCTGCGACATGCTGCTGGCCGAAGGCCTGGACCAGGTCTTTGCGCGTCACCAGCGCTGGGCCGCTGGCGTGCGTGCGGCCGTCAACGCTTGGGGCCTGCCCATCCAGTGCGCCGACCCGGCTGTCTACTCCCCCATCCTGACCGGTGTCATGACCCCTGAGGGCGTGGACGCCGACGCGGTGCGCAAAGTCATCCACGAACGCTTTGACTGCTCGCTGGGCACGGGCCTGGGCAAAGTCAAAGGCCGCATGTTCCGCATTGGCCACCTGGGCGACAGCAACGACCTGACCTTGATCGCCACCGTGGCGGGCTGCGAAATGGGCCTGAAGCTCTCGGGCGTGGCGCTGCAAGGCAGCGGCGTGCAGGCCATCATGGACCACTTTTCGAGCCACTGAAACCAGGGCACAGAACCCAGGGCTATCCGTTTTCTCGCGTGCATTTCCAACAAAACCCAAGGAGACAACATGAAACGCAGAACCTTTGTGGCCGCTACTGCCGCCACCGCCGCAACGATGGTGGCCCCGTCGATCCAGGCCCAAACCTTGCCCGCCGGACCGGTGCGAATCTTGGTGGGATTTGCACCAGGCGGCGGCACCGACATCCTGGCCCGCATCGTGGCGCAAAAACTGCAAACCATGTGGGGCGTCACGGTGCTGGTTGAAAACCGCGCTGGTGCCACTGGGGTGATCGCTGCCGAAGCGGTGGCCAAGGCGGCCCCTGACGGCAACACGCTGCTCATGGCCCACATCAACAGCCATGCGCTGGCCCCTGCCCTCATGCCCAAGCTCAGCTATGTGGTGGACCGCGATTTCACGCCATTGACCTTGGTTGGGATCACGCCCAATTTGCTCATCTGCAACAACGACCAACCCGCCAAAACCGTGGCTGAACTGGTCGCGCAGTGCAAGGCCAACCCCGGCAAAGTCAGCTTTGGCTCTGCCGGTCAAGGCTCGGCCCAGCACATGGCGCTCGAGTCCTTCAAATTGGCAGCGGGTGTCGACACCATTCACATTCCCTACAAAGGATCGGGACCGATGTTGGCCGATTTGATCGGCGGGCAAATTGCTTACTCTTTTGACACCATGACCGCAGCGACACCCCACGTCAAAAGCGGCAAGGTGCGTGCGATTGCACAAACCCGTGCCAAACGGGCGTCAAGCTACCCCAATGTGCCCACCATGGTCGAAGCAGGTTTCCCCAACTTTGAAGCCACAACTTGGTACGGATTGGTCGGCCCTGGCAAGCTGCCCCCTGCCATGGCGCAACGCATGAACGAGGACATCAACAAGGTCTTGGTCATGCCCGATGTGGTCGAAAAATTGGCCCAATACGGCGCAGAAGACGGTGGCGGTTCGGCCCAACGCTTTGCCGACTTCATCCGGACCGAACAAGTCAAGTGGGCCAAGGTGGTCAAAGACAGCAACGTGAAGCTGGACAGCTGATGACCGATACCCTGACCGCTGGAACGGTGGACCTGGCTGTCGAGCATGGCGTGGCCACCGTGACGTTCAACCGACCTCAGGCGCGCAACGCCATGACCTGGGGCATGTACCAAGAGCTCAGTCGCCTTTGCCACAGCTTCAAAGCCGATGCAAACATTCGTGCGGTGGTGTTTCGAGGTGCGGGTGGGCGGGCCTTTGTAGCAGGCACTGACATCGAGCAATTCATTTCATTTCGCACGGGCGATGACGGTGTCGCCTACGAGGCCCAAATCGAGGCCTGCGTCGACTTGCTTTGCTCACTGCCCATGCCCACGGTGGCGCTCATTGAAGGCTGGGTCGTGGGCGGCGGACTGGCCATAGCAACGGCATGCGACTTTCGACTGGCCACGCCCGATTCACAACTGGGTGTGCCGATTGCCAAAACTTTGGGCAACTGTTTGTCAGTGGCCAACGTGGCCAGGCTCAGTGCCGCTTTGGGGCACCAACGCGTCAAACGCATGCTCATGCTGGCCGAGATGATCGGGGCCGAAGAGGCCCTGGGCTGCGGTTACCTGCACCAACTGGCTGCGCCAGAAGACATCGTCGAAGCGACAAACGCCTTGGTGCAGCGCCTGACGGCTTTGGCCCCGGTGACCCAACAAGTGAGCAAACAAGCCCTCAACCGTCTGGTCAAACACAGCGCCCCCGAAGCCGAAGACCTGATTCGCCAAGCCTATGGCAGCGAGGACTTCCACGAAGGCGTCAAGGCTTTTGTCGCCAAGCGCAAACCCATTTGGAAAGGCCTTTGACCCTCTACAGGGCACAGCGCTGAACGCGGTGATGCATGTGGGAGCCCTTCGCCCGGGGCGATTGCTGGGGTTTGCGAGGCTTGATCGCGACGGGGTGTCGCTCCTACGGGGGGCAATGCGCTGCATTTTGTAGGAGCCCCGCCCTCGGGGCGATTGTTGGGGTCTGCGAGGCTTGATCGCGACGGGGGCGTCGCTCCTACAGGGGGAATGCGCTGCATTTTGTAGGAGCTCCGCCCTCGGGGCGATTCTTGGGGTTTGCGAGGGTGATCGCGACGGGGGCGTCGCTCCTACAGGGGGAATGCGCTGCATTTTGTAGGAGCCCCGCCCTCGGGGCGATTCTTGGGGTTTTCGAGGCTTGATCGCGACGGGGGCGTCGCTCCTACAGGGGGAGATGCCCTGGATTTTGTAGGAGCCCCGCCCTCGGGGCGATTGCTGGGGTTTGCGGGGCTTGATCGCGACGGGGGCGTCGCTCCTACGGGGGGCAATGCGCTGCATTTTGTAGGAGCCCTTCGCTCGGGGCGATTGTTGGGGTCTGCGAGGGTGATCGCGACGGGGGCGTCGCTCCTACAGGGGGAATGCGCTGCATTTTGTAGGAGCCCCGCCCTCGGGGCGATTCTTGGGGTTTGCGAGGGTGATCGCGACGGGGGCGTCGCTCCTACGGGGGGCAATGCGCTGCATTTTGTAGGAGCCCCGCCCTCGGGGCGATTGTGGGTGGTTTGCGAGGGTGATCGCGACGGGGGCGTCGCTCCTACAGGGGGGTGCGCTGCATTTTGTAGGAGCCCCGCCCTCGGGGCGATTGTTGGGGTCTGCGAGGCTTGATCGCGACGGGGGCGTCGCTCCTACGGGGGACGCGAGACGCGCCATCAGGCCGTCACATTCAGACCCGCTCGGTCACCCAGGCCTGCACGCTGGACAGCGCTGCGGGCAAGGCCGCCGCGTTGGTGCCACCGGCCATGGCCACATCGGGCTTGCCGCCGCCTTTGCCGCCCACCTGACCCGCCACAAAGTTGGCCAGCTCACCGGCTTTGACTTTGCCCACAGTGTCGGCGGTCACGCCAGCGACGATCTGCACCTTCTCACCGTCCACAGCGGTCAAGACAATCACAGCCGTTTTCATCTTGTCTTTGAGCTTCTCCACGGTATCGCGCAAGGTCTTGGCGTCGGCTCCTTCGAGCTTGGCCACCAGCAGTTTGACGCCCTTGACGTCCACGGCCTGGGTCATCAACTCATCGCCCTGGGCAGAAGCGAGCTTGCCTTTGGCGGCGGCCAGTTCTTTCTCGAGCGCCTTGACCTGGTCGAGCACCTGCGCGATGCGGTTGTTCAGCTCGGCAGGCTGGGCTTTCAGCGTGCCAGCGGCTTGCGTCACGGTGTCTTCAAGGGACTGCAAATAAGCCAAAGCATTCACGCCAGTCACGGCTTCGATGCGTCGCACACCAGCGGCCACGCCGCCTTCGCTGACGATCTTGAACAGGCCAATGTCGCCCGTGGCTTTGACGTGGGTGCCGCCGCACAGCTCGCGGCTGGAGCCAATGTCGAGCACGCGCACGGTCTCGCCGTATTTCTCGCCAAACAGCATCATGGCGCCCGTTTTCTGGGCGCTTTCGATGTCCATGACACGGGCTTGTGCCGCAGCGTTGGCCAAGATTTCGGCGTTCACACGCGCTTCGATCTCACGAATTTCAGCGTCGGTCACAGGTGCGTTGTGCGCAAAGTCAAAACGGGTGCGCTCGGCGTTGACCAAGCTGCCCTTTTGCTGCACATGGCTGCCCAGCACTTCGCGCAGGGCTTTGTGCATCAAGTGGGTGGCGGAGTGGTTGCGCACAGTGGCAGCGCGTGCGGCCGTGTCCACATGGGCTTGCACCGCGTCGCCCACCTTCAGGCTGCCGGTTTTGACTTCACCGTGGTGGCCAAACACATCGGCCTTGATCTTGAGCGTGTCGGCCACGTTGAACTGGCCGCCCGCGTTGTGGATCATGCCTTGGTCGCCCACCTGACCGCCCGACTCGGCGTAGAACGGGGTCGTGTCCAACACCACCACGCCTGATTGGCCAGCTTTCAGCTCGGTCACGGCGTTGCCGTCGGCGTACAAGGCCAGCACTTTGGCGTTGGCCGTCAGGTCGTCGTAGCCCACAAAGTCGTTGCCCTCGCCCGAATAGTCGAGCGCCTTGTCCATCTTGAACTTGCCTGCCGCACGGGCCTGGGCCTTTTGCTTTTCCATGGCGGTGGCAAAACCAGCCTCGTCCACGCTCAGGCCACGCTCACGGCACACGTCGGCCGACAAGTCGAGCGGGAAGCCATAGGTGTCGTGCAACTTGAAGGCCACTTCGCCCGGCAGCACTTTCACGCCGTCATGAAGGGCCGCGTCCAGAATTTGCATGCCGCTTTGCAGCGTCTCAAAGAAGCGCTCTTCTTCCACACGCAAGATGTCTGCGATGCGCTCGGCCTGATCGGCCATGTTGGGGTAAGCCGCGCCCATGAGCTTCACCAAATCAGGCACCAGCTTGTGGAAGAACGGGGTCTTTTGGCCGAGCAAATAACCATGGCGAATGGCGCGGCGCACGATGCGGCGCTGCACATAACCCCGGCCTTCGTTACTTGGCACCACACCGTCGCTCACCAAAAACGCGGTGGCACGGATGTGGTCGGCGATCACGCGCAGCGACTTGTTGTTCAGGTCGGTGCAGCCGGTTTCGCGCGATGCGGCTTTGATCAGCGCGTCAAAGATGTCGATTTCGTAGTTGCTGTGAACGTGCTGCAAGATGGCCGCCAGCCGCTCCAGGCCCATGCCGGTGTCCACGCAGGGCGCGGGCAGCGGCGTGACGGCACCGGTCTCGTCCATGTTGAACTGCATGAACACGTTGTTCCAGATTTCGATGAAACGGTCGCCGTCTTCATCGGGGCTGCCGGGTGGGCCGCCGGGGATGTGCGCGCCGTGGTCGTAAAAAATCTCGGAGCAAGGACCGCAAGGGCCCGTGTCGGCCATCATCCAGAAGTTGTCGGACTTGTAGCGGCCACCTTTGTTGTCACCGATGCGGATGATGCGGTTTTCTGATTGGATGCGCTCAGGCGTCCAGCCGGCTTTGACAAAAATGGCTTCCCAAATGCCATGGGCCTCGTCGTCTTCCATGTAGACCGTGGCGTACAGCTTGTCGGCAGGCAGTTTGTAGACCTGGGTCAGCAGCTCCCACGCCCACTCCAGCGACTCGCGCTTGAAGTAGTCGCCAAACGACCAGTTGCCCAGCATCTCAAAAAAGGTGTGGTGGCGGGCGGTGTAGCCCACGTTTTCCAGGTCGTTGTGCTTGCCACCGGCACGCAGGCAGGCTTGCACAGAGGCGGCACGCACGTAACTGCGCTTGTCCGAGCCCAAAAACACGTCTTTGAACTGGACCATGCCCGAGTTGGTGAACATCAAGGTCGGGTCGTTGCCCGGCACCAAGGGGCTGGACGCCACCACGGTGTGCCCTTTGGACTCAAAAAAGTCCAAAAAGGTCTTGCGGATGTCGGAAACAGAAAAAGTGGCTTGGCTCATGGGGTTTGTGATCGCTCAAAGTGCAAGCGCACATTATAAGTTTCAGGCTTGTCTATCGATTCGCTGGCAAGGATGAGCCCCGTTCGACCTGGTGGGCGGGAACCGGGGGAGACCCCAAGGCCCCGACCTGCACAAAACCATGCAGGTCGGGTCGGGGCATCAAATGCCCGTGAAGGCCACATCGCTGTCGATCAGCAGGATCATGCCGTTGAAAGTAGCGTTGCCACTGCCCGCTTGCCAGATCTGGTAGGTCTGGTTGCCTCGGAAACCGTTGTTGAAGGTGATCAGGCCCGTGGCGTCAGACGTTGCCGTTTCACCAATGTCAAAGGTGCCGTTGCCGTTGAAGTCCATGCTGATGCTCTTGGCCGAGGTCAACTTGTTGAGCGCATTGACCGCGCCCACCGCCAAACCAAAGGAGGACATGTCGAGCGCGTCACCCGCATTGCCGTCAATCATCAACACCGCCGTGGCCGCCGTCATGTCGGTCAAGTCCAGCACATCCTGCGCCGCCAACTTCAAGGTGTTGTTGCCTGCGCCGGTCAAGTCGATGCGCTCAACAGAAACCCAGTTGGCATTGGCATGGATGGCTGCAGTCAAGTCCAGCGCTTGGTTAACACCCGTGAAGAACACGGCGTCAATGCCCGCACCACCATCGACCGTGTCGGCGGCCGCGAGGTCTGACGCCCAAGTGGCGTCGTAGACAAACAGGTCAGAACCCGTGCCACCTTGAACCACGTTGGAGCCATCGCCCATGGTGATGGTGTCGTAGCCCGCGCCGCCCAGCAAAGTGTCGTTGCCCACGCCACCGTCCAGACGGTCATCGCCCAGGCCACCGTCCATGCTGTCGTTGCCTCCATCGCCCAACAAATAGTCGCCGCCTTCACCCCCGAACACCACGTCATTGCCTGCACCGGCGGACACGTAATCGTCTGCGCCCCCTGAGTTAATGCTGTCAGTGCCCGAGCCGCCGTAAATGCTGTCCTTGCCATCGGTCACCAGGATCGAAGCGTCGTCACCAAAAATGGTGTCTCCCAGGGTGTCAAATCGCATGTCGATGAAATCGTCTGCAGCCCCGCCCCAGACAGTGGACGATGCGACACCGCCGTTGGCGACGATTCGGTCGTTGCCAGCGTCACCAAAAATGCGCGAACCGCCCCCAAAGCCCAACGTATCGTCGCCGTCACCAGCCCGCATGGTGTCGGCACCCCCAGCACTGAACAAGCTGTCATTGCCGCTGCCGCCTTCGAGTGAATCGGAACCAGTGCCCGAAATCACCGTGTCATTGCCTGCTTCACCGAACAAATAGATGGCCGATGTGCCGCTGTGCACCAACTGGTCATCACCGGCACCACCTCGCAAGGTGCCCGTGCCCGAGGAAGTGACCACGTCGTTGCCGTCCCCTGCGTCCACCGTGTCGGTACCCGAGAACACCGCAATCGTGTCATTGCCCGCCCCGCCCTTCATGGTGTCGGTGCCCGTGCCACCGACCATGGAGTCGTTGCCCAAACCGCCGTCGATGACGTTGGTGCTGCCGCCGGTGGATGACAAGGTGTCGTTGCCTGCGCCGCCCATGATCGAGTTCGAGTTGTAGCTGCCACCGGATGACGAATAGTACGCAAAGACTTGGTCATCACCATCCCCGGCGTCTACCACTTGCAATTCAATGCTCTGTCCTGATGGGTAGTTATAAGCGTATGCACCACCCGCATACACCGTGTCGTTGCCCGCGCCGGAAAAAACGGTATCAGACGCAAACTCATCTAAACGGCCACCCGTCACGTCAATGTAGTCATTGCCAGAACCTGTCGTCACGTTTTCAGCAAAGTAATAGGCCCCAGATGCGCTCTTGATGTAATTGTTGCCATCACCAGCGTTGACAAAACCAGAGGCCGTTTGAGCACCGTAATAAGCCGTCGAGTATGAACGGTTGTAATAACCTCCCCAAATACCCAAGATGGTGTCGTTACCCGAACCGCTGGTGATGGAGTCTCCATAACTGGTGGTGCCATTCACATCGATCAGGTTGTTGCCGTCGCCAGCGTTGATCAGTTCATATACACCACCACCAGTGATGATGGTGTCATTTCCCGTACCTGCGATCACCGTATCAGCAGACCCATCGTTGCTGCCGCTCAAGCTCTTGCCCACGTCAATGTAGTTGTCGCCTTGCAAGTCGCTCACATAGTCGGCACCGGCACCGGCCAGAATGGACGAGTTGCCACTGCCGCTCCAGATCCGGTCGGCCCCCGCATCGGTGAGGATGTGTTCAAAGCCTTTGACATAGTCGATGTAGCTGCCACTGCCCCCAAGGGTCACGGTCTGCCAGGACGTGGAGCCACCCTCCAGCGTGACCCATACCGAGGTGCCCAGCGATTGGTAAGACAACCAGTCTTCTCCAGGGCCTGCGTCCATGGTGTCCAGATCAGCCGTGTCCACCGTGCCCGTCAAACTGCCGTTGATCGTGTCGTTGCCAGCCCCGGACATGATGTAGTCCCTGCCGTTGCCCGTCCAGATCGAGTCATTGCCGCTGCCGGTGATGACGGTCTCGTTCCAGGTGGTGTTGCTCAAACCCGTGAGGTTGTTGAAGGTGATGTTGCCATTGCCAAACTTCCACACATCGATGTAGCTGGCCCGGTCTGTGCCGGTGCTGCCACCCGAGATGGTCAGGTCAGACGTTGGGCTGGAGCCCAAAACCACATAATTGCCATTGAAAGCGCTCAGGTTTAGGGTGTCGTTGGGGCCGCCGTTGCTGGTGTCGCCGCCGGTGTAGGTGTCGTTGCCCAATTCGGCCTCGAACAAATCGGCCCCGGAGCCGCCCACCAGGCTGTCGTCGCCGTCTTGGCCCGACAAGGTGTCATTGCCGCCGGTGGCCTGCAAGGTGTCAGCGCCCAAACCACCGATCAGGTAGTTGGCGTTGTTGTCACCCACCAAACGGTCGGCGGCCACACCGCCAATCAGGTTTTCGATGCCACGCAAAGTGTCCACACCATCGGCACCCGAGGTGGTGGCCGCGCCCGCTGTGGCTGCGCTCAGCGACACCGTCACCGCGCCTGTGGCATTGGAATAATCGGCCCAGTCGGCCGTGCCCGCCTCGGCGTCCAGCCAGTCGTTGCCCAAGCCACCGGTCAAGGTGTCGTTGCCCGCACCCGACAGGATGGAGTCGTTACCCGTGCCACCTTTGAGCCAGTTGTCGGCGGTGGTGCCCACGATGGTGTCGTTGCCTGCGCCGCCTGAAACGTGCTCAAAATTGCTCACCAGATCGTTGCCCAAAGCGGTGCTGCTGAACACGCCGGTGCTCAAATTCACATTGACCGATGCGGTGCCCAAACTGGCGTCGCCAAAATCGAGCCAATCGTTGCCTGCGCCGCCGTCAAGGGTGTCCAGACCCAAGCCGCCCCGGATGGTGTCGTCGCCACCCAAGCCGTTGATGCTGTCGTTGCCCGACATGGCGTCGATGTAGTTGGCTTTTTCGTCGCCCGAATAGTTGTCATTGCTGGGGGTCAAGGTGGTCGGGTAAGTGACCTCAATGCCCTGTTTGACCGCCAAGGTGTCGTTGCCCGAAACCACGGCGTTGGAGTACAGGTCGTAGGTTGAGCCGCCAATGACCGTGGTGACACCCGTGCCCACCGAGGACCAACCGGCCGCCAAAAACACCTTGCCGTTGTCGCCATCGATGCGCAGCAAAGAGGCTGTGCCTGCGCCATTGACCAAAAACTCCACGGTTTCCAGGGAATCGGCCAGGTTCAACTGGTTCAACCCGTTGCCCAGGTCAATGACCTCGATCTTGCTGATGGGGGCGGCCACTCGGTTGCTTGAGCCGTCCAAACCAAACACGTTGAAGGTCTGGTTGAAACCCGACAAACGCAGCACATCGGTGCCCAGGCCACCGTCGATCGAGACATTGCTGAAGTTTTGCCCAATGTTCTCGAACATGATGGTGTCGTTGCCAGCCCCCCCAATGACCTGACTGCCTGCACTGGTCACGATGCTGTCGTGGCCCGAACTACCCACCACCAAGTCGGCACCACCACCACCGATCAAGGTGTTGTTGCCGGCACCGCCATTCAGGGTGTCGTTGCCCATGCCGCCATCAAGGATGTTGGCCAAACCATCACCGGCCAGGTAATCGTCGGCCGATCCGCCTTGCAGGTTCTCAATGGCGACCAGGAAGTCGCTGCCCGCATTGCCGCTGGCTGTGCCGGCCACCAGGTCCACGGTCACGCCCAGTGTGTTTTCTCCATACAAGGCCCAATCGTTGCCAGCGCCGCCTTCCAAGGTGTCGCTGCCCTGACCGCCTTGCAAGCTGTCGTCGCCCGCGCCACCCACAAAACGGTTGTCACCTGCATCGCCCACCATCACATCGTCAAAGGCAGTGCCTGCGACGTTTTCGATTTGCGACAGTGTGTCCACACCCCCACTGCCATCGGCTGCGATCGAGGTGCTCAGGTTGAGTTTGAGCCCACTGGGCGCGGCACTGTAATCGGCCCAGTCGATGTTGGTGCCCCCGATGAGCACGTCGTCACCGATGCCGCCGTTGAATGTGTCATTGCCACTGCCACCATCGAGCGAGTCGTTGCCCGTGCCCCCGCCCAGCGAATCGTTGCCCGCCCCGCCGAGCAAGGTGTCGTTACCGGCCTCGCCCAAGAAGATGTTGTCCGAGCCATCACCCCCCAAGTTGTCGTTGGCGGCGCTGCCCAAGATGTTTTCAATATTGCGCAGTTTTTCTGCCGTGCCGCCATCGCCATCGGTAAAGACGGCGTCCGATGCACCGGTCAAGGTGCCTGAGACGGCCCCAGCAGCGCTGCTGTAGTCCATCCAGTCGGTGCCACCCCCGCCGTCCACGCTGTCATTGCCCAGACCACCGATCAGGGTGTCGTTGCCCAGACCGCTGTCCAGGCTGTCGTTGCCTGCGCCGCCGGACAAGACGTTGGCCTGTGCGTCACCCACCAAGGTGTCGTTGCCGGTGCCGCCCGAGGCGTGTTCAAAGCCCACAATGCTGTCGATGCCGATGTCTCCCCCGCTGGCCACGCCTGTGGCCAAGTTCAGGCTGAAGCCCAGCGCAGAGCCGCTGTAGTCCATGGTGTCCGAACCATCCAGACCGTTGTAGTCGTCGTTGGTGCCCGTCCCGCGGGTCATGCCGTCGATCTGGTCATTGCCCGTGGTGCCCATCAGGCCCCAACGGATCGAGATGTCCTTGTTGTCACCAAAATTGGACAAACTGGGAATGGCGGCTGTGGTCGAGGTATTGCCCGCCAGATCGGTCAGTGCCACTTTGACGATGTCCACCACATTCAAATCGGTCGAGGACTCGTTGGAGCCGACCGCGTAGGTACCCGTCAGCGTCGAGCCATTGGTGGCAGCGGTGACCACCACTTTTTGACCGGTGTCGAACTTGACGATCATGTAAGAGCCCGCCACCACGGCTTCGTTGAGGTTGATGGTGACGTTGAAGGTGTCGCCCACACCAAAACCGCCAGAAGCAGTCAGGATGTCATAGGCCACGTTGGGGCTGGTGCTGGTGACGTTGTTGATGTCTGCACCGGTGGTGTCACGCACAAAGCTGAGCGTGGTGTTGGGGCTGATGTTGCCAAACTCATCGATGCGGCGCACACGCAGGTCATAGGCGCCGTCCACGGTGGGGGCGGTGTAGCTGCTGGCCCAGGTGAAGCCGTCAAAGCTGAATTGGAAGCTGTCGGTCGAAGCAGCGTCGGTGACGCCCACAGCGCTCACGTTGGTCAGCTTGTCGCTGCTGCTGTAACCCGAGTCCATTTGCAGCACGATGCTGGGGGCCAGCGCCGCGTTGTTGTAGTCAAAGCTGAAGGCGGTGGCGTTGCTGTTGTTGCCTGCCAAATCCTTGATGCGCACCAACAAGTTGTTGGGGCCGGTCTGAGCGTTGAAGGAGCTGGTCCAGGTGGTGCCCCCGTTGATGCTGTACTGGTAAGTGTCACCAATGCCCGTATCGCCGCCGGTGATGACCAAAGTCGGGTCGTTGGTTTTTTTGTCGCTGGCATTCACACCGTTGTCATCGTACAGGGCCACCACGGGTGCATTGGGCGCGGTGATGTCGTAGTTGAAGGTGAAGATGTCACTGACCACCTGGTTGCCCACCACGTCGGTCACACGCGCTTGGACCAAGTAAGTGCCACTGGTGGTGGGCAAGAACAGGCTGTCGTAAGCGGTGAACGTGACACCCGAGTTGGTGCTGTAGCGGTATTCCACCGTGTCGGTGGGGGCGAAAGTCTGGTCGAGCTTGATTTCGCTGGTGTAGGTGACCTTGTCGGCGCTGAAGGTGCCGGTGTCGCAGACCAGTGAAATCGTGGGCTTGATGGGGGCTTCCAGGTCGAGCGTGAAGGTCAGGCTCTCGGTGGACACGTTGCCGGCCGCGTCGGTGCTGCGCACCACCACGGTGTGCACGCCATTGGTGCTGGGCGCGGTGTAACTGGAGCCAAAGCTGCCGCTGTCGACTTTGTATTCGACGCTGGCACCACTTTCAATGCCGGTGATGGCGCTCAAGCCCGCTTGCTTGGTGATCAGGTCGGAAGCCGAGTTGCCTGAATCGCAAGCCAGTGTGAAGACGGGCTTGGTGGTGCTGGTGTCAATGACCAGGGTCAGGGTCTGTGCACTGCTGACGTTGCCCGCCGGGTCTTTGACCACGGCGCTCACGGTGCGGCTGCCGTCAAACAGGCCCAGCGTGGGGGTGACCGACCAGCTGCCATCGGCGGCCACCACGGTCGAGAGGATCTCGCCCGTGTCCTGGAAGGTGACGATGATGGTGTCATCGGCGGTGCCCAAACCCACCACCGTCGGGGTGGTGTCGCTGGTGATCAGGTCATTGGTCAGGCCACTGTTGCTGGACGTACCCAAGGCCATGGCAAAGCTCGACGGTGTGGTGTCGATGCTGTAGGTTTTGGTCTGGTTGGTGACGTCGTTGTTGCCTGCCGGGTCCGAGCCCAGCAGCTTGGCGGCGATCTTGGTGTCGCCATCGGCCATCAGGTCGGCGGTGTCGACCTCGATGCTGAAGGCCAAGGCGCTGTCCAGGGTGCCGGTATAGGGGGTGTTGTTGATCATCAACTCCACCGTGTCGCCTTCGCTGGCATTGGTGGCGCGGCCGGTGATGCGGGTGGTGGCTTCACCCGATTCACTCAGGTTGAGGGTGTTGGCGTTGGTGACGTCATCGATCGTGAAAACCGACACCGATTTGCTGGTGTCCAGCAAGAAGCTCAGGCTGACGGTGGCGCTGATGTTGCCTGCCACATCGGTCTGGCGGGCCATGACGGTGTTGCTGCCTTCGGTGGCGGCAAAAGTCACATCCCAGGTGCTGCCGTCGGTGCTGTACTCCAGCAAAGCCCCGCTTTCCAGGTTGCCAGTGGTGATGGCACCCTGGTTGGTGATTTTGTCGCTGCTGCTGAAGCCGCTGTCGCAAGTCAGGCTCAAGGTGGGCGTGGCCACGGACTTGTCGATGGTCAAGGTCAGGGTCTGCGCGGCGCTGATGTTGCCCGCAGCATCGGTGGCGACCACGCTGACGGTGCCGCTGGCCATGGCTTTCTGCGCCGTGACCGACCACACGCCTGCAGCCACCACGGTGGTCAGCACCTCGTTGGTGCCGGGCAGGGTGACCTTGATCTGGTCACCGTTGCTGCCGGTGCCACTCAGGGTGGGGGTGTCGTCGCTGGTGACCAGATCGGCGGTGCTGCCGCTGTTGCTGGACGTGGCCAACTGCACGGTGAAACTGGGTGCCAAGGTGTCCACCGCATAGGTGGCGCTGGCAGCGGTGCCGGTGTTGCCGGCCTCGTCGGTGTAGCTGGTGGCCAGGCTCAGGCTGTTGCTGGCCGACTCCACACCCTGAGTGGGGGTGAAGGTGGCGGTCCAGACCAAGCCGTCGGTGCTGGCGGTGAAGTCCGACAGACTGCCATTGGGCGAACTCATGTCGGCTTTGCTGAAGCCCAGCACTTTTTCGCTGAAGGTCACGGTCACGGTGGCGGTCTCACCCACCTTGAGTGCGGTGTCGCTGATGGCGATGCTGGCCGCAGGGGCCTGGCGGTCGATGGCGTAGTTGGGGCTGGTGGCGCTGCTGCCTTGGTTGCCCACCAAGTCGGTGTAAGCCGCCGACAGGCTGATGGTGTTGGTCGCATCGACCACACCGGCGTCGGGGGTGAAGGTGCCCACCCAGGTCTTGCCACCGTCGGTGGTGCTCAGGGTGCTGAGGGTGCCGTTTTGCACCGTGACATCGCTGTTGTCAAAGTCCTTGACCTTTTCATTGAAGCTGATGGTGACCACGGCGGTCTCGCCCGCTGTCAGGGCGGTGTCGCTCAGACCAATGGTGGCTGTGGGGCCTTGCGTGTCCACCGCGAAGTTGCCACTGGCGGCGGTGCCGCCTTGGTTGCCGGCCAAGTCGCTGTAAGCGCCCGAATTGACGGTGATGCCGTTGGCTCCCACTTCCGTGGCGCTGGTGGCCGTGAAAGTGGCCGTCCAGGTTTTGCCGCCGTCAGCGCTGCTCAGGGTGCTGAGGGTGCCGTTGGGGGCGCTGACGTCAGCGTTGCTGAAGTCTTTGACGGCTTCGTTGAAGGTGATGGTGACGTTGGCACTTTGACCCGCCGTCAGGCTGGTGATGTCTGCGCCCTGCCCGTCCTTGAGCGTCACGGTCGCAGAGGGTGCCTGGGTATCGATGGTGTAGTTGCCACTGGTGCCATCGCTGCCGGTGTTGCCCGCCAGGTCGGTGTAGGTGTTGGCCAGGGTGATGACGTTGGTGACATCTTCCAGGTTGGCCGTGGGCGTGAAGGTGCCGGTCCAGGTGATGCCGCCGTCAGCGCTGGACAAGGTGCCCAGGCTGCCGTTGGCCACGGTGACGTCGGTGTTGCTGAAATCGGCCACTTTTTCGCTGAAGGTGATGGTCAGTGTGGTCGCGTCACCGGCCTTGAGGGCTTCGTTGGCCAGTTTGATCGTGGCCGTGGGGGCCTTGCTGTCGATCACGTAGTTGCTGCTGGTGTTGCTGGCGCTGCTGATGGCGGTGTTGCCGGCCAAGTCGGTGAAGGCGGTGCCCACCTGCACCACGTTGGTGGTGTCTTCCACATTGGCGTTGGCGGTGAAGGTGGCGCTCCAGGTCTGACCGCTGTCGCTGGTGGCCAGGTTGCTCAGCACGCCGTTGTCGGCGCTGATGTCGCTCAGGTCAAAGGCCGTCACTTTTTCGCTGAAGGTGATGGTGACGGTGGCCGTATCGCCCGCCTTGAGGGCAGGCTTGCTGATGGACAGGCTTTGCACGGTGGGAGCACCGGTGTCCACGCTGTAGACCTGAGAGGCGATGCCGGTTTTGGTGTTGCCTGCTGCGTCGGTGGCGTCCACCACCACGCTGATGCTCTTGTCGGAGTCGGCCACCAGGTTGGCGGTGGTGACCTCGACGCTGTAGTGGCCCGAGGCGTCCACGGTGCCGGTGAAGGTCTGACCATGCACAAACACGCTGACTTTGTCACCGGCCAAAGCGTTGGTGACCTCGCCCACAATGGTGGTGGTGGTGGCTTGCGCGTCCACCGGGCCAATGGCGTCGTCCCCGGCAATGGGGCTGACGGTGACCACGGGGGTGGGCGCTGTGGTGTCGAGCGTGAAGTTCAGCACGCTGGAAGTGGCCACGTTGCCTGCGGCGTCGGTCTGGCGCACGCTGACGGTGTTGACGCCTTCGGTGGCGGTGAAGGTGGTGCCCCAAACGCTGCCGTTGGTGCTGTATTCGACCACCGCACCGGCTTCAACGCCGCTGACCGTGAGGCTGGCGCTGCTGCTGACCTTGTCGCTGGCACTGTTGCCGCTGTCGCAGGCCAGGCTCAGGCCCGGGGTGGCGATGGTTTTGTCGATGGTCAAGGCCAGCAACTGGGGCAAGGAGCTCACGTTGGAGGGGTTCTTGGCCACGATGCTGACGTTGCCGCTGCTGATCGCCTGGGTGGGCGTGACGGTCCAGCTGCCATCGCTGCCCACCACGGTGGACAGCATTTCATTGGTGCCGGGCATGGTCACTTCGATGCGGTCACCGGCAGTGCCGGTGCCGCTGATGGTGGGCGTGTCGTCGCTGGTGATGAGGTCGGTGGTGACGCCCGAGTTGCTGCTGACGTCCAGCTTGGCCACAAACGCGGGGGCGCGGGTGTCCACGGCATACACGGCGCTGGCGGCGGTGCCGGTGTTGCCCGCTTCGTCGGTGTAGCTGGTGGCCAGGCTCAGGGTGTTCACAGCCACCTGGGTGCTGGCGCTCGGGGTGAACTGGGCGGTCCAGGTGATGCCGTCGGTGCTGGCAAAGGTGCCCAGCGTGCCGTTTTCTGCCGTCACGTCGGCATTGGTGAAACTGCTCACCTTTTCCGAGAAGGTGATGGTCACCGTGGCGCTCTCACCGGCCTGCAAGGCGGTGTCGCTCAGGCTGATGCTGGCGGTGGGGGCCTTGCGGTCCACGCTGTAGTTGGCGCTGACCTGGCTGCTGCCCTGGTTGCCCACCAGATCGGTGTAAGCGTTGCTGATGCTGACGGTGTTGCTGGCCGCCTGCACACCGGTGGTGGGTGTGAAGGTGCCCACCCAGGTCTTGCCGCCGTCGGTGGTGGCCAGGGTGCCCAAAGTGCCGTTTTGCACTGTGACGTCGGTGCTGTCGAAGTCCTTGACCTTTTCGTTGAAGCTGATCGTGATTTGCGCGGTTTCACCCGCGTTCAGGGTGCTGTCGCTCAGGGTGATGGTGGCGGTGGGGCCTTGGGTGTCCACGGCGAAGTTGCCGCTGGCGGCGGTGCCGCCCAGGTTGCCGGCCAGGTCGCTGTAGCCGCCCGCATTGACGGTGATGCCGTTGGCGCCCGACTCCACAGCGCTGGTGGCGGTGAAGGTGGCGGTCCAGGTCTTGCCGTCGTCGGTGCTGGTCAGGGTGCTCAAGGTGCCATTGGGGGCTGTCACGTCGGCGTTGCTGAAGTCCTTGACGGCTTCGTTGAAGGTGATGGTGACGCTGGCGCTTTGGCCGGTGCTCAGGCCGGTGATGTCAGCGCCCTGCCCGTCTTTCAGGCTGACCACGGCCGTGGGAGCCAGGGTGTCGAGTGTGTAGTTGCCACTGACACCGGTGCTGCCGGTGTTGCCCGCCAAGTCGGTGTAGGTGTTGGCCAGGGTGATGACGTTCGATGCGTCTTCCATGTTGGTGGCAGGTGTGAAGCTACCGGTCCAGGTTTTGCCCTCATCGGCGCTGCTCAAGGTGCCCAAGCTGCCGTTGGCCACGGTGACATCGGCGTTGCTGAAGTCGGCCACTTTTTCGCTGAAAGTGATGGTCAGCGTGGTGGACTGTCCCGCTTTGAGGGCCTCATTGGCCAACTGGATGGTGGCTGTGGGGGCCTTGCTATCGATGGCGTAATTGTTGCTGGTGTTGCTGGCACCGCTGAGTGCGCCGTTGCCCGAGATGTCGGTGAAGGCCGTGCCCACCTGCACCACGTTGGTGCTGTCTTCCACATTGGCGTTGGCGGTGAAGGTGGCGCTCCAGGTCTGGCCACCGTCGCTGGTGGCCAGGTTGCTCAGCACACCGTTGTCGGCGCTGATGTCGCTCAGGTCAAAGCCCAGCACTTTTTCGCTGAGGGTGATGGTGACCGTGGCGGTGTCGCCGGCCTTGAGGCTGGCCTTGCTGATGGACAGGCTTTGCACAGTGGGTGCGCCGGTGTCCACGGTGTAGCTGTGGTTGATCGAACCCGTCTGGGTGTTGCCCGCGGCGTCGGTGGCATACACCACCACGCTGAGGGTCTTGTCAGAGTCGGCCACCAGGTCGGCGGTGGTCACGTCCACGCTGTAGTGGCCCGAAGCGTCCACCGTGCTGGTAAAGGTTTTGCCACGGACAAACACGCTGACTTTGTCGCCTTCGCGGGCATTGGTCACCGCCCCTTCAATGGTGGACGTGAGCGCCTGTGCATCGACCGGACCGATGGCGTCGTCACCCACGACCGGGCTGACCGTCAGGGTGGGTGTGGGGGCCGTGGTGTCGAGCGTGAAGTTCAGCACGCTGGAGGTGGCCACATTGCCTGCGGCGTCGGTCTGGCGCACGAACACGGTGTTGGCCCCTTCGGTGGCCGTGAAGGTGGTGCTCCAGGCACTGCCGTTGGTGCTGTATTCGAGCGTGGCACCCGCTTCTTGGTTGCTCACCGAGAAACTGGCGCTGTTACTGATCTTGTCGCTGGCACTGCTGCCGCTGTCGCAGGCCAGGCTCAAGCCAGGCGCAGCGATGCTCTTGTCGATGACAAGCGCCAGTGTGCGGGTGCTCGTGGTCGATGGACCGGTGTAGACCACCGACACATCACCCGAGGCGATGGCGGTCAGGGGCGTCACGCTCCACTGGCCGCTGGCGTCCACGGTGGCGGTCAGGATTTCGCCCGTGCCGGGCAGGGTCACCTGCACGCGGTCACCTGCTGTACCTGTGCCGTTGATGGTGGGGGTGTCGTCGCTGGTGATCAGGTCCAGCAAGCTGCCGCTGTTGCTGGTCGTGGCCAGGGTGGCGGTCAGGTTGTTGCTTTGGGTGTTGAGCACAAAGTTGAAGACGTCGGACACGGCGCTGTTGCCTGCCACATCGGTGGCGCGGACATACAGGGCATTGGCACCTTCAGCGGCCATGAACGTGTTCGACCAGACTGTGCCGTTGGTGCTGTAGCTGAGCACCGTCTCGGCATCGGCACCGGACACGGTGAATTGGCCATTGGCGGTGATCTTGTCGCCTGCCAAACCGGTGTCAGACACCAGGCTGACGGTGGGCTTGGACACCTGCGTATCCAAAGTGAAACTCAGGGTCGAAACAGCCCCTTCGTTGCCAGCGGCATCGACCACACGCGACTTGACGGTGTTGCTGCCTTCCACGGCCGCAAAGGTGGTGCCCCATGCACTGCCGTCCAGGCTGTACTGCACACTGGCACCCGATTCGAGGGTGGTGGAACTCACCGCGCCGTTGTGGGTGACTTTGTCGCCGCCCAGACTGCCGCTGTCGCACACCAAGGCCAAAACAGGGGCTGCGGGTGCGGCGGTGTCGAGTGTGAAGCTGTAGGTGGTCAGGCTGCTGACATTGCCAGCGGTGTCGGTCAGGCGTGTCTTGACGCTGTTGAGGCCTTCGGCCGCCGTGAAGGTGGTGCCCCAGGCACCGCCGTTGACGCTGTACTCGATCAAACCGCCGGTTTCGGCCGTGTTCACGGCCAATGTGCCGTTTTGGCTGATTTTGTCGCTGTTGTTGCTGCCGCTGTCGCAGGTCAGGCCGATGGTCACCGGCAAGGGGGCGGTGATGTCGAGCGTGAAAGCCAGCACGCTGGTGTCACTCAGATTGCCCGCAGCATCCACCGCACGGGCGTACACCGTGTTGGCACCTTCGATGGCGGTGAAAGTGTTGCTCCAGGTAGAAGCATCGGTGCTGTACAACAAGGTGGTGCCCACGGACGTGCTGATCTGCAAAGTGTCGGTGTGCGTGATGGCATCGCTGCCCGACAGACCGCTGTCACACACCAGCGTCAAAACGGGGGCCAAAGGCTTGGTTTTGAGCCAGCTGAAGGCCAGATCCTGGATGCGCTCGTTGCCCGCCACATCGGTGGTGCGCACGCTGACGCTGTTGGCGCCTTCAACGGCTGCAAAGGTATTGGACCAGCTGGTGCCGCCATTGGTGCTGTAACTGACCACGGCACCGGCTTCGACGCCGGACAAAGCCAATGTGCCGTCGCTGGAAATTTTGTCACCCGCCGTGGCAGTGTCACAGGCCAAGGCCAAGGTGAAGGCGCTGGCGGCGGTGTCCAGTGTGAAGCTCAGGCTGCTGGATGCGCTCACGTTGCCTGCCGTGTCGGTCTGGCGCACGTACACCGTGTTGACGGTCTCTGTAGCTGCGAAGGTCGTGCCCCACGTTGTGCCGTTCGAGCTGTATTCAACGGTTGAGCCTGCTTCCAGGTTGCCCACCACGAGGCTGCTGTCTCGGCTGATCTTGTCGCTGCTGCTCGCGCCACTGTCGCACACCAATGCCACTGTAGGTGTGGCCACTGCCGTGTCGATCACCAAAGGCAGTGTCTTGGGCGCACTCACCACGCCCGCTGCGTTGGTGGCCGTCACGCTCACGCTGCCGCTGGCCACGTCCATCGTGGGTGTCACGCTCCACTTGCCGTCAGCGGCCACCGTGGTGCTGAGCACTTCGCCTGTGCCGGGCATCGTCACCTGGATGATGTCGCCCGTGGTGCCCGTGCCGCTGATCGTGGGGGTCACGTCGTTGGTCACCAAGTCGGTCTGGCTGCCGCTGTTGCTGGTGTTGTCCAGCTTCAGTGTGAAGACCGCGTCCAGCGTGCGCAGCTGAAACACCAGGGTGTCCGAGGTGGCCACGTTGCCTGCCGCGTCCGTCACTTTGACGCTCACGCTGTTGCTGCCCTCCACCGCCGTGAAGCTGCTGGTCCAGTTTTGACCGTCGGTGCTGTATTGCACCTGCGCGTCGCTGTCCACGTTGTTCAGGCTCAGCGCACCGCTGCGGGTGATCTTGTCGCTGCTGCTGGCACCGCTGTCGCAGCTGAGCGCCACGCTGGGTTTGCTGATGAGTGTGTCCAGCGTGAAGCTCAGCGTGCTGGCTGCACCTGCGTTGCCTGCGGCGTCCATCACCCGTGCCTTGACGGTGTTGCTGCCTTCGGCCGCCACAAAGGTGTTGCTCCAGGCCACGCCGTCTGTGCTGTATTGCAGTGTCGCGTCCACTTCGCTTGTGGTGGCGCTGAATGCGCCGTTTTGGGTGATCTTGTCGCTGCCCAACAGGCCGCTGTCGCACACCAGGCCCAATACGGGCGCTGCAGGCGCTTGGGTGTCCAGTGTGAAGGCGTAGTCGGTGACTGCGCCCAGGTTGCCTGCCGCATCGGTGACGCGCACTTTGACGTTGTTCACGCCTTCGGCTGCGGCCAAGGTGGCGGCCCAGCTCAGGCCGTCGGTGCTGTATTCAATCAGCCCTGCGGTTTCCGCTGTTTGCACCGCCAGTGTGCCGGTGTGGCTGATTTTGTCGTTGTTGGCCACGGCGTTCAGGCCGCTGTCGCACACCAGGCTGACGCTGGCAGCCACGGGCGCTGCTTTGTCCAGCGTGAAGCTCAGGCTGGCGGTGCTGCTGACGTTGCCCGCCTTGTCGGTCACGCGCACGCTGACGGTGTTGGCACCGTCTGCGGCCGCAAAGGTGCTGTTCCAAGTGCTTCCGTTGGTGCTGTACTCCAGCGTGGCACCAGCTTCGGCCACCACGTTGAGGGCTCCGTTGTTGGTGAGTTGGTCGCCCGCTTGGCTGCCGCTGTCGCACACCAAGGTGAGCACGGCCGCTGTGGGCGCTGTGCTGTCCAGGGTGAAGCTGTAGTCTTGTGTGCGTTGGTTGCCTGCCGCGTCCATCACGCGCACTTTGACGTTGTTCACGCCTTCGGCTGCCGCGTAGGTGCTGTCCCAGGTGCTGCCGTCGGTGCTGTAGGCCACGTTGGCTCCGACCTCGGCACCGGTGATGACCAGGCTGGCGTCTTGGCTGACTTTGTCGCTGGCCGTGCCGCTGTCGCAGCTGAGCGCCACCGTGAAGGCACTCATTTGGCTGTCCAGCGTGAAGTTGAAGGCATTCGAGGTGGCCACGTTGCCTGCGGCGTCCGTCTGGCGCACTTGGACCGTGTTGCTGCCTTCTGAGGCTGCGAAGGTCGTGCCCCATGTTGTGCCGTCGATGCTGTACTCGACGGTAGCGCCCGCCTCCAGGCCGCTCACGTTGATCACGCCGCTTTGGCTGATCTTGTCGCTGCTGCTGGTGCCGCTGTCGCACACCAAGGCCACAGTGGGTGTGGCCACAGCCGTGTCAATCACCAAAGCCAGGGTTTGCGCTGGGCTGGTGTTGCCAGCCGCGTCTTGAGCCGTCACGCTCACGTTGCCGCTGGCGATCACCAAAGTGGGCGTCACGCTCCACTTACCGTCTGCCGCCACCGTGGTGCTGAGCACTTCCAGTGTGCCGGGCATGGTCACTTGGATGATGTCGCCCGTGGTGCCCGTGCCGCTGATGGTGGGGGTGCTGTCGTTGGTGAGGCGGTCGGTCTTGGCCGCGCTGTTGCTGGCATCGTCCAGTTGCACGGTGAACACAGGCGCTTTGGTGTCCACGGCGTACGTGGCGTTGGCCACGGTGCCGGTGTTGCCTGCTTCGTCGGTGTAGGCAGTAGCCAGGCTCAGCGTGTTGCTGGCCGCTTCGGTGTCCACGGCTGGCGTGAAGGTGGCTGTCCAGATCAGGCCGTCTGCGCTGGCGGTGAAGCTGCTGAGTGTGCCGTTGGGGGCCGTGATGTCCGCGTTGCTGAAGTCTTTGACTTTCTCGCTGAAGGTGATGGTGACCGTGGCGCTCTCGCCTGCTTTGAGGGCGTTGTCGCTCAAGGCGATGGTGGCGGTGGGGGCCTTCAAGTCGATGGCGTAGTTGCCGCTTGCGGTGCTGGCGCCTTGGTTGCCCGCCACGTCGGTGTAGCTGTTGGCCACGCTCATCAGGTTGCTGGCGTCGGCTGTGCCTGCGGTGGGTGTGAAGGTGCCTGTCCAGGTCTTGCCGCCGTCGGTGGTGGCCAGGGTGCTGAGCGTGCCGTTCTCCACCGTGACGTCGGTGTTGTCAAAGCCGGTGACTTTCTCGCTGAAGCTGATCGTCACTTGGGCGGTCTCGCCTGCAGTCAAGGCACTGTCGCTGATGCTGATGCTGGCGGTGGGGCCTTGGGTGTCGACGGCGTAGGTGGCGCTGGAGGCTGCGCTGCCTGCGTTGGCGGCCAAGTCGCTGTAAGCACCGGGGTTGACGCTGATGCTGTTGGCGGCGACTTCGACGTTGGCGCTGGGCGTGAACGTCGCCGTCCAGGTGGTGCCGCCGTCTGTGCTGGCCAGGGTGCTCAGGGTGCCGTTGGGCGCGGTGACGTCGGCGTTGCTGAAGTCTTTGACCGCTTCGCTGAAGGTGATGGTGACTTTGGCGCTTTGACCGGCGGTGAGGCTGGTGATGGCCGTGTTGGTGTTGTCCGTGAGGGTGACGCTGGCCGTGGGGGCCTTGGTGTCTACGGTGTAGTTGCCGCTGTCGGCGCTTTGGCCTGCGTTGCCGGCCACGTCGGTGTAGGTGCTGGCCAGGGTGATGACGTTGGTGGCGTCTTCGAGGTTGACGCTGGGCGTGAAGGTGCCGGTCCAGACGATGCCGTCGGTGCTGCTGAGCGTGCCCAAGCTGCCGTTTTGTACGGTGACGTCGGCGTTGCTGAAGTTGCTGACCTTCTCGCTGAAGGTGATGGTCAGCGTGGTGGTCTCACCGGCCTTGAGGGCTTCGTCGGCCAGTTGGATCGTGGCCGTGGGGGCTAGGGTTTCCACGCTGTAGTTGCCGCTGGTGGCTGCGGTGCCCAGGTTGTCCGACAGGTCGGTGTAGTTGGCCAGCACTTTGACCACGTTGGTGGTGTCTTCAATGCTGGCCGTCGGTGTGAGTGTGGCGGTCCAGGTCAGGCCGCTGTCGGCGGTGGCCAGGCTGCTGAGCGTGCCGTTCTCAGCCGTCAGGTCCGACAGGTCAAAGGCTTTGACTTTCTCGCTGAAGGTGATGGTGACGGTGGCGGTTTCGCCCACTTTGAGGGCGCTCTTGTCGAGCACGATGCTTTGCACCGTGGGCACGGTGATGTCCACCGCATAGGCTCGGGTGGCCGATGCCATCTGGGTGTTGCCCGCCGCGTCGCTGGCCATGAGCACGACTTCAAGGGCGCTGCCCGTGTCGGCAATCAGGTCGGCCGTGGCCACGCTGACGCTGTAGTTGCCCAGCGCGTCCACGGTGGCGCTGAAGGTTTGGCCGTTGACCAGCACTTTGACCAGGTCGCCTTCGCGGGCGTCGGTCACGCTGCCGGTGATGCCGGTCTGGGTTTGCACGGCGTCCGCAGGGCTCAGAGCGTCATCGCCGCCAATGGCGTTGATGCTGACGGTGGGTGTGGGCGCTGTGGTGTCCAGGGTGAAGCTCAGGCTGCTGGCTGCGCTGACGTTGCCTGCCGTGTCGGTTTGGCGCACGTACACCGTGTTGGCGTTTTCTGAAGCGGCGAAGGTTGTGTCCCAGGTTGTGCCGTTAGTGCTGTACTCAACCGTGGCACCCGCTTCCAGGTTGCCCACCGTGATCGTGCCGTCTCGGCTGATCTTGTCGCTGCTGCTGGTGCCGCTGTCGCACACCAAAGCGATGGTGGGTGTGGCCACGGCTGTGTCAATCACCAAAGCCAGGGTTTGGGCCGGGCTGGTGTTGCCTGCCGCGTCTTGGGCCGTCACGCTCACGTTGCCGCTGGCGATCACCAGGGTGGGCGTCACGCTCCACTTGCCGTTTGCATCCACGGTGGTGCTGAGCACTTCCAGTGTGCCGGGCATGGTCACTTGGATGATGTCGCCCGTGGTGCCCGTGCCGCTGATGGTCGGGGTGCTGTCGTTGGTGAGGCGGTCGGTCTTGGCCGCGCTGTTGCTGGCATCGTCCAGTTGCACGGTGAACACAGGCGCTTTGGTGTCCACGGCGTAGGTCGCGTTGGCCACGGTGCCTGCGTTCCCTGCCTCGTCGGTGTAGGCTGTGCCCAGGCTCAGGGTGTTGCTGGCCGCTTCGGTGTCCACGGCTGGCGTGAAGGTGGCTGTCCAGATCAGGCCGTCTGCGCTGGCGGTGAAGCTGCTCAAGGTGCCGTTGGGGGCGCTCACATCAGCGTTGCTGAAGTCTTTGACTTTCTCGCTGAAGGTGATGGTGACCGTGGCGCTTTCGCCTGCTTTGAGGGCGTTGTCGCTCAGGGCGATGGTGGCTGTGGGGGCCTTCAAGTCGATGGCGTAGTTGCCGCTCACCGTGCTGGCGCCTTGGTTGCCCGCCACGTCGGTGTAGCTGTTGGCCACGCTCATCAGGTTGCTGGCGTCGGCTGTGCCTGCGGTGGGGGTGAAGGTGCCTGTCCAGGTCTTGCCGCCGTCGGTGGTGGCCAAGGTACTGAGCGTGCCGTTCTCCACCGTGACGTCGGTGTTGTCAAAGCCGGTGACTTTCTCTGAGAAGCTGATCGTCACTTGCGCGGTCTCGCCTGCCGTGAGGGCGCTGTCGCTGAGCGTGATGCTGGCGGTGGGGCCTTGGGTGTCGACGGCGTAGGTGGCGCTCGATGCCGCATTTCCTGCGTTGTCCGCCAGGTCACTGTAAGCCCCAGGGTTGACGCTGATGCTGTTGGCGGCGACTTCGACGTTGGCGCTCGGCGTGAACGTCGCCGTCCAGGTGGTGCCGCCGTCGGTGCTGGCCAGGGTGCTGAGCGTACCGCTGGGCGCGGTGACGTCGGCGTTGCTGAAGTCTTGGACGGCTTCGCTGAAGGTGATGGTGACTTTGGCGCTTTGACCGGCCGTGAGGCTGGTGATGGCCGTGTTGGTGTTGTCCGTCAGGGTGACGCTGGCCGTGGGGGCCTTGGTGTCCACGCTGTAGTTGCCGCTGTCTGCGCTTTGGCCTGCGTTGCCGGCCACGTCGGTGTAGGTGCTGGCCAGGGTGATGCTGTTGGTGGCGTCTTCCAGGTTCACGCTGGGCGTGAAGGTGCCGGTCCAGACGATGCCGTCCGTGCTGCTGAGCGTGCCCAGGCTGCCATTGGCCACGGTGACGTCGGCGTTGCTGAAGTTGCTGACCTTCTCGCTGAAGGTGATGGTCAGCGTAGTGGTCTCACCGGCTTTCAATGCTTCGTCGGCCAGTTGGACCGTGGCCGTGGGGGCCTTGTTGTCAATGACGTAGTTGCTGCTGATGTTGCCTGGGCCACCCACGGCGGCGTTGCCTGCCAAGTCGGTGTAGGCCAAGCCCACTTGGATCGCGTTGGTCAGGTCTTCCACATCGGCGTTGGCGGTGAAGGTGGCCGTCCAAGTCAGACCGCCATCGGCGCTGGCCAGGTTGCTCATGATGCCGTTGTCGGCGCTGAGGTCACTCGCATCAAAGGCGGTCACTTTCTCGCTGAAAGTGATGGTGACGGTGGCAACATCTGCCGCTTTGAGCGAGGTTTTGCTGACCACCAGGCTTTGCACGGTGGGGGCGGTGATGTCCACGCTGTAGCTGCTGTCGACCGACACGTTTTGGGTGTTGCCTGCGGCATCGGTGGCAAACACGACCACACTGAGGGTCAGGTCGGCATCGGCGATCAGGGCGGCCGTGTCCACCTCGATGCTGTAGTGACCCGAGGCGTCCACCGTGCCACTGAAGGTTTTGCCGTGGACGTAAACATTCACCTTGTCGCCGTCTTGTGCGTTGCTGACCTCGCCCACGATGGAGGTGGTGGCCGATTGCGCGTCGCTGGGGCCCATGGCGTTGTCGCCGGAGACGGGGCTGATGCTCAACGTGGTCGCCGGGGCGGTGGTGTCGAGTACAAAATTCAAAGTGCTGGACACTGCCACATTGCCTGCGGCATCGGTTTGGCGAACGATGACGCTGTTGGCCCCCTCTTTGGGCGTAAAAGTGGGGCTCCAGCTGCCACCGTTGGCGCTGTATTCGACCAAGGCCCCGGTTTCAAGGTTGGCCAGTGCGAGCGTGGCATCTTTGCTGAGCTTGTCGCTGGAGCTGCTGCCGCTGTCGCACACCAAGGTCAGGCCCGGTGTGGCCATGCTGGTGTCAATGCTCAGAGCCAAGCTTTGGGGGGCACTGGTGTTGCCGTGCGCGTCTTTGGCCACAGCCGTGACGTTGCCACTGGTGATGGCTTGGGTGGGTGTGACTTGCCAGATGCCACCTGAAACCACCGCCTTGAGGACTTCCTGGGTGCCGGGCATGGTCACTTCGATGGTGTCACCGTTGCTGCCAGTGCCACTGAGGGTGGGGGTGTCGTCGTTGGTCAGGCGATCTGTTTTGGAGGCGCTGTTGCTGGCGTCATCGAGTTGCAGCGTGAACACCGGGGGCCGGGTGTCCACCAGGTAATTGGGCCCACTGCCTGCAGCGCCCGGGTTGTTCACCAAGTCGGTGTACTGGCTGCTCAGGGTGACGCTGTTGCTGGCAACTTCCAAGTCGCTTGTGGGGGTGAAGATCACGGTCCAGGTTTGGCCGCCATCGGCGCTCGAGAGTTGACTCAACTGACCGTTGTCGGCCTTCAAGTCGCCCAATTCCAGGCCCTGCACCTTCTCACTGAACTGCAGGGTCACCACCGCAGTTTCACCCATTTTGAGGGTGGTTTTGTCCATGACCATGCTGCTGAGGACAGGCCCCACGGTGTCGAGCACGGCGCTGTCGGAGCCCGAAGCCGTGTTGTTGCCACCGCTGCCGTCCTGCAAACGCGCGGTCACCGTCAGCGTGCCCCCTTCTGCAGGCTTGTCCAAACTCACCAGCACATGGCCATTGGCCATGTCCGCATCTTTGATGACCACGGTTTGTGTGGCGCTGCCAGCGTTGATCACGACCCGATCACCGACCGTGATTTTGGAGGCGTCAAAGGCAACCTTGACGGTCAAATTGCTCGCGGAGCCCATTTCGGCGGCGTTGAGCTTGGTATCGTTGTTGGTGTCCGCCAAGATGCTGACCTCCGGGGCCAGGCCACCATTGGGCACGGGCTGGGCCAGCAAGTTGAATTTGAAAGTGTCCGAGACCTTCAGGCCAGCCAAGTCGGTGGCAGTGACCACGATGTCCAAGATCGCAGGGGCTGTGCCACTGGGTGCCAAACCACTGAAGCTGCCGGTGCTGGCGTCAAAACTCAACCAAGCCGGCAAAGCACCGCCATCGGCCAAGGTGGCCTTGAGGGAGATCACATCGTTGCGGTCGACATCCAAAAAATTGGCCGCCAAACCGCTGATGGCAATGCTTTTGCCGACGGCAAATGACACATCCCGCAAGGGGGTGCGCATGGAGGGGGCGTCGTTCTGGCCTTGGACCGTGATCGTCAGCGTTTCCATCACCGAGTCACCGGTCAAAACGTCTTTGACCGTGATGAAGAACTTTTCAGTCAAGGCGTCACTGGGGTTGCGCAGAACCTGCACCGTGTCCAGCTTGTTGTCCACTTTGTAGCTGTACGTGCCATCGCTTTGCAGGGTCAGGCTGCCATACAGGCCCTCCATCACGATGCCGCTGCCGACCGGGGTTTTGCTGCCCGTCTCGGACAAAGCCACGTCCATGATCGTCAACTGCGCCCCTTTGTTGTTGGCCAGCAATTGGCCTTGGGGTGAAATGCCAGCTTGCGTGTCGCCGGTGCCGCCCGACTCCTGAGCGATGGCGGTGTCCGATGCGGCCTGGATGCGGGCAATGGTCAGGCTTTGAACGTCTTGAACCAAAGGCTGGCCCTTGTCACCCAGCAGGGGCTTGCCCTGTGCGTCCACCAAAGTGGCCTGCAGGCTGTATTGGCCGTTGGCACGAACGCTGGGGTCCGTCCAGGTCCAGCGATCGCCTGTGGGCTCGACCGTGGCGCTGGCCTGCACCTCGTTGGCTGCGTTTTTGAGCACCAGCAAGACGCGGTCACCATTGTTGGAATAACCCGTCAACGAACCCGAGTAGGTCAGGGTTGAATCTGAAGTGATGAAGTCTTTGGCGCTGCTGCCGGTGTCCTCGCTGATGGCCAGGATGTCGAGCACGGCATTGGCATTGGCCGAGGTGTTGAGCTTGATTTGAACCACATTGCTGGGCTCGGCGTTGGGGTTGCCAGCCACATCGGTCAAACGCTCGCTTTGCACGCTCAGGCTGGCGAGCACCACTTCGGTGGCTGTGGCCGTGAAAGTGGCCGTGAATTGCTGGCCGCTGCCTTGCAGATTTGACAAGGTGCCGCCCGAGACGGTCACATCGTCCAGGGTGAAGTCGCTCACAGCCTCGCTGAAGGTGAAGCTCAGGGTGGCGCTTTGGCCTGCGAGCAAGGCATTTTTGTCGCTGCTGACCACCAAGCTGGGGGCCTGCGTGTCAATGGTGAAAGTCGCCCCGGTATGGACCACCGGGGTGGCACCGTCCGCCGAAACCGTGAGCACCGGGGTGTAGGTGCCATCGCCCAAAGGCTCAGCCGATGCCATGCTGTAAGCACCGGTGGCGTCGGCCGTGGCCGTGTAGGTGGCCACCACTTCATTGGCTGCATTCTTGATGTCCAGGACCAAACGGGCACCGGGCGCGGTTTGTCCAGTTAGCACAGGCTGAGCGTTGCGCGTGATTTGGTCACCCACCAAGCCGGTGTCAGCGCTGCCCGCCAACTTGAGCACCGTGACCGAGGGGGTTTCGGTGTTTGTGGCATTGCCTGAGGAACCCGCACCTGCAGCGGCACCGGCAGCACCCACCAAGCCCAAAGTGGCCAACAAGGGGTTAAAAGCCAACACCCCCACAGCGGCACTGGACGTCACCACCGCCTGACCCCCCAAGACCGCATTCATTTCCTGACCGTCGAGTGGCCATGGCGAAGTAGCGCCAGAGGCCTGAGTGGCCGAGGCAAAGTCTTCCGCCGCGTATTCGTACAAATTGCCGTTTTCTGCCTGACCGATCACGCCGTTGTAGCCCTCGGGCATGACGCTGTAA
This sequence comes from Limnohabitans sp. WS1, assembly GCF_003063265.1. Lineage (GTDB taxonomy): Bacteria > Pseudomonadota > Gammaproteobacteria > Burkholderiales > Burkholderiaceae_C > Limnohabitans_A. The sequence continues at coordinate 48,409 of NZ_NERU01000020.1, forward strand.
TAGTCCTCCACGATCAGACTGGCATCGGCGGCCTCGTCCAAAGCAATGTGCAAATTTGAACCGACACGCTTGAGTTTGACCTTGTCGGGCGCAACGCGCTGGTCTCCCGACAGGGCCTCCAGTTGGTACTTGTCGCCCGCTTGGGCCTTGACGCGAGCAGGCGATGGCTGCCCGTCTGCGGGACTCGGCAGGTCTTTGCCCTGCTGGGTGCCACTTTGACCATTTTTGATGGTGACTTTGTACGTGTTCTGGCTAGACTTCGCGGTGTTCATTTTTTCCCCTTGGACAATTCGACAGGTAACAACTTCAAGTTGAAATGCAACTTTTATTGTTATTATTGTTTCTCGCATTTTGAGGAATTGAATACTCTCATTGGCGTACAAAACAACAATTAACACAATACTTACAAGAAAAACTGTTAAATCATGAATACAAAAAAAGCACTCAAAACTAGTCTTTTGTGCTGGAGCTTCATCACAGCGGGGGTCATGGGCCTGATGGCTTGTGGCGGCTCAACGGCCAAGCCTGGCGTTGAGACCGGTGGGGAAACGATGAACATCTCAGGCATTGCACGTTTTGAGGGACCTCAGCACTGCACAGCTTTTGCGCTGGACTGGGGTCAGGATCAGGCACCGGCCTACGCCCTGACCAGCGGGCATTGCGTGCAAAACTATTCAGACCCCGAGTCGGTTTACCAAGTGGTGCAGAACCAGCCTGGCCAAGGACAGCTGGTTTTTAAATACGACAACAGCACAGCCAGCCAACAAATCACGGTGCCCGTGCGTGAAGTCGTCTACAGCACCCTGAACCAAACCGATCTGGCGGTGCTGCGACTCGAAGGCACTGTGGCCCAGCTGCGGGCCCAAGGCATTGCGCCCTTGAAACTGCAAAACACCCCGGCCCCCGCCCTCAGCAGCGTGACGGTGGTGGGTGCCCCCATGGGTCAATTTTTGAAAAAAATACAGTGCGCTTTGGGCCAGCGCACCGACGTGACCGAATTCACTTGGGTCTGGCAAGCCTTGCAAGCCAACGATTGCCAAGGCGTAGAACCGGGCATGTCGGGCTCACCCGTGATCAACCGACTGAATCAAGAGGTCGTGGGTGTCATCAACACCACCACACAGGACATGGTGGACACGGTGACCTGCTATTTGGGCTCACCTTGTGAAATCACCCCCTGGGGCACAGCACCTCAGCGCCAACGTGCCTACAGCGTGCCAACCGACACGCTGTCAGGCTGTTTTGACAATGGGCTTTGGGATGTGTCGCAGCCGCGCTGCACTTTGCCCCGGTCCGGCCCTGCCCTGACCTTGGACGGCCTGTACAGCCCCCTGCAAAACACCTTGCCGGGGCGTCGCTGGCAGTTTGGGGGAACGGCCGATGCCAACACGCGCATCAAAATCGTCAAAGCCGGGTCCGACAGCTGCCAAAACCCCAATGGCTATCAAAACTACAAAGATGACCCCCATCCCTTGATCGCCACGGAAGAAGGCGTTTACCTGGCCTGCTTGCAAAACGAGACCGGGCTGACCACCTGGCCCTTGCAGGTGGACAACACCGCGTCAACGCTCGAACCCCGTTTCAAAGTCTTGGAGGCCAACGAGCGCAGCACTTATATAGAGCTGCTCTATGCCGTGCCCGAAATCACCCGTTTTGAATACACCACGGCACGCAGCACTTTGGCCTGCCAGACGGCCCGTGGTTTTCAGGCTTACTGGAACGTGCCGGTGGATCTGGGCCCCAGGCCCGTGGTGTTGTGCACCAAAACCTTTGACCGGGCTGGCAATGAAAGTCGGGTTTGGGCACACGCCTTGAACTGATCAACTCAAAAAAAAGCCCCTCACCCAGGTGAGGGGCTCAAGGGCATGACAAGCCCCTGATCGATCAGCCGCGCAATTTGGCGGCCACGGCGGCCACGCGCTCACCGTAGGCTTTGGCGGTGTCCAGATCGCCTTGGGGAATGTCTTCGGCCGGGCTGGTGGGGCCCACTTGCGCCATCACACCGGAATTGGAGCCGATGCGGTTGATGGTGCCGTCGTTCATGGCCGGCTGGCCCACCCAGACCATGCCTTGCTGCATGGCCAGGGTGATGAAGTACTGGATGGTGGACAGCTTGTCACCACTGGGGCTGGCCGAGATGGTGAAACCGCCCGCCACCTTGTCTTTCCAGGCGCTGCTGAACCAGCGTTTAGACGTGGCGTCGGCAAACTTCTTGAACTGCCACGAGGCCATGCCCATGTAGGTGGGCGAGCCAAAAATGATGGCGTCGGCCGCGTCCAGGGCCGCCCAGTCGGCCTCGGTGATGTTGCCGTCGGCGTCGATGGCGATGCTTTGGGCGTTGGCACCTTGGGCCACAAACTGGGCCACACGCTGGGTGTGGCCGTAGCCGGAATGGAAAACAACAACGGTTTGGGTCATGAAAAACTCCTTGAAACGATGAAAAAAAGACTGAAAAAAATCAGGGGGCCAGATCGAACACCAGCACTTCGGCATCCTCACCCTGGCTCAAACTCAAAGCCGACTCGCCTTGCAGCAGGGCCGCGTCACCGGCCTCGAGCGACTGGCCATTGGCCTGCAAGCGGCCACGCACCAAAAACACATAGGCCTTGCGGGCCGGGTCCAAACTCAAATGGGCCGTTTCTGCGCCTTCCAACAAACCCGCGTACATGCGGGCATCGGCGTGGATCTGCACCGTGTGATCGGTCGCTTGCGGGTCGGCGGGGGGAGCGGCCACCAAGGCCAGTTGCCCGCGCTTGACACTCTCGGGCACGGTTTTTTGCTCGTAGCCGGGGTCAATGCCCGTCACGTTGGGCTCGATCCAGATTTGCAAAAAGTGCGTCTGCTCACCTTGGGCATGGTTGAACTCGCTGTGTCGCACACCGCTGCCCGCGCTCATGCGCTGCACGTCGCCCGGCGGAATACCCTTCACATTGCCCATGCTGTCTTGGTGGGCCAAATTGCCCGAAAGCACATAGCTGATGATTTCCATGTCGCGGTGGCCGTGGGTGCCAAAGCCGGTGCCGGGCGCGATGCGGTCTTCGTTGATGACGCGCAGGTTGCCAAAACCCATGTGGGCCGGGTCAAAGTAATTGGCAAAAGAAAAGCTGTGAAAGGACTTGAGCCAGCCGTGGTCGGCGTAGCCGCGTTCGGTGGATTTGCGCAAGGTGAGCATGGGATTCTCCTGGTCAGCGGTGTGCGGCAAGGGCCGCACAAACAAGCCTGAACTTTAACGAAGGACAGTCCCCGCAGGGTGGCCCGCATTTGCTGGCATCATTCAAAATATTTCAATAGTCAGACCACCACCATGCAAACGCCACGCGACTGGCTCACACCCGAGGCCCTCTTGATGCTGCAAACCATTGGCCAACAAGGCAGCTTTGCCGCCGCCGCCCGCACGCTGAACCTGGTGCCCAGCGCCCTGACCTACCGGGTGCGCCAAATCGAAGATGCGCTGGACGTGCTGCTGTTTGACCGCAGTGCCCGCCAGGCCGTGCCCACCGCCGCAGGCCGCGAGTTGTTGCGCGAGGCCAGCCGCTTGCTCGACGACATGGACGCCGTGGCCAACCGGGTGCGCCGTGTGGCCACGGGCTGGGAAGCGGTGTTCACGGTGGCCGTCGACACCATCGTCTCACGCAGTGTGGTCATGGACCTGTGCGCCCGTTTTTTGGCGCTGGGTGCGCCCACCCGGCTGAGGCTGCGCTACGAGACCTTATCGGGCACCCTGGCCGCCCTCACCTCAGGTCAGGCCGATTTGGCCTTGGGCGTGGTGCTGGAGCCGGGCTTGCAAAACGACATCCGTCATGCGGTGCTGGGCGACATCGCTTTTGTGTATGCCGTGGCCCCTCACCATCCACTGGCCCAAGCCCCCGAGCCGCTGAGTGACCTCAGTTTGCAGCAGCACCGCGCCGTGGCGGTGGCCGACTCGGTCAGCCGGGGCACGGGCCTGACCATGGGTTTGCAAGGCGGGCAAGACGTGTTCACCGTGCCCGACATGACCAGCAAACTGGAGGCGCAGCTGCGCGGTTTGGGCGGTGGTTTTTTGCCAGAGACCTTGGCCAGGCCCTTCATCGACAAGGGCCTGCTGGTCCCCAAAAGCGTCCACACCCCACGCACCAACACCTGCCACCATGCCTGGCGCGACACGCCCCAAGCACCGGCCGGACAAGCTTTGCGCTGGTGGTTGACTCAACTGGAAAGTCCGGCGACACGCCAGGCGCTTTTGCGGCCGTCGCAGCGTGTGTGAAGCCGTCCACCAACACCCGCATCGGGGATAACCCACCCGGGTGGTTTCAAGCCCCATTTCTCAGCTAAAGTGATTACATGAACACACAACACATCGCCATCATTGGAGTCGGCATGGCCGGCGTGACTTGCGCACGCACTTTGCGCCAGGCCGGACACAACGTCACCTTGTTTGAAAAAAGCCGGGGCTTAGGCGGGCGCATGTCGACCCGGTCCAGCGCTTTTGGCAGCTTTGACCACGGAGCGCAGTATTTCACGGTGCGCGACCCGCGCTTTGAGCTGGCCATCGGCACCGCCCCCGGCGTGTGCAAACCCTGGAGCGCCAACGCGGTGCGTGTGCTGGACCCCAATGGCCGCGTGATCGAGGCGGGCCTGCCCGGTGGTGAGCGCCATTGGGTGGCTGCACCCGGCATGAACGCTTTGGTCAAGGCCTGGGCAACGCCCTTGGTGGAAGACGGCAATGTGCAGCTGCAAACCCGGGTCACCCTCATGTCGGCCGACCCCCTGAAGAAAAACGGCTGGCAACTGCACACCGAAGGTGAAGACGGCGGGCAGCAGGTGTATGCCGGTTTCGACAAGGTGATTTTGGCCATCCCACCCGCCCAAGCCGCCGCGTTGCTCAGCGCCTCGGGTCTGAGCGACTTGGCCGCGCCATTGAGCTCGGTGACGGTGGACCCTTGCTGGACACTGATGTTGGCCTACCCCCAGGCCGTGCAACCGGGCTTGATCACCATTGGCCCCCAATGGAATGCCGCCCGCAGCACGCACCACCGCATTGCCTGGATGGCGCGTGAATCGTCCAAACCCGGGCGCGAACGCATTGAACGCTGGACCGTGCAGGCCAGTGCCCCATGGTCGGCCGAACATGTGAACGACACCCCCGAGCGGGTCAAAGGCAAGCTGATCAAGGCCTTTGCCGAAATCACCGGCATCCGTGTCACCCCGGCCCATGCCGAGGTGCACCGCTGGCTGTACGCCAAAACGGCACAACCCTTGGGCCAAAGCTTTTTATGGTCCAAAGACACAGGCGTGGGCTTGTGTGGCGACTGGTGTTTGGGCCACCGGGTCGAAGACGCCTTTGTCTCGGGCCTGGAGTTGGCTTTGGCGGTGCTCCAAAAACGCTGAGCCTGCATGCCCGGGGACTACACAGGCCGGTTTGCACCCTCGCCAACCGGCCTTTTGCATGCGGGCTCACTGGTGGCGGCACTGGCCAGTTGGCTGGACGCACGCAGCCGTGGCGGCCGGTGGCTCGTGCGCATCGAAGACGTGGACACACCACGCTGTGTGCCGGGGGCTGACCAGGCCATCTTGCAACAGTTGGCGGCCTGCGGTTTGGTGCCCGATGGCCCCGTTGTGTGGCAAAGCCAGCGCGGCGACGTTTATGCCGACGCCTTGCAAACCCTGGTGAATAAAGGCTGGGCCTATCCGTGTGGCTGCTCACGCAAAGACATTGAATCGGCCCAAACCGTGGCCCGGCACAGCGCTGCGGTGTACCCCGGAACTTGCCGCGAAGGCCTGGGTGGCAAACCCGCACGCGCCTGGCGACTGAATGTGCGGGCCGTACAAAATGCCTTGGGCTTGTCCGCCCTCACCCACTGGACCGACCGTCGCCTGGGGCCGCAACAACAAAACGTGAACGAAGACGTAGGCGACTTTGTGCTGCGCCGCGCCGACGGCCTTTGGGCCTATCAGTTGGCCGTGGTGGTGGACGACGCCGCCCAAGGCATCACCCATGTGGTGCGCGGCCAAGACTTGGCCGACAACACGGCTCGGCAAATCGTGCTGCAGCACGCCTTGGGTTTGCCGTCACCCCAATACCTGCACACCCCCTTGGTGCTGGGCAGCCATGGCGAAAAGCTCAGCAAACAAAACGGAGCCCTGGCGCTTGAGCTGCACAACCCGCCAGCTGTGCTGAAAGCGCTCAACACAGCGGCGCAGGCGCTGGGCCTGCGCCCCACGACCACACACAGTGCAGAACGTGCGCTGCACCAGTGGCTGGCGCAACAGACCTCACAAGACTGCTAGGATCGACGCTGAACAACCCGTTGAGACGATTGTGAACACCCCAAGACCCTGCCCCCACCCCAGCAGCCGCATCGCCGCAGCCAGCCTTTTCATCAGCGGGTTGCTGGTGGGCTGTGCCAGCACCGACAACGCCAGTCCCAGCGCCCCGGTGCTTTACCCCAATGCCGCTTACAAGAGCATGGGCGAGCTGGCCGCCAAACAACACCTGAGCCAGTGCGTGGCCCAAGCCCAAGCCAGCGGGCTGAGCCCTGGTGACGAGCGCCATGGCGTGGCTGCAGGCGCCAAGATGGGCGCCGCTGTGGCCGGTGTCACGGGCGCGGTCACGGGCCTGGTTTTGGGGCGCGGTCATGTGAACGATGCCTTGAAATACGGCGCACAAAGCGCTGTCATTGGGGCCGCAGCAGGCGCAACCCGCGGTGCCATGAGCCCACAACAAGCCAACCCCGTGTTTCGCCAGTTCGTGCAGCGCTGCGCCTCAGAGCGAGGTCTGGAAGTCATTGGTTGGCAATGAGCCAGCATCCTGGCCGAAGCCCCCTTTTGTAGGCCCGGCACCCTCGCCGCGATACAGCCTCGCAGCCCCCCTCATCGCCCCGAGGGCGGGGCTCCCACAAGAATCGCCGCCCCCCCTTTTAGGAGCTGCGCCCTCGCCGCGATTGAGCCTCGCAGACCCCCACATCGCCCCGAGGGCGGGGCTCCCACAAGAATCGCCGTCCCCCCTTTTGTAGGCCCGGCACCCTCGCCGCGATTGAGCCTCGCAGCCCCCTCCATCGCCCCGAGGGCGGGGCTCCCACAAGAATCGCCGTCCCCCTTTTGTAGGAGCGGCGCCCTCGCCGCGATTGAGCCTCGCAGACCCCCACATCGCCCCGAGGGCGGGGCTCACACAAGAATCGCCGTCCCCCCTTTTGTAGGAGCGGCGCCCTCGCCGCGATTGAGCCTCGCAGACCACCCCCCATCGCCCCGAGGGCGGGGCTCACACAAGAATCGCTGTGACCATTTTGTAGGAGCGGCGCCCTCGCCGCGATTGAGCCTCGCAGACCCCCACATCGCCCCGAGGGCGGGGCTCACACAAGAATCGCTGTGCTCATCAAACATCACTGGGCCATGTCAATCGATGGCCATGCCATGGCACGGCGCATCTGCCGACGTCAGTGCCCCCATCAATCCCCGAGAGGCTTGAACAACTCGTTCAAATCGGCTTCGCCAAAAAGGGGTTCTTTGCGCTGAACAGCCCCCTCGTACATGTCTTTGGCCAATTGGGCTTTGCGCTCCTGCAAGGCCAGCATGCGCTCTTCAATGGTGCCCTGAGCCACCAGTTTGACCACCCACACACTTTGGGTTTGCCCCAGACGGTGCGCCCGGTCAGTGGCTTGATTTTCGACAGCCGGATTCCACCAAGGGTCGTAATGGATCACCGTGTCGGCCTGCGGCAGGTTCAAGCCCACGCCGCCTGCCTTCAGGCTGATCAAAAACAAGGGCACCTGGCCAGTGGTGAACTGGTCAATGATGGCATCGCGGTTTTTGCTTTGCCCGGTCAGTTTGACCCATGGAATGTTCAAAGCCGGCAAGGCTTCTTCAATCAAAGCCAGCATTTCGGTGAACTGCGAAAACAACAAAATCTTGCGTCCTTCGGCCACCATTTCCGGCAACATGTCCAGCAATTGCGCCAACTTGGCCGAGGTCTTGACCTGCAGACCGGTGTTCATTTTGAGCAGCCGTGGGTCACAACAGACCTGACGCAATTTGAGCAGCGCATCGAGGATGGTGATTTGCGATTTGCCCAAACCTTGTGTGCTCAAGGCCTCGCGCACGGTTTTTTCCATGCCCAGGCGAATGGTTTCATACAGGTCCGCTTGTGGCCCAGACAACAAGACCGGCATCAAGGTCTCGATCTTGGGTGGCAGTTCGCTGGCCACCAGGTCTTTGGTGCGCCGAAGCATGAAGGGCGTGATGCGGTCACGCAGCTGGGTCATTCGCCCGGCGTCGCCGTGGCGCTCAATCGGGTTGCGAAACAGTTCAGTGAAACGTTTTTGGCTGCCCAAAAAACCCGGCATCAAAAAGTGAAACTGACTCCACAACTCACCCAAATGGTTTTCAATGGGCGTGCCCGACAGGCACAAGCGGTGTTGGGCTGGAATTTCGGAGACAGTCTGGGCAGCATAACTGTTGGCGTTTTTGATGTTTTGCGCTTCATCCAGCACCAAAACATGCCAGGCCATGGACACCCACAACTCACGGTCACGCGAGAGCAAGGAATAGGCCGTGATCACCACGTCGTAAGCCCGGAGGTCGGCCACTTCGCCGTGCCGTGTCAAACCGTGGTGCACATGGGTGGTCAAGCTGGGGCAAAAGCGTGCGGCCTCGCGCTGCCAATTGCCCAACAAACTCACCGGTGCCACGATCAAGGCCGGCTCGGTCAATCGACCCGCCTGCTTTTCCGTCAGGATGTGGGCCAGCGTTTGCAAGGTTTTGCCCAAGCCCATGTCGTCCGCCAAAATGCCGGCCAAACGGTGTTCGCGCAAAAACTGCAGCCAATTGAGGCCTTGCTGTTGGTAAGGCCGAAGCGTGGCCTGCAAGCCTTCTGGGCAAGGCACATCGGGCAGCGTGTTTTGGCCGCGCATTTGCAGCATCATGTGCTGCAAGCGTTGAGCGCCCTGCCAAACGGCCCCCTCCCCCAAAGAGGCGGCGCAGCGCAAAGCATCCATGCGCGACAAACGCAGCACATCACCGTCCCAATCCCGACCGCGCTCGCCATGCAGCTCCATCAAGGTGGCCAGCCAAGGTCGGATTTTGGCGGTGGGCAGCTTCACATAGCCCGGTCCCTGCAAATCGGGCAAGTAAAGGTAGGGGGCCAACTCAGGGGCATCGGCCCCATCAGAGGCCTCTGCTGCCACCGCCGCCGTGCGGGCCAGTGCCGCCACAATGGCCGGCACCCAAGGCAAGATGTTCACCCTTTTCCCGTCCAAATCCATGCCCAAAGACAAGTCAAACCAGGGCGATGTGTCGTCCAGCTCATTCGGGTCGGTCAAACTGACCTTCACGTCTTGGGCTTGGCGCAGCCAATGACTCATGCCATCGCGCTGGTGCACCTGCAGGCCCGCTTGGCGCAAAACGGCAAAATCAGACTCCAGCCATTGCAGCCAAAGATCCTCAGCTTGCGGGCCACTCATGGTCAACACGTCGTCTTGTTGGCGCTCAAGGCCCAGAGCATTCAGCTGGTCCCAAATGGCTTGTTCGGCCGCCAAGTGACGCACCAAAATCTGCGACTGCCCAGCCACCCGCACCACCACGCGTGTGGGTTGAGTTGGCCAGCGGCCCTCAACGCCGTCGTAATTGAAGGCCAGTTGCGCCTCAAACAAGCCTTTTTCTGAGCGCCGTGCAGCGGGCAAGGCCGTCAAGGTGAGCACGCCTTGAGGCAGCACACCCCGAATTTCAGGCATTTGCTCGATCACGGGGGGCAAGGGCAAAGAGCCCAAACGGGTGATCAACTGTTGCTGCAACTTGACTGCCACGCGCTCGGGCACCACGGGAGACTGACTCAACAAGACCAGTTGGTCCGCGCTCATGCCCTGGGTGTCCAACAAACCACACACCCCCAGTTCGGGGTCCACATACATGGGCGGCTCATTAAAAGCATGCACCACACCGTCTTTTTCGGCACGCAATTGCAACTGCCAACCCGAAGGTTGGGGGTCTTGCGCCGCCGTAGCTTGCCACTGGCCCACCACAGGCAAGCTCACATCGGTCCAGTGCAAGACCTGCAAATGCCGCTCACCATCCCACATCAACCGTCCGGTTTGGCTGCACATTTTGAGCAGCAATTGAGCGGCCAGTCCCTGCAACTTGACGGCGCTGTGAAAGCCATACGAGCTGAAACTGTTGGTGGCCGGGCAGGCTTTGAACAAGTCAAAAATGCCCCGCTCCATCGGGGCAGAGGTGCGCCAAACGGGGTCATGCGGCAAGGGTTCGCTGCTGACTTTTTTGGGCTTGCTCCACAAGCCATCGCGTTTGAGGCTGGCCCGGTTGATGGTCAAGTGAAAGACCGGTCTGTGCCCCAGTGTGGCCGCAGACAAGATGTACAAAAAGTGCTCTGCCGTGCCAGAGGGCAAACTGAAGCCGTGCGACATGTTGGCCGTTTCAAGCCGGTCCAGCCATTCCTGCACTTGCTGCTCAGACTGCTGCAAGGCGTTTTCCAGGCGCTGCTGGTGTTGAAACTCGGCGTTTTCGTCAGACAGGGCCTCATCGGAGGGCTGTTCCAGCATGTGAAAGCCCTGCATCGCCGCGTGAATGCCCAAAGCCGCGCCGTGTCGGCACATGCGGCCCACCGCGCAGGTGCAGGTCGAGCGCCAGGCCTGCAAATTGCCGCCATCGGACACCCGCACATGGGCTTTGACCTGAAAAGGGGTCGGCTCGCGACCTTCTTGAACCTGGGCTTGCAGCGACCAGCCCTCGGCTTCACTCGTCATTTTGGCCGAGACCACCTCGTTTTGCAGGTACAGCGACGTGCCTTTGGCCCAAGAGTTGGAGTCAAAGTAAAACGCCAGCTGCGAGGGCGGAAACCACTTTTCAGAAACCACGGATTTCATGCATTCAGACGCTTAAGCGACCCACTTGCGGGCGTTTTGCCACACGCGCAGCCAGGGGCTGGTGTCGGCCACATTGCCGCTGGTCCAGCTCATCTGAACATTGCGGAACACGCGTTCGGGGTGCGGCATCATGGCCGTGAAGCGCCCATCAGCCGTGGTCACGGCCGTGAGGCCACCCGCGCTGCCGTTGGGGTTGAAGGGGTACTGCTCGGTGGCTTCGCCGTGGTTGTCCACAAAGCGCATCGCGCCAATGGCTTGGGTTGGGTTGCCCCTGTGCTTGAAGTTGGCAAAACCTTCGCCGTGCGCCACCGCAATCGGCAAGCGGCTGCCCGCCATGCCTTGCAAGAACAAGCTGGGCGATTCCAGCACCTCGACCATGGACAGGCGGGCTTCAAAGCGCTCGCTCTGGTTGGTGGTGAAACGTGGCCAATCTTGCGCACCCGGAATGATGTCGGCCAGTTCGGCAAACATCTGGCAGCCGTTGCACACCCCCAGACCAAAGGTGTCGGTGCGGCCAAAAAAGCCCTTGAACTGCTCGGCCAAAGCCGGGTTGAAAGTGATGGAGCGCGCCCAGCCGATGCCTGCGCCCAGCGTGTCGCCGTAGCTGAAACCGCCACAAGCCACCAAGCCCTGGAAGTCGGCCAAGTTGGCGCGGCCCGATTGCAAATCGGTCATGTGCACGTCGTGCGACTCAAAACCGGCTTTGTGGAAGGCGTAGGCCATTTCCACATGCGAGTTGACGCCCTGCTCGCGCAGGATAGCCACCTTGGGGCTCGACAAATTCAGGAATGGCGCGGCCACGTTGTCTGCCGGGTCAAAGCTCAGGGATACATGCATGCCGGGGTCATCAGCACGGCCAGCGGCAGCGTGTTCGGCATCGGCGCAGGCGGGGTTGTCGCGCTGCTGGCAAATCTTCCAGCTCACGCTGTCCCAGACCTGGTGCAGGTCTTCGAGCTTGGCGGCAAACACCTCTTTGGTGTCGCGCCAGATGCTCAGCTCGCCCACGCCTTTTTGGATGGTCGATTGCACGGGACGGGTTTTGCCAATGACATGCGTGTGTTTGGACAGGCCGTGTTCGCGCAGGGTTTGCAGCACCGCGTTGCGGTCTGCGGTGCGCACCTGCAGCACCACACCCAACTCTTCGTTGAACAGCGCTTTGAGCGTGAGTTCGTCGCGGCGGGCACTGACTTGGCCCGCCCAGTTCTTGGCGTCGCCGTGGTCGGCGCGGCTGTCGGTGATGCCATCGCCTTCGGTCACCAGCATGTCCACATTGAGGGCCACGCCCACATGGCCTGCAAAAGCCATTTCGGCCACTGCCGCCAGCAAGCCACCGTCGCTGCGGTCGTGGTAGGCCAGGATCTGGCCTTGCGCACGCAAGGTGTTGATGGCCTTGACCAGATTGACCAGCGCTTGCGGGTCTTCGAGATCGGGCACGCTGTCGCCAAATTGACCCAGCACTTGGCCCAGCACGCTGCCGCCCATGCGGTTTTGGCCTTGGCCCAAGTCGATCAAGAGCAGGCTGGTGTCATCGGTTTTTGCGTCCAGTTGCGGCGTGAACGTGCCGCGCACATCGGGCAAGCTGGCGAAGGCGGTGATGATCAGGCTGACAGGCGAAGTGACTTTGTGGGTTTCACCCTTTTCGGTCCACTGTGTGCGCATCGACAAACTGTCTTTGCCCACAGGGATCGAGATGTCGAGCGCCGGGCACAGTTCCATGCCCACGGCCTTGACGGTTTCGTACAGCGCGGCGTCTTCGCCCGGTTCGCCGCAAGCGGCCATCCAGTTGGCGGACATCTTGACGCGGGGCAACTCGATAGGCGCGGCCAACAAATTGGTGATGGCCTCGGCCACAGCCATGCGGCCTGAGGCGGCGGCGTTGAGCGAAGCCAGCGGCGTGCGCTCGCCCATGCTCATGGCTTCACCGGCAAAGCCTTGGTAATCGGCCAGGGTCACAGCCACATCGGCCACGGGCACTTGCCAAGGGCCGACCATCTGGTCGCGGTGCGTCAAGCCGCCCACGGCGCGGTCGCCAATGGTGATGAGGAAACGCTTGGACGCCACCGTGGGGTGGCTCAGCACGTCGATCACGGCTTTTTGCAGCGACACACCTGTGAGGTCCATCACGGGCGACTGGCGCACCACGGTCTTCACATCGCGGTGCATTTTGGGCGGCTTGCCCAGCAGCACGTCCATGGGCATATCCACCGGAGATTCGCTGCCTTGGTCTTCCAGCACCAACTGGCGCTCTTCAGTCGCCACACCGATCACCGCAAACGGGCAGCGCTCGCGTTCGCAAAAGGCGGTGAACTGCGCCAAAGACTCGGGCGCAATCGCCATGACATAGCGTTCTTGACTCTCGTTGGACCAGATTTCTTTGGGCGACAAGCCCGACTCTTCCAGCTTCACAGCGCGCAAATCAAAACGTGCGCCACGACCAGCGTCGTTGGTCAGCTCGGGGAAGGCGTTGGACAAACCACCCGCGCCGACGTCGTGGATGGCCAGAATCGGGTTGTGGGCACCCTGCGCCCAGCAGTGGTTGATGACCTCTTGCGCTCGTCGCTCGATCTCGGGGTTGCCGCGCTGCACCGAGTCAAAGTCGAGGTTGGCGGCGTTGGTGCCGGTGGCCATGGAACTGGCCGCGCTGCCGCCCATGCCGATGCGCATGCCAGGGCCGCCCAATTGAATGAGCAAGCTGCCGGCAGGGAATTCGATCTTTTGGGTTTGCTCGGCGTCGATCTGGCCCAAACCGCCCGCGATCATGATGGGCTTGTGGTAACCCCGCACCACGCCGTCCACGGTTTGTTCGTATTCGCGGAAATAGCCCAGCAAGTTGGGGCGGCCAAACTCGTTGTTGAACGCCGCGCCACCCAAGGGGCCTTCGGTCATGATTTGCAAGGGGCTGGCGATGTGCTCGGGCTTGCCGCCCGCTTGATCCGACATGCCGCCCCAGAGTTTGGACACGGTGAAGCCCGACAAACCCGCCTTGGGCTTGGAGCCGCGACCGGTTGCACCTTCGTCGCGGATCTCGCCACCCGCGCCTGTGGATGCGCCGGGGAATGGCGAAATCGCGGTCGGGTGGTTGTGGGTTTCGACCTTCATCAGCACATGGTGCAAAGCTTGTTCGGCTTGGTAAGCCGCGCCCTGCCCCGAAGTTCTGGCGACAAAACGCTCCACCGTGTGGCCTTCCATGACCGAGGCGTTGTCCGAATAGGCCACCACCGTGTGCTGGGGGCTCAGCTGGTGCGTGTTGCGGATCATGCCGAACAGGCTCTTGGGCTGGGCCACGCCGTCGATGGTGAACTCGGCGTTGAAAATCTTGTGGCGGCAGTGCTCGCTGTTGGCCTGCGCAAACATCATCAATTCCACATCGGTGGGGTTGCGCTTGAGGTTCGTGAACGCCGCGACCAAATAATCGATTTCGTCTTCGGCCAGGGCCAGGCCCCAGGTCTTGTTGGCTGTTTCAAGTGCAGCGCGGCCACCGCCCAGCACGTCCACATGGTCCATCGGTGCAGGGTCAAGTGCCGTGAACAAGGCCGCAGCCTCATCGCGGCTGGGCATGGCCGACTCGGTCATGCGGTCGTGCAGAACGGACGCGACTTGGCCCAGTTGTTCGGCGGAAAGTTTAGCGCTGCTGAACAAGCCCGACTTGAGCGTCAAACGGTATTCGGTCAGGCGCTCGACCCGGCGCACCTCAAAACCGCAGTTGTGGGCGATGTCGGTGGCCTTGGAGGCCCAAGGCGACACGGTGCCCAAGCGGGGGCTGACCACGATCACGGGGCCGTCAACCGGTCCGGCATAGGGTTCGCCGTAAGTCAACAATGCAGCAAGAGTCTTCTTTTGGGCCTCGGCCAAAGGCGCGATTGTGGCGACCAAGTGGACAAATCTGGCTGAAATGCCCTGAATTTGCGGCGAAATGGTTGCCAATCGTGGCAAAAGCTGGGCAATGCGAAAGTCGCTGAGGGCGCTGGCGCCTTCAAAAGTCGTGATGTGCAGGGACACGGGGTGGCCTTGTAAAGAGACGGAAAACCGTTGTTCCGGGGCCGCTGACTGGGGCTGTCCGGCAAAGGCGGTATTTTAACGGGGGAAACCCTGATTTGAGGCTGGCCGAACAGTTCTGAGCGGTCCTCCTGCCAAAGTGAAACAAGTCGACCAAAACTTGACCATCGCAACGTCATTCATACAATACAGCGTATTACATGCAACACACCCACGCCATGACTTCACCCTCCGCCAAAGAAGCCACGACCCGAACCATCAATGTCCGGTTGCCAGCCAGCGTGTATGAGCAACTCGAGGACTTGGCGAAGGCCACATCTCGCACGAAAAGTTTTGTCACTTTGGAGGCCTTGACCAGTTACCTCAACGAGCAAAGCTGGCAAATCACAGACATCGAAGCGGCGATTTCAGAAGCCGACAGCGGAGATTTCGCCTCACGAGAGCAAGTCCAAACCGTGATGGCCAAATACGGTGCGTGATCTGATTTGGACGAACCGCGCTTTGAAACGGCTCGACGATATTGCCGATTTCATTGCAAGAGACAACCCGCTTCGTGCACAGACTTTTGTCGTTGAACTGCGCAACAAGCTGGAAGTGTTGAAAACCCAAAGTTTGGGCCGAGCAGGTCGTGTATTCGGGACCAAAGAACTGGTTCTTCACCCCAACTATTTGGCGGTCTACCGGATCAAAGCGGATCAAGTGCAAGTTCTGACGATCTTGCACACTGCGCAAAACAAATGATCTCCTGGTCGATTCATGGCATGCAAGTTCAAAACCGAGGTCTTGCTGAAACGAACTGCCCCAAAAAAGCCGTGTAGCTCACGCGGCACGGCTTGTCTGGTCACATCCTCGTTCACCCCAACACCGAAGTCGCCTCCATCTCGCGCCGGATTTGGTAGGCGTGGGTGCTGGTGTCCATGGCCACGTCGTCCCAAGTGAGGCTTTGGCCTTTGGCCACGGGGCGAATGACCTTGACGCCATGGGCCAGGCCCAGCGGCACGCCGCCCATGCGCTTGGAGGTGGCCGCCGGCAGCAGCTTGCCCCAGACGGTGTAGCCGCCCTCGCCGTCCAGCATGTCACCGGGTTTCAAGTCGCGCTTGGCCGTGGCCACCACGTCGGCGTTCCAGCCGATGGCCACACCCGTGGGTTCGTTGCGCAGGGCCACACTCGCCACGCTCACGCCCACTTCGAGGCCAATCAAATGCCAGCGCTTGTAAAGCGTGAAGTAACGGCCCGAAGGGTCAGTGTGGGCGTTGTACTCTTCAAAGCAGTTTTTGATGTAGTCGGTCTCGGCTTCCACCGTGACCCAAACGCCCATGCGGATGTCGTAGGGGATTTTTCGGCCATCGGTTTCCAAACTGGAGATCACCTCGACCATGCCCTTGCGCTCCAGCACGCCGCCTTCCGAGATCGGGCGAGTGACGTAAGGGATGTCTTCCACGCTGGCGGGTGGGTAGAGCAAGCCATTGCTCGGCACACCCAAGCCGGTGGCATTGGACACCGCCGTGCTCTCGATCGAGGGCTTGGAGCCGTCCAGAAAGCTGTTGAACATTTTGGGGTTGAGCCCGCCGCGCTCGGCCTGCTCGGGCGTGAGGCCGTAATAGCCCCACACCGTCTCGGGTGTGGATTCGCAAAAGTGCGGCAGCCACTTGTGGCCCCGGCCTGCGGCCACGACCGGAAATCCGCAGGTGCGGGCCCAATCGACCAAATCACAAATCAAAGCAGGCTGGTCGCCAAAGGCCAGCGAATAGACCACGCCAGCCGTCTGGGCACGGGTGGCGAGCAAGGGGCCACAAAAGGCGTCGGCCTCTACCGTGACGTTGACCACATGTTTGCGGTGTGCAAAGGCTTCCAGAATGTGGTCCACTGCGTGCAGGGGCGAGCCGGTGCACTCGACGATCACGTCCACCGCCGGGTGGCGCACCAGGCTTTGCCAGTCGTCGCCCACATGGGTGGTGCCGTTTTTGACGGCATCGTCCAAGCTGCTGGCCGTGAGGCGCCCGGCCTCCCAGCCCACGCGGGCCAGATTGGTGCGGGCGTTGTCGGGTGACAGGTCGGCAATGCCCACCAGGTGCACACCGGGTGTGCGGGGAATCTGCGCCAAATACATGGAGCCGAATTTGCCCGCGCCGATCAGGCCGATGCGGATGGGGCGGTTTTCAGCGGCGCGTTGCAGGAGTTTGGCGTGCAGGTTCATGCGGCTTCTTTCAACACATCGAGCGAGGTTTTCAGGGCGCTTTCGGGCATGCCGCTCTTCCAGGGCAAGTCCACCGGGTAGCTGTTGACCAGGCAGTCGTCGGGCAAGCAGCTGATGGGGGTGAAGTCGCGGTGGGCGATGTATTCGGGGCGCTTGTGGCGGCGGATGTGGTTGGACACGGCGCACAAGCTCAGGTACACGCTCACCCGGTTCCAAGGCGAGAGGTTGCTGGCCGAAGCGTGCACCAAGCAGCTGTGGAACAAGATCATCGAGCCGGCTGGACCGGTGGGGCTGACGATGCCGCCTTCTTTGCCGCCCGCCCTTTCGACCAACTGGGCAATCAGGTCGTTGTCCACCGTCCACAGGGGGTAGCTGGTGGTGGACAGGTCATGTTTGGCCTCGACCACGCCTTTTTTGTGGCTGCCTGGGATGAACATCAGCGGGCCGTTGAAGGGGTTCACGTCGTCCAAGAAAATCGCCACGTTCATGGCCCGTTCGGTGGGCATCATGTCGTCGTTGAGCCAGGTGCCGTAGTCCTGGTGCCACTGCCACACATCGCCTTCAAAAGCCATCTTTCCGTTGATCTTGAACTGGTGCATGTACAGCTCTTCGCCAAACAGGTCTTGCACGGGCTCGATCATGCGGGGGTGGCGGGCCAACTTGGCAAAGGGCTCGCTGTACATGTGGGCCGCAAAGTTGGTGCGCACGGCGTCGCTGCCTTTTTCGCGCACGTTGTAGGCCTCGCGGCGGCTGTACAACTCGGGCACGGCATCGGTCAGGTTTTTGGTTTCTTCGGGCGTGAACAGGCCGGGAAAGAACAAATAACCCTCGCGGTCAAATTGTTCGAGTTGTTCGGGGGTCAGTCTCATGCTTGTGCTCCTGTTTTGAGGTGTTGAATTTGTTCGGAAAGTCGGGCCGTGAGTTGCACGCTGGCCTCGTGGGCGTGTTCTTGCACCAGGCGCACTGCCGCATCGGCGTCACCGCTGGCAATCGCTTGGGCTATGGCTTCGTGTTCGTCCCACACGGTTTGGCGCTGGTGCGATGACTGCAGCACCGCGCCCATGACGCGTTTGAGATGGTGCCAATGCAGCTCAATGCTTTGGGCGATGAGGGGGTTGCCAGAGGCTTGGTAAATGGCGCGGTGAAAGGCCAGGTCGGCCTGAATCATGGCCTGCACGTCACGCGTTTGGTGGACCTCTCTGCCCTGGCGCATGACCTCTGGGTCGATCTTTGCGCCCCGCTCGGCGGCCAATCGCACAGCCAAGGCATCCAGACTGCCACGCACTTGGTACACCTGGGCAATCCAGTTCACATCGAGTTGCGTGACTTGCACGCCTCGGCCGGGGGCGTCTTCGACAAAGCCGTCTTTTTTGAGCAATCGCAGGGCTTGCAAGACGGGTTGGCGCGATACGGCAAAGCGCTGAGCCAAATCGTCTTGGGTCAATCGCTCGCCCGGGGCCAAAGTGCCCTCGCTGATGGCGTCGAGCAAACGGGCATAAATTTGCTCCACCAGATCGGGGGCTGTGGTCAGTTGAAGGGGTTGCGGGCTCATGTCTGTATACAGAATACAAAGATTCAAAGCGACCTAGAATGGGTGCTTACCCGAAGTTCAACGCTGAAACGGCTTCTTTGGCATGAACGCGTTGGGCGAAGACCCGTGTTTGACCGAGCCCCATTCGTGTAAGTTCCCTGCATTCTGTGGGTGCCCGATTTTTTGTGGGCCCTGCATTTTGTGGGAGCCCCGCCCCCGGGGCGATGGGTCGTGGAGGCTGCCTGCATTTTGTGGGAGCCCCGCCCCCGGGGCGATGGGTGGTGGTCTGCGAGGCTTTTCGCGACGGGGGCGTCGCTCCTACAGGAGGCTGTGGGAGCCCCGCCCCCGGGGCGATGGGTCGTGGTTTGCGAGGCTTTTCGGGGCGGGGGCGTCGCTCCTACAAATTAAGGGGCTGTGCACAGACCCAAGGGCCACATTTGTAAAGACCCCCCGCAGGGATGATTGACGCTTGCGACACGCACACAAAGGCCTCAATGGGATAATCGAGCCCTATGACGATCACCCTCAAAACCGCCCAAGACATCGAAGGCATGCGCGTGGCTTGCCGCCTGGCCTCCGAAGTCCTCGACTACATCGCACCGTTCATCAAGCCGGGCATCACCACCAACGAGATTGACAAGCTCTGCCACGACTACATGGTCGATGTGCAAGGTTGCATTCCCGCCCCGCTGAACTACGCGCCGGGGGGTTACAAGCCCTATCCCAAGTCGATCTGCACCTCGATCAACCACCAGGTCTGCCACGGCATTCCCAATGACAAGCCGCTCAAAAAAGGCGACTCGGTCAACATCGACATCACCACCATCAAGGACGGTTGGCACGGTGACACCAGCCGGATGTTCCATGTGGGCGAGGCCTCGATTGCGGCCAAACGCCTGGCCAGCGTGACCTACGAAGCCATGTGGAAAGGCATTGAGCAAGTCAAGCCCGGTGCCCATTTGGGCGACATTGGCCATGCCATTCAAAAGTTTGCCGAAGGCCACGGCTTTTCTGTGGTGCGTGAGTTTTGTGGTCACGGCATTGGCCGGGGCTTTCATGAAGAGCCGCAAGTGCTGCACTACGGCAAGCCCGGCACCCTGGTCGAGTTGGTGCCCGGCATGGTCTTCACCATCGAGCCCATGATCAACGCGGGCAAGCGCGACATCAAGGAAATGGGCGACGGCTGGACCATCGTGACCAAAGACCATTCGCTGTCGGCCCAATGGGAGCACACGGTGGTGGTGACCGAAACCGGCTACGAGGTCTTGACCTTGTCTGCAGGCAGCCCCGCCGTCCCGGCATTCATCCAGCCCGTCATCATCGACCAAGCCACCGCCTGAGATGAGCGTTCAGGCCTCCTCCACAGACCCAGCAAGCCCTGAGGGGCTCTCGCCCTTGGCCGTCCTGGCCCAGCTGCGCGAGACCTACAAGCACGACAAAGCTGCCGTTTTGCATGGCTTGGCGCACAGCGGGGCCGTGGCGCGAGGGCTCAAGCAAACCCTTCGTCAACTGTCCATCCTGGCCGATGGCCTGCTGATTCAGTTGTGGCAAAACGCGGGATTTGCGCCAGATGTGTGCTTGGTGGCCGTGGGGGGCTTTGGGCGGGCCGAGCTGTTTCCCTCTTCGGATGTGGATGTTTTGGTGCTCTTGCCCGATGGCCAGTCGCCCGAGTCTTCGCCCGAGTTGCAAGCGCAGCTGGAGCGCTTCATTGGCAGCTGCTGGGACACGGGCCTGGAAATCGGCTCAAGTGTGCGCACCCTGAGCGAGTGCCTGGCCGAGTCGGCCAAAGACATCACGGTGCAAACCTCGCTGCTGGAGTCGCGCCGCGTGACCGGCAACACCCGCTTGTTCACCGAGTTTCAAAAGCAGTTCCAGGCGGCCATGGACCCGCAGGCTTTTTGGGTGGCCAAAACCCTGGAAATGCGCCAGCGCCACACCAAATACGAAGACACGCCTTACGCCCTGGAGCCCAACTGCAAGGAATCGCCCGGCGGGCTGCGCGACTTGCAGGTAATTTTGTGGGTGGCCCGCGCTGCGGGCTTGGGCCACAGCTGGGACGAACTGGCCCGCAAAGGGCTGGCCACGCCCCTGGAGGCGCGGCAAATCAAGCGCAACGAAGCCCTGCTGGGCCTGATCCGCGCCCGCTTGCACCTGCAAGCAAAACGCCGTGAAGACCGGCTGGTGTTTGACCTGCAGACCAATGTGGCCGAGTCGTTTGGCTATGCGTCAGACGTGACGCCCGAGGGCCGCTTGGCCCTGCGTGCCAGCGAAAAGCTGATGCGCCAATACTATTGGGCCGCCAAGGCGGTGACCCAGCTCAACCAGATTTTGCTGCTCAACATCGAAGACAGGCTGCAAGCCGACCGGGGTGAATCGGTCACCGATTTCCGGCCACTGAACGAACGGTTTTTTGAAAAAGCCGGGCTGATTGAAGTGGCCAGCGACGACCTGTACCAAAAGCACCCGCACGCCATCCTCGAGACCTTTTTGCTCTACCAAGCCACGCCGGGTGTTAAGGGCTTGTCGGCCCGCACGCTCAGGGCGCTGTACAACGTGCGTTCCATCATGAACGGGCGCTTTCGGGCCGACCCGGTCAACCGCCAGACCTTTTTGCAAATTCTGCAGGAGCCTCTGGGCATCACGCACGCCATGCGCTTGATGAACGAGACCTCGGTGCTGGGGCGCTATTTGTGGGTGTTTCGGCGCATCGTGGGACAGATGCAGCACGACCTTTTTCATGCCTACACGGTGGACCAGCACATCCTGATGGTGCTGCGCAATGTGCGGCGCTTTTTCATGGCCGAGCACGCCCACGAATACCCGTTTTGCTCGCAACTGGCCGGGGGATGGGACAAGCCCTGGATTTTGTACACCGCCGCATTGTTTCACGACATTGCCAAAGGCCGGGGCGGCGACCACTCCAAGCTGGGCATTGCCGAGGTGCGCACTTTCTGCCGCCAGCACGGGGTCGACAAAGCCGACGCCCAGTTGGTCGAGTTTTTGGTGGGCGAGCACCTGACCATGAGCCATGTGGCCCAAAAAGAAGACCTGAGCGACCCCGAAGTCATTGCCCGGTTTGCCCAGCGCGTGGGCAACGAGCGTCGCCTGACTGCGCTGTATTTGCTCACCGTGGCCGACATTCGCGGCACCAGCCCCAAGGTGTGGAACGCCTGGAAAGGCAAGCTGCTGGAAGACCTGTACAAATCCACCCTGCGTGTGCTGGGCGGCCGCGCACCGGACGCCAACGCCGAAGTCGAGGCCCGCAAGCGCGACGCCCTGATCGAGCTGGCCCGCCACAGCGAACCGCACGAAGGCCAAAAAGCCCTGTGGGACACGCTGGATGTGGGCTACTTCATGCGCCACGACGCGTCGGACATCGCCTGGCACGCCCGCCAGCTCTCGCGCCATGTGGCCAAACCCGCCGATGGCCCGGGCAAACCCATTGTGCGTGCCCGCATATCGCCAGTGGGCGAAGGCCTGCAAGTGCTGGTTTTCTCGCCCGATCAACCCGACTTGTTTGCCCGCATTTGTGGTCATTTTGACCAGTCAGGCTTCAGCATTTTGGACGCCAAGATCCACACCACCCGCACTGGCTGGGCGCTGGACACCTTCCAGATCGTCACGCCCATGCTGCCCGAGCACTACCGTGAACTGCTGAGCATGGTCGAGTCCGGCCTGACACAAACCCTGGAAAAACAAGGCCCCTTGCCCGCCCCCACCCGCGGACGGGTGTCACGCCGCGTGAAAAGCTTCCCGGTCACCCCGCGCGTGAGCCTGAACCCCGACGACAAGGCCCAAAGCTGGCTGCTCAGCATCTCGGCCAGTGACCGCATCGGCCTGCTTTACAACATCGCGCGCGTTCTGGCCAAACATGGCCTGCATTTGCGACTCGCCAAAATCAGCACCCTGGGCGAACGCGTGGAAGACACCTTCCTCATCAGCGGAGCTGAGTTGCAACAAAACAAAGCACAAATCGAAATCGAGACAGAGTTGTTGGGGGCGCTGCAGTCTGCTTGATTTGGCGTTTTTGATCGAATATTTGTTGGTTTTTGACGTTTTCCGATCGCCTGTGTGGCTCATCCTCGAGCGCTTTTCATCCTTGTATGTTTGGCATCCTCGGGCTTGACCCGATGGTCCATGGCTAATTGAACATGGATTCCGGGACAAGTCAGGAATGACGAACTCTGCAATTCAAACTTCATGCGGCCGAATCTACAACTTGTCACCGTTGTGCCCAGGCCAGGCCCCCAGGCAAGCATCACAGACTACAAGGATCGCGGTGCGTGTGGCGCAGATGGCTGCACCTTTTTGGCCCACGCCGGAGGCCGGGGCACCTGCCAATGCCACACACCGTGACGCCAGCGCGCCACCAGTTTGGGGCCGGAAATCCCGTTGCGGCCCACACCGGATGTGTCGTACAGCAAAGCCAAATCGGCCAAAGGCATGGCCTGCTGCAAATGCTGCAAGGTGCGTGGATAGCGTGCCAGGATGCGCTCTGGCGGCACATCGTGCCCGCCTTCGGCCACCCGTTGCGCCACCCGGCCCAACAGCTGACGCGGATCGTTGACACACACCACCAGCAACACCACCGCAAAGCCTGCGGCTCGGGCCTCTTGCATCAAAGTCAGCTTGGACGGGTGAGAAAACACCGTCTCGCTCACAAACGACAGCCCTTGCGCCAAAGAAGCCGCACGACGGGCATCGGCCCAAGTCCGCGCCTGGGCCGAACGGGCTTGTGGATCGGTGATGTGCTGCAAGGCAGCGGCTTCGTGCAGGTCCGCATTCACAAACTCCGCCCCGGCCGGAAGCAAGCCCGATGAGACGGCAGAGCGGTACAGCGTGGATTTGCCCGCCCCGTTGGGGCCGGCCAGCAAATAAAAAACGGGTTTCAAACGAGGCAGTTGCTCAGGCGGCCTTGACCACCTGACGGCGGTTGCTCTGCACCGTCTGGCGCACGGCCTGGGCCAGGCGGCCGGTGCTTTCGGCGGCCACAAAATCCGCCTCAATGGCGTCCAGTGGGTCGGCCGCAGACACCGTGGTGGTTTGACGCACATCGTAGAGTGCGATGGCTTCTCGGGCCTCAGAGATGGTCAAACCCGAAGCTTCGGCAATGCGCCCCAGCGTGGCCCAGTACTCGATTTGCCCCGCCACCGAGCGGCGCATGGGCGTGGCCGCTTCGCGGGCTTGGCTGACCAAACCGGAAGGCAATTTGACGGATGCAAACGAAGAAGGTGATGCAGACATGAGACGCTCCTTTATGGCGCATTTTGCGCCAAAACGGACGCATCTGGCCATTTGGCGTGAACAAATCCTCATCGACACGGGAAAAACACCTGCATCCATCCACACCACCCGTGCCCAAGGCTGTGGATAAACCCCGGAACAAGTGCCCAAAGGCGCATGCCTATTGGGCTGGCGGCGTGCGCTTAAAAAACAGGCAAGAATGAAGATTGAATGCGGCCAGTGAGCGGGACTGCCGCGATGCCCCTCCTGAACTCATCGGGCCACCACATCAAGGCGGGGAACGACCTCATCGTCATCATCGTCATCATCGTCATCGTCGTGCAGCAACTCAAAGGCCTTGAAGACCGCGCGCTCGACGCGCTTGACCAAAACTTCGTCGCTGAAAACCCCAGGGTAGGTCTTGCGCAGCTTGGCGCTGACTTTCAGGTTCATCACCAAGGATCGGATGATCGTCGCATAGTCCTCGTCGCGGCCCTCAATGATTTCCTTCAGGCAGCTTACCGCGATGTCGTAGCGCCGCAGGTACACCGCCTCGTCCTTGAGCCCATGCAAAATCGAGTGACGAATGACGACGACCAGGTATTCAGACTGGAATGTGAGATCAGCATATCGCCAAGTGGCTAAGCCCCGATGGAACCTGATTGGCCTGATTTTTGGTATCTCTGATAATACCAATATGACTTTTAACCCCCGCATCGTCATCGACACGAATGTGCTTTACAGCGCGTTGCGTTCACAGCTGGGGGTGTCTTATCGGCTGTTGAGCATGGTGAGGCAAGCGCGATTTTTGCCGCAGGTGTCAGCGCCACTGATTGCCGAATACGAAGACGTCCTCAAGCGCGGGCAACTGGCATTGAGCCACGCCCAAATTGACGATGTCATCGACTACTTATGCGCCCAAAGTGAACACCACCGGATTTTTTACCTCTGGCGACCCTTGC
Organism: Limnohabitans sp. WS1; assembly: GCF_003063265.1. Lineage (GTDB taxonomy): Bacteria > Pseudomonadota > Gammaproteobacteria > Burkholderiales > Burkholderiaceae_C > Limnohabitans_A. The sequence continues at coordinate 73,168 of NZ_NERU01000020.1, forward strand.
TCAAAAACCCCAACAACGACTTTATCTTGGAGCTGGCCGTCAAGGCCCAAGCCAGCATCGTGACTTGGAACGTGGCTGACTTCAAAAAAGCTGCGAGCCTCCATGTTCAAGTCATGAGCCCCCGACAACTGCTAGAAATTCTGGAGAAATCATCATGAGCACCATCAGCATTCGCCTGCCCGACTCGCTGCACAGCATGGCCAAAACCATGGCCAGCCAGGACCATGTGTCCATGAACCAGTTCATCGCCAGCGCCGTGGCAGAAAAAGTCTCGGCTTTGGCCACAGAAACCTACCTCAAAGAACGCGCCGAACGGGCCAGCGTGGACAAGTTCAAGGCTGCATTGGCCGCTGTGCCAAAGCAGCCGCCGGATGCACATGACGCCCTCTGAGGCCACAACAGCGCCCGCGCCACCCTCGCGCTGACCTCACACCAAGCCAGAACTGCGCGACCCACGGCGTGGGCGGCTTGGCTGGCTGAACCTTTTTGGCCCAAGCTTGGGCCAGACGGCCCAAAGTCGCCCAATACCCGATCTGCCCGGCCACTGAAAGGCGCATGCTTGAGGCCGCGTCACGGGCCTGACTGACCCAACCTGAAGACAACTTGTCGGATGAGGACGAAGACGACGATACGGACATGAGGCTCTCCATTTGGCGCATTTGGTGCCATAAAAAGCCAAAACGGCCATGCAACGCTCAAAAAACCATGGCGCAAACCGTGAAAAAAGCATCCACACCCACCGTGTTCAAGCCTGTGGATAAGCCCTAGGACAACTGCGCCAAGGCGCATGGGGACTGGGCTGGCGTCATGCGCTCAAAAAATAGGCAGATTGGCCATGGACTGCCAAGACATTGATCTGACCCGATGAAGTTGAATCAACCATCACGTCCAAACTTTTGTCATTCCGGACGAAGACCCGGGATCCAGTGCGAACCGCTGCCCTTTGCAAACACCTGCAACAGACACTGGGTCCCGGCCCAAGACCGTCATGACAAAACCAACTCGCCAACGCCGTCTATGTGATTCAATGCGTCCAAAAGAAGACTGCGAAGACCAGCAAGGCCGATCTGGACTTGGCTGCCAAGCGTTATCGAGACTTATTAAAGGAGCTAGGCAATGACCAAGCAACGATTTGCCAGCGTCTGGGATGCCATCGAGGACACCCCGGAAGAAGCGGAAAACATGAAGCTGCGCTCCATTCTGATGACGGCGCTGAAGAACCACCTGACCCGCACAGAAATGAGCCAAGCACAGGCCGCCAAGCTGTTCGGCGTGACTCAGCCACGCGTCTCAGATCTGATGCGCGGCAAGATCAACTTGTTCGGCCTCGATGCGTTGGTGAACATGGCCACCGCTGCTGGACTGCACATTGAAATGCGCGTGATCGAAGCCGCCTAGGCTATCAGGATGGCATAAGCCAAAACGATAATTCCTGTTTTATCTGCTCACGCGGCCAGTCGTTCAATCTTGGGCCGCTTGATCTTGCTGGCTTGATAAAGCTCGTACTGCATCTGCATGCCCGCCCACATTTCTGCGCTGGTGCCAAATGCCTGGGCGAGGCGGTAGGCCATGTCCGCAGAAATACCGGATGCGCCCGACACCACACGCGAAAGCGTGACACGGTTGACGCCCAGCTTGACCGCCGCTTCTGTGATCGTGATGTCACCCAAATACTCCCGAAGGACTTCCCCTGGATGCGGGGGGTTGTGCATGCGAGTCATGTTTGCCTCAGTGATAGTCTTTGTAATCCACAAGCACGGCGTCTGTTCCATCAAACGCGAACACCATGCGCCAGTTGCCATTGACGGTAATGGCCCAATGACCTTTCAAGTCGCCTTTGAGGGGATGCAGTCCCCATGCTGGTGCTGACAGGTCTTCGGGCTTCAACGCTTGGTCAAGAGCCGCCAGCTGCAGTCGAAGCCGCGCAGCATGCGCAGCCTGAATACCCGCCTTACTACCGGTTTCAAAAAAGCGCTGCAGACCCTTGTGTCGAAAGCTTTTGATCATTCAAGCCCATTGTATTTTGTAGCGCACTACGCTACAAGACATTTCAATGTACTTCCTTGCAAAGCCTGTCTGCGTTGCCCATGGCGATCCCCTTTGCATGGCGAACCTGATGTCAGCCTGGAAAAATCCCCAGGGCAAAACACTGCATAGCTGTTTCGTTGTCCAGCACCACCGAGATTTGGGTTTTGCCCCCCTCAGTCTGGTCAATCAAAAACTCGCTCATCAAAGGCTCCTGACGCCATGCGCGGCAATTCGCAGCCATGGAAGGGGTTGCACTTGAGCGCACCTCAGGCCGCCTTCACCGCCTGACGGCGGTTGCTCTGCACGGTCTGGCGCACAGCATGCCACAGACGGCCCGCGCTTTTGGCGGCCAAAAAGTCTGCTTCCAGAGCGTCCAGCGGGTCGGCATCCGTAGGGGCGGCCTGGCGGACATCGTAGAACGCGATGGCCTCGTGCGTCTCAGAGACCGTCAAGCCCGATGCCTCGGCAATGCGGCCCAAAGACGCCCAATACCCGATCTGCCCGGCCACCGAACGGCGCATGCTTGAGGCAGCGTCACGGGCCTGATTGACCCAACCAGAAGACAACTTGTCGGATGAGGACGAAGATGACGATGCGGACATGAGGCTCTTCTTTTGGCGCATTTGGCGCCATAAACAGCCAAAACGGCCATGCATCGCTCAAAAAACCATGGCGGAGACCGTGAAAAAAGCATCCACACCCACCGTGTTCAAGCCTGTGGATAAGCCCTAGGACAACTGCGCCAAGGCGCATGGGGACTGTGCTGGCGAGGAGCGCCTAAAAAATAGGCAAATCAATAACCGCCTGAGACCCCAGAATAATCAGTGCCCAATCAACGGAAGTTGAAAGTCAGCCTTTTTTGCGTGGCGGCAACCCCGTGTGCTGAGTCAGCAACTGCCCCTTCTTAGGCTGCCCCATGCGCTTGGGCGCTGTCGACAAAGACACCGACGACTTCGCCCCTGCACCCGTGCTGTTTTTGCGGCGGGCGCTTTTGTAACCGTCTTCGGCCAACGGCTGCCAGTTGGGGATCAAATGGTGTTTGCCATTGCCGATCAAATCGGCCCGGCCCATGGCCTTGAGCGCTTCGCGCAACAGCGGCCAGTTGTTCGAGTCGTGGTAGCGCAAAAACGCTTTGTGCAGGCGGCGGCGTTTGTCGCCTTTGACCACGTCCACTTTTTCGCTGTCGCGGGTGATTTTGCGCAGCGGGTTGCGGGTGGAGTGGTACATGGCCGTGGCCGTGGCCATGGGGCTGGGGTAGAAGGTTTGCACCTGGTCGGCCCGGAAACCGTTCTTTTTGAGCCAGATGGCCAGGTTCATCATGTCTTCGTCGCTGGTGCCCGGGTGGGCGGCGATGAAGTACGGGATGAGGAACTGCTTTTTGCCGACCTCTTCGCTGTACTTGTCGAACATCGACTTGAAGCGGTCGTAGGTGCCGATGCCCGGCTTCATCATCTTGGACAGCGGGCCGCCCTCGGTGTGCTCGGGTGCAATCTTGAGGTAGCCGCCCACATGGTGCTGCACCAGTTCTTTCACATATTCGGGCGACTGCACGGCCAGGTCATAGCGCAGGCCAGAGCCGATCAGGATCTTCTTGATGCCCTTGAGGTTGCGTGCCCGGCGGTACATGTTGATCAGCGGGCCGTGGTCGGTGGTCAGGTTCTGGCAGATGCCGGGGAACACGCAGCTGGGTTTGCGGCAGGCCGATTCGATCTCGGGGCTGCGGCAGCCCAGGCGGTACATGTTGGCCGTGGGGCCGCCAAGGTCAGAGATGACGCCGGTGAAGCCTTTGACCTTGTCGCGGATGTCTTCCACCTCGCGGATGACCGATTCTTCGGAGCGGCTTTGGATGATGCGCCCTTCGTGCTCGGTGATGGAGCAAAAGGTGCAGCCGCCAAAGCAGCCGCGCATGATGTTCACGGAAAAGCGGATCATTTCCCACGCGGGGATTTTGGTCGCGTGGTCATGGCTGCCGTTTTCGTCGGCGTAGCGCGGGTGCGGGCTGCGGGCATACGGCAGGTCAAACACATGGTCCATCTCGGCGGTGGTGAGCGGGATGGGCGGCGGTGTGATCCACACGTCGCGGGCGGTGTGGCCTTCACCGTGCGCTTGCACCAGGCAGCGGGCGTTGCCGGGGTTGGTTTCCAGGTGCAGCACGCGGTTGGCGTGGGCATAGAGCACGGCGTCTTGCTTGACCTGCTCGTAGCTGGGCAGGCGGATCACACTCTTGTCGCGGGGCGGGACTTTGTGGGTGCCTTTACCACGCAGCGCAGGGTTGGGCACAAAGGTGAGCGGCTGGATGATGGGCTCAATAGCGGCTTGCACGGTGCGGGCCTGGGCCACGGCGGCGGACAAGTCGGCTTCGACGTTTTTGGCGTTGTGGCCCTCGGCCACTTCTTTGGCTTCTTCCTCACGCGCACAGGTCGCGCCCTGCTCCCGCGCCTGATCCGAAATCATCAAATACGGGTTGATGTGGGCCTCAACGTGGCCGGGCGTGTCCACACTGGTGGAGTCAATCTCGAACCAGCCTTCTGGCGTCTCGCGGCGCACAAAAGCGGTGCCGCGCACGTCGGTGATCTGCTGCACCGGCTCCCGGGCGGCCAGGCGGTGGGCGATTTCGACAATCGCCCGCTCGGCGTTGCCATACAAGAGCAAGTCGCACTTGCTGTCCACCACCACCGAGCGGCGCACTTTGTCAGACCAGTAGTCGTAATGCGCGATGCGGCGCAAGCTGCCTTCGATGCCGCCGAGTACGATGGGCACTTCGGGGAAGGCTTCGCGGCAGCGCTGGCTGTAGACGATGGCCGCGCGGTCGGGCCGCTTGCCGCCCACGTCGCCCGGGGTGTAGGCGTCATCGGTGCGGATTTTGCGGTCCGCCGTGTAGCGGTTGATCATAGAGTCCATGTTGCCGCTGGTCACGCCCCAAAACAGGTTGGGTTGGCCCAGAGCCTTGAAGGCTTCGGCGCTGGTCCAGTCGGGCTGGGCGATGATGCCGACCCTAAAACCCTGGTTTTCCAGCATGCGGCCGATCACGGCCATGCCAAAGCTGGGGTGGTCTACATAAGCGTCGCCCGTGACCAGCACGATGTCGCAGCTGTCCCAGCCCAGTTGGGTCATTTCCTCGCGGCTCATCGGCAAAAACGGGGCCGTGCCAAAGCGCTGCGCCCAGTATTTGCGGTAACTGGTCAGCGGTTTGGCGTCACGCGGGAAGAAAGAGACGTCGACAAAAGCGTTCATGGGCTGGGCACTCGGGATAACCCGCTAGTGTAGGGGTTTGGGGGTGGGCTCACGGGGCTGGTGGGTATTGCCGACCATTTGGCCCTACCGTAAAGCCCGTAGCTGCTTGACCTTATTGATCCGACTCTGTGGAGATGGAAGTGAAATGCCTGTCTGGGACTTAACAGTCAGCGATGCCACCTTTGTGGAATCCCTGCTCTCAAGAAGTGACCGCCTTTTGTGGGAGCCCCGCCCCCGGGGCGATGGGTGGTGGTCTGCGAGGCTCCTTCGCGGCGAGGGCGCCGCTCCCACAAAAAAGCATTCATACAAACATCATCGGGCCGAATCAATAAAACAAGGCCTCCAACCCAGTGCGTGGTAAAGCACTTGGAGTGGGACAATCCCAAACTTGTTCATCCAGAAACAAAAAATGACGACTCACAGGGAATGGTGGCTGGGCCTCACGCGGCGGCTCCACACAGGGCGTGTGCCCAAAATCTTGGCCTGTTTGCTGGCAGGCTGGGTCTTGCTCTTGGCCTTGGGCTATTTTGTGGTGCCGCCGCTGGCCCGCTCGGTGTTGGCCACGCAGCTGGGCAAGGCCTTGGGGCGCGATGTGGTCATCGAACGTGTCGCGATCAACCCTCTGGATTTGTCGGTGGATGTGCTGGGGCTGTCCATCAAAGACCAGGCTGGCGCGGAGCAATTGGGCTTTGCGCAATTGCACATCGACCTGTCGAGCGCTTCTGTGGCGCAAGCGGGGATCGTGGTCGATCAAATTCACTTGCGCGCCCCGCGTGTGGCCATCACGCGCTTGGCCGATGGGCGCTACGACATCTCGGACTGGCTGGACCGCTGGGCCAGCGGGGCAGCAACCGAGTCAGGCCCCCTGCCCCGCTTTTCTTTGAACAACATCCAGATCACGGACGGCCAGTTGGTGTTCGACGACCGCCCCAAGGGGGTTCGGCACACGGCCGAGGCGGTGACGTTCAGTTTGCCTTTTATCTCCAGCCTGCCTTACAAGGCCGATGTGTTTGTGTTGCCGGCCTTGTCGGCGGTGGTGGATGGCTCGCCCTTGGCGCTGCAGGGGCGCAGCCTGCCCTTTGCCAAGTCGCACAGCAGCTCGCTGAAGATCGAGCTCGACAAGTTCGACCTGTCCCAACTTCAAGCTTATTGGCCCAGCAGCCTGCCCTTGCGCCTGAAATCGGGCCAACTGGCCACCCGCTTGAGCGTGAACTTTGCCCAATTGGCCGATGGCGCACCTTCGCTGAGCGTGAGTGGTACGGCGCAATGGCAGGGGCTGGCCATGACAGACGCCGCGGGCAAGCCTTGGCTGGGGCTGGAGGCACTCGATGTGCAACTTGATACATCCAACCCCTTGCAACAGCTGTGGCAGCTGGCGCAATTGGAGGTGCGGGGTTTGCGCCTGGGACAAGACACACCCGATGCACCTTTGCGTGTGCAAAATCTGTCGGCGCGGCAAGTGCAGGCCGACCTGCAGGCCCATCGCATCGATGCCGAGGCCCTGCAAGGCTCGGGCATCGTGGCCCGCATGGCCCGGGCTGCCGATGGCACCGTGACATGGCTGCCAGAGCTTGGCTCAAGCAAGTCGACTGCGGGGGCGGCACCATCCAACAAGTTGGGCAGTCCTGTCTGGTCGGGCCTGGTGGGTCAACTGAACCTGGATGAAGTTGGGCTGCGCTTTGAAGACCACACTTTGTCGCCTGCGGCGGTACAAGAGCTGACACAAGCGAGCTTGTCGGGCACGAAACTGGACATCCACCCCGGGCGCGAAAAGGCCTTTGCACTGAACGCCACGCTCAACCAGACCGGCCAAATCAAGGCCAGCGGATCGGTGCAGCTGCAGCCACTGACGGTGCGTCTGGCGCTGGAAACCCAGGCTTTGCCGGTGGTGCCAATGCAAGGCTACGTGGCGCCCTACCTGAACACATCCATCGCGCAGGGCCTGTTCTCCAACAAGGGCACCTTGGAGGTTCGCCAGCCCGCCGACAAGCTCTGGGTCAGCTACAAGGGCGGGCTGACACTGGGCCAGTTTCGCGCTGTGGACCAGGCCAACAGCACGGATTTTTTGAGGTGGAAATCGCTGTACTTTGGCGGTGTGGACTTTCAGCTGGAACCCGCTCGGCTGAACATCGGCGAAATCGCTCTGTCCGACTTTTACTCGCGGCTGATCCTCAACCCGCAAGGACAGCTCAACCTGGCAGGCATTCTGCGCAATCCGGCCAGCCCCGACACTGGCACCAGCCGGCCTGCCGCATCACCCCCCGCTGTGGCCATGCCCATTCAAATCGCCAAAGTCACCCTGCAAAACGGGCGCGTGGATTTTTCTGACCGCTTCGTCAAACCCAACTACTCGGCCACCGTCACCCAGCTGAGCGGCAGCGTCAAGGGCTTGTCCACGACCCCCGACACCCTGGCCGATCTGGACCTGCGTGGCCACTATGCCAGCAACGCGCCGGTGCAAATTGCGGCCCGCTTCAATCCGCTGACAGAGAAAAAGTTCTTGGACCTTCAAGGCAAAATTTCCGACATCGATTTGGTCGATTTCTCGCCTTATTCGGGCAAATTCGCGGGCTACAACATCAGCAAAGGCAAGCTGTCCATGGACGCCACTTATAAGCTGCAGGACCGTCAGCTCACCGCACAAAACCGGCTCGTGATTGACCAACTGACCTTTGGCGACAAGGTAGAAAGCCCGGATGCCACCCAGTTGCCCGTGCAACTGGCCATCGCCTTGCTCAAAAATAACCGGGGGCAAATCGACATCCAGTTGCCCATTGCTGGCTCGCTGGACGACCCCCAATTTTCCGTCGGAGGTTTGATCTTCAAGGTTATCGGCAACCTGTTTGTCAAGGCCGTCACCTCACCCTTTGCGTTGCTGGGCTCGCTGTTTGGCGACAGCCAAGAGTTGTCGCAGCTGAACTTTGCACCCGGCCGCGCCAGCTTGGACGAGGCCGCTGTGCAAAAGCTGCAAACCCTGTCCAAGGCCATGCGTGAACGCGAAGGGTTGAACCTGGAAATCACCGCTGGCAGCGACAGCGCCATGGACCCGGAAGGCCTCAAACGGGCCCTGCTGGAGCGGGCTGTGCTCAGCGAAAAACGCAAAGACATGAGCCCATCACAGCGCGAGAACATGCCCTTGGCCGACATGCGACTGGACGGCAGCGAGTACCCGACCTACCTGGCCCGCGCCTACCAACAAGCCAAGTTCCCCAAACCCCGCAACGTGCTGGGCCAGACCCAAGTGCTGTCGGTAGAGGACATGGAAAAGCTGATGTTGGCCAACCTGGCGGTGGGCGATGATGAATTGCGCACCCTGGCCACACGCCGAGCGCAGGTGGTGCAAGGCTGGCTGGTACAACAAGGCCAGGTCCCTTTGAGCCGGATTTTTCTCTTGCCCATCCAAGTCAACACCTCGGCCAAGGGCGGCAATGACACGGGCTACCACCGTGTGAATTTTTCCTTGCGCTGAACACTTCAGGCATTTTTTTGCACACTTGACCTGTCCATGGCCTTCTCTCTCGCTCAAACTGCACACCACGAACTGGTCATCAAAAAAAGCCGCTTCATCGCCTGCGTCGAACCCGTGGCTGGCCGCGAAGAAGCCCAAGCCCGAGTGGCCCAGCTCAAAGCCGAGCACCCGGACGCGGCCCATGTGTGCTGGGCACTGCTGGCTGGGGGCCAATCGGCGGCCAACGACGATGGCGAGCCCGGCGGCACGGCTGGACGCCCGATGCTGGACGTGCTGCGGCACCAGGACCTGCAAGGCGTGATGGCCTCGGTGGTGCGTTACTTTGGTGGCGTCAAGCTGGGCGCGGGTGGTCTGGTGCGGGCGTACACCGATGCGGTGGCGCAGGCGCTGCTGACGGCCGAAAAAATTCCCTTGATTCAAAAAACCGAACTCGCCTGCAGCGTGCCCTATGCACTGGAAGGCCTGGTGCGCCGCGAGGTCGAACTGGCCCAAGCCCAGTTGCAAGAGGTCACGCATGGCAGCGTGGTCACTTTGCGCTTTGCCCTGCCCGCCTCTGACGCAGCAGCACTGATGCACCGGCTGAGCGAAAGCGGCCGGGGACAGCTGGTCTGGCTCAGGGATGACACCCAAGCCTGTTAATAAGGCCCAAAGATGTTGGCATCTCGCTTTTTTGTGTGAGCGACGCCCCCGTCGCGAAAAGCCTTGCAGACCACCCCCCATCGCCCCGGGGGCGGGGCTCCCACAAAAGGCTGACATTCCCCTTGTAGGAGCGACGCCCTCGTCGCGATAAGCCTCGCAGACCACCACCCCCATCGCCCCGAGGGCGGGGCTCCTACAAAAGGCTGACATTCCCCATGTAGGAGCGACGCCCTCGTCGCGATAAGCCTCGCAGACCACCACCCCCATCGCCCCGAGGGCGGGGCTCCTACAAAAGGCTGACATTCCCCATGATAGGGGTAGGAAAGGCCAAGGCCTCCCCTCCCTCCGAACCGTGCGTGCAGTTTTCCCGCACACGGCTCTCCAGTCAGTGGTTTCCTCATCGGGATTGGCTCGCTTGCATTCGGGCCTGCGTCAT
>NZ_NERU01000021.1 GCF_003063265.1 Limnohabitans sp. WS1
CCCTCACGGGCAAAGCCACTGGCGCATTTGCAGCCGGTGACGTGGTCACCATCCGTTTGGGACTGGCAGACAGCGTCAAAACCTACTCGGGCACCGTCAACGCTGCAGGCGACTACAGCATCGACGTGAGCACCGCCGACCTCAAAGCCGACACCGACAGCCAAGCCGAAGCCAGCATCGCGGCCACCGTGCCTGGCAGCGCAAACAAGCAAACGGCCACCGCCGCGCAAGACTATGTGGTCGAAAACGGTGCCAACGTCGGCAAGATCACCGGCCTGAGCATTGACCCGGTCACGCCCGACAACATCATCAACGCCGCAGAAAACACCGGCTCCATCACCATCACCGGTCTGGTCACAGGCAAGTTTGCAGCGGGCGATACCGTCACCCTCACCGTCAAAGGCGCGCAGGTGCCCGGCACCGTGGGTGCAGACGGCAAATTCAGCATCAACGTGGCCGCAGCCGACTTGGTGGCCGACACCGACACGCAAATCGAAGGCAGCATCACCGGCACCGGGGGCAGCAAAGCCACCGCCTTGCAAAACTATGCGGTCGACACCACGCCGCCTGCTGGCACCATCATCGTCATCAACGCCATCACCGGCGACGACTTCTTGAGCGCCACCGAGCAAGGCGGCACCGTCACCGTCACCGGCTCTGTCACGGGTGAATTCCGCGCAGGCGACAAAGTCACCATCAACGTGGGCGGCACCGACTACACCGCCGCAGTGGACGCGTCTGGTCAGTACAGCATTGCGGGCGTGCCCGGGGCGCAGTTTGTGGCCGGCTTCAACAGCGGCGACACAGCCATCGACGCCAAAATCCTGGCCAGCGACAGCTCCAATAACAGCGCCACCTTCAACGCCACCCCACGTCCGTTCACCCTGGACACCAACACCGAAGCGCTCAAGACCGCTTTGACCTTGGACCCTGTGGCAGGCAACAACATCATTGACACCACCGAAGGGGCCATCACCAGCACCACGCTCACCGGCAAAGCCACAGGTGCGTTTGCAGCGGGCGACGTGGTCACCTTGACGGTGAACGACACCAAGTTCACAGGCACCGTCAACGCAGCCGGTGTGTACAGCATTGCGGTCACCACTGCCGACCTCAAGGCCGACACCGACACCCGAGTCGAAGCCCGCATCGCGGCCACCGTGCCCGGCAGCGCGACCAAACAAACCGCAGAAGCTGCGCAAGACTACGTGGTCGAAACCGGCACCACCGTGGGCAAGCTCACGGCCATCACCCTGGACCCTGTCACAACGGACAACATCATCAACAGCACCGAAGCGGCAGGCAACATCACCGTGACCGGCAAAGTGACGGGCAAGTTCGCCGCAGGCGACACCGTCACCTTGACAGTCAAAGGCGCAGCCTTGCCCGGCACAGTGCTGGCAGACGGCACCTTCAGCATCCTCGTTTCGGGTGCAGACCTGGTGGCTGACAGCAACACGCAAATCGAAGCCAGCGTCACCGGCACCGGTGGCACCTTGGCCAATGCGGTTCAGAACTACGCGGTCGACACCACACCTCCGTCTCCTGCAGGCACCACGCTCACGATTGACGCCATCACCGGCGACGACTTCCTGACGCAAGCCGAGCAGGGCGGCAACGTCACCATCACCGGCTCTGTGACCGGCGAATTCCGCGCTGGCGACATCGTCACCGTGGTGGTCGACAACACCAATTACAGCGCCGCTGTGGATGCTTCTGGCAAATACAGCGTGACGGGTGTTCCTGGCTCCAAGCTGGTCAACGACTTCAACGGTCTCAACGGTGGCGACAAAGCCGTCTCGGCCAGCATCGTGGCCAGCGACTCCTCCAGCAACACCGCCACCATCACGGCCACACCACGTCCGTTCACTTTGGACACGAACACCGAAGCACTCAAGACCGCTTTGACGCTGGACCCGATCACGGGCGACAACATCATCAACACCACCGAAGGCGCTGTCACCAGCACCACCTTGACGGGCAAAGCCACAGGTGCGTTTGCAGCGGGCGATGTGGTCACCTTGACGGTGAACGACGTCAAGTTCACAGGCACCGTCAACGCAGCTGGTGTGTACAGCATTGCTGTGACCACAACCGACCTCAAGGCCGACAGCGACACCCGAGTCGAAGCGCGCATCGCGGCCACCGTGCCCGGAAGCGCTGCCAAGCAAACCGCAGAAGCCGCGCAAGACTACGTGGTCGAAACCGGCACCACCGTGGGCAAGCTCACGGCCATCAGCATCGACACTGTCACTGCTGACAACATCATCAATGCTGCAGAAAACACGGGCTCCATTGCCATCACCGGCAAAGTCTCGGGTGCCTTTGCATCGGGTGATACCGTCACCCTCATGCTCAAAGTGGGTGGTGTGGACAAGCCGTACCCTGGCTCTGTCAACGCCCAAGGTCTCTTCAGCATCAACGTGCCTGCAGCTGACCTGGTCGCTGACAGCAACACGACCATCGAAGCGAGCGTGACCGGCACCGGTGGCACAGCGGCCAGCGCACTGCAAAACTATGCGGTGGACACCACACCTCCGTCACCCGCTGGCACCACGCTCACGATTGACGCCATCACCGGCGACGACTTCATCAGCGTGGCCGAGCAGGGCGGCAACGTCACCATCACCGGCAGCGTCACGGGCGAATTCAAAGCCGGTGACAAAGTCACCATCACCGTGGACGGCAGCAACTACACCGCCACAGTGGACGCATCGGGCAAATACAGCGTGACGGGTGTTCCCGGCTCCAAGCTCAAAGCCGACTTTGACAACGGCGATAAAGCCGTCTCGGCCACCATCCTGGCCAGCGACAGCGTCAACAACACCGCCACCATCTCGGCCACACCACGTCCCTTCACTTTGGGCACCAACACCGAGGCCACCAAAACAGCCCTCACGCTGGACCCCGTTGCAGGCGACAACGTCATCACCGTGGCCGAAGGCAACAACGCCACCACCACGCTGACGGGCAAAGCCACTGGCGCATTTGCAGCCGGTGACATCGTCACCATCAGCTTGGGCCTGACCGGCAGCGTCAAGACTTACACCACCACCGTCAATGCAGCAGGCGCATACACCGTCACCGTGGACACCGCCGACCTGAAAGCCGACACCGACACCCAAGTCGAAGCCCGCATCGACGCCACCGTGCCCGGCAGCGCCACGAAGCAAACGGCAGTGGCTTCGCAAGACTACGTGGTCGAAGACGGCAGCACTGCTGGCAAGCTCACGGCCATCAGCATTGACGCTGTGACGGCTGACAACATCATCAACGCCGCAGAAAACACCGGCAACATTGCCATCACCGGCACGGTCACGGGCAAGTTCTCTGCGGGTGACCTGGTCACCCTCAAGCTCAGCTCCACCCAGGCCTACAGCGGAACCGTGAACAGCGCGGGCAACTACAGCATCAACGTCCCGGCCGCCGACCTGGTGGCAGATGCCGACACGCAAATCGAAGCCAGCGTCACCGGCACTGGCGGCACGCTGGCCAATGCGGTCCAGAACTACGCGGTGGACACCACACCTCCGTCTCCTGCAGGCACCACGCTCACCATCGACGCCATCACCGGCGACGACTTCCTGACGCAAGCCGAGCAGGGCGGTAGTGTCACCATCACCGGCTCTGTGACCGGCGAATTCCGCGCTGGCGACATCGTCACGGTGGTGGTGGATAACACCAACTACAGCGCTGCTGTGGATGCCTCCGGCAAATACAGCGTGACAGGCGTGCCCGGCTCCAAGCTCAAAGCCGACTTTGACACCGGCGACCAAGCCGTCTCGGCCAGCATCCTGGCCAGCGACTCCTCCAGCAACACCGCCACCATCTCGGCCACCCCACGTCCGTTCACCCTGGACACCAACACCGAAGCGCTCAAGACCGCTTTGACGCTGGATCCGATCACGGGCGACAACATCATCAACACCACCGAAGGCGCTGTCACCAGCACCACGCTCACCGGCAAAGCCACAGGTGCGTTTGCAGCGGGCGACGTGGTCACCTTGACGGTGAACGACACCAAGTTCAGCGGCACCGTGGACGCTAACGGCGTGTACAGCATCGCCGTCACCACCGCCAGCTTGAAGGCTGACACAGACACCCGAGTCGAAGCCCGCATCGCGGCCACCGTGCCCGGCAGCGCGGCCAAGCAAACCGCAGAAGCTGCGCAAGACTACGTGGTCGAAGACACCAACACCGCTGGCAAGCTCACGGCCATCAGCCTCGATCCTGTCACGGCTGACAACATCATCAACAGCACCGAAGCGGCAGGCAACATCACCGTGACTGGCAAAGTGACGGGCAAGTTCGCCGCAGGCGACACCGTCACCTTGACAGTCAACGGCGCAGCCTTGCCTGGCACAGTGCTGGCAGACGGCAGCTTCAGCATCCTCGTTTCGGGTGCCGACCTGGTGGCCGACAGCAACACGCAAATCGAAGCCAGCGTCACCGGCACCGGTGGCACAACGGCCAACGCACTGCAAAACTACGCCGTGGTCCTCAACGTGGCACCGGTCAACACCGTGCCCACCGCCAACCAAACCGTGGCCGAAGACACCCAGCAAGCCATCACCGGCATCAGCGTGTCTGATGCCGACGGCAACCTGGCCAGCACAAAAATCAGCGTGCTCAACGGCAACCTGAACGTCACCCTGTCGGGTGGTGCCACCATCACCGCTGGGGCCAACAACAGCGCCACGATGACCCTGAGCGGCACCCAAGCGCAAATCAACGCCGCACTGGCCACCATCCAGTACAAGGGCGCTGCCAACTACAACGGCAACGACACCCTCACGGTGCTCTCCACCGACGGCCAAAACGTCACCGACAGCGACACCGTGGCCATCACCGTCACGCCTGTGGACGACAACGCCACCATCGGCGGCGACATCACCGGCGTGGCCACCGAAGACACGCTGGCCAACGCCAGCGGCACCGTCACCGTCACCGACGGCGACGCAGGCCAAGCCACACTGCAAGCGGCCACCCCTGCCAGCTTGGTGGGCACCTACGGCAACTTCACGCTCAACGCCAGCACCGGCGCGTGGACCTACACCTTGGACAACACCAAGGCCGCCACCCAGGCCCTGGCCGCAGGCCAGCAAGTCTCAGACAAACTCACCGTCACCAGCACCGACGGCAGCGCCAGCAAAGACATCACCGTCACCGTCAACGGCCTGAACGATGCCCCAGTTCTGACGAGTCAGCCCATGACATCGAAGGCAGGTCTTTTTGAGTCAACAGCAACCGTTCCGGGAACGCCGCTTAGCTTGACACCGATCAATGGGGTTGCGGTCGTAGGTGCCTCACCCACTGGCTGGACACCTGCAAGTCAAACGCCCGATACCCTGACAGGCGTAAATGGCCAAGGAACAGGTCAAGGTAAACTGGTCGCATCTTCTATTGCCGGAACATCCATTGATGGTGGCGGCATGGCCGGTATGTGGGCCTCCACCTCAACCGGCAACTTCGAATCGATGTCGACAAAATTGACAACTGTGGTGGGGCAAACCTACACCGTGGCTTTGCAATGGCAAGGTGCCACAACAGAATTTGCTGGTGGTGGCTCAATGTTCATCTCTGACGGCACAACGCGTCAGGAATACAACAAAACGGTCGGCGCAGCAACGGACGCCTGGGACGTCGCCACCTACACGTTTACAGCAACACAAACAACCACAACCTTAACAGTAGGTGCCGACACAACCAACAGCGAAGGGACCACAGCCAACGGCAACGGCTACATTGTTGTCGACTCACTCAGCGCAAGCCAACTCAACGCTTACCTTGCCTCGCAAACCACCCCCGCCGCAGGTGCCACCGTGGCCTCGCTCATGCCCGCCAGCACCGACGTGGACAGCGGCGCTACTGTGCAAGGCTACGCCTTTACAGCTGCAGCCGCATCCACCAACCCGGCAGGCCATTGGGAATACTCCACCAACGGCAGCACCTGGAACGCGCTGACCAGTGCCAGCACCAGCGCCGCCGTCTTCCTCAAAGGCACCGACCTCGTGCGATGGGTGGGCACACCCGCCAGCCACACCGAACTGCGTGCCGTCGTGGTCGACAACACAGGCCCAGGCGTTGCATCCGGTACCACACTCAACGTCACCACACGCGGTGGCAGCACCCCGTACAGCGGTGACGAAGCCGTGCTCGCCACCGTCGGCAACGTTGCCCCAAGCAACGTCTACCCCGGCGCACAAACCGTGGCCGAAGACACTGCCCTGGCCATCACCGGCATCAGCGCAAGCGACGCCGATGGCAACCTGGCCAGCACCACCTTGAGCGTGCTCAACGGCACGATCAACGTCACCTTGTCGGGTGCCACCATCACCTCGGGTGCCAACGACAACAGCACCCTGACCCTGAGCGGCACCCAAGCGCAAATCAACGCCGCGCTGGCCACAGTGAAGTACACAGGCAACGCCGACTACAACGGCGCAGACACCCTGAGCATCGTCTCCAAAGACAGCGCAGGCGCCACCAGCGCCATCAACACCGTCGTGATCACCGTTAGTGCCGTCAACGACGCGCCGATCAACACAGTGCCAGGTGCACAAAACACCAGTGCAGAGACGGCCCAGGTCATCACCGGCTTGGCCATTGCCGACCCGGATGCATCAGCCAGCACCAGCAGCACGCAGGTTTTCACCGTCACACTGGCGGTGGCCCACGGCACCATCAACGTGGCCAGCGGCACCGGCGTGACCTTGTCCACCAACGGCACAGGCAGCGTTACCTTGTCTGGCAATCTGGCCAACCTGAACGCCTTGCTGGCCAGCGCCAACGCCGTGACATACACACCCGCCAGCGGCTACAGCGGCACCGACAAGTTGACGATGACCACCACCGACAACGGCAATACCGGCACAGGCGGCACACTGACCGACCAAGACACCGTGGACATCGTGGTGGCCATCACCAACACCGCCCCCGTGCCCAACCCGGCCAACGGCTTGGTGAACAACCCGCTGCAAGGGCAAGACGCGGTGACTGTCAGCATCACCGACAACGCCAGCACCAACGCAGGCAACTTCGTGAGCGGTGGCACCACCGTGGCCCAAGGCCTGGTGCGCTACACGCTCAGCTTCAGTGGTGGCATCGACGCTGCCACCCTGACCGAGGCCGACATCAAAGTCAGCAACGGCACCCTCAAGGCCGGGTCACTGACCCGCGTGGGCACCACCAACGAGTGGACCGTGGACGTGCAAACCCCCGCATCGGGCAACGGCGCAACCAGCGTCAGCGTGATGGACGGTGCCTACACCGGAGCCAACGGCTTGGCCGGGCAGGGCAACTCGGCTACGCAGGCTTATGGGACGTTTGGACAGGGGGCTTCGGGTGGTGCTGCGGTTGCAGCGAATTCAAGGACTTTGGAGCACAACAAACCTATGGTTGCACTGCCAGATGGCGGTTGGGTGACCATTTATACAAGCCAGGACTCTTTCCCTTGGCCGACCATGGCTCAGCGATTTGATGCGAGTGGAGCGGCGGTTGGTCCTATTTCATCCAATTTGTTTGCTTCATCGGCAGGGACGGTCACGCAAGCGCTTTACCCAACGGTGACAAGTCTGACGAATGGTGATTTCGTTGTCATGGTTTCCAGTGGTTCTCTCCTTTATGTTCAGCGAGTGGATGCTAATTTCAGTCCAATAGGCAGTGCCTTCAGAGTGAACTCGTTTTTAGCGGGTAGTTCACCAGTAGAAAATGCTACAAGAACCATTACAGGTCTTCCAGACGGTGGATTTGTCATCACTTACGACGCCGCAGGCAGCGCTGTAGAACGTTTTGATGCAACGGGCACACGCGTAGGGGCCGCTTTCAAAGTGGGATCACCCACCGACGCAAAAGGTGCAGCTCTGAGTGTTTTCAGTGACGGCGGATATGTTGTTTCTTGGCTTGAAGGGGTTGTTAACAGCAGTATTTATACCCAAAGGTACAACGCCGACGGAACACCCAATGGTGGGGTGACAACGGTGTCCAGCTCTGCATTTGAGACAACGAGAACAAGAGTGGCGGTACTTGAGGACAACAGTTACGTTGTAGTCTGGAACTCTGCTCCGGCTCCCAAAAACTCCTACTACCAGCAATACAGTGCAAATGGCGTAGCCATGGGCCCAGTCAAGAATGTGTCGGCCAGCGCATCAGACAATTTTGCTGATATTGCAAGTTTGGCCGGTGGTGGCTTTGTCATGACTTGGACTGAAGATCCTGTGAATTCATATGAGAGAACACTTCGTGTTCAATCTTTTGACGCCAACGGCAATCCCATTGGTGCGCCAATGACACAGACAACCACGGCTGATTCGACTAGGTACTCGTCGCCGCACGTTGTTGGCTTGACCGGTGGTGGTTATGCATTGAGCTATGCACTCGGCAGCTCACCCGCTGCGTCAACCAATTACAACCAAATCTTCGCTGCCCCCGGCGGCTCCTTCCTCTCTGGCGCCACAGCCGGTGGCACCGACACCTTCACCGGTGGCGACGGCGCTGACGTCATCACCGCCAACGGTGGTGCCGATGTCATCTACGCTGGTGCAGGCAACGACACCGTCATCGTCAACGCCGACAACATCACCCAGCTGGCCACTGCGGCCAACATGGTGCTGGACGGAGGCACGGGCATCAACACGCTCAAGTTGGACGGCACGGGCTCCACGCTCGACCTGACCAACGCCACCATCGCGGCCAAGGTCAGCAACTTCAGCGTCATTGACCTGACCGGCACCGGCAACAACACCCTCAAGCTCAACGCCGCATCGGCCAAGTTCTTGTCGGGTGCCAGCGACAACGCACTCACCGCTGTCAACGAAGCCAAGCTCATCGTGGTCAACGGCAACAGCGGCGACGCGGTGCAGCTGGCCGACCCACAGGTGGGCGGCACCAGCCAATGGACCGCAGGCCCCACCGAAACCGGTGCCGACCTGATCGCCAAGTTCGGCGCAGCCCAAGGCTTTGTGTCCGGCCAAAGCTACAAGGCCTACACCCTGGCCGGTGCCACGGTGTACATCAACACCGCGCTCAGCGTCACCGACTTTGGCACGCCCACCACAGCGCCTGCCCCAGTGGCCACCGCAGGCCAGACCGTGCAAGAGCTGTTTGGCACCCGCTTTACCGACGTAGACGGCACCAGCGTGGCCAATGGCCAATTCAAAGGCGTGGCCATCACCGACGCGGGCACCAGCACAGAGCAAAGCAACCAAGGCGTGTACCAGTGGTCCACCGACGGCACCAATTGGACCCCCCTGGCCCCAGGCCTGGGTGACAGCAATGCCGTGTTCTTGGCCCCCACCACACTCATCCGCTTCCAGGCGGCATCTGGTGTGGCCACGCTCAACCTGCACGACCTGAGCGCCCGCTTGATCGACATGTCGGGCCAGACCAGCACCGCAGGCCTGACCAACGGTGCCACCACCAACGCCAGCAGCAACGGTGGCACCACCGCCTTCAGCGGCACGCCCATCACGCTCAAAGACCTGGGTGCGCCTGCAGCGCCGGCCATCGTCAGCTACTTTGACGACGTGGGCAGCGCCACCGGCAACAACGCCAGCGGCACCACTACCGACGACGCCAAGCCCACCCTCAGCGGCACGGCCGAAGCGGGCAGCGTGGTCAAGCTGTACAACAACAACGTCGAAATCGGCAGTACCACCACCAACGGTGCAGGCGTGTGGACGTACACACCCACGGCCGATCAGGCCAACGGTCTGTACACCATCACCGCCAAGGCCACGGACGCCAGCAACAATGTGAGTGGGGTGTCGAACACCTTCACTTACACGATTGCCCCAAGCGACGTCACCGCCCCCATCTTGGTGAGCACATCACCCACCGACAACGGCCAAGTGGCCGCCACCAACCTGACGACCGACTTGACGCTGACCTTCAACGAAGTGGTCAAAGCAGGCACGGGCGTGATTGAGCTGTACAACGCCAGCACCAACGTGCTGGTGGAAAGCTTTGATGTGACCAGCAGCGCCTTGGTGACCGGCTGGAACAGCAACACCCTCACCATCAACCCCACCGCCGATTTGACTGCTGGCACGGGTTACTACGTGAAGGTGGCTGCCACCGCTGTGAAGGACCTGGGCGGTAACGCTTATGCAGGCATCACAGACGCAACCACGTTCAACTTCTTGACGCTGAATACGGATGGCAGTATTCCTGTGTTCCCGCCTTATGGTGGGCAGACGAGTAGCAATTTGGGTTTTTCAGTGTCTAGTGCTGGCGACGTCAATGGTGATGGATATGACGATGTGATTGTTGGTGCGTACACCACGGCCACCGATGCGGGCGCTGCCTATGTGATTTATGGCAATGCTGCAGGTGCTGGGGTGGTCTTAACCAGTGGCACTATTGCCCCTAGTTTGGGATTCAGAATATCAGGTCAATCTGGCAGCTATTTGGGAACCACGGTATCAGGCATTGGCGATATCAACGGCGATGGATTCGCTGATGTGCTTGTTGGTGCAAATGGTTCTTTAACGAGTACGGCTGCTGCTTATGTGGTTTACGGTAGTGCGTCAAATTCAGGCGTTAATTTGAGCAGCGGCAGTATTGTTGCCAGTAGCGGTTTCAAAATCTCAGGCTTAAGTGGAAGTTTTTTCGGCAGGGCTGTTTCAGGCGGTGGTGACGTGAACGGTGATGGTTTGGCGGACCTGATTATTGGTGCACCCTACGAAACAATCAACGATAATAAAGGTGCAAGCTATATTGTTTACGGCAACACAACTGGCGCAGATATTAATTTGAGCAGTGGTTCCATCGGCGCCGCAAGTGGTTACAAAATCAGTGGTCAAAGTAACAGTTCAAATGGTTGGATGGTCTCAAACGCAGGCGACGTGAACGGCGACGGCTTGGCAGATCAAATCATTTCTGCGTACGGCTCAAGAGAAGCCTATGTTGTTTATGGCAACAGCACGGGCACCGGCGTAGACCTTAGCGGGGGCACGATTTCTGCTGGACGAGGCTATAAATTAACCGGACTAACAACTACTACACAGTTTGGTTTTGCCGTTTCAAGTGCTGGCGATGTGAACGGCGATGGATTTGCCGATGTGATTGTGGGTGACAATGGTCCCAATGCTACCAATGCTGGAAGCGCGGCATATATCATTTATGGTGCTGCAAACGGTACAGGCGTTGATTTGAATACAACAGGTGGGACCATTGCATCTAGTCGCGGTTTCAAAATCACCGGGCCTGCTGGAACGCAGCTTGGATCTTCCGTTGCAAGTGCAGGTGATGTGAACGGCGATGGTTTATCGGACTTGATTGTTGGTGCCACGTTTAACAGCAGTGGTGTGGGTGCTACTTATATTGTCTATGGCACAACGTCGAGCACAGGTTTAAACATTAGCTCTGGCGCGATTGCAGCAAGCGATGGTTTCAAACTCACCGCCACTTCCTACGGATATTTTGGTAATTCCGTTTCAAACGCTGGTGATGTGAATGGTGATGGGCTGAGCGACCTCGTGATTGGTGCGAACAAAACGAACAGTGACTCAGGTGCTTACTACATCGTCCTAGGCGGCACACAAACCGTCAGCAACGCCGTCAACCTCACCGGCACAAGCGCTGGCGAGGCAGTGCTCGGCACTGCAGGTGATGACACCCTCAATGGCAACGGTGGCGTGGACCGCTTCTTTGCAGGCAAGGGCAACGACACCATCGTGCTGCAAGCGTCTGACGCAACCAGCTTGGCCAGCAACACCGGTGCTACTCGAACCACGGTGCAGGGTGGTCAAGGCTTTGACACCCTCCGCCTGAGCGCGAGCATGTCGCTGGACATGACCGCCATCTCCAATGTGGGTGCGATGGGCCTGGAAGAAAACAGCCGCATCGAAAGCATCGAGCGCATCGACATGGCCACCGACACCAGCGCCAACACGCTGACCCTGACGGCCAAAGACGTGAACGACATGGCCGACTTCAACAGCATCCGCCTGGGTGCCAGCGACGACGGCAAGACCTGGAGCAACGTGACGGGCACTGCCCTGAGCGCCACCACCAAGTTCCACCAAGTGGTGGTGGACGGCACGGCTGCCGATGCACTGACGCTCGAAGTGGGCGCAGGTGCGTGGGCCAATGTGGGCGAAGTCAACTACGCAGGTGGCCCGGGCTACTTTGTGTACCAAAACACCGAAACCAACTCACAAGTGATTGTGGACAAAACGGTGGTCGTCAACAACAAGGACAAGGCACCGCCTGTGGTGGTGTTGACAGACTCGATCAATGGGGTGGCTGCAGGGGACTGGAGTGGCCTCAGTGTGTCCAATGCGGGTGACGTCAACGGTGACGGCTATGACGACGTGATCATTGGTGCAGGCAAAGCTGACCCCTTGGGTCGGAGTGATGCAGGCAGCAGCTATGTGGTGTTTGGTGGACCTGCCAATTTGATGCCCTTCAATTTGTCAACGTTGAATGCTGGCACCAGCACCAAAGGTTTTGTGATCAATGGGGGGGTGAGCACGCTGTACGGCGGCATAGGCTGGTCGGCGTCTGCAGCGGGCGACATCAACAGCGATGGCTTGGCCGATTTGGTGATTGATGGTGGATCCACCAACGACGGTCCAGGTAAGGCGTATGTTGTGTACGGCAAAACCAGTGGCACAGCCGTCGATCTGGGTTCTTTATCTGCAACGACCGGTTTTGTGGTCAACGGCTTACAGACGGCAGACTATTTCGGCACGAGTGTGTCCAACGGTGGCGACATCAACGGCGATGGCTTGGCTGATTTGATCGTGGGCTCCTTTGGCTTGGGCATCAGCGCGGCCACCACGGATGAGGGTTCTGTGTATGTGATGTTTGGACAAACCAATCCATCGACCATGAACGTGAACAGTTCGACGGCAGGTTTTGTCATTCAAGGCTGGAGCAAGTCGATCTTGGGCAGCCCAGCAGGCGCTATGGCGGGTTACAACGTGTCGACCGCTGGCGACGTGAACGGTGACGGTCTGGCGGATGTGATGTTCTCGGGATACAACTACGGCCGTACTGAAGACTATGTGGTGTTTGGCAAAACAGACAACACGACTGTGAGGATTGACAACCTAGGTACCAACGGCTTCAAAATCCAGAGTCAGAATCCGGCGGAGCAATCATGGTTCTCGCTTTCTTACGCAGGCGATGTGAACGGTGATGGTTTGTCTGATGTGGTTTTGGGTGCGAACAATGCCTACAGCATCAGCGATGGTGTGGGTGTTCCCTACGTGGGCAAGAGCTATGTGGTGTTTGGTAAAACGAACAATGCCACCGTGGACCTGACGGCCATCGCCGGTGGTACAGGTGGATATGTCATCAACGGTGAGCTCGATCGCGATTTGCTGGGCAGCAGTGTCTCTTATGCAGGTGACATCAACGGCGATGGTTTGGCCGACTTGATCGTTGGCGCCAAAGGTTCTTATGCAACACAACCGGGACGAACGTTTGTGGTCTATGGCAAAACAGATGCCACCGCAATCAACGTGTCTGATGTGGCCAAAGGTGTTGGCGGCTTTGTCATTCAGGGCCAATCAGCCGACGACAAATTGGGCGTGGATGTCTCTAACGCAGGCGACGTCAACGGTGACGGCTACGACGATTTGATTGTGGGTGCGCAGTATGCCGACCCCACCACTGGATCGATTGATGCTGGCAAAACCTACATCATCTATGGCGGTTCACAGTTCATCAGCGGCAACATTGCCACGGCCACGGGCACAGCTTCTGATGAAATGGTCATTGGCACCAGCAGCGACGACACCCTGACCGGCAACGGCGGTGTGGACCGCTTCAACGCGGGCAAGGGCAACGACACCGTCGTGCTGCAAGCCTCTGATGTGACCAACTTGGCCAACAACACCGTCGGTGGTGCCAAGGCCATGGTCGACGGCGGCACGGGTTTTGACACCCTGCAAGTGTCGGCCGCAGGCGTGAACCTGGACATGACCGCCATCAGCAATGTGAGCGCCATGGTCAACGAAGGTGCCAGCCGCATCAACAGCATCGAGCGCATCAACCTCGGTGCCGATGCCACAGCCAACACGCTGACCCTGACGGCCAAAGATGTGAACGACATGGCCGACTTCAACAGCATCCGCTTGGGTGCCAGCGACGACGGCAAGACCTGGAGCAACGTGACGGGCACTGCTCTGAGCGCCACCACCAAGTTCCACCAAGTGGTGGTGGAGGGCACGGCTGCCGATGCACTGACGCTCGAAGTGGGCGCAGGTGCCTGGGCCAACGTGGGCGAAGTCAACTACGCAGGTGGCCCGGGCTACTTTGTGTACCAAAACACCGAAACCAATTCACAAGTGATTGTGGACAAGACGGTGGTCGTCAACAACAAGGACAAGGCACCGCCTGTGGTGGTGTTGACGGACTCGATCAATGGCGGCGCCCACAGCGTTGCCAATGCAGGCGATGTGAACGGTGATGGTTATGACGATTTCATCATCAGTGCTTCATACGCTTCGAACAACTACCGCTCGTATGTGGTGTTTGGCAGTTCAGCCAATCTGATGCCTTTGGAGCTGACCAGTTTGACCGCTTCGGGCGGCAGTGCAGGTTTCTACATCAGTGATTCCACACCCATTGAAATGATGGGTTACAGCATTTCGGGTGGCGGTGACATCAACGGTGACGGTCTGGCCGATTTGATCGTGGGTGCTTATGCGGGGTCTGCCAACGGTGTGGGCAATTCCGGCAAAACGTATGTGGTCTATGGCAAAACAAACACGACTGCAATCGATGTTCAAACATTGAATGCCGGGACAAGCTCGGCTGGTTTTGTCATCAATGGTGCAGGTCTGAGTGCGGCTGAAGGCATCAGTGTGTCCAGCGCTGGCGATGTCAACGGCGACGGATTTGCAGATGTATTGGTGTCCGGATACACATCGACCAGCAACGGCGCAGCCAACCCAGGTACCAACTATGTGGTGTTTGGTTCTTCATCCACATCACCTGTCAACTTGACCGCTGTGGCCTCAGGCACTGGTGGCTTCAGGATCGACACCCCCAATCAAGGCTCAACACCGATGATTGCCAATGCAGGTGACGTCAACGGAGACGGTTTGGCTGACTTGGTCATTGCAGCGAAGGGTGACTTCACAAACTACACCAACAGCTCTTCAGGGTATTCGTTTGTGGTGTTTGGTAAAACCAATGGCTCCCCCGTCAATTGGAGCAGCTTGACCAATGGCGCATCGACAAATGGGTATGTCATCAACGGTGGTACCTCGGTAAGCTCTTCGTTTGGAGTTGCAAGTGCGGGCGATGTCAACGGTGATGGTTTGTCTGATCTCGTCATGGGTTCAACCATCGGCAACAGCTTTGTGGTGTTTGGTAAAACATCTGGTGCCGCCATCAGTCTGCCAAGCTGGTCCAGTGGCACATCCACGGAAGGTTTTGCCATCAATGCGGCGGGCACTGCTGATCTTGCGGGATTGAGCGTGTCTTATGCAGGCGACATCAACGGCGATGGTTTGTCTGATTTGGTCGTGGGCAGTGGCTTGGCGGACCCGGTCGGAAAAACGAACGCAGGCAAGGTGTATGTGGTGTACGGCAAAACCGACAACACAGCCATCAGCTTGAGTAAAGTGGCTTTGGGCAGTGGTGGCTTTGTCATCAATGGCCAATCTGCTGGCGATAATTTGGGTGGCAGCAACAGCGGCTCATTCCAAAATGAAAGCGTGACCTACGCAGGCGATGTGAACGGCGATGGTTATGACGACTTGCTCGTCTCGGCAGACACCGCAGGCAAAACCTATGTCATCTATGGCGGCAATCAGTTTGTCAGTGGCAGCGTGGCACTGGCCAATGGCACTTCGTCTGACGAATATGTGGTCGGCACAAGTGGCAACGACACCTTGACCGGCAACGGCGGCGTGGACCGCTTCAACGCAGGCAAAGGCAACGACACCGTTGTACTGCAAACCTCTGACGTGGCCAACCTGTCCAACAACACCATCGGTGGCGTCAAAGCCATGGTCGACGGCGGCACGGGCTTTGACACCCTGCAAGTGTCGGCCAGCGGCGTGAACCTGGACATGACCACCATCACCAATGTGAGTGGCATGAACAACGATGGCACAAGCCGCATCAACAGCATCGAGCGCATCAACCTCGGTGCCGACGCCACAGCCAATACGCTGACGCTGACGGCCAAAGATGTGAACGACATGGCCGACTTCAACAGCATCCGCATTAACTCGCTCAGCGACGACGGCAAGACCTGGAGCAACGTGACGGGCACTGCCCTGAGCGTGACCACCAAGTTCCACCAAGTGGTGGTGGAGGGCACGGCTGCCGACACCCTCAACCTGGGTGCGGGCTTCACGCAAGTGGGCACCGTGAGCAACGGCGCGGCCACTTACAACGTGTACCAAAACACGGCCACCAATTCGCAAGTGATTGTCGACAGCGCCATCTCCAACGTGGTGATGGACCTGCCGCCCACACTGGTGAGCACCTCACCGGCCGACAACGGCCAAGTGGCCGCCACCAACCTGACGACCGACTTGACGCTGACCTTCAACGAAGCGGTCAAAGCAGGCACGGGCGTGATTGAGCTGTACAACGCCAGCACCAACGTGCTGGTGGAAAGCTTCAACGCGGCCACCGGTGTGGGCAGCGCAGGCGGCACTTTGGCTGGCTGGAACAGCAACACCCTCACCATCAACCCCAGCGCCAATTTGACCGCTGGCACGGGTTACTACGTGAAGGTGGCTCCCACCGCTGTGAAGGACTTGGGCGGTAACGCTTATGCAGGCATCACAGACACAACGACGTTCAACTTCTTGACGCTGAATTCGGATGGCAGTATTCCGGTGGTGCCGCCTTACGGTGGCGCGACGGGCAGCAAGTTGGGCTGGTCTGTTTCCAGTGCAGGCGATGTGAACGGCGACGGATACGATGACGTGATTGTGGGTACCAATTGGGATTTCAATGTACACACATCGCCAACAACATACGTTGTTTATGGAAGTTCATCGGGTACAGGTGTGAGTTTGGTCAATGGCACCATTGCGCCATCTCTTGGGTTTGCCATCAGCAGTGGACAAAACATCGGTTACTCAGTCTCAAGTGCTGGCGACGTTAACGGCGATGGCTTTGCCGACTTGTTGGTGGGTGGTTGGCCTCCATCAACTGGTGGTGGGACAGCGTACGTCATTTATGGAAAAGCTCAGTCACCTGTAGGGGTAATGAATCTTGATGCGGGCATTGCAGCCAGTAATGGATTCAACATTCTTACACCATCAGGTCAAGCTTCTCTTGCGAACTCTGTCTCTGCCGCTGGTGACGTGAACGGAGATGGTTTAGCCGATTTCATTATTGGTCAAACTAGCCAAAGCAAAGCCTTTGTGCTTTATGGCACAACAAGCCTACCGACAAGCAATACCCTGAGCATTGACAACGCGATCGCTTCATCAAGTGGTTTTGTGATCAGTGGTCTCGATGGCATAGGTTATTCAGTTTCTAGTGCCGGTGATGTCAATGGTGACGGATTAGGCGACCTGATTCTTGGTGAGAACAACACTTCTAGTGGGGGCGGTGGTGCCTATGTTGTGTATGGAAACTCAACAGGTACAGCCGTTTCAATGACGTCAGGAACCATTGCTGCAACGCAAGGATTTAGATTGGCCGGGGTAATTGGTGACAGTACATATGGTTTCTCCGTTTCCAGTGCCGGTGACGTTAACGGAGACGGTCTGGCAGATTTGATCGTGGGTCGTGGGAAAAACAGAGCTGAAACATATGTTGTTTACGGGAATAGTTCCGGCACAGGCCTTCAGTTGGGTGCTGTGATTCCTGCCTCTCAAGGATTCAAAATCAATGGTCAAGTAAACAGTTTTGGATGGTCTGTTTCCAACGCGGGCGACATCAACGGCGACGGCATGGCAGACATCATCGTTGGTGATGGCGGTAACAACGCGACGTACATCGTCTATGGTGCTTCCACTAATTTGGGTGTTGACATCAGCACGGGCACCATTGCCGCCAATCAAGGTTTCAAACTTGTTGGCCCCGCAGGCACAGCATTTGGTGGCGCTGTCGCCAGTGCAGGCGATATCAACGGTGATGGTTTGGGTGACCTCATCATGGGAGCACCATCAACGAACAGCAACGCTGGCGCCTATTACCTCACTTTGGGCGGCACACAAAACGTCACCAGCGCCATCAACCTCACCGGCACGGCCTCTGACGAAGCTGTGCTTGGCACCGCAGGCAACGACGTGCTTGTTGGCAACGGTGGCGTGGACCGCTTCTTTGCAGGCAAGGGCAACGACACCATCGTGCTTCAAGCGTCTGACGCGAGCAACCTGGCCAGCAATACCGGCAGCACCCGTGAAATGGTGCAGGGCGGTGAAGGTTATGACACCCTCCGCCTGAGTGCAGGCATGACACTGGACTTGACCGCCATCACCAATGTGGGTGCGATGGGCTTCGAAGAAAACAGCCGCATCGAAAGCATCGAACGCATCGACATGGCCACTGACACGGCAGCCAACACGCTGACCATCACGGCCAAAGATGTGAACGACATGGCGGGCTTCAATGCCATCCGCACCGGCACTGTCAGCGACGATGGCAAGACCTGGAGCAACGTGACGGGCACCGCACTGAGCGCGACCACCAAGTTCCACCAAGTGGTGGTGGAGGGCACGGCTGCCGACACCCTCAACCTGGGTGCGGGCTTCACGCAAGTGGGCACCGTGAGCAACGGCGCGGCCACTTACAAGGTGTACCAAAACACGGCCACCAATTCGCAAGTGATTGTCGACAGCGCCATCTCCAACGTGGTGATGGACCTGCCGCCCACACTGGTGAGCACCTCACCGGCCGACAACGCCCAAGTGGCCGCCACCAACCTGACGACCGACTTGACGCTGACCTTCAACGAAGTGGTCAAAGCAGGCACGGGCGTGATCGAGCTGTACAACGCCAGCACCAACGCGCTGGTGGAAAGCTTCAACGCGGCCACCGGTGTGGGCAGCGCGGGCGGCACTTTGGCTGGCTGGAACAGCAACACACTCACCATCAACCCCAGCGCCAATTTGACCGCTGGCAGGGGTTATTACGTGAAGGTGGCTCCCACCGCTGTGAAGGACTTGGGCGGTAACGCTTATGCAGGCATCACAGACACAACGACGTTCAACTTCTTGACGCTGAATGCCGATGGCAGTATTCCTGCTTTGCCGGCTTATGGCAGCACCACGCAAATTTCTCTGGGGTATTCCCTCTCGAGCGCTGGCGATGTGAACGGCGACGGCTATGACGATGTCATTGTGGGTGCCATTTCGTCCAGCGGCCAAACTGGTTCGGCCTTTGTTGTCTATGGCAATTCGGCGGGCTTGGGGGCCAATGTGGTCAACGACAGCATTGACGCAACGGCAGGCTTCAAAATCACCGGCACGCGCGACTCAATCGGAGTGGGCAGCCAGCTTGGACGTAGTGTCTCGGGCATTGGCGATATCAACGGCGACGGCTTGGCCGATGTGATGGTCAGTGCACCGTCTGATTTCCTGAACACTGGCCCCAGTGTGGACTACATCATTTATGGCAGCAAAACCAGCACCAATGTGAGTGTGAGTTCTTTGACGCCAAGCCAGGGCTTCAGCATCACTGGGCCTACAACCAAAGGCTTTGGTTTCAGTGTCTCAGGTACGGGCGACATGAACGGGGACGGTATTGGTGACATGGTGTTGAACTCGCTCATGGACGACTTGGCCTATGTGGTGTATGGCAGTACGGCCAACACCAACTTGAACCTGAGCAGTGGCACCATTGCTGCAAGCCAGGGCTTCAAGATGCTGGCTCAGGTAGAGACAGCCGAGCAAATCTCAGGCGCAGGTGATGTCAACGGTGACGGTTTGGCCGACATCATCATCGGGACAACCAATGCCAATGCGGCTTATGTGGTGTATGGTCAAAAAGATGCCACAGCCACCACTGTGAACATGGTTGCGGGCAGCATTCCCGCATCACAAGGTTTCAAAATTTCGGGTGCTGCCAATTCGGGTTTGGGTATCCAGGTTTCCAGTGCAGGCGACGTCAATGGTGATGGATTGGCCGATGTGTTGATCGGGACCAAAACAAACACCGTGTATGTGGTCTACGGCAACAGCACAGGCAATGCACTTGACTTGAGCAGTGGCGTCATCAATGCCAGCCAAGGCTACAAGGTGACAGGTGCGGGTAACTTTGGCGCCATTGGTGCCAATCAGATGTCCAGCTTGGGTGACGTCAACGGGGACGGTCTGTCGGACCTCTTGCTTGGTGACGCATCGGCTCCTAGCGTCGGTAAAGCGGCTTTTGTGATCTATGGCAACGCCACCGGTACAGGGTTGGACTTCAACACTGGCATCTTGGCAGCCTCTCAGGGCTTCAAGATCACAGACGACGGTTTGGGTTACACCTTTGGCGCGACAGCATCGGGCGCTGGTGACTTCAACGGCGATGGCTTGAGCGACCTGATTGTTGGCGATTATTCACGTGACAGCAGCAATGGTGCCTATTACCTGGTCATGAGCAGCCCACAAACAGTGAGCAATGCCGTCAGCTTGACTGGTACGTCGGCAGGCGAGACGGTGCTGGGCACGATCAATGCCGACACCCTCATCGGCAACGGTGGTGTGGACCGCTTCTATGCGGGCCGTGGCAACGACACGATGGTGTTGCAAGCGTCTGACGCTAGCAACTTGTCGACCAACACTGGCGCTACGCGAACCTTGGTGGATGGCGGTGAAGGCTTCGACACGATCCGCTTGAGCGCAGGCATGACGCTCGACCTGACGGCCGTGACCAATTCAAGCGCGATGGGTCTGGAAGAAAACAGCCGCATCGAAAGCATCGAACGCATCGACATGGCCACCGACATCAGCGCCAACACGCTGACCCTCTCGGCCAAAGATGTCAACGACATGGCGGGCTTCAATGCCATCCGCACCAGCACCACCAGCGACGACGGCAAGACCTGGACCAACGTGGGTGCAGGCACTGCCCTGAGCGCCACCACCAAGTTCCACCAAGTGGTGGTGGACGGCACCAGCGCAGACAAGCTGACGCTGGAAGTGGGCAATGGTTACTGGGCCAACGTGGGTGAAGTCAGCAATGGCACCACCAACTACTTTGTGTTCCAGAACACAGCCACCAATTCACAAGTGATTGTGGACAAGAGCGTGGTGGTGGACAACAAGGATTCGTCACCAGCAGGTTCGTCGGTGATTGATCTGGGTGCCAGCGGCAAGCTGATTGCGCCAGTGCAGGTGGAAGGCAAGTGGTATTACTACTGGGATCGTTCGGGGGATGGCACGAGTGCTGATGTGGGTAGCCTGAACGGCGGTGCGGACAGCGCCACACATGATTCTTTGGATGCGATTTTTAATCAAGACATTAACGGTGTGGTAAATCCAAACGCTGGAACAGGTACCAATGACGTGTACCGTTACGCAACCATCAATGGCGTGCAGGTATCTGTGCCAACAATCAATGGCAACATAACCTCTTATGCCACTGGCGGATTGCAAAATGGCCAAACAGCCGCCACAGGCGGAGGGGCTACGAACAACTCTGTTTATGATGAATTGTTGGCGGTTTGGGATAACGCTCCAATAAATTCAGGAAACAATGCCGTACCTACTGGATGGCGTGGTGGTCTTTATATGGCTGCAACATCAACCAGTGCAACGACGCACGTAGGTATGGGTACTGATGGTTCGACTTCCAGTTTGGTTGACACAAATCCTTGGTTAACTGCTTTACAGGTTGTTGGGTCCAACGCAGCCCCAGTCCTGGACGCCGCCCAATCGCCCACATTGACCAGCGTGTCAGCAGGTGCAGCAGCACCGGTTAATGGCAACACCACCGCCGGTGACTTGGTCAGCTCTCTGGTCGGCGGCATCACCGATGCCGATGGCGCGGGTGTGGCCAAAGGCATTGCGATCACGGGTGTGCGTGCGGGTGCCACGCTGTACTACACAGTCGACGGCGGCACCACTTGGCTCACGGCCACAGGTGTGAGCGAGACCAACGCTTTGCTCTTGGCCGCTGACAGCAACACCCGCGTGTTCTACAAAACCACCACGGCCGGTACGGTGACAGACGCCTTCACTTTCCGCGCATGGGACGTGACGGCCAACATCACCGAAGGCGTGTACACCGACACCACGCCACGCGGTGGCAAGGCGCAGTTCAGCCTGACCTCTGACACCGTGGGCATTGCTGTGACAGCACCTGTGGTGTTGGACCTGAACCTTGACGGCATGTTGAGCTACGGCCAGGTGACGATGGATGTCAACGGCGACGGTCTGATGGACCTGACCCGTTGGGCCGGTGCCCAAGACGGCGTGTTGGTGTGGGACAAGTTTGCAGACGGTTTGGTGTACAACAACAGCCAGTATGCGTTTGGTCAATACGCCACAACGTACCGCATGGATGCCTTGGGCTTCGCCCGCACGGCAACCGATCTGGAAGGCTTGGCCGATGCGTTTGATACCAACCAAGACGGCAAGTTCAACGCCGCCGACGCAAAGTTTGCCCAGTTCTCGGTCTGGCAAGACGCCAACCAAGACGGCATCAGCGGAGTCGGCGAAGTGCGCAGCTTGGCGGATCTGGGTGTGACCGAGATCAACCTGGTCAGCGACGGCGTGGTGCGCACGCCTGAGGACGGCGTGTTCGAAGCCGGTCAGTCGACGGCGACTTTGGCCGACGGCACCAGCATGCTGATTGCCGACGTTGCCTTTGCTTATGCAACGGCCTCGTCCTTGTCGAGCGCCAAGTTGGCAGCAGACGCTTCGGTTGCGGGCGATGCCACGCTGGCAGAGTCCACCACAGCAGAACTTCTGCCCGCCGCCATCGTGACCGAGTTCAACAACAAGCCGTACTTGCTGAGCGACGAAGAGCTGGCTGCGCTGAACCCGCTGGGCCAGACCGTGCAAGCTGAAGACGCCAACGTGATCGAAGTAACTCTCAACGAAGCCCAACTCATCGATGAGGCGTTCTTTGTGGGTGCGCGTCCTCTGGTCGAGCCAGCGCTGGTTGAAACCACCAACGTGGACATCACCCCCGAAGACGTGGCCGCCGCCATTGCTGTGTGCACGGGTGCTGCCGAGTCGAGCACCTACTCGCTCAGCTTCGGTCAGAGCCTGGACTTGACCACCTTGCTCAAGGACATGAGCTTCAACGGCATCGTCAAGGGCTTGGAGCAAGTGGACATGGCCACCGATACCAGTGCCAACAAGGTGTCGTTGACCTTGGCCGATGTGTTGAGCCTGCCGCCCACCAACGGTGTGCACCAGCTGATGTTGACCGGCGCGGCCAACGACAAGCTGATGCTGACCGAGGGTGAGTGGACCGACACCGGCAACGTGGTCAACCAAAACGGCCAAAACTACGCTGTCTACACCGGCACCACCGACCCGTCAGCGCAACTGCTGATTGACCAGCACATGCTGCAGTCTCACCAGACCAGCTAAACCAAAAAGGGCCGCCACAAGCGGCCCTTTTTTGTTACATTCACGTCCTTCTTTGTAGGAGCGACGCCCCCGTCGCGAAAAGCCTCGAAGGCCACCAAGAATCGCCCCGGGGGCGGGGCTCCTACAAAATGCAGCTTGCCTCCTGTAGGAGCGACGCCCTCGTCGCGATCACCCTCGCAGACCACCAAGAATCGCCCCGAGGGCGGGGCTCCTACAAAATGCAGCTTGCCTCCTGTAGGAGCGACGCCCCCGTCGCGAAAAGCCTCGCAGGCCACCAAGAATCGCCCCGGGGGCGGGGCTCCTACAAAATGCAGCTTGCCTCCTGTAGGAGCGACGCCCCCGTCGCGATCACCCTCGCAGACCACCAAGAATCGCCCCGGGGGCGGGGCTCCTACAAAATGCAGCTTGCCTCCTGTAGGAGCGACGCCCTCGTCGCGAAAAGCCTCGCAGACCACCAAGAATCGCCCCGAGGGCGGGGCTCCTACAAAATGCAGGAAGCCTCCTGTAGGAGCGACGCCCCCGTCGCGATCACCCCCGCAGACCACCAAGAATCGCCCCGGGGGGCGGGGCTCACACACGGATCAAGCCTGTCACTTCAAACTGCACAGGCTGGATGCTGAGGGGTGAGTCCGAATCAATCAGGCAGCAGGGGGTGTTTGTTTAAGCACCGTGTTTCTCTGCCAAAGCCTGCGCACAAGCGTGGGCGCTGGCCCAGGCCCACTGAAAGTTGTAGCCGCCCAGCCAGCCGGTGACGTCGATCACCTCGCCAATGAAGTACAGCCCGGGCTGTTTGGACTCCATGGTTTGCGATGACACGTCGCGCGTGTCCACTCCGCCCAAGGTGACCTCGGCTTTTTTGTAGCCCTCGCTGCCCGTGGGCGTGATGCGCCAGCTGGACAATGCCTCGGCCAGTTTGTTCAGGGCCTTGTCGGGCACTTCGGCGGCAGTGCGCTGCAAGGCGGGGTCTTGGCTGATCCAGGCTTCGGCCAATCGGTTGGGCACCAACGTGGCCAGTTCGTTGCCCAGCAGTTTTTTTGAGCGCAATTTGGCCTCTTGCAGGCGCTCGGGCAGGTTCACCTCGGGGGCCAGGTTCAGGCGAATGGGGGTGCCTTCTTGCCAGTAGCTTGAAATTTGCAGCACGCCCGGTCCCGACAAGCCCCGGTGTGTGAACAAAAGGTCTTCGTCAAAGTGCATGCGGTTTTTTTTCTCGCCCGTCTCGATGCCCACGGGTAAAGCCAGACCGGCCAGCTGCGCATAGGGTGCCCAAGCCGCGCCGTCAAAAGTCAGGGGCACCAGGCCGGGTCGGCGCTCCACCAGACGCAGACCAAACTGGCTGGCGATGCGGTAGCCCCAGTCGCTCGCCCCTATTTTGGGAATGGACAGGCCGCCTGTGGCCACCACCAGTGCGGTGGTTTGAATTGGGCCATCGGAGGTATCGAGGGTGTAGTAGGTCTTGTCTTCGGTGGGGGCATGCACCGACTTGACGCTGCAGCCCGTGCGGATGTCCACGCCGCCCGCCGTGCATTCGGCCAGCAGCATGCGGATGATGTCTTCAGCCGAATGGTCGCAAAACAGTTGGCCTTTGTGCTTTTCGTGAAAAGCGATGCCGTGCTTTTGCACCAGATCGATGAAGTCTTGTGGGGTGTAGCGCGACAGGGCCGAGCGGCAAAAGTGCGGGTTTTGGCTGATGAAGTGCTTTTGCGGTGCCGAAGCGTCGAGCAGCCGGTTGGTGAAGTTGCAGCGCCCACCGCCGGAGATGCGGATTTTTTCGGCGATTTTGTCGCAGTGGTCGATGACCAGCACCTTCAAGCCGCGCTGGCCCGCCACGCCTGCGCAAAACAAACCGGCAGCCCCGGCACCCACGATCACCACATCCAATGTCTTCATGGCGGGGAGTGTAAGGGGCTTGTGCTTGAAGGCCTGTTCAACGCCGTGCAAAACGCCCCTGGGGGCGTTCACCGCTTCAAATTCAGGACTTCATGAAGCCTTTGAGCATGCCCATGCCTTGCGCCATCAGGTCGCCACTGGGCAATTGGCCGTTTGGTGTGAGTTGGTCAACCAGTCCGGGCAAATGCTCGGACAGGTTGGAGGCCACTTCGTTCGTGGACAAGCCGGTTTTGGCGGCCAGATCCTGCAATGGGCCTTGGCCCAAAACCGATTGAATTTGCGCAGCCGAAATGGGCAAGTTGGTGTTGTTGGAGATCCACGAAGCCACGACCTCACCCAAGCCGTTTTTTTGAAAAGCACTGACCAAGCCGCTGATGCCGCCGAGCTCGGGGTTGTTGAGCAAGCCCATCACCATTTGCATCATTTTGTCCCCACCCGCACCGCCTTGGCCCGACAGGGCGGCTGTGGCTTGTTGGGCGACTTGGCCTGCGATTGAATCAAAAAGTCCCATGAATTACTCCCTTGCTCGCGGCGAAAAGTGCCGCGCGGCAAAGTCTAGTGTGTTCATGGGCTCGATTCGGTTTGCCCCGCGACAAGATGTTTGAATTTGTAATCAGGCGCAGCGGTTTAGGCGCTCAATGGCACGGGCAAAAGGTCTGCTTGTGGCTTGCCCCAGTCCCGCGCCCCTTGCACCACGTCGCCCACCACGATGATGCTGGGGCTTTGCAGGCCTTGCTGGGCCATCGTCTCGACGAGATCACCCAAGGTGGTCAAGGCTTGGCGTTGCTCAGCCAGGCTGGCGTGCTGCACGATGGCCACCGGTGTTGTGGCGGGCAGGCCTTGCAGCAAGCCTTGGCGGATGGTGCCCAAGCTGCTCACGCCCATGTAGATCACCAGCGTCAACTTGGCTTGTCGGGCGGTGTGGGCCAGTTGCGGCCAGTCGGTGCCGCTGTCACCGGGTTTGGCGTGGCCTGTGACAAACACCACGCCGTGGGCGTGCTCGCGGTGGGTCAGGGGGGCACCCAAGCTGCTCATGCCCGCCAGGCCCGAGGTGATGCCGTTGACCACCTCCACGTCAATGCCCGCTTGGCGCAGATGTTCGACTTCTTCACCGCCCCGCCCAAAGATGAAGGGGTCGCCACCTTTGAGGCGCACCACATGCTCGCCTTCTTGCACGGCGGTGATCATCAGCTTGTCGATGAAGGCCTGTGGCGTGCTTTTGCAGCCGCCGCGTTTGCCCACATGCACGATGCGGGCCGTGGGCGATGCGTGTTCGAGCACGGCTTCGTTGACCAGATCGTCGACCAGCAGCACGGTGGCGCGGGCAATGGCTCGGGCGGCTTTGAGTGTCAGCAGCTCCGGGTCACCCGGGCCTGCACCGACCAGCGTGCATGTTCCTTGGACCACAGAGGGGTCATGGCCGATTCCGTGTGGCGATGGTGCGATCGGGTGGCGGCGGGTTGGGTGCAAGTCGGAAAACGGTGTGGGAGTGCTCATGCTTGAACTTCACGCAGGATGTGTTGAACTTGCTGTGCCATGGGTTCGGGCACCGGCAGCAGGTTTTGCAAAACCAGTTCGATGTAGAGCGCCGTGGCTGCCGCATCGGTGCCAGGCAATTCGGGCATTTTGGCGAGCGAGCCTTCTTGTTGTTCCTGCACGCGCCAAGTTTGGTGGTTTTTGAACACATCCATGGCCGGTGTGCGCCGGGCATCGGCCACGCTCTCGCCTTCGGTGCCGCGCAGCAGCAGGGCGTGCTGGCCGGTCAGGGCAAAGGTGGCGGACATGGACTGCAAATATTCGGGGTGCGTGTAGCTGCCCACCACCAAGGCGGGGCCGTCGCAGGGGTTCATGAGCTTGACCAGGCTGTGCCCAGGGTTGCGCAGGCCCACCACGCGGCGCACGGCCAGCAGCTTGTGCAGCCCAGCATTCAGCACCTCAGTGGGCACAAACACCACTTCACCGGCTTTCACGTGGGGCGAGGTGTTGGATGACGAAATGCCCAATTCGACCAACACCGCTTGACTGCCCACGCGTTTGTCTTCGGTGGCTGTGCCGTGCATCACCACCGCCACACCTTGGCGGGCCAGCAGCAGGGCCAGCAGCGGCGTGAGCACGGGCAGTTTGCGGGCACCGTTGTAGCTGGGCAGCACCACGGTGTGGGCATGGCCCGAGCGAACTTGGTTCAGCCGAGCGTGTGTGGCGTCCAGAAAACCGGCCATCTCTTCGGGCGTTTCGCCCTTGATGCGCATGGCGATGCAAAAAGCGCCCAACTCCAGGTCACTCACCTGTTGGTCAAGGATTTGACCCATCAGGTCAGCGGCTTGCTCGCGACCGAGTGCGCGTGCGCCGTCTTTGCCGCGTCCGATGTCCTTGATGTAGTGGCTGATACCCATGTGGTTAATTGTGAAGCAAGCTTGATAACTGTTCGTTATATAGGTATGTCTATTGCCTTTTGTAGGAGCCCCGCCCTCGGGGCGATGGGGGGTGGTCTGCGAGGGTGATCGCGACGAGGGCGTCGCTCCTACGGGGGAAGGCCCCGCATTTTGTAGGAGCCCCGCCCCCGGGGCGATGGTGTTTTTGTAGGAGCCCCGCCCCCGGGGCGATTCTTGGTGGTCTGCGAGGGTTATCGCGACGGGGGCGTCGCTCCTACGGGGGGCGCCACCATCCCGTGCCGAACCTTGGTGTCGGCACAAGCGGGCGAGGCCCAAAACGCCTGCATGGCCTGCACCGCTTGTGCTTGCACACTGGTCGCCGCCACACTGCCTGAAAACGTGGTGATGATCTCCACCCCCGGTGGCAGGCCGCCCACGATGGTGATGCCGGGCACGCCCAGCATTTCGCTCAGTTGCTGAAAGCCCAGCGCCACTTCGCCTTGTGCGATCAGCTGCCCCACGGGCACGCCAGGTTGGGCTTGCACCATGCGGTCTTTGATCTGGTCGGCAATGCCCCAAACCTCGAACTGCTTGGCCAGTTGCACACCGCTGGGCCCGGTGGAATAGCCCAGCGTGCGGGCCGAGAGGATGGCCGCCTTGAGCGCGGCTTCACTGGAGATGTCGGGCGCTGGAGCCCCTGCTGGCACCGCCACGGCCACGCTCGATTGCACCAGGTCCACCCGGCTGCCCGCCTGCACATGGCCGCTGGCGACCAATTTGTCGATGGCATCGCTGGCCAGCATGACGCAGTCAAAGGCTTCGCCCGCTTGCACGCGTTGGGCCGCAGCGACACCGCCCACCGACTCGACCAGCACCTGAACGTCAGGCGCTTGCGCGTCGTACAGCGCTACCAGGTCGGCCAGCAAGGCCTTGGTGGCCATGGAAGAAATCAGTCGGATTGTGGTCATGGTGAGATGTTGGAATGGGGTGAATTTGTGGGAGCGACGCCCCCGTCGCGATGGATTCGCGTCGAATGGCGTATGCCAAGGCACCCTCGCGACGAGGGCGTCGCTCCCACAAGGATTATCGCCAAGCCCCCTGCGGTGAGCCATGCCCCGCTTAAACTCGCTGCTATGCAAATTTTGGGTATCGAATCTTCTTGCGACGAAACCGGTGTGGCCTTGGTGGAAACCAAGGGCAGCGCCATGCCGCGTCTGTTGTCCCACGCGCTCTACAGCCAAATCGAGATGCACCAGGCCTATGGCGGCGTGGTGCCCGAACTGGCCAGCCGCGACCACATCCGCCGGGTGCTGCCGCTGACCCGCCAGGTGCTGGCCGAGGCGGGGGCCACTTTGGCCGACATCGACGTGGTGGCCTACACCCGGGGGCCGGGCTTGGCCGGGGCGCTCTTGGTGGGCTCGGGCGTGGCCTGTGCGCTGGCGGCATCTTTGGGCAAGCCGGTGCTGGGCGTGCACCATTTGGAGGGGCATTTGCTCTCGCCTTTTTTGAGTGCCGACCCGCCCGAGTTTCCCTTCATCGCTTTGCTGGTGTCGGGCGGCCACACGCAGCTGATGCGGGTGGACGCCGTAGGCCGCTACGAGTTGCTGGGCGAGACGATTGACGACGCCGCAGGCGAAGCCTTTGACAAGTCGGCCAAGCTCATGGGCCTGCCTTACCCCGGTGGCCCGGGCCTGTCGCGCCTGGCCGAGCAGGGCAATCCTGCGGCCTACAAGCTGCCGCGCCCGCTGCTGCACAGTGGCGATCTGGACTTTTCTTTTGCAGGCCTCAAAACCGCGGTGCTGACTCAAAGTCAAAAAATCGGCCCTGCCGCCCACACAGAATGCGCTCCCGAGCGGGCCGACCTGGCCGCATCGACCCAAGCCGCGATTGTGGAGGTGCTGGTGAAAAAGTCGATGACGGCCCTCAAAACCAGCGGCTTGAAGCGCCTGGTGGTGGCGGGTGGCGTGGGGGCCAACCGCGAGCTGCGGGCTCAGTTGAATGCCGCCTGCGCCAAAGCCCATGTGCGCGTGCACTACCCCGAGTTGCACCTGTGCACCGACAACGGGGCCATGATCGCCATGGCCGCCGCCATGCGCTTGCAAGCCGGGGCGCAAACGGCCGAGGCGCGTTACAGCTTCGATGTGAAACCGCGTTGGCCTTTGCACGAGCTGGCCGGTTCTTGAATCGCCCCAAAACCTGCCGAAACAAGCCCTGCTGGAATGCGGGTTAACCCCATGGCCTGTGCGCTGACTGGTTAAACTTCCGCCCTTTGCTTGCCAGGGCCGGGTCACGGTCCTGCGCCCCATTTGCCATGTATTCATTGCCTTTTTTCTCGCGCCGCGCATTGCTGGCCTGTGTGGTCACGCTGTGTGGGGTCGGTGCCCATGCCCAGTCGCCCGCACCCATTCGTTTGGCCTTGATCGAGGGGCTCAGTGGCCCTTTTGCCAATACCGGCGAGTCGGTGGTGCGCAACATTGCTTGGGCGGTGGAGCGTGTCAATGCCCGGGGTGGCGTCAAGACATCGCAGGGCCTGCGGCCCATGGTGCTGGAGCGCTACGACAGCAAGGGCCAAAGCGAAGAAGCTTTGTCGGCCCTCAAGTCGGCCATCGACGATGGCGCACAAGTGGTGTTGCAGGGCAACTCGTCGGCCAATGCAGCGGCCCTGATCGATGCCATCAACAAACACAATGAGCGTGAACCGGCCAAACGTGTGTTGTTTTTGAATTACTCGGCCGTTGACCCCGCTTTGACCAACGAAAAATGCAGCTTTTGGCACTTTCGCTTTGATGCGCATGCCGACATGCGCATGGCTGCGTTGATGCAAGTGCTGCGCGAAGACCAACAAGTCCAGTCGGCCTACCTGATCGGTCAAGACTACAGCTTTGGCCAAGCTGTGCTGCGTGAGGCCAAGCGCCAGTTGGCCGAACAGCGACCCGATGTGAAGATCGTGGGGGACGAGTTGCACCCCATGGGCCGGGTCAAAGACTTTTTGCCTTATGCGGCCAAGATCAAGGCCAGCGGGGCGCAAGCGGTCATCACCGGCAATTGGGGCAATGACTTGACGCTCTTGGTCAAGGCGGCCCGTGAGGCGGGCTACGAAGGCAAGTTCTACACCTTTTATGGCAACGCCCTGGGTGCGCCTGCGGCCATTGGCGAGGCCGGTGTGGGCCGGGTGATTGCGGTGGCCGATTGGCTGCCCAATGTGCCAGGCAAGGCCAGTGAGGCTTTTTACCAAGCCTTTCGCCAGCGCTTTCCCAAACCGGCCGAAGACTATGTCCATGTGCGCATGCAATTGATGGTGGAGGCTTTGGCCCAATCCATTGAAAAGGCCGGCCACACCGATCCTTTGGCCGTGGCCTTGCAGCTTGAAAAATCCCGTGTCAGCACCGCCGGGCAAACGGGCCAAATGCGTGCGCAAGACCACCAATTTCAGCAAGGCCTGGTGGTCGGCCTCATGCAACGCCAGGGCACACCGGGCGTGCCTTTTGATGTGGAGGGCTCGGGTTATGGTTTCAAAGTGGTGCGCCAAATTCCAGCGGAGCAGGCCCGTTTGCCCACCACTTGCAAGATGCAGCGCCCAGCGGGTGCTTGATGGGGCGAACCCCTTCAGGCCCACCCGAAGGGCGTTTTTGGCCAATTGAAACAGGATGTAATAAGTCGTCCAACAGTCTTTTTGAATTCAAAATTGATTATTAAGATGTAAAAAACTTTGAAATCAGTGTTTAAGTGACTTTCCAAAAAAGTCGATATATCTGGTTTTCATCCGCCCCCCATGCGCTGGGCACATCTTTTTGAACCTGTTTGAACCCCTCAAAGGCCCAAGTCATGACGCTCGAAAATTACTTCAACAGCAGTTTTCAATCCGACGTTGCCAAGTTGCAATTTCGCTGGGTCCCTCAAGTGCTCAAAGACATTCTTCAAGACCAGGAGCTGGTGCTGTTTGGGGGCAAAAATTGGTCAACGGTTGAAGAAGACCTGGCCCTCATCGATCCCGAAAACCGGCCTCAGTTCATACTTTGCCTTTTTGCGCTGGTGGCCACCGACCAGTGCATGCAGTCTTATTTCAAAGCCCACTACGCACACTGGCGCAGCCAGACGGGTTACCCCAAATTTGGCTGGACGCGATTTGGCCTTTACAACGAAAACCCATTGAAGCTTCTTTCGGTGCCCGATGTGGCCGGGCTGGTGGATGTCGGACTCAGCACCGCCTTGCTGCCGGAATTCACGGCCTTTTACCGCCAGCAAATCCAGGATTACGTCCGTCAACACTGCCCCGAACTGACGGCCGAGCATTTCTTTGGCCAGTTGTGCCGAGACGCCATTTTTGAGCTGCACGATGGCACGCTGGTGCCCGCATTCAAACAGGCCATGTACACCCTGATGCAAGCCGATGCCTGTCCAAGCGATGCCGGTGATGCTTACCTGATGGCGGCCTGAGACTGGCCCCTTGCGGTTGACAGGCTGGACAAGGACATGTCGAGTCCTTGCCTGAAGATGCCCCCCATCGGCTCAGGCCTGTCCCGGCTCAAAAGGTGTGCGGGCCTCGGACTCCAGACCCTGGCAGAGTTTTTCCAGCAAGTGGGTCAGCGCTTCTTGTTCGTCTTGCGACAGCGGAGACAAAAGCCGATCTGAAGCTTGCTGCGCCAAATGTTGCGCTTGGGCAAACGCCTCCTGCCCTGAGGCCGAGACCTTGATCGTCCATTTGCGCCGGTCGGTGGTGCTGGCCTGACGGGTCAACCAGCCGCGTGTTTCCAGCCCGCGCACCACATGCAAGACCGTTACTTTGTCCAGACCCAAGGCCCGTGCCAAGCGGGCTTGGTCCATGGTTTGGCTGTGCATGAGCATGTGCAAGACGCCGAACTGCGGAGGGGTCAGTTTCAGGCTTTGGCATTCGTTTTCAAACAAGCCCACCGACAGTTGGTGGGCCCGTCTGAGCAAAAAGCCAGGGCGACGGTACAAGGGGGTCACGGCAGGGCCTCTTCAAGCGTTCAGGGTTTGACCCAATAGGCGGCATCGGATCGAGGGGTAGCATCTACACGGCTGATATCGTTAGCATGCTAACCAATAACAGCACGATTGGCCTCCCCGAAAACCCTTGCCTGGGTGTCTGAAGCTGTCCTGCCACAGGGCGCTTGTTGAACCCCTTGTTCATCGAAATGCCTTGCACCATGCCCATCGCAGAAAACTACATCTTTGGCCAATGGGTCAAGGACCATGCCCCCGCCCAGCGCGGCGATTCGATCAACCCCGCCACGGGCGAAAAAGCCGCCCAATTTGTGGCCGCCAGCGTGCAAGAGGTGGACGCAGCCATCGCCTGCGCCCGCACCGCCTTTGAAACCACCACCTGGTCGCAGCAGCCCAAACTGCGCTCGGACGTGCTGCGCTTGTTTGCTGATCGCTTGGAACACAACAAGGCCCAGGTCGTGCAGACGCTGGTGCAGCTCAATGGCAAGTTACAACGCGAGGCCGAGGGCGAAGTCATGGCCGGCATTTCGGAGCTGCGTTATTACGCCGGGCTGGCCCGCAACCTGTTTGGCCGCGTCATCGAGATGGAGCCCGAGGTGTACTCGCACATCGAGCGCGAAGCC
Source organism: Limnohabitans sp. WS1 (assembly GCF_003063265.1). GTDB lineage: Bacteria > Pseudomonadota > Gammaproteobacteria > Burkholderiales > Burkholderiaceae_C > Limnohabitans_A. The sequence continues at coordinate 33,307 of NZ_NERU01000021.1, forward strand.
ATTGGCGTGGCGGCGATCATCGTGCCCTGGAACGCGCCCGTGACTTTGCTGGTGCGCTCTTTGGCCTCCGCGCTGGCGGCAGGCTGCACCGTGGTGATCAAGGCCGCGCACCAGACCGCGCTGGTGCACACCCAGGTCATGGCCTGTTTGGTGGCCGACGAGCGCATTCCGGCCGGCGTCATCAACTCCTTCATCGAGCAAGACATTGTGGCCACGCAGCACCTGTGTTCGCACCCCGAGGTCGATGTCATCAGCTTCACCGGTTCGACCCATGTGGGCAAGCAAATCGCCTTGTCCACCGCCAAGAACCTGACCCGCTTGTCGTTGGAGCTGGGCGGCAAAGCCCCGGCCATCGTGCGATCGGACGCCGACTTGACTGCCGCTGTGCGCGGCATTGTGGGTGGCGCTTGTGTCATGGCCGGTCAAATGTGCACCGCCATCAGCCGGGTGCTGGTGCACGAATCGGTGGCTGCCGACTTTTCGGCGCAACTGGCCCAAGCTTTGGCGCAGGTCAAAGTGGGGCCGGGTGACCAGCCCAGCTCGGGCATGGGGCCGCTGATCGATCAGCGCAACCAAGCCCGCTTGCTGGACGAAGTGCGCGCGGCCGCGCAAGACTGCCGCGTGCTGCTGGCCGGTCGTGTGCCCGATGACACGCCCCGGGGCGGCGCGTTCATCACACCATCGCTCGTGGCCACTCAAGACCTGAACAGCCATTTTGTGCAGGACGAAATTTTTGGCCCCTTGGTCACGCTGGAAACCTTTGCCACCGACACCGAAGCGGTGGATCGGGCCAACGCCACGCGTTATGGCTTGGCCGCTTCGGTGTGGACCCAGGACCACCGCGCTGCCCGCAAGATCGCCCGGCACATCAAGTTTGGCAATGTGTGGGTCAACGCGCACAACCGCTTGTTTGCCGAGATCGAAACCGGCGGCTACCGCCAAAGCGGTTTTGGGCGTTTGCACGGCGTCGAAGGCCTGAACGACTTCATGGAAACCAAGCATGTGTTCATGCCCTGCAACGATTGAGCCCCATCGATGACCGATTCGACCACCCCTGAGACACAGCACACCACCGCCCGTTACTTTTTGGAAGGCCTGCAAGAGACAGGCATCCGTTACCTGTTTTCCAACCTGGGCACCGACCATGTGACCCTGATCGACGAGATGGCCCGCCTGCAAGCCGAGGGCCAGGCCATGCCCGAGGTGGTGCTGTGCCCGCATGAAAACGTGGCCATCCACATGGCCGGGGGTTACGCCGCCGTCACGGGGCAAGGGCAGGGCGTCATGGTGCATGTGGACGCTGGCACCGCCAACGCGGCCATGGGCATGCACAACCTGATGCGGGCGCGTTTGCCGGTGCTGCTGATGGCGGGCAAAGCCCCCTATGCCCTGCACGGCGAAGTGCCCGGTGCCCGCGACAACTATGTGCACTATGTGCAGGACCCGTTCGACATCGCCTCTTTGGTGCGCCCCTACGTCAAGTGGGACTACAACCTGCCCTCGGGCGTGGTGGCCAAAGAGGTGGTGCGCCGCGCCCACAGCGTCATGCACACCGAGCCTGCGGGCCCGGTTTACATGACGCTGCCACGCGAGACACTGGCCGAGTCGTGGTCCTCTGAGCAGGTCAAGTCGTATCCCGCGGCCCGCTACGGCGCGGTGCGCATGGGGGCCTTGCCCTTTGAGGCCACGCTGCAGATTGCCCGCGAGTTGATGGCGGCCGAGAATCCTCTGGTCATCACTTCCTATTTGGGCCGCAAGCCCGAGGCGGTGCAGGCGCTGGAAGCGTTGGCCGAGTTGTGTGGCATTCGGGTGGTGGAGTTCAGCCCCACTTGGCTGTGCATCTCGCGCGAATCGCCGTGCTTTTTTGGCTTTGACCCGACCCCGCTCTTGCATGAGACCGATTGGGGTTTGCTGCTGGACATCGACGTGCCCTGGCTGCCGCACCAGACCCGCCCCCGCGAAGACACCCGCTGGGTGCACATCGACGTGGACCCGATCAAGAAAGATTTTCCAGCCTGGGGTTTTGCCAGTGATGTGCGCTGGCCGGCCGACTGTGCGCAGGCCTTGCGCGACCTGCACCAAGCCGTCATGGACTTGGCCGACGAGGCCTTTCACCAACGCGTGGCCGAGCGCATGGCCCACTGGCCCGCACAGCGCCAGCAGCGGCTGGCGCGTGTGGCCGCCGCTGCACAAAACCCGGGCACAGAAGACGCGCTCAATCCGGCTTGGGTGTGCGCCCAGATTGGCCTGCAGCTGCGCCCTGACGACGTGGTCATCAACGAAGCCATCCGCAATTCGCCCGCCGTGTTGCAGCAAATACCGCGCACCCGCCCCATGAGTTTTTTGGGGGGCGCAGGTGGCGGCCTGGGCTACAGCGGCGGCATGGCGCTGGGTGTCAAGCTGGCACGGCCCAATGACCGGGTAGTCCACATCGAAGGCGATGGCGGTTTTCACTTCTCCACGCCCACGTCGGTGTATGCCGTGGCGCAAGCCCAAGGCCTGCCCATCCTCACCGTGGTGCTGGACAACGGCGGCTGGCAGGCTGTCAAAGAAGCCGTATTGCGCGTGCACCCCGACGGGCCTGCGGCCCAAGCGGGCGAGTTTCAGGCCCGCCTGAGGGGCAAGCAGCGCCGCTTTGAACAAGTGGCCCAAGCCTTTGGTGCGCACGGTGAACGCGTCACCCGCGCCGAAGACTTGCCTGCGGCCATCACCCGCTGTTTGGAGGCCCTGGACGAAGGCCGTGCCGCTTTGCTGGTGGCTTCGGTAGCCAAGATTTGATTTTCACACCCCATAAAACAGGAGACAAACCATGACAACCCGCTTCACATCCCCCGCACGCCGCAAGCTGGTGGCCGCTGCCGCCTTGTCTTTGGCCGCATCTTTGGCCACTTTGGTCCCAGCCCAGTCCTGGGCGCAAGCGGCTTGGCCCAACAAGGCTGTGCGCATTGTGGTGCCGTATGCACCGGGTGGTGCCAACGACATCCTGGCCCGCGTGGTCGCTGAAAAACTCGCGCCCGCCTTGGGCCAGCCGGTGTTGGTTGAAAACAAACCCGGCGCAGGTGCTGCAGTCGGCACCGAATTCGTGGTCAAAGCCGCCCCCGATGGCTACACCTTGCTCATGGCGGCCAGTGGCCCCATCGTGTTCAACCCGGCGTTGGTGGCCAAGCTGTCCTACAACCCGATCACCGACCTGGTGCCTATTTCTTTGGCGGGCTCATTCCCCATGATCCTGGCGGTGAATGAGGCTTCGCCTGCCAAGACCTTCAACGACTTGGTTGCCCTGTCCAAGGCCAACGCCGACAAAAGCAATTACTCCTACCCCTCGGCTTCTTTTCAGCTGGTGATGGAGCTTGTCAAGGCCAAGTCCGGCCTGAAGGCTTTGAACGTGCCCTATCAGGGCAGCGCCCCATCGATCAACGCGGTGCTCACGCAAGAAGTGCAAATGACCCTGATTGACTCCGGCCCCATCGCTGCGCTGGTCAAGTCGGGCAAGCTGCGTGCCTTGGCCGTCACCTCTGAGCAGCGCCTGGCCAGCTACCCGCAGGTGCCCACGCTCAAGGAGCAGGGTATTGATTTGGCAGTGAACTTCTGGAGCGGTTTGTTGGCCCCGGCCGGCACGCCAGCGCCCATCGTCAAGCGCTTGCAAGAAGAGATGGCCCGCATCATGGCCTTGCCTGATGTGGCCGAGCGCATGGCCAAGTTGGACATCCGTCCCGTGGGCGGCAGCAGTGCCGACTTTGCCAAAACCATTGCCACCGAAATCCCTCTGTGGACCCAGGTGGCCAAAGACAACAACATCAAAGCGCAATGACGGCACCGAAACGCATCGCCATTGCCGGGGCGGGAATTGCCGGTCTGACCACGGCGCTGGCTTTGCTGCAACAGGGCTTCCAGGTCGATGTGTTCGAGCAAGCATCGCAGCTGGGCGAGTTGGGTGCGGGCTTGCAGATTTCACCCAACGGTTCGCGCGTCTTGCTGGCGCTGGGTCTGGGTGAGGCTTTGCAAGCCTGTGTCTGCCAAGCCCGGGGCAAAGAAATCCGCATGTGGAACACGGGCCAGCGCTGGAAGCTGTTTGACCTGGGCGACGATTGCCTGGCGCGTTTTGGTGCGCCTTACTGGATGGTGCACCGGGGCGATTTGCACCGGGTGCTGTTGGACGCCTTTGAGGCGCGATCAGACCGGCCTGTGCGCTTGAACGCCCGGGTGGTCCAGGCCCAAAACACCGACGTGGGCGTGTCGTTTGAGTTGAACGACGGCTCGCAACACAGTGCCGCAGCATTGCTGGCCGCCGATGGGGTGCACTCGGTGTTGCGTGAAAAGTTGTTGGGCGAAGACAAGGCGCAATTCACAGGCTTGCTGGCCTGGCGCGGTCTGGTGCCGGTGGAGCGCGTGTCTGAACACTTGCAGGCGCAGGTTGGCACCAATTGGGTCGGGCCGGGGGCGCACGTCATCACCTACCCGGTGCGCGGTGGGGCTTTGATGAACGTGGTGGGCATCATCGAGCGCGAAGGCTGGCGCAGCGAGTCCTGGACCGAGCCGGGCACCCACGCCGAGCTGCTGCAAGACTTTGGCCACTGGCATGCCGATGTGTGTGAGTTGATGTCGGCCATCGAGCAGCCCTTCAAATGGGCCTTGCTCGGCCGTGCCCCACAAACCGGCTGGGCGAAGGGCAATATCTGCCTGTTGGGCGACGCCGCGCACCCCACCTTGCCGTTTTTGGCGCAGGGGGCCAACATGGCCATCGAAGACGCTGCCGTCATGGCGCGTTGCCTGGCCTTGGATGAGCCGACCGAACACGCCTTGGCCCGCTTTGAAAAACTGCGCTGGCAGCGCACGGCCGACATCGTCAACCGGTCGCGCGACAACGCTCAGCGCTTTCACAACCCCCAGCTGTCGGACCCCGCCAAAGCGGTGGACTACGTCAGCAGCGAGTGGGAGCCCGAAAAAGTCCGCCGCCGCTACGACTGGCTGTTTGAATACGACCCCTTGAAAGTACCGCTATGAGCCTGAATGCCCCTGTGTTGGTGGTGGGTGCAGGCCCCGTGGGCATGACCCTGGCCCTGTGTCTGGCGCGTCGCGGCATCGCCTGCACCTTGGTGGAAATGCGGCCAGCCGATGCGCTGCCCGACGTCAAATGCAACCACATCTCGGCGCGCAGCATGGAGCTGTTTCGCGCTTTGGGCGTGTCCCAAGACCTGCGCGCCGCAGGCCTGCCCGACGATTACCCGCACGATGTGTCGTACCGAACCAGCACCGTCGGTCAAGAAATCGCACGCATCCACATTCCCGGGCGCAGCACCCGCCTGACCGACCACAGCGGCCCCGACGGCGATTGGCCCACGGCCGAGCCACCGCACCGCATCAACCAGCGCTACATCGAGCCGATTTTGGCGGGGCATGTGGCCCAGCAACCCTTGGTCACCACGCTGTACCGGCACCAAGTGCTGGACTTCGATCAAACCGACGGCCAGGTGAACGTGCGCATTCAAAACCTGGACACGCCCGACGCGCCGCCGCTGCTCATCCAAGCGGCCTATCTGGTGGGCTGCGACGGTGGCCGCTCGGCGGTGCGCAAAGCCATTGGGGCCAAGCTGGTGGGTGACGAGGTGGTGCAACGCGTGCAAAGCACCTGCATCCGTGCGCCGGGTCTGCTGGCACGGCTGAAGGCCCCGGCGGCCTGGGCCATGTTCACCGTCAACCCCCGGCGCAGCGGCAACATCTACGCCATCGACGGCCAAGAAGTCTGGCTCATCCACAACTACCTGCGCGACCACGAAGCCGACTTTGATGCGGTGGACCGCGATTGGGCCATCCGCACCATCCTCGGCGTGGGCGAAGATTTTGAGTACGAACAGATGAGCCGCGAAGACTGGATCGGCCGACGTCTGGTGAGTGACAAGTTGCGCGAAGGCCGCGTCTTTCTGGCCGGTGACGCCGCGCACCTGTGGGTGCCCTATGCCGGTTATGGCATGAATGCAGGCTTGGCCGATGCGGCCAATCTGGCCTGGCACCTGTCGGCGCAAATCGAAGGCTGGGCCGCGCCCGAAGCCCTGGCCGCCTACGAAAAAGAACGCCACCCGATCACCGAGCAGGTCTCGCGCTTTGCCATGAACCACGCACACGCCATGAGCCAGCGTCGCCGCGAGATTCCGCTGAATCTGGAAGAAGACAGTCCGGCAGGGCAGGCCGCCCGCGAGGCCTTTGGCCAAAACTTGTACGACCTGAACGTGCAGCAGTACTGCTGCGCTGGCTTGAACTTTGGCTATTACTACGACCAATCACCCGTCATGGTGTACGACGGCGACAAAGCGCCCGAGTACAGCATGGGCAGCTTCACGGCGTCCACGGTGCCGGGTTGCCGTGCGCCGCATTTCTGGCTGGGTGAGGGCCAGTCGCTGTACGACGCTCTGGGTCCTGCTTACACCTTGCTGTGCCTGAAGCCGGGGTTGGACGATGCGCTGCAGGCCCTGCAAGCCGCGGCCGAACACCAAGGCATGCCGCTGCGGGTGCTCGATGTGTCGGGCGTGAAAGACTTGCCGACCGAATACCAACACCCCTTGCTCATGGTGCGTGCCGATGCCCACACCGTGTGGCGTGGGCACAGCCTGGACGACAGCTCGGCTCAGGCCTTGGTGGCCACCTTGTGTGGCCGAGGCAGCCTCACTCCAGCTTGATGTTGGCCTTCTTGATCAGATCGCCAAACCGCGCAAATTCCTGACGGTTCATTTGCGCAAATTGCTCGGGCGTGATGCTGCCCGGCTCGCCACCCAGACCTTTGAGTTTGGCCTGGATGTCGGGCATTTTCAGGATTTTGGCCAGCTCGGTTTGCAGGCGCTGCGTCACTTCGGGTGGGGTGCCGGTGGTCACGAACATGCCGTACCAGGTGCTCATCTCGAAGCCGCTCACACCGGCCTCGGCCAATGTCGGCACTTGGGGTAACTCGCTGCTGCGGGTGGCGGTGGTCAGGGCCAGGGGCTTGAATTTGCCCGCCTTGATCTGGCCCATGGCCGAGGAGGTGGTGTCGAACATGATCTGCACGTTGCCGCCGATGATGTCCAGGTGCGCTTGGCTACTGCCCCGGTAGGGAACATGGATGCTTTTCACGCCCGCAGCCAGGTTGAAACCCTCGCCCGCGATGTGCTGGGTGCTGCCCACGCCGGATGAGGCGTACTTGAACTCGTTGGGCTTGGCCTTCATCAAGCTCACCAACTCGGCCACGTTGTTGGCGGGCACATTGGCACCTACGACCAGCACATTGGGCACGGTCACGATCAGGCCCACAGGCGTCAGGTCCTTGATCGGGTCAAAGCTCAGTTTGATCAGGTGCGGCGCGATGGCTTGCCCGGTGTTGGTGGCGACCAGCAGGGTGTGGCCATCGGCCGGGGCTTTGGCCGTCAGGTCGGCGGCAATGGTGTTGGAGGCACCGGGTTTGTTCTCGACCACAAACGAGCCTTTGAAGGCTTCGCCCATTTTTTCGGCCAGCATGCGGGCAATGATGTCGGTGCCGCCGCCTGCGTTGGCCCCCACCATGATGCGCACGGGCTTGTTGGGGTAGCTTTGCGCCAGGCCCAGCAAGGGCGTGGCCAGCAGGGCCGTGATCAGGATTTTCTTCAACTTCATGACAAGGTCTCCTCAGCTTGTGCTTGTGATGAACGCCTGGAAGTGGCCATGCGGGCGGCCAATTCGAAAGCGTTGGTCATGGCTTGTGGGTTGGCCACGCCTTGGCCTGCAATGTCGTACGCCGTGCCGTGGGCCGGGGTGGTGATGGGGCAGGGCAGGCCGCCATGCACCGTCACGCCTTGCTCAAAACCCATCAGCTTCATGGCAATCTGGCCTTGGTCGTGGTACATGGTCACCACGCCGTCGTAGCCGCCTGGCGAGCGGATGGCGCGAACAAAGGCGGTGTCGGCCGGAAAAGGGCCATCGGCGGCAAAGCCCAGGTCGGCAGCTTGCTGCACACCCGGGGTGATGATGCGGCCTTCCTCGTCGCCGTAGTTGCCGTTGTCCCCGTTGTGCGGATTGAGTCCACACACCGCGATGCGAGGACTGGCGACGCCCGAGGCCTGCAGGGCCTGCGAAATCATGCGGATGGCGTTCGCCACTTTGTCCGGGCTCAGCAAGCTGGAGACTTCTTTCAGGGGGACATGCGAGGTCACCCGCGCGGTCCAGAGGTTTTTGAGCACATTGAGCTCGCCACACACCCCTTGAAAGTGCATGTGCTCGGCAAACCAGCGCAGTTCGTCCTCTTGTGTCATGCCGCCTTGGCGCAGGGCAGACTTGTTCAGCGGGGCAAAACAAAATGCATCGGCCTGGCCTGAGGTCACCAGGTCCACCCCGGCGGCCAGGGCCTCGATCATGTAGCGGCCGTTGTGCGCATTGGCCACGCCGCGCTCAAAAACAGGGGCGTTCATGCCAGACCAGTCGTGCCAGACCACGTTGTCAGGAACCTGGATCGACCCTTTCTGGCCGATCAGGACGACCCGGGCGTGCGTCGTCCACGAGGGCTTTTGCAGCATTTTTTCGACCAGTTCTGGGCCGATGCCTGCAGGGTCACCGGTAAAGAGGGCGAGGGTGGGCAGAGTCATGTGAAGGCTTTCGGGCAAGTGCGCGGGTAGACAGGTGTCATCCCATATGACGGGTCATGCTAGGCAGGCGATTCAAGCCGGTCAAGCTCTGGTTTTCCCCCGTATCTTCAACCCTTGCCTTCACAAAACCCCTTCAGCCAGTGTGGCGCTCGCCCATGCCAGCCACGCAAAACCGATTGCGCCTTTGTGGCGCAAAAAAAGCTTCTGCCCGTGGCTGAAGTTTGGTGTTTACTGCGCGGCCTTTGACCAATCCACCCCCGCATCCAGCGGGTAAATCGGCCGACGCAGTTTTTTGAACTGCAGCTCGCTGTAGTCCGATGTGCAGGCTCCGGCCCCGGCGCATTCCACCGTGGCACCGGCAAGATGCCCCAGGCCAGCACGCCAGTGCACCCGGCTTTTGAGCACCACAAAATGCTTTTGTGTCGGGTCGATGCCCAGGCACAGCAGGGCGTTCACGTCAAAAGGCTCCACATGGCGCGAGATCAGCGCGACCTCCACATCGCCCGTGTCGATCACCACCGCCTGGCCCATGTTCTGGCGGGCACCTTGGCTCATGGGGCCTTTGTTGCGGTACTTGCCGTTCGAGATCAGCTTGACCACGCCCGACAACTCGATGGGTGAGCTGTGGTGCGGCATGAGCGGCATGGCCATCTTGCCGCCCACTTGCAAGCGCACTTGCGCGCCGATGCCCGCCGCGATGGCTTCTTGCACCGCTTGCGGGTCAAAAATCGCAAACACGGCCACGTTGCGCAAGCCCTGGCGCAGCACCTCGGCCAGCACAGCGGTGGTGTCCATGGTGCCGCCCGAAGCGGCGTTGTCGTAATGGTCGAGCAGCATCACCGGATAGTCGGTCAGCGTTTTGGCGCGGGCCACCGAAGCGGCCAGTGGCTCCAGTTCGTACACCCATTGGGCGCGGCTGTCCCAGGCCATTTGCATCAGCTCGTCGCGCAGTCGCTGGGCCAGTGCGGGATCGTTGTCGGTCACCACCACCACCGACATGCCGGCGTTTTCGATGTCTGCATGCGGAAAACCGGTGAACACGCTGGCGCACAAAGCGCCTTCGGCCTCCATTTGCTGGGCGCGGGCCTGGATGGAGCGGTTGGGCTCGTCCAGCGAGCTTTGCCGCATGATGTGCGGGATCATGGGCAAGCGCCCCCAAGCTGTGGTGGGCTTGGCCTGCCCCTGGAGCAGCTTGATCAAGGCCGAGCCCGCCCGCACCCCGGTGCCATACATGTCCACATGCGGGTAGGTCTGGTAGCCCGCCACGGTTTGTGCCAGTTCGACCATGTCGGCATACACGTTGGCGTGCATGTCGTAGGCCACGCCAATCGGCGTTTTGGGGTTGATGGCGCGGATGCGGCGCAGCAACTCGCCTTCGCCGTCTTCGTGGCTTTCGCTCACCATCGCGCCGTGCAGGTCCAGCAAAATGCCGTCAAAACCGCCCCGCGCCACGGCCTGCAAAATGGCCTGGCTCATGGACTCGTAGGCATCGTCAAACACCAGCCCGCTGGGCGCGGCGTGCGCACCCAGGGCCAGCTCGAACTCTGCGCCCGCTTGCTCGGCCAAGTCAATGAAGGCCCCGGTGGCCGTTCCCGTGCCACGAAACGCCGCAATGGCCGCCTCGCCTCGTGGCGGCGCTTCGCCCGGGCCCAGCGCAAAGCGCTGCAGGTCGGTGGGCACCGGCGAGAAAGTGTTGGTTTCGTGCATCATCATCGCGATCAGCAAGCGCATAGGGTCTCCAATTCAACAGACTTTCATGATGAACCCATTGGCTTGCCGCCCACAGTCACCGAGGTGCCAAAGGGTGCGCTGGGCAACTTGGTTCGATCGTGTGTTGGGGTTTTGCAGGGTGCTGTGGGGGCGTATTTTTAATGTATAAAATGCGCTTGATTAACGTTAATTGTCCCATCATGCTCACCCTAACCCAAACCCAATTTCAAGCCGCATTGGCGCACGGTGCCATCGAGTCGGTGGCGCTGGTGCCCCAAGGCCCCCGTTTTTGTGTGAAGTTGGTGACCCGCACAGGCGAGGCCTTGTTGGTGCAGGCGCGCAGCGCGGTGCCGCGCCTGTTTGGCACCACCGACAGTGCTTTGAAATTGCTGCACAAGCTGGGTGTGCAACGCATCGTGCTGGACCATTTGGAGGAGTGGCAGCCCGAACAAGCGGCTTTGCAAAAGCGCTCCCGGCCTGACAGGGCGCAGGCCTTGACCCGCGCTGCCGAATACGACCGCTGGGTCGCTGCCAAAGTCAAGGCCAGCCGTGATGACCCGCGCCCTGACGTGTCGCACGAAGAATGGCAAGCCGTTCGTGCCGCCAAGCTCGCCCAACGGCAAGCCCTGCACCAGCCATGAGCTGTGAACATTGGCAAATCATCCGTCGTCCGGAATACCAAGCAGATCTGGACGCGATACAAGCCTGGGTTGCCAAAGACAACCCTCTTGCAGCGCTCGATTTGTGGCTCTGGATCGACACCCAAGTCGATGGTCTCAGCGATCCCAATTTCCCGCGCAGGGCCAGCCAGCGTGTCGCCGATGCGCATGAATTGGTGGCCCATGAAAACTACATTGTCTACTTCGATCAGGACCCGGTCCGTTGCACCGCCACTGTGCGCGCGGTGGTGCATGTGGCCCGGCAGTTTCCGGCCATTGCTTCGGGTCTTGATGCCGAGTAATTTCTGAAGATGCCCATCTGGCACTGCAACCCAATTTCTGGAGACCTTCCCATGTTCCCTTGCATCGACACCCTGGGCGCCGCTTCGGCCCATGAACGCGGCCAGATTTATGGCCGCGAGGCCCAAGACCGCATCCAGCACAGCGTGGTCACCTACGCCCGTTTGTTTGCCGCCTGTGGCATCGACTGGGCCAGCGCCTGCGAGCGCGCCATGCGCTTTGAGCCGGTGATTGAACAGGTCGACGCCGATCTGATGGAAGAGTTGCGCGGCATGGCCCAAGGCAGTGGCCAAAGCTTGGGCAGCCTGATGGCGCTGAACTGCCGCACCGAAATTTTGCCGCCCACGTTTTTGGCCGATGCGCCGCACCTGAAAGACGCTGCATCAGCGGCCCTGGCCGCCAACCGCGCCGCAGGCCTGCCCGACTGGCTGGAGCAAGCCGCTTGGGACAGTGCCTTGCGCGACGGCGAATGCACGGCCATGGGCGTCACCGCCGCCGCCAGCCGCACAGGCCAAGCCTGGCTCGCGCAAAACTGGGACTGGATGGGCCGCCAACGCGAAGCCCTGGTCGTGCTGCACACCCAAGGTCCCAGCGGCCAGAGCATCACCACCCTGACCGAGGCGGGCATGCTGGCCAAGATCGGCATCAACCAATCGGGCTTTGCGCTGGGCCTGAACATCTTGCGCTCCAACCGCGACGGCACTCGCGTGGGCGTTCCGGTGCATGTGTTGCTGCGGCATTTGCTGGACTGCCGCTCTGTGGCGCACGCCCGCGAGCGTTTGCAGGCTTTGCAGACTGATCTGGGCTTGGGCTTTGGCGCGGCCTCTAACGTGCCCTGCGCCGACGCCCAGGGCCAGGCCGCCTGCTTTGAAGTCTCGCCCGCAGGCTGGGCCGAGGTCACGCCCACCGACGGCGTGGTGGTGCACACCAACCATTTCGTGTGTGAATCTTTGTTGGCCGAACAAGCCCCCATGGGCCCGGGTTTGTCGAGCCACAACCGCTTGAGCACCGCCGGGCAACACGCGCTGCAAACGCCCATTGGGCAAGCCGAGTTGGAGCACTTTTTGCGCGACGAATCCGACGGCTTTTTGTCCATCTGCCGCAGCCCTGACCCGAGCGTGCCACCCGAAAGCCGCGTCGAAAGCGTGGCCGGCATCGTCATGCACACCCAGCCGCCCGCCATGTGGGTGGCCTGCGACGTGCCCAGTCGCGTGGCTTTCGAGGCTGTGCCTTTGGCCGCTGCGTCTCGTCAGCTCAGTGAGCGACTGGATCCGGCCACTGTTTCTTGAGCAACTCCAGTACATCCTGCCAGGCCTGCGGGCCGGTCACGGGGTTGCGCCCAGCGTGAACACCCATGCTCGGGTGTTGGCCATTGGGCACACGGGGCAAGTGTTGGACTTGTCCCACCGGGTTGTCAAAGCCGTGGTGGCTGTCCGGGTACAGCTTGAAGCTCATGCTTGCTTTCTCGGCCAAAGCCACACAGGGCTCGGCAGGGGTCCAATCGTCCAAGGCTCCAAGCAGCATGTGCACGGGCCAAGTCGGCTGATAGGCACGCCGCAGTGCATCGGCGCAGCCCGGATAAAAGGCCAAAGCGATGTCTGGCGTCACGCTGGACGGAGGGAGTTTTTGTGTGCTGTCTGAACTGGCCAGCACGGCACTCCCACCATGGGACCAACCCAGCAAGGCAACCCGTTGGTGATTTGTCCAGGTTTGTTGGGCAAGCCAAGCCAAGGTGGTGTGCACGTCATTGCGCCGATGGCTCTGCCGCACCTGGCGTGATGCCATGCGCTGTTCGCACAAACTGATTTCTTGTCGGGGTGTGAGGCTGTCGGGCCAAACCACGCTGTAGCCTTGCGCCAGCAGCAAATCGGTCATGCCTTGATGGCGAGCACTGAGCTGGCCTTTGCGCGAACCGATCGTGGCGTAAATGCCGCCGCACCCATGCAGTGCGATCACCACTGGGCGCTGTGTGTCATGTGTTTTTTGAGGAGGGTGAAACACCCAAACTTTCAGAGCCAAACCGTCGGCACCCGGCAGAAGTTCCGGCACAGGCTGGCCGTAGGCCGAAACCCCGAGTCCCAAACTCAAGCACAGCCAAAGACGCCAGCGGCGCAGGTACTCAAGAGCGGGCACGGCCGTTTGCGCTTTCAGTCAGGTGCCGCACGGCGTCAGACACCCGCATGCCCAGCTGCAGGCCCTGCGCCAGCGCCAGAGCGTTCAGGCCGTTGACCACGCCGTTGTCCAGCCCGTCTTGTGCCTCGCCAATGCGGGCCGAAGTGTGCGCATACAAAATGGCCAGCACACCCACGGCCTGTAACTCGCGCAGCGCCACGCGGCCCGCATCGTCTTTGCCACCACCTGCATCGTTGAAAGCCACCGCAAAAGGTTTGTGGGTTTGTGCTGTGACGAAATGCGAGGCCGACAAGCCCCCGTGCGAGCCGGACACGATCACCGTTCCCGCATGCGTGGCGTTGACCAGCGCAATCGAGTCCAGCAAAACCAGTGCGCGTTGGGTCATCGCGTTTCTCTGGCCACATCCTGCTCGAAGCTGGCTTCCTTCAAGGGGGCTTTTTCGGCCATCCAGCCTCGGTAAACGGTTTGGAAGTCGACCACGATCTGCGCCAGCGGCATGTCGTCAAAGGTGCCGCGTTGGTTCACGTACTCCATGTGCCGGTTGCCTGATTTGTCGAACGGGTGGTAAATCGAGTCGTTTCGCCCATCAAACTCCAGCGGCAGCAGGCCGAATTTGTCGCACAGCTCGATGTTGAAGGCCGGTGTGGCCTTGACCCATTGGCCGTCCAGCCAGATGTCGGCATAGCCGTGCCAGATGAACACATCGGTCTGCATGGTCTGGCGCAAGCGCTCGGTGCTCATGTGGTTGCGCACATCGGCATAACCCAGGCGGGCGTGCAGGCCCGCTGCCCGGCAGGCTGCGGCCATCAGCGCCGCTTTGGGCACACACCAGCCCGAGCTTTGGGCGATGACCGAGCTGGCCCGCATGCCTTGGGGCGACAGGTCGATGCGGTACGGGTCGTAGCGAAAGCGGTCGCGCACCGCCAGGTACAGCGCCACCGCGCGTTCGCGGTCGGTAGCGCCTTGCGCGTGCTGGCGCGCCAAGGCGATCACATCGGGGTGGTCGCTGTCGATCAAGGCCGTGGCGGCCAGGGTGGCGGGGGAGGGCAGGTCGGTCATGCGGTTCACTGTAGCGCGCGCGGCAGCATTGGGGTGTCACGCTGGCTATAGTGGCCTGTCGCGCCCTGGATGGGGCGCAGTTCAGGAAAGGCAACCATGACCTCGGTGTTGAATTTTGGTGCGGTCCGTGTGCACCTGGGTGAAAAGTCGGGCAAGTACCCCGACGGCAACCAGCTCATTGTGCAGGGGGCCGACATGCGCGTGGCCTTTGACACGCCCGAGGTGGCCAACCGCATCGGCCCCGAGCTGGACACGGTGGACCTGGTCATCCTGGGCCATGTGCACGAAGACCACATGGCCGGGCTGCACCGCCTGCCGCATGCCCGTGTGCAGGTGCACGAGGCCGACCTGGCCGCCGCCCAGTCGTGGGATGGCTTGTGCCAACACTACGGTTACCCCGCCGAGGTGCTGGACGCCATGCACGCCATCGTGCAAAAGGACTTCCATTACCAGCCCCGGCCCGACGCCACGGCTTACAGCGACGGCGCGGTCTGGGACCTGGGCGGCGGCGTGCGCGTGCGGGCGCACCACTTGCCAGGCCACACCGCAGGCCACTGCGCCTTGGTGGTCGAAAGCGAAGGCCTGGCCTTCATTGGCGACATCGACCTGAGCGGTTTTGGCCCTTATTACGGCGACGCCACCTCCAGCCTGAGCGACTTTCGGCAGACCCTTAAAAAAGTCGCCGAGCTGGACGCCCGCATCTGGGCCACCTCGCACCACAAAGCGGTGGTGACCGACCGGGCGCAATTTGCAGCCGACCTGGCCCGCTTTGCCAGCAAGATCGACGAGCGCAGCGAGCAGCTGCTGGGCTATTTGCAGACTCCGCACAGCCTGGACGAGCTGGTGGACCGCCGCCTGCTGTATCCCCAAGGCTACGACGTGCCCTTTGTGCCCTGTGCCGAGCGCAACACCATTGGCATGCATCTGGATGAACTGCTGGCGCAGGGGCAAATTGCCCGTCAAGGCGACGGTCGTTATGTGGCCCTGTGAGTCCACCCGCAGTCACGGCGATGTGGCCTGGGTCTGCGAGGCTTTTTGCAGCGCTGATGCAGCACGCGCTTGACCCGTCAGCATCGGTCTATTTCACTTTTCATCAGGAGACACCCCATGACCCCCGAACAACTCTTGCAGCACCACGACCAAGCCCGTTTGTGGGGCCAGGCCCCCGGCGTGGTGGGCGGCCCTGACACGGCAGCGGCCTACCAACAAGCCTTGGCTGTGCGCCAGTTGCGCCAGCAGCGCGGCGAAGTGGCCAAGGGCTACAAAATTGGCTTCACCAACCGCACCCTGTGGCAGCGCTACGAGGTGTTTGGCCCCATGTGGGGCACGGTCTGGGACACAGGTCTGGGCTTTGCCGAGCCCACGGCAACAGGGACGGCCGAAGGCAGCATCGACCTGACCCCCACCTGCCAGCCCCGGCTGGAGCCTGAAATTGTCTTCTGCATGAAGGCCACGCCCCCAGCCAACGCCAGCCTGCAGCAATTGTTTGAAGCCATCGACTGGCTGGCCCCCGGTTTTGAAGTCGTGCAGTCGCACTGCCTGGACTGGAAGTTCACCGCCACCGACACCATGGCCGACAGCGGCTTGCACGCCCGCCTGCTGGTGGGTCAGCGCCTGCCTGTTGAGCACTTGGCCGCCGATGCACAGGCTTTGCACACCCTGCTGGCGCAGGCCCGCGTCACGCTGTTCAAAAATGGCCAGGCGGTGGAGCAGGGCAGCGGCACCAACGTGCTCGACAGCCCGCTCAACGCCTTGCACCACTTCTTGAAAGAACTGCGCCAATGCCCCGGCGCGGTCGATCTGCAAGCGGGCGATGTGATCACCACCGGCACCTGGACCGACGCCTGGCCGCTGCAAGTGGGCGAAAACTGGCGCGCCGAGTTTTCTGCGCCGCTGGGCAGCCTGAGCGCCCGCATGCGCTGATGGCTGGCATGGTTCGACTCAGCAAGTGCCGACCTGCAGTGCAATGCCTTTGATATGCCGTAGGTCGGCGGCTTCAGCCCCGACATGGGGCCTGCGCCAAACCTATTGCTTTGGAGTCCCCCTGCGAGGGGGTGATTTTTGTATTCGATCGAATGCTTTTCAACCATGTACCAAGTAAAGACCACACAAGACTTTGATGCTTGGCGGTGGCGACAAGTCCACTCAAGCGGTTGACATTGCCGCGTCTATTCAGTTGGCCCGTTTGTTCAAGGAATGAACCATGAAACCCGATACCCGACCCTTCGACATCACCGAGATGCTGCAAGACGATGAAAGCATTGTTGAGTACCTGACTTTGGTGATGGAAGATGGTGATCCTGCATTGTTGGCCGCCACTTTGGGTGATATTGCCCGTGCCCGTGGCATGACACAGATCGCGAAAGACGCAGGCATCGGCCGCGAGGCTTTGTACAAAGCGCTGTGTCCGGACGCCAGCCCTCGGTTTGATACCGTCGCCCGCGTGTGCAAGGCCCTGGGCGTGAAGTTGGTGGCGCAGCCGGTAGCGGGGTAAATCCATCCTGTCGGCTGGCCCCACAGCCGCAGAGCCCCCGCAGGGCCTTGCGTGCCCGACATCACAGGGCATAAAAAAACGCCCCGGGCTGCAAA
This sequence comes from Limnohabitans sp. WS1, assembly GCF_003063265.1. Classification (GTDB taxonomy): domain Bacteria; phylum Pseudomonadota; class Gammaproteobacteria; order Burkholderiales; family Burkholderiaceae_C; genus Limnohabitans_A. The sequence continues at coordinate 50,342 of NZ_NERU01000021.1, forward strand.
GCCCGGGGCGTGAATCAACAAAAATGTCAGACAACGGCAAGAAGCATGACGAGGTCAGTATACTGTAAATATAAACAGTATTTGAGTGAATCACGCCATTGCCAGACCCTGACCATGCACGCCCCCGACACCCCCCAAGCCTTACCCCCCGGACACTGGTGGGTTCAGGCCTTGCCCGCCAGCATTGCGGCGGGATTTCCTTCGCCCGCCGAAGACCATCAGGTCGAGTGCATCGACCTGATGCAGCAGTTGGTCAGACACCCTCAGGCCACCTTCTACATCCGCGTGCGCGGCGAGAGCATGCGCGATGCGGGCATTTTGGATGGCTCGGTGGTGCTGGTGGACCGCGCCATTGAGCCTGCCGATGGGCACATCGTGCTGGCCGTGATTGACGGTGATTTCACCTGCAAAACCCTGCGCTTGCTCGGTACGGGTTTGCGTTTGCAAGCATCCCACCCCGATTACCCCGACATCGTGCCCAAAGAAGGCCAAAGCGTGGACATCTGGGGCGTGGTGATCGCTACCATTCACCAACACCCCACTTGACATGATTTCCTCTGTTTGACATGGCCACCATTTCCCCCCGCCACCGCCGCGACGACTTTGAAGAAAGCCGGGTCTACGAATACCCGCAGCACCTGCGCGAAGCCATCGAAGACGCACCCACTGGGGCGGGCGTCTACACCTTCCATGGCCAAGAGGGCGACTTGCCGCTGTACATCGGCAAAAGCATCAACATCCGCTCGCGACTGCTGTCGCACCTGCGCACGCCCGACGAGGCCCGCATGCTGCGCCAAACCCAACGCATCAGCCACATCCGCACGGCCGGCGAGATCGGCGCGTTGCTGCTGGAGGCGCAAATGATCAAGGCCCAGCACCCCCTGTTCAACCAAAAACTGCGTCGCAACCAACAGCTGTGCAGCTTGCAACTGACGGGCGAGGTGCCGCAAGTGGTCTACGCCCGTGACATCGACTTTGCCCGCCAGCCCGAGCTGTATGGCCTTTACGCCAGCCGCCATGCGGCGCTGGATGCGCTGCGCGCCATCGCCGACCAAAACAAGCTGTGCTACGGCCCGCTGGGCCTGGAAAAACTGCCGCCCGGCAAAGCCTGCTTCAGGGCTGCCATTCGCCAATGCGCCGGTGTGTGCCGGGGCGACGAAACCCCAGAGGCCCACCGCGAACGCCTGTTCAGCAGCTTGCTGGCGCTGCGCGTGGAATGCTGGCCTTACCCGGGCGCGGTGGGTTTGGTGGAACGCGATGCCGAACTCACGCAAATCCACGTCGTCAAGCACTGGTGCTATTTGGGCAGCGCCCCCACCCCCGAAGCGGCCCGCCAACTGGGCCAAACGGCCAGCCAAGTAGCCGCTAACTTTGACGCCGATGGCTACAAGATTTTGTGCCGCCCGGTGCTCACGGGGAGTGTGGAGATTGTGTTGTTGTGAGCCCGCACGACACGTCAGCCCATTCGGTTGAAGCCCCACCCTACTCAACGCAACCCGACCCCATCATCATGAAAATCCACTTGCAAACGCCCGAAGAAATTCGCCCGCAAATTTGGAAAGAGCTGGGCCGGGCCAGTCTGGACCGGCACCACGAATGGCGCACGCCGGTGCTGGCCTCTGCCGACGCAGACGGCTTGCCCGATGCACGCACCGTGGTGCTGCGACAGGTGGACGCTGGGGCTGGGCTGCTGACTTTTTACACCGACAGCCGCAGTCCCAAAGTGGCTCAACTGCAAGCGAAAGCGCCAGCGGTGCTGGTGTTTTGGAGTGCGCGTTTGAGCTGGCAATTGCGGGTGCGGGTGACTTGCTCGGTCATCACCTCTGGCCCAGAGGTCGAGGCGCTTTGGCAAGGGGTCAAACAGTCGGCGGCTGCGGGTGATTATTTGTCGCCACGGCCGCCGGGTGCGCTGTTGCCACCAGCCAGTGGCATGGCCGATGCACCCAAGGCCAACGCCTCCGCGCCAACGCACAGCTTTGCCTTGCTGCGTGCGCAGGTGCTGCAGATGGACTGGCTGGAGTTGTCGCGCGACGGGCATCGCCGGGCGCAGCTGAGCGCCAACACCTGGGAGTGGCTCACGCCCTGAATGCTTTCAGCTCAGGCCGTCTCGCATGCGCTGCAGTCGCGCCCCGTCCACCACCAAACGCACGCCCAAAGAGCCGCTGCCCGCACGCACCGGAAATTTGCGCAAGGCGATGTCGAGCGCCTCAATAACCGGGTAAGCCGCACAGGCCTGCACGATGCGCGTTATCAGCCGCTCTTGGGTCTCGTACAGCCCGTCGGCCGCCAGCCGTTCGATCTCGACCACCAGTGGGTCGTAGTCGAACACATGCGCCATGCCGTCTTGGGCAATCAGCACCAGATCAGAGTCGACCCAGAGGGTCAAGTCCAGCGCGTGGTACTCGGGCACGGTGTCGCTGGGCGCATAGGTGCCGATGCGGGTGGCCAGGTGAAAATCTTTCAGTTCGATCCGGCTGGCGGTCGAGGTTGGCATGGTCATGGGTGTTCAGGGGCAAGTTCGTGGGTTGGAATTCTGGGGCTCAGCGCTTGCTTTTGAGCCGTTGGCTCTTGCGGCTTTTTTCAAAAAATGCGTCGGGTTTGGTTTGCACCCAACGGATGAAGCGGGCCATCTCTTCGGGCTGCTTCAGGGCCTCGACCGTGGCGTAGGTGCGGGCCAATTCGGTCTCGGTGAACAGCGCATGGATTTGGCGGTGGCAAATGCGGTGCAGCACCACCGTGTGCGCGCCGCCGTGCGACTTGGGCACCAGATGGTGTGCGTCTTGTTGGCTGGGTGGAATGGGGCGATCGCACAGCGGACACAGCACGGCGTCGCTGCGCGGTGCGGGCAGGGCTTCAAGCTGGGCTTGAATGAGTTTTTTGCGGATGCGCCCCGTCACGGCAGCAAGACTGTTTGGACCATCGCCCAAGGCTACAACAGACCGACAACGGCACAGGCCGCACAGGGCGATTGATCCCGCTTGCTTTCAGGGCATCAGGTCAATCAAGATCTCGTTGCGCCGATTCCAAGGCAGGGTGAAAGGGTCGTCGTATCGGGCGATTTGGGCGGTGGGGCTGAGCTTGAGTTGGCGAGCCTGCGCCCAAACCCGCAGGCGCTCGGTCTGCTCCTGAATGCTCGCTTGTGTGGTGAAGCCGCTGAAGCGCAGCGCCACCGTTTCGTGCTCGGGCACGGGGCGCAGCTGGATTTGCGGGTTGAGCGGCTGGGGCAGGGTCTGCACGCTCTCGGCCGACGGCATCACAAAATGCACGCGCCAACCCTGGTCGTCTGGCACCACGGTCACGGGCGCGGTCATGGAAATTTTGCGCTGCGCACCCAGCCCGGCTTGCAGGTTGTCGCCAAAGATGTAAGAAGCAATGCGCCGAAAGCCGCTGCGGCTGGCCGCATCGAAGTCCCCCTGGATTTGCGTTTGCGCCACCGTGAAGGCGGCGTAGCGGCGCACCTCAAAAGGCGGGTCAGAGACGAGCACGGTGTAACGCGGTTCTTCAACGGCCATGGCGGCTCCAGAAAAAAGGAACAAGACGGGCAACAAGAGGGAGGGCAAGAGGGAAAAAAGCCAGCGCATCAGGGTCTTTCATGTGGCGTGTGACGCCATTACAGCAAATTCAGGCCTGCACCTCGGTCCGCTGGCGCACGCCTGCGGACGCTTGATCAGCCCCTGACCATGCGCATCACCTCGCCCGCATCCAGGGTGGACGCCCGGGCCTGGATGTCGCCCAAGTGCTGCTGTTGCAGGGTTTTGCCGCTGCTCAACAGGCCTTGGTAGGTTTGGCGCAGCAAGTCGCAGCGGCAATGAACTCCTTGATGTGGCCTTGGTCGAGCGACACGCCATGGGCCAGGCCCACGCGGTAGACCATTTTGATTGGCAGCGCAATGATGGCCATCGACGCCCAGGACTGGGGCAGCAACGCCAGTGCGCCGTTCAAGATGGCGTAGTTGAGGATGGAGCGGTCGATGGCGGCGCTGTCCACGGCGTGCTTGCGCGGGCGCTGCGCATTTGGCCAAGTTGGGATTGAGGTGATTCGGCGGATTCGTGTCGGGTGTGTGCGAAATATCACTTGCCCCAAAGTGTCGACAACGGGGCCGCCCAGATGTTGTCGCCCAGCGGCAGGGTTTCGTCGCCGTCATAAAGCAGCACGCCCATTTTGAAATCAGCCCCCGCCAGTCCGGCGAGTTTTCGCAGGCCACGCAGGTCGCTTTCTTTGACGGTGGCCGATGACTTGATTTCAACCCCGACCACCTGGCCTGCGGCGTTTTCAATCACCACATCGACTTCCACCTGGTCGGCATCCCGGTAGTACAGCAGTTGGTAGTCGCCCTCGGCGGTGCTGGCGTGCTTGAGCAATTCTGCATAGACAAAGGTTTCCAGCACATGGCCAAAGCGTGTTTTGTCTTTTTGGGTTTCTTCAGCGGTCAAGTCCAAAAGGGTGGCCAGCAGACCTGCATCGATGAATTGAAGTTTGGGCATTTTGACCATGCGCTTGAGGCGATTGCGCGCCCATACATCCACGCGTTTGAGCAAATACATTTGCTCAAAGATGCCGAGATATTTGGCGGCGGTTTTGTTGTCGATGCCCACTTGGCCGCCGAGTTGAGAGTAGTTGCACATTTGCCCGGCCATCTGAGCCAGGGCGCGCAAAAACCGCGGCAGTTGATCCAACTTGTCAATGTTGGCGATGTCGCGAACATCGCGCTCCACGATGGCCGCGAGGTATTGACGCGCCCAAGTTGTGCGACGCCTGTCGGTGGATCGCGTCAACGCCTCTGGGTAGCCGCCCCGCAGCACACGGCCAATCAGGTTATCGTCTCGGGCAGATGAGCCCGCTTGAGGCAGGTGGTCAACAAACACACGGTCTAACCAGTTGGCAGACTGCCCTGCGATTTCGCTTTGTGACAAAGGCAGGAGTGACAAAGTCTCCATGCGCCCCGCCAAAGAATCGGCCACCGTGGGCAGGGCCATCAAGTTGGCTGAGCCTGTGAGTAGAAAACGCCCTGGACGACGGTCTTCGTCCACGCTTTTTTTGATCGCCAGCAACAAACCTGGGGCGCGTTGAATCTCGTCGATCACCGCACGGTCCAAGCTGCGTATCATGCCCACCGGGTCTTCTTGGGCCGACAAAAGGGTGAGCGCGTCATCCAGGGGCAGATAACGAAATTCGCCGCTGTTGCCAGCGATCTCCTTGACCAGTGTCGTCTTGCCTGCCTGTCGTGGACCAGCCAAAAGAACCACTGGCGTGTCGCGCATGGCTTCAAGGAGGTGCGGCGCGATGAGTCGCGGGAAAATTTCAAGGTCAGCCATGGCCTGATGCTTTCGTAATTTTGGGATTATTTGTACAAATATTTGGGAATATCATTTCGTAAATTTGGGAAATTCATGCCGTCAATTTGGGCGAAATTGCCCAAGCGCGTGGTATGCCGCAGATCGCAAAAGACTCTGGTATTGGCCGCGAAGCCTTGTACAAGGCGCTTCGCCCGGACGCCAGCCCTCGTTTTGACACCGTGGCCCGAGTTAGCAAGACCTTGGGCGTGAAGCTGGTGGAACAACGGTTGGTGGTTTAAACCGCTAACCAAGTACCCGATTGCAGGCCCATATTTTGGTCAACATGGCCACAAGCGCGGTCATGCATGTGGGCCTGAGCATTCGGCTTCAAACATTCGTCAAGGTTCGGACTACTGCACCGCGCTCGACCTGCAACGCATGAGCCCGGCCGCAGCCAAAGCGGGCTGGTCGGTGGTGCTGGAAAAAACCGTGCGCGAACTCAACGGCACCCCCTGCATCGAGTTCGAAGACGAACCCCCGGCCAAACAACAAATCGCCTGCACCCGCAGCTTTGGCCACCCGGTGACCGAGCTGATCGAACTGCAAGAAGCCATCACCGAATTTGCCTGCCGCGCCGCAGAAAAACTGCGCAAACAAGGCAGCCACACGGGCCAAATCATGGCCTTCATCCGCACCAGCCCCTTCCGGCAACAAGACCCGCAATACAGCCGCAGTGCCAGCATCCCCCTGCCCAGCCCCACCAGCGACAGCGCCCACATCACCCAGCCGGCCAACGCCATCGCCAAACGCCTGTACAAACCCGGCTACAAATACGCGAAAGCAGGCGTGATGCTGATGGACCTGCAACCGGCCACCCGCGAACAACTGCCACTGGACTTTGACGAGACCATGCCCGAAAACCGCGTGCGCCTGATGCTGGCCATGGACCAGCTGAACCAGCGCTATGGGCGTGGGACGCTGAAGCTGGCCAGTGCGGGTGGCATTGGTGTACTGCCGGTTTGGGGGATGAAGCAGGAGCGCAAGACGTCGGCTTACACCACGGATTGGCTGGGCCTGCCCAATGCTTGGTCATGAAGCCTGGTCATGAGGGAGGCCATGCCACAGTGACCCCCTTGGGCCGTGACGGAGGCCTGCTTAGCTCAGAGCTTTTTCACCAACACCTGGCTCTTGCGGTCCCAGTTGTATTTGCGTTTGCGCGCTTCGGGCAGCCAGTCGGGGTCCACCTGGGCAAAGCCGCGTTTGATGAACCAGTGCATGGTGCGCGTGGTCAGCACAAAGATGCTTTTGAGGCCCATGGCGCGGGCGCGTTGCTCGATGCGTTTGAGCACTTTTTCACCATCGCCCTGGCCTTGCGACTGGGGCGACACCGTCAGCGCCGCCATCTCGGCGGTTTTGGCTTCGGGGTAGGGGTAGAGCGCCGCGCAGGCAAAGATCACGCCGTCGTGGTCGATGATGGTGTAGTGGTCAATGTCGCGTTCGATCTCGGTGCGGTCGCGCTTGACCAGCGTGCCATCTTTTTCAAACGGCTCAATCAGCTGCAAGATGCCGCCCACGTCGTCTGAGGTGGCTTCGCGCAGCTCTTCGAGTTTTTCGTCGATGACCATGGTGCCGATGCCGTCGTGCACATAAATTTCCAGCAGCAGAGCGCCGTCCACCGCAAAGGGCAGGATGTGGCTGCGCTCCACCCCCTCTTCGCAGGCCTTGACGCAGTGTTGCAGGTAAAAGCCAATGTCGGTCGGTTCGGTCGGGTTGGGCAGCGAGGCCAGCAACTGCTTGGCGGCGGCGAGTGGCAGTTCGGTGTCAATCGGGTTGTCGTCGCTGGCCGGCGCGTGCGGCTCGATGCGAATGCCCGGCACCTCGGTCAAAAAGATCAGCTTGTCGGCCTGCAACTCGGTGGCCACGCTGGTGGCGACTTCTTCCATGGTCAGGTTAAAAGCCTCGCCTGTGGGCGAGAAACCAAAGGGCGAGAGCAGGACCATCGCGCCCATGTCCAGTGTGTTGGTGATGCCCTGCACGTCCACCTTGCGCACCAGACCCGAGTGCATGAAGTCCACGCCGTCCACAATGCCCACCGGCCGAGCCGTGATGAAGTTGCCCGAAATCACCCGCACTGTGGAGCCCGCCATGGGCGTGTTGGGCAGGCCCTGGCTGAACGCCGCTTCGATCTCGTAACGCAGCTGGCCCGCCGCCTCTTGGGCGCAATCGAGCGCCACGCTGTCGGTGAGGCGGATGCCGTGCGAATATTTGGGCGTGTGGCCCTTGGCCGCCAGCTGTTCATTCACCTGCGGGCGAAAGCCGTGCACGAGCACGATCTTGACGCCCATGCTCTGGATCAGCGCCAAGTCTTGCGCCAGGTTGTGCAGCTTGCCCGCCGCAATCGCCTCGCCCGCAATGCCCACCACAAAGGTCTTGCCCCGGTGCATGTGGATGTAAGGCGCCACGGACCGGAACCAGGGCACGAAGGTGAAGTTGAAGACTGTGGACATGGGCAATCAGGGCTTGAGCAAAAGAAGTTGGCTGGAGGGCAGCAGACGCAAAAAATCGCGGTCGAATGTGCAGAGTGTCTCACCGGATTGCATCACCGTTGAGGCGATCCAAGCATCGGTGACCAAGTTGCCGCTGACTTGTTGCTCCAGACAGACTTGCCTGAGGTTGGGCCAGGTCGTGCCCTGTGACTGAAATTGCACGCTCGGGCAGCTGAGCAGGCTGTCCACAAAGTCGGTCACGTCTTGTAAAGGATCTGTTTGTTGAAAAATTTTGGGGTGGGTGGTGATCCGTATCAAACCTGTCACCACCATGCCCAGCAGCATCAGGCTGGTGCGTCCGTTGGCTGCTTGCACAACGGCATCGTCCAGCCAGGCGCGGGCCGGCAAGTGGTGCGGGTGGTCGGGCCGGTAAGCGGCCACCAGCACGTTGACATCAGGCGTCATGACAGCCGAGTCAGGACCATGTCCGCGTCCATTGCGTCATACATAGAGCGATTGCTGCCCGGGTCAATGCCCGGTTGCAGGCCGCCCCGAGCTTTGGAGACAGGCAGTTTGGGAATCACGATGGGGGCAGCGGGTGTGTCTTGCCGGACATACCAGGACAGCAGTTCGCGCATCTTTGCGCTCAGCGATGTGCCTTCTTGGATGGCTTTGATGCGAGCTTGCTTTATCAGGTTATCGTCAATGGATAGGGTGATGTTGCTCATGAAAAATCTCTTTCTAGAAAAACACGTAAATCAGTGTAGCACGTGTTTACGTGAACTTTTTTCACAACAAAATATGCCCCTGGGGTAACAAATCCATACGGTAAAATTCCGTACCAATTGACCCATGAGCCCCTCACACCCCGCTTCAAAGGACCGCACCATGACCGCCTCTGCTGCCCGACTGGACCTGAAAATGGACGCCGCTGAAAAAGACGTGGTCTCGCGTGCGGCGGCGCTCATGGGCACCACCATGTCGGCCTTCATGCGGGCGGCGGCCAAAGACAAGGCGCTGGAGTTGCTGGAGCGCGAGTCGCGCATCACCTTGAGTGACCGGGACTTTCAGGCCTTTGCGGCCGCACTGAATGGCGATTTTGCGCCCAATGCCGCCTTGAAGGACGCGCTTGCCGATGCGGCAAAGGTCAAGCGTGCTTGAAGAGCAACTGCTCGAAGCCCAGCGCCACGACCGTTCATCTTTTGACTGCGGCGTGCCGCCGCTGAACGACTACCTGCACCGCCTGGCCGCGCAGCACCAGAAAAAAGGCATCAGCACAGTGCGCGTGCTGGTGGACAGCGATGCCCCGCAAACCATCCTCGGCTATTACAGCCTGAGCGCTGCCCATGTGGCCCACGCCGCGCTGCCTGCCGACACCCGCAAAACCTTGCCCGCATACCCCGTGCCCTGTTTCAGGCTCGGGCGCTTGGCTGTGGATCAGCGCTTTCGTGGGCAGGGCTTGGGCCAGGTGCTGATGGGTCTGGCGGTACAGCGTTGCCTGCAAGCGAGTCAGCATGTGGCGGCCTTTGCCATGCTGGTGGACGCCAAAGACACAGCAGCCCAAAATTTTTACCTGCATTACGGCTTCACGCCCTGTGCCGACAAACCCATGACGCTGTATCTGCCTTTGGGTCGTACTTTGTAAGCACTGCTTGTTCGCGCCATTACCTTTTTACTTGACCCATGTCTGAACTCCAAATCGACTTTCCCGAAGGCCTGCCCGTCTCGGCCCGCCGTGACGAAATCATGGCCGCCATGGACCAGCACCAGGTCATCATCGTCTGTGGTGAAACCGGCTCGGGCAAGACCACGCAGCTGCCCAAGATTGCGCTGATGCTGGGGCGCGGCAAGCTCAACGCCAAGCCGGGCGAGCGGGCGCGGATGATCGGCCACACCCAGCCCCGGCGGATTGCGGCCAGCTCGGTGGCCAAGCGCATTGCCGAGGAGTTGAAGACGCCGCTGGGCGAGGTGGTGGGCTTCAAGGTGCGGTTTCAGGATCGACTCTCCAAAAACGCCTCGGTCAAGCTCATGACCGACGGCATCTTGTTGGCCGAAACGCAGACCGACCCGCTGCTGCAGGCCTACGACACCATCATCATCGACGAGGCGCACGAACGCAGCCTGAACATCGACTTCTTGCTGGGCTACCTGCGCCAGATCCTGCCGCGCAGGCCGGACCTCAAAATCGTGGTCACCTCGGCCACCATCGACGCCGACCGTTTTGCCAAACACTTTGCGTCTCGCCATGGCCCGGCCCCGGTCATCATGGTGTCGGGGCGCACCTTCCCGGTGGAGCAGCGCTACCGCCCGTTTGAAGAGTCGCGTGACTACGGCCTGAACGAGGCCATGGCCGATGCGGTGGACGAACTCTGGCAGGGCGGGGCAGGGGGCGACATCCTGATCTTTTTGCCGGGCGAGCGCGAAATCCGCGAAGCCGCCGACCACCTGCGCAAACACTTGGCGCACCAGCCGCTCACACGCAATGCCGAAGTGCTGCCGCTGTTTGCCCGCCTGTCACAGGCCGAGCAAGACCAGATTTTTGAAGCATCGAACGGCCGCCGCATCGTGCTGGCCACCAACGTGGCCGAAACCTCGCTCACGGTGCCCGGCATCCGCTATGTGATCGACGCGGGCACGGCGCGGGTCAAGCGCTACAGTCTGCGCAGCAAGGTCGAGCAGCTGATGGTCGAGCCCATCAGCCAGGCTGCAGCCAACCAGCGAGCCGGCCGCTGCGGTCGCGTGGCCAACGGCATTTGCATCCGCCTGTACGACGACAAAGACTTTGCAGGCCGCCCGCGCTTCACCGACCCGGAAATTTTGCGTTCGTCCTTGGCGGGTGTGATCTTGCGCATGAAGTCGCTGCACCTGGGTGTGGTGGAAGACTTTCCGTTCATCGAAGCACCATCCAAACGGGCGATCACCGACGGCTACCAATTGCTGGCCGAGCTGGGCGCGGTGGACGACGACAACGAACTCACCCCCATTGGCCAGGAGTTGGCCCGCCTGCCGCTCGATCCGCGTGTGGGCCGCATGATTTTGGAGGCGCGTGGCCGCAACGCCTTGGAGGAAGTGCTGGTGATCGCCAGCGCCATGAGCGTCCAAGACGTGCGCGACCGCCCCATGGACTTGCAGGCCCAGGCCGACCAACAACACGCCAAGTTTGATGACGACAAAAGCGAGTTCACCGGTTACCTCAAGCTGTGGAAATGGATTCACGACGCCCGGGGCGGCCCCACTAAAGCAATCGGGGTCAGATCCCAATTAAATCCAGCTGGCCAGCCGGGGCAAAACAATCGGGATCTGACCCCAATTAAAGGCAGGCCCGCGCAAGAAGCGCCGCAGCACAAGCTGAGCAACCGCCAATACGAGCAGCTGCTGCGCCAGAACTTCATCAACATTCGCCGTGTGCGCGAGTGGCGCGACACGCACACCCAGCTGCTCACGGTGGTGGCTGAGCACAAGTGGCGCATCAACACGCAGCCCGCGACTTATGAGCAATTGCACCTGTCCATGCTGGCAGGCCTGCTGGGCAACGTGGGCTACAAACTCGAAGACGAAGAGGCCTATCTGGGCGCACGCGGCATCAAGTTTCACAAACACCCCGGCGCGCACCTGAGCAAAAAACCGGGCCGCTGGATCGTGGTGGCCGAGCTGGTCGAGACCACGCGCCTGTTTGGCCGGGGCATTGCCGCGATTGAGCCGCAGTGGCTTGAGCAGGTCGGCGCGCATTTGCTCAAGAAGCAATTGCTCGACCCGCATTGGGAAAAGAAATCGGCCGAAGTGGTGGCGCTGGAGCGGGCCACGCTGTATGGCTTGGTGGTCTACAGCGGCCGCCGCACGCCCTACAGCCGGGTGGACCTGCATGGGGCACGCGAGATTTTCATCCGCGAAGCCTTGGTGGGCGACCAGTGGGAAACCAAGCTGCCGTTTTTGGCCGCCAACCACAAGATGATCGCCAAGGTTGAAGAGCTGGAACACAAGTCGCGCCGCCAAGACGTGCTGGTGGACGACGAACTGATCTACGCTTTTTATGACCAGCAACTGCCCGCCGATGTGTGCAGCGGCCGCCTGCTCGAAGACTGGTATCGGCATGAGAGCGCCAAGCAGCCGCGCTTGTTGTTGCTGAGCCGTGAAGAGCTGATGCGCCACGAAGCCGCCGGCATCACCACCCAGGCCTTCCCTAAACAGATTCGTTTGGGCGGCACCGATTGCACGGCGGTGTATCTGCACCAACCGGGCGACGCCCGCGATGGCGTCACGGTGACGGTGCCGCTGTTTGTGCTCAACCAAGTGAGTGAAGACCGCTGCGAATGGTTGGTGCCCGGCTTGCTCAAAGACAAAATTCAAGCCCTGCTCAAAAGCCTGCCGCAGCGCCCGCGCAGCCGCTTTGTGCCGCTTCCCGAATCGGCCACGCGCTTGGCCGCCGAGCTGTCGGTGCCTGAGCTGTTTGGTAGTGGCTCGCTCACCGACGTGCTGCTCAAAAAAGCCCGCGACGAAACCAGCTTGGACATCAAGCGCACCGACTTCAAACACGAGATGCTCAGCCCGCACCTGTTCATGAACCTGCTGGTGGTGGACGAACACGGCCGCCAACTGGGCATGGGCCGCAACCTGGGTGCGCTCAAAGGCGAGCTGGGGGCCAAAGCGCGAGGTGCGTTTCAGGCGCTGGCGCAGCTCAAAGTCGCTGCAGCGCCTGCCGCAATGTCTGAAGCGACCCAAAGTGGGGGTGCAAAACAATCGGGGTCAGACCCCCATTTGCCTCAGCGCGAGGCGGGTGGACGCAACACGTCAGCGCGAGGGGAAAAGCCAGCCGCGCCCAAGCCATTGGCCCCCCAGCGCTACACCACTTGGACCTTCGGCGAACTGCCCGAACTGATGGAAATCAGCAAAGGTGGTCAGACCCTGATCGGTTTCCCCGCGCTGGTGGACGTGCAAGACGCCGTGACCATCGAAGTCTTTGACGAACCCGACGTGGCCGCCAGCAAAAACCGCGCTGGCTTGCGCCGCCTGTTTGCGCTGCAAATCAAAGACGCGCTCAAGTACCTTGAGAAAAACATCCCCGACCTGCAAAAAATGGCCGTGGCCTACATGCCGCTGGGCACCGCCGATGAGCTGAAAACCCAGATCATTGATGTGGCCCTGGACCGCGCCTTCTTGCTCGACCCGCTGCCCAATGACGAAATCACCTTCAAGCGCCGCATCGAAGAGGGCAGGGGACGCCTGACGCTGATTGCCAACGAAGTGGCCCGACTGGCGGGCACCATCTTGCTGGAGTTTGGCGCGGCCACCCGCAAGATCAAGGACACCAAAAACGCCCCCGACGCGACGGCCGACTGCACAGCGCAACTGCAACGCCTGATGCCCAAAAACTTCATGGCCGCCACCCCGTGGCCCCAGCTGCAGCACTATGCCCGCTACCTCAAGGCCATCACCCAGCGCTTGGACAAATACCGCGCCGACCCCGCCCGCGACGCCCAGCGCCTGACCGAGCTCAAGCCCCAAGAGCAACGCTACTGGCGATTGGTGGCCGAACGCAAAGGCGCGCAAGACGCCCGCATGCTGGAGTTCCGCTGGCTACTGGAAGAACTGCGCGTGAGCTTCTTCGCGCAAGAGCTGCGCACCCCGCAGCCGGTCAGCATCAAGCGGCTGGAGAAGGCTTGGGGGCAGTTGAGTCATTGAGGGGGCTTATGAGTTTCCTCATGCATTGCTCTAAATAAACAAATTGTTTATGATCGGCACATGATCGAAAGCTTTGCCAGCGACGAAACCGAGCGCCTGTTTGCGACTGGCAAATCGCGCCGTCTGCCACCGGAGATCCTCAAGCGGGCGGTGATGCGCCTTGCTCAGCTTCACGCAGCAGTTGAAGTGGATGACTTGCGCATGCCGCCTTCCAACCGCTTGGAGGCGTTGGCCGGGGATTTGGCTGGCAAATGGAGCATCCGTGTCAATGACCGTTGGCGTTTGTGTTTTCGGTTTGAACATGGGCATGCGCATGACGTTGAAATTGTGGACTACCACTGAGGAGTGATGAAAATGACTGCCAAAAATCCTGTGGATGGCCTGCCAGCTATTCACCCCGGTGAGTTTTTGCGTGAGACGCTGGAAGATCTGGCCATGACGCAGGCTGCATTCGCCGAAGCGATTGGGGTATCCGCCATGCGTGTGTCACATTTACTCAAAGGCGATCGCCCGGTCACGGCCGAGTTGGCTCTTCGCCTTGGCCGTGCGCTGGGGCAAACGCCGCAATATTGGCTCAACCTTCAATCTGCTTATGACCTGAAAGTGGCGCAGATTCAAATGAAAGACAGTTTGAAAGATGTGCGCCTGTTGTCGGTGGCATGAGTGAGTCCTTGAAACCTGAGACCGACTTATTCGTCAATCTGAATCGTGCTGTGTCCGGCAATACAACAGGGGCGAACCGCCGATGACTTTGCGCAAGGGGCATTGGTGTTCGCTAAGTCGCAACTCAAGCCTGCATTGGCTGCCCCACGAGCTTCAACCCAAGTGCGGTGCACACAAGGGCAATCGTGTCAAAGCGCGGGTGTGCTGTGGGTCGCAGGGCTTTGTTAAGCGCCTCGCGGGTAAGGCCTGAGGCTTGGGCCACTTGGGTCAACTCGGTGGGGTCGTTTTTTACCAGCACCAGGGTCAGGTAATTGGCCACGTCCTCGTCTGTCTTGAAGTATTCGGCCATGTCGAAGTCGGGCAGGTCGGGCGCTTTTATTTTTAGCGCCATGTTCTATCACTCCGTGCGGGTTTGGCTCAATGCAATGGCGCGGGCAGTGTCGTCCGATTGTGTGGATTTGTCGCCACCCCGCCCACCTTCCAGCGCCTCACGCACCCCCGCCACGATTTGCGCATGCAATGCGTGATGCTGGCCTGCTTCGTCAAAAATTTCGGGCAGTGCTTTGCGCAGTTTGTTGCTCACGGTCCAAGCGCTTTGACTGAGCGATCGGATGATCAAGTCGGCTTCGTCGTTGGGCAGTTCCAGCACTTGCTTGATGGCGGCGCGTGCGGCGTCGTTGCGGCCCAGGGCTTGGGCTTCTTGGGCCATTTCGTTTTCGACTGTTTGGCGCAACACGCCGCTCAAGTAATGTGCGTGTTCGGTCAAATCGATGAAGCGCCAAGCGTGCTGGGCTTCGTGGGTGGCCGAAAATTCAAAATTCGTCACCACGCCATCGGGGCAGGTGCGTTGCGTGCCAAAGCGGTAGTCGCCCGCGTGCGCCTGCATGAACGGCCTTGAAAACACCCCCAGCACCTGGTCGTAGTTGGCTCGCCCTCTGGCAGTGGCTGCAATGGTGGCCGAGACCGGCACCACGATGTTGGCGGGCACGGCATGGTCTGCGGCCAGTAAATGGTTGATCAAAAAGCGGTGGATGCGGCCATTGCCATCCACCAGAGGGTGCAGGTAAACAAAGGCAAACGCCACAGCCGCCGCACGCACCACCGGATCTGCACCGCGTGTGCGCTCTTCCAGCTGCGCCAGTGCGCTAAGCATCGGGTTCACCAGCGCCTCGGACGGGGCGATGTAATGCACCACCTGCGCCAAAAACGTGCTTTGCCCCACAAACACAGGCGAGCGCCTGATGCCCAGCCGCAAGGCGCGTTCGCCCAACACCGCTTTTTGCAAAGTGTGCAGCCCCTCGTGCAACAAGGGCTGTGCCATGCGCCCGCTGAACTCGCCTATGGCGGCGGCAAAGCGGCGCACGCGGTCTTGTTGGTCGCCCTCGTGCTCGATGGCAAAGCTGGCGCGAGACTCCTTGAAGGTCAGCCATGCGGCGCTGCGCAAGAGCAGCTCGGGGCCATAGGCGTCGTCGAGTTGCCGCACACCCTCGGCTACGTTGTAAAGCCAGTCACGCGCATCCTCGTGCCCCAGGTACACCATGGGGCAGAAGTCGCGCACCCCCGGCAAGTTGTTGTTGACCCGCCAGCGCCGCACCCGGTCGGGGCGTTGGGCGGCCAGGTATTGGGTGCTGTCGATGGCATCCACATAACCCACATTGGCGGCGGTGTCGGGGGCATCCAGCGGCTGGCCCGTCAACCATTCATAGAAAAAAGCAGCGCGCCGTGCATAGCCTCCCGTGGGCTCTTCGGCGATCCACGCGGCCACTTCGGCTGCAGGCAATCGGGCAAAGAGCCGCGATAAAAACTCCAGGTTCAGGCGCTCGTGTTTGAGCCCAAATTCAAAATGTCCCCGAAAACTGTCGGCCGGTTGGTAGCGTGCAGGCCAAGTCTGCAGCTCGTGCCCGTCCACCACGGTGCGCTGGCGCGATGACCCCACTTGGCTGCGTGTGCGCAGCGGCTGCACCAGCGAGATGCCGTGCATTTGCGCCAGACGCTGAAAGCCTAAAAGAGTGGGGGGCATGGTGTTGTTTTGATAGTAGGTCTTGTATTTTGATATATAAATCAAAAATTCTTGTGAAAACAATATTTTTTAGTCTGAGCTTCAGGTTCTTGGCCATGAGCAACAAACCCAAACCTTAAGAACAACGCTACTGGCGCTTGGTGGCCGAACGCAAAGGCGCCCAAGACGCACGTATGCTGGAGTTTCGCTGGCTACTGGAAGAATTGCGCGTGAGCTTCTTCGCGCAAGAGCTGCGCACCCCGCAGCCGGTGAGCATCAAGCGGCTGGAGAAGGCTTGGGGGCAGTTGAATCATTGAGTTGTCAATGCCTTGGACACACTGAGGGCATCGATGATGTCGCGTGCGAGGTCTTTGGTTCAATGCAATGCCGCCAGCGCAGCTTCGGGCGCTTTGTCCAAGACTTTGAGCAATGCCTTGGCCGCGCCTGTGGGGCTGCGTTTGCCTTGTTCCCCATTGCGGATGGTTTCGAGTGACACGTCAATCCGGGTGGCAAATTCGGCTTGGCTGAACCCCAAACGGCGGCGCACCCGGCGTGCAAACTTGGCTGCGTCTCGCATGGCCAGCGCTTCGTCTTGTGCTGTTTGTAGGGTAATTTGCGTTTCTGTGGTGGCATCCACTTGGGCCACGTTGATCCGTCCAAGGGGTTGGTCGACCATTTTTTCTGGTTCAATTTTCAGTCGTGTCGTTGGTCTCCCGTTGGCAGACCTTGATTCGACCGATCCGATCGCCCAGATGGCTTGAGGCTCAACGGTCGTATTTTTGACTGAGAACTTTCACTTGGGAGGAGAGTTCGCGCACAGCTTGAGTGAGTTCCAGAAGTTCCTGTGCTTTCAAGAGGTCAATTTTTTGGTGCAGGAGTTCGATTTCGAGTTCGGCTTTGACGTTGATGGCGTAATCACTTTGGGCGTGGCGACGGTCCATTTCGGATTGTCGGTTTTGGCTCATCATGATGGCCGGTGCCGTGTAGGCTGCTTGAAACGAGAGCAACAAATTGAGCAGGATGAAGGGGAAAGGGTCCCACGCGTGTGTGCCCGTCAGTGCGTTGCTTGTGATCCAAAACACGATGGCTGTGCTTTGCAGGACGATGAATCGCCACGAACCCACGGTGCTGGCCACGATGTCGGCCAGGCGTTCGCCCCGTGTGGCTTGGCTTGGGAGGGCAATGGCCTCAACGGCCAGCGCCGTGGTCAACTCGTTTTTTTGTCGATGGGCCTTGCGGTGTTGGCGCAGCAGTTCAAGTTGGCGGGTTTCCTCGGCGCTGTGGGGGGTGATGCTGCGGGTGTTTGTCATGATGACCTTCGGGGCTGTTTCATTCAGGTTAACAGCTGATCTGAGGTCTCTCATGGGGTGGGCGTTGCCCTGAGCGTTCAAGGGCCTTGATTTGGCCGACTATTTGGCACGAAGTGCTGCACCTGTTTGCAGTTGCTGGTCAGGTCCAATTCTTCGAAGCACTTCTTCACCATGGGCCAGCACACGCAGAAATCGAATTTGCTGCGCCTCATCTTGGGTCCAATTGAGGACATAAACCACAGCGTTGTCATCGTTTTGGAAGCCTCGCTCGGTGTTCATGTCGCCCACCACGCGCAGTCCGTTGTCGATCATGCGGTAGCCCATTTGGTCGTCACGCAGTTGCAGGCTGATTTTTTGACCATCCAGCATGCCTGCAAACACGGGGCCAGAAAATCGCGTGTCAGGGGTTTCGGTGAGGCTTTTGTCACAAACTTTCCAAGATTTTTCATAAGCTCCGCCCGCGTCCATGCAACGGTCTATGGCCATGAATTCTTTGAGACGAAATACATAAACACTGAGCACCGCTGTGGCCAGGCAGATCAGCACCACGACCCATTTGAGAAGACGGGTTTTCATGGCAGAACCTTCACGAGTGTGTAACGTGTGTCGGGTGCGTCTGCAGGGGGCGTCTCGACGCGGTCTTTGCGCACACGGAGTGTGTAGCGCTTGCCGGGGATGTGTTGGAAGCCTTCAATTTCTGTCAAAAGTGCTTGCCATTTTTGGGGAGGGACACCGGATTCGATTTCGCGCACTTGCAGACATTGCATCTCGACCAGGGCGGTACAACTGCGCCGCTGTGCTGCCACTTGCAGCGTGACAACGCTGGTCATCCATGGGCGAATGCAACGGGCCAGTTCGGGGTTCCACAGGTAGCCCGCAGAGGGGATGCAGCCGTGTGCATCGACGGTGCTGCCCGGGAGTGTTGGGGGGATAGAGGGCGGCGCTTGGGGCGGCGCTTGGGGCGTGGTGTGGGTGCACTCGCCGTCAAACAGATGTTGGGCTTGGGCAGCTTTGAGCATGCAACGGTTGGGGTAGGTTTGGGTCGTCGTTTCACCCGTCACTTGGCCACACACGGGTGCGAATTCGCGGGTACAAACTTGGGCCATGCTTGTGGCCGTGCACAGCCAGCCGAGCGCGGCCAAGATCTGGACTGAATGCCGTCGAACCGTTGGGTGTTCTGTCATGGCTTTTGAAATTTGAGCAAGGGCATGGGTTTGATCCCGGGGCACCAGACTGTTCCAGCGCTTGGGTTGACCTGAGCCTGCCCTCGGTGCGCAAGCTCCTGCTCAGTTTACGAAAAGCGACATCATGAATTTAGTGGTTTAGAGAGCTGGTGCACCGTTGATGTTGATGTTGTGGTTTTGTGATGGAGATTTGTGTAACCACTTGAAAATGTGGGTATGCCTTTGCCAGGTCCATCCACCAGCCCCCATGAAAGTTGCAGCGTACTTCGAGGGTGTGGGTGGCATCCCCGCCAAGGTCAACCCGCATGAGCCCACAACCCTTGCCTCAGGGGCCAAAAACGGTCCCTGACTCCGTGGGCTCTTGCGAATCAGGTCAGCGCAGCACCGCGCTTTTGGCTGCGGCTTCGATCAACGCATCGGCATCGTCCTTCAAAAGAAAGCCGGCTTTCATGGCGCGTTCAGTGGCTTTGACCACGGCTTGAACATAGCCGTCGTGTGAGCCATAGCGCTCTTGCAAAGACAAGCGTGTGTCGCCATTGGCTTGGCGTTCGGCGGCTGTTTTTGCAAAAGGCACCATGCCGCCCACATAGTTGCAAATCTCGCCTTTGTGGAAGGGCCGTGCGCCATCTGCGGTCACGTTCCAGCCCAGATAGGTTCCCAGCGGGGCATCCAGCAGCACGACCGGCAGACCACCGACTTCGTTGCCATCGGCATCGACCTTGGGGGCGTACATGGTCAGCACTTGTTTGATTTTGGGTGGTGCATGGCTCGGAACCCCCGAACCGTCGACCGCTTTAAAGCCGGGACCCCAGTCGTAATCGTGCACGGGCATGATGAAGTCGCGCTCGGGCACGGAGGGTCGCAAACCGGGCAAGTTGGGGTAGCCCAAAGCTGTTTTTTCTGCAATGGCCAATTGGTTTTTGGCCAAGGTGGGAAATTGGCTGGCGGGAGGTTCTGTGCCTTTCATGACCCAGTTGCGAAAGTGCACGCGCAGGGCGTTGACGGTCTCTTTGTGGGGCACCGGGTTGGCAGGCAAGATGCCTTGACCAAAGTTGTTGCCAGGACACATGGGGCCTGCTTTGGGCAGGCCTACGCCCGGCAAGCTGGTGTCAAAGCCGCCTGCACCACCGCCGTGGTGGCTGCTGGCGATGTAGTAGCGCTTGACGTTGGGCGGTAGCGGCAGGTCTTGCTTGGCGTCGGTGCCGATCCATTCGGGGGTGAGCTTCAAAGCCCAGACTTCGGCTGAGCCAAAGTGCTCCATGATTTTGGGGCAAGTGCGCGTTTGGGTGCAGCGGTCCAAGATGCCGGCTGCGGGTGTGCCGCGCACCGGGTCAGGGTGCGGCAGCCACCACTGTGGGCCTTCGCTGCCAGCTTGGTACAGCTCCAGCACGCCGTCGGGTTGCGCCCAGCGAAAGTTCAGCGCAATGCGGCGGCCGGCAATGATGGGCCACAGGCCTTGGTGCACTTGTTGGCCCATTTCGTCCTGGTTGAAACCCAGATGCAGCCAGCCGCGCAGGTAGTTGCCTGATTGGGACACGCCCCGCGCAATGCTGTGCGTCACGGTGCGGGCCACCGGGTTGGGCGTGCCCATGTCATCGGCTTGTGCATGCTTGAAAAAGGTGCCCACATCGCGCCAAGCGGCAAAGCCAATGCCCAGCACATAGGGGTCTTGGGCCGTGAACACCACTTGGTAGAGTCGCTTGGCGTCAAAGCCGTTTTTCAGGCAAATCTGTGTGGGGTCGGGTGTGCCGGGAAAGGGGTTTTGCGCATCGCACTTGGCCCAGGCCCAGTCGGTCGGGGCGATGGCTTGTTCGTCAAAGACTTCGCCGTTCATGTTTTCGCGCCCGCGTGAGACCAGCGTGGCTTGGGTGGTGTCAAGGCTGGCGGGTTTGTAGGGCACGGGGTTGGTCTGCACCATGAGCGGCTGCGAGGCTGGACCTGAGCGGTTGACGATGCGCCCGAACACCTGGCCGCTGACTTTGGAGCCGTCGGGGTTTTTGGCCACGGGCACTTGCAAGAACTGCAAGCCGTCGATGCTGGCTTTGGGCTTGACCGTTGTGGCGCCTGCGTTGTCACCCTGCCACGCGCTGGCCAGCCCAATGTCGCCGTTGGCTAACTCTTGTTCGGCATAGGGAAACACCCGGCCCCGGTTGGGCACGTCGTGCCACATCAGACCGCTGGCGTCTTTGAGGTTCACGGGTTTGTAGATCACAAACGATGCCATGTAGCGGACCTTGCCGTCGGCGTCCTTGGCCAGGTCAATGTCTTGGATGATGGCGTTTTGCGGGAGCTTGGGGTCGAGTTCGCCAAAGGCGCGGCCTGCGACTTGCTCGTAAGCCATACCCGTAGGCTTGCCGGGGGCTGAAGCCACTGGCCGGGTGTCGTCGATCACGATGCGGGTGACTCGGGCCTGGGCGTTTTGGCTGGCCAAAGTGAGCAGGGCAGCGGCCCACAGGCCGTGTTGGAGGTTCAGTTGCATGGGTGTTCCTGTCGTGTGGACGGGCTTGGAAGCCAGTCCATAGATTCAACAGGAATGTGGGTGGCGCTTCAAGGGTGAAGACCCGCAGAGGTCCGCCAGAACGGCCCGCTCAAGCCGCATGGGTGACAGCGGGCGTGGGGGTCCGAGGTGGTTGCCCTGAGCCAACGTGACTCGTTCTGGACCCAAGACGATTTAGGATGCCTTGCATTGAAAGGTTATCGATGTCCCAAGCGCTCTCTGCCTCTTTTCGCCGTCTGGCCTGGTCCAACTTGTTGGCACAGTCGGCCGAGCAGCTGAGCCTGGCCGCCGTACCCATCGTGGCGGTGTTGCTGCTCAAGGCGGGGCCGGGCGAAATCGGCTTGTTGGCATCGATTCAATCGCTGCCTTTTTTACTGCTGTCCATGCCGCTGGGCCTGCTGGCTGACCGCACCTCGCGCACCCGTTTGATGGCGCTGGCCGAGACGCTGCGGGCCCTGGCTTTGTTGCTGCTGCTGGCGCTGATCGTCACGGGGCATGTGTCGATTGCAGCTTTGGCCATCATCGGCTTCATGGCGGCGGTGGGGACGGTGGCGTTCAGTGTGGCCGCACCTTCGCTGGTGCCTGCTTTGGTCGAGGTCGATGGCTTGGCGCAAGCCAACGGTCGGCTGGAGCTGGCACGCAGCGCGGCGTTTGCAGCAGGTCCTGCCTTGGCCGGGGCCTTGATTGCGTGGACCGGGGCGTCGGCGGCGTTTGTGCTGTCGGGCATGTTGTCGGTGGCTGCGGTGTTGTTCCTGCGTGGCATCACCGAACCCGCGCGGCCGACCATGCCCGCACGTCACCCTTTGTTGGAGTTGCAAGACGGGGCCAAGTGGGTTTGGCAAAGCGATTTGCTCAGGCCCATGGTGTTTTGCTCGGTTGCTTGGAACATCTCGTGGTTCATGCTGCAAGCGGCTTACGTGCCCTATGCCATCAACGATTTGGGGCTGGACGCGAGTGGTGTGGGGGTGACGCTGGCGTGTTACGGCGTGGGCATGATCGTGGGGTCTTTGTTGGCACCACGCGTGGTGGCGGCATTGCCCTTTGGACAGGCGATTTTGGTGGGGCCTTATTTTTCGGTGCTGGCCGCGCTCACCATGGCCTTGACGCTGTTTTGGCCCCAGGGTTGGGTGGCCGCTTTGTCTTATTTCTTGTACGGTGCGGGTCCCATCCTGTGGGTCATCACTTCGACCACCTTGCGCCAGACCGTCACGCCACGCGCCATGATTGGGCGGGTCACATCCATCATCATCGTGGCGAGCACCGGCGCACGGCCTTTGGGCGCGGCGCTGGGGGGCTTGTTGGGGGTGTATTTTCCGGCCTCGGTGAGCCTGTGGTGTGTGGTGCTGGGCTTTGGGCTGCAAGCGGTCATCATCACCGCATCCAAGGTGCGCACGCTCAAGCGCTTGCCCGACCCTTTGCCCGATTGATTTTAAAAACAGAGGAGACAACACCATGCAAGCAAGCGAATTTGAAGCGTTGTTGAAGCGGTTTTCAGCCGCAGCGGAGGCGGGCGATGGTGATGCCTTTGCGCAGTGCTTCACGCCCGACGGCGTGTACCACGACTACATCTACGGCGACCACACGGGCCGCGCCGACATTGCCCACATGATGAACGAGCTGTTCCACCGCGATGCCGGGCCCGATTACCGCTGGGAGATGTTCGAGCCCGTGTGCAACGGGCAGCTGGCCTATGCGCGGTCTTTGTCGAGCTTCACCTCGAAGGTGCCCGAGTTTGCGGGGCGGCAGGTGGTGATCGACGGCATCAGCCGCTTTGAGCTGCGTGACGGGCTGATTTGCGATTACAGCGAATCGGTCAATGGTGGCGTGGCCATGGTGCAGCTGGGGGTGGCCGCGCCACGCCTGGAAAAGGTGCTCAAGCGCTGGAGCCAGCAGCTGCTGGACCAGCCCGCCACTCAAGCTTTTCTGGCGCGGGGCAAGCGCACCGTGTAGGAATGGTTGATTGTTTTTTTGAAAGGCCTTGCCATGAGTTACCAAGACATTCTTTACAACGTGGAGCACCGCATCGCAACCATCACCTTGAACCGCCCGGACAAGCTCAACGCTTGGACCGCTGTGATGGAGCGCGAGGTGCGCGAAGCCATGGACACCGCCGCCGCAGACGAGGACGTGCGGGCTATCGTGCTCACGGGGGCAGGGCGGGGCTTTTGCGCGGGGGCCGACATGGACTTGCTCAAGGGCCTGGACCCGAGCGACATCACGGCCACCACCTGGACAAAACCTTTTGATGTGAACCAGCGGCTGGACTACCAGACGCGATATGGGTTTTACCCGGCGATCCCCAAGCCGGTGATCGGCATGTTGAACGGTGCAACCGCAGGCATTGGGCTGGTGCACGCCCTGTATTGCGACATCCGATTTGCGGCCGACAACGCGGTGTTCACCACCGCGTTTTCAAGGCGCGGCTTGATTGCAGAGCATGGTCTGAGCTGGATGCTGCCCCGCATCGTGGGCCACGCCAACGCGATGGATTTGCTGCTGACGGCCCGCAAGGTGCTGGCCCCTGAGGCGCAGGCCATGGGTTTGGTCAACAAGGTGTTTGCGCCCGATGCTTTGGCCGCCGCAACCTACGCCTATGCGCGTGATTTGGTGGACAACGTGTCGCCGCGCTCAATGGCCGTCATCAAGCGCCAGCAGTACGATGCGCCGTTTCAGACGCTGGCAGAAAACACCCGCCAGGCCAACGCCGAGATGGCCCTCAGTTTTGCGAGCGACGACTTCCGCGAAGGCGTGGCGCATTTCATGGAAAAGCGCGCACCGCAATTTACCGGCCAATGAGTGGGTGGGGCTGGCACACAAAAGACTGAATGGCCCCTGTGGTCTGACATTTCCCCTGTAGGAGCGACGCCCTCGTCGCGAAAAGCCTCGCAGACCACCAAGAATCGCCCCGAGGGCGGGGCTCCTACAACATGCATGGCCAACCTCTGTGGTCTGACATTTCCCCTGTAGGAGCGACGCCCTCGTCGCGAAAAGCCTCGCAGACCACCCAGCATCGCCCCGGGGGCGGGGCTCCTAGTGCGCCCGTGAAGGCGCGTACACAGCATGGTGAGAGTCCATGTCGGGGTAAGCCAAGGCCCCGTAGTCGAAGGTAACTGCGTCGCTGCGAAGCGGGGTGGGGAGCAACCGGAGGCGAACTGGCGG
>NZ_NERU01000022.1 GCF_003063265.1 Limnohabitans sp. WS1
TTACATCGCACATCACAACAAAAATCCTAAGCCCTTCATCTGGACAAAAAGCGCTCGCGACATCTTGCAAAAGGTCATTCGTGCCAACAAGCGCTTAAGTTCCAAACAGAATGCAACACTACACTAGGTAGCACTCGATGGCTGCGGCTCGACCGTTGATGTCGGTTCGAACAACACCGCTTGGGCCTAGAGCAGGGAAGTCAAGAAATTGATCGAGGTCGGGCAGCAGCATCGAACGCATGTTGACTGGGAAGGTGAACTTCTGCAGGCTACGATACGCTTCGGCTCCCTCTGCGTCGTTGTCGAAGACGAACACCATGCGATTTTGGACGTCGATCTTGACGAGGCCTTCAGCGAACTTAGCTAGATTCCCGGTACCCGAGAAGGGGTGGCGTTCCTTAATGTCGATAAATCTGAAGAAGTCTTCAACGTCTGGCCGGAGCAGCGAAAGGCCTCGCTTCAGTATGTGTGTGTCGGACGTCCCCTCGGTGGCCAGCATAAAGGTCTGTTCACGGCGGGCGCCGGCGACAAAGTCTTCGTTTATTGCCCAGCCGGCAGCAACGAAATTCCCGTAATCCCAGGCAACGTCCAGCGTAAGGTTTGCAGGGTTCTCGGCGAGGACGCGCAGCACTGAATAAGGAGATAAGAAGCCGATGAGGCCACCAAAGTGGCTGCGTTCAGAGTAGCCGTCGACGTCGCGATCCTGGTCACCTTGAGGCAGCAAAGCCGCGTCGGGATCGGCCGCCAATCGGGCCCGCCATTGATTGGATCCGGGCTCAATATCCAATCGGTATTCATCGTCAAGGTCAGATACCGGATACCTGCGGATGAACTCGACGAACTTGACAAATTCCAGCCGCTCGGACTGAGTTGCTAATGGCGTGCCATGGCCCTCGTCGTGCCGATCCTTGTCCTGCGTCACCTGCTTTTCGTACTCTGCCTGGACTGTGGCCAGCGAGTACCCAAGTAGCTCGAGTCTTGGCACTATCGAGCCGAGCGAACGACAAAAGCAAATTTCCCTTTGGGCAAGATCCTCTTCAGGGTGGTCTTCGTAGTAGTTGTAGTCGATGTTGGGATGGCGGCGATGCTGGCGATCAGATTCCTGAAACAGCATTCCGTGGTCGATGCCGATTTCCCACTTATTGAAAGTGAGGGTAATGGCACCCACAGTCAACGTGATTGGTGTCGTCATTGCCGGGTAATTTTTTGAAGAAGAGAAAGATGCAGACTATCGCAGATTAAGCATGGTAACTAGCAACTGGCAACTGGCTCCAAGTGACGGTGACCACGTTTCAAGCAGCAACATTTGTGTAGAAGCGAGCGGCGTGTTGACGCCGATCCAATATTGACCACCTGGAGGGATGCGAAAACGCCTTGGGCACACACGTTTCACTTTTGGTTTTTTTCATGCTGCTGTGAATGGCTTGGGCGATGCGCTCCAGGGTGCAAGCGAGTTGGCTGACGCCATACTTCCTCAAACCCTTTCCACGTCACCACAATGTCGCGATAATGGTATTGCGACACTTTTCAGGTATAAATGTCGCAATTTAAATATCGCGACAGGAGCCCAAATGGCCAACGCCCCTTTGATGCACGAATACCAAGCGGTGGAGGATGTCATCACCCAATATCCTGAGGGTGTCGCGATTGATCAAATCGAGCGAAGCATGCCGTCTGCGCCCAATCGGCGAACTTTGCAGCGTTGGCTCAATGCGCTAATGGCCCAGCAGCGGATTCGCCGCGAAGGCCATGCCCGTGCCGTGAAATATTGGCGCATCAAGCCAGTTGACTCGGCCGAGCAGGCCATGCCGCCAGGCACAAGCAGTGTCACGGCGCATGCAGACACGCTGATTCCTCTGTCACCCGAAGCCCGCGAGGTCGAGACACGGGTGCGTCAGCCCATGATGCTGCGTCAACCTGTAGGGTACAAGCGTGATTTTCTGGACAGTTATCGGCCCAACGAAACGGCCTACCTGAGCCAGGACATTCGAGATGAACTGCTCTTGCAGGGGCAAGTGTTGGGTGGCCATGAACCCGCTGGCACATACGCCAGGCAACTGGCCGATCGCTTGTTGATTGACTTGTCGTGGAACTCCAGCCGCCTGGAGGGCAACACTTATTCTTTGCTCGAAACCGAGCGCTTGATTTCAGCGGGCGAGGCCGCCACGGGCAAAAATGCCTTGGAGGCGCAGATGATCCTCAATCACAAGGGGGCCATTGAGTTTTTGATCGATGCTTCAAATGACATCGACTTCAACCGTTACACCCTGTTGAATCTGCACGCATTGCTCAGCGACAACTTGCTGGACGATCCCACCGCCAGTGGTCGTTTGCGTTCAATTCCGGTGGGTATTGGACAAACCACTTTTCTACCGCTGGAAGGCCCGCAACGCATCGAGGAATGTTTTGACCAAGTGCTGGACACTGCAGCGGCGATCCGTGACCCGTTTGAGCAGGCATTTTTTGTGATGGTGCATTTGCCTTATCTGCAACCGTTTGTGGACGTCAACAAACGTGTTTCTCGTCTGGCGGCCAATATTCCCTTGATCAAGCGCAATCTGTGCCCGCTGTCATTTGTCGACGTTCCGCAGTCCTTGTACATCAGCGCCTTGTTGGGCGTTTACGAACTTCATCGCACCGAGTTGCTGCGCGATGTGTTCATCTGGGCCTACAAGCGGTCGTGCGCCCGTTATTCAGCAGTGCGTCAGTCCTTGGGCGATCCTGACCCTTTCCGTTTGCAATTCCGGGAAAACATTGCCGAAGTTGTCGCCCATGTGGTGCGCCAAAAAATGAACAAGAAACAAGCTGTGCGCCACATTCAGCAAGTTGCTCACCAAATGGAGGCTCTGCATCGCCCCCGTTTCATTGAGGTCGTGGAAACGCAACTGCTCCATCTTCACGAAGGCAATATGGCCCGTTACCGCCTGCGGCCCAGTGAGTTCAGGCAGTGGCAAGAAGCCTGGCGGTGATACTGCCGCCCTGCACAGCCAAGGCCCGCGCCCGATAAAGCATCTGCCCGAACGCTGCCTGCACATGCGCCGAAGGCATGCGAAGCCGTGGACTCCAACATCCACTTGTTGGAAGACGTGCACCACACCACCACGCCGATCGCGGTGGGTGAGATTTTCAACTAGCCTGTACCAACTGCGCACCGGCCGCCACGGCGCAACCGACCTCTCGCCCGTGTGCATGGACGCAGCCCTGCACTTTGACACCTGGGTGCCCAACTTCGGCGTGCAAGAGTTCATGCCGCACAGCGAAGAAATGCTGTCAGTCTTCCCGTACGACTATCGCTTTGAGCGCGGCATGATGCACTGCGGCGAGTCACCCGGCCACGGGGTGGACATCGACGAAAAGCTGGCGGCCAAATACCCCTACCAAAGGGCTTATTTGCCGGTGAACCGGCTGCAGCATGATGGGACGCTGTGGAGTTGGTGAGGTGAGCTGAACGTGGATGGGCTGGTTTGCAGCGGAAGCCGTCATCGGCTCTGATCCTTCAACTGGCTACCACCAACCAGAAGCGGAATTCCGCTCATTCGGGTTCTAGTTCATCTTAAGACTGCTTGCAGCTCATCGCCAAGTGCAGGTATCTGTTCATGGCGAGCTGTGAAGACTCGCAGGCAGAAATACAAACCTGAATGAGCCGAAAAACCAAAATCAATCAGATTTTCGTTGCTGGCTAGAAGTGAAAGGATGAGAATTCACAGTTCAAGGCCCGAGCCTGAAGGGCGTTAATTAGGCTGGAGCGCATCATGGCAAAAGTAGAGGTCAAGCTATTAGAACCAACGCAAGAAGAGCGCACTTTCGCCGCTTTTGAACCCATGCGCTGGGCAGAGCTTAAAGCGAGCGGAAAGCCGATCTACATTGGAACTCTGGCCGCAACACAAAACGGAAACGCCTGTGGGTGCCGCTGCCCATCATGTGGCGAAGACATTCAGGCTGTAAACGCAGGTAAGCACGCAAGCCATTTCGCAAGGCCTGGAACCCGTGGCATGTTTTTCCGGCACACCTCTGGCCATCAACGCGGTGATTGCGGATTCCTGGCGGCTAAGTTAGCCGCGCTGCATTTGCTCATGGAGCAGGGCGAAGTAGATCTACCCGCTCCCAGAAGGCGGCACTCGCATCTTGGTGTTTCGGGGCAGGTGTATTGGGGTGAAAGCGAAGGCAGCAGATGGCGCGGGCAGATCCAGAACAAGGTATGGCTCGATGACCAATCAGCCAAGATTACTTTGGACGACGGCAAAGTCGTCCTTGTTTTGCTACGGGCCAGGTCAGAAATTTCCTGCGATGGCGGAATAGATGGGATCATCACCATTGAGGTGGACGATCCGGCAGTAGCGTCCTGGGGTCCGCAGCAAATACTAGATCGCCTTAAACTCAACAACGGATTCGCGTGCTGGCAGCAGCATTGGGAAGATGATTCGCTCAACGCGGTGGCGGAGCATGCCGCGAAGGACAAAGCAGAAGCAGCTCTGGATGCGCTGCCTCAGGGTTTGGTGTTGCCAGATGGGCTCACTCAGTTTCAAAAGTCAGAAACCATCCTGCACGCCAAGGTCAAAGAACTTCTTTCAGAAGCAGGCGAGTTTCATGCCCCAGGGATGGTGCGGCCTGTCAGTAGGCTAATGGATGACGGCAGCGAAGCCGAGACTACTGCCGAATTGGACAGTGAATACCTCAAGATAACTGATGTTCGTCTCGAACACCGGTTGAAAGGCCTGGTGCCGGATGTGATCTGTCAGGCTCAATGTAGCTGCAATCCCGACAATCCAATCACACTCTTGATAGAAGTGGCGGTGACCCATCGAGTGGATGAGGCAAAGATGGAAAAAATCAGGTCGGCTGAGCTTGCATGCGTCGAAATCGACCTTTCGTGGATATCCGCTCGGTCGCAGCGGATCACGATCGCGCAATTGAAAAGCGAAGTCATCCATGGACTAGACAGCAAGGCCTGGATCTTTAATCCCTTTATCAACGACCGTGTGCGAGCGAAGAGCGCTGAGCTTGAAATGCATGACATCGCGTGGCGGGCTGAGCGAGAAGCTCAAACCCTGGCGCGTCGGGCTGAGCAACAAGCTCAAACCGATCGAATTCTGTGGCTGAACGAGTGTAGGGAAGAGCACCTACTTGAGCTATTTCTTCGTGTTCTCAGGCGGTCATGGGAAGGTAAAGCCGGTGTCTTGAGAGTGGATGACGGCCACATGATTGAAGCTGAGGACATCGCCGCACAACTGTCTCTGCGTGGATTTCCCTGTGCCCAGGAGCAGTTCTTCGTATCGCAGGATGGATTGTTGAGCCACCTTGACGAGCTCCAAAGGTCCCTTCGCGGTCGCTGGTTTGGCGATCGGTTGCGAGGCCTATGGCAAATGAACCGCGATCCAGAGATGCGCAGGTTCATCACCTTGGGGTTGCTCATGGTGCGGGTGCACAATCCCCGGCTATCGACCGAAGATAAGACGTTGCTTGATGAATTGCGCCAAACCGTTGCGCAAAACGTTCGAACCGACAACCAGGCTTACTTGAGGCCAAAGCGCTATGACGCGCTGATTGCCCGGTTGTTCCCTGAAATCCGGGAAGCTTTGAACCATCCATTTGGCACAATGGAGCCCTTTGAAGAGAAGCAAAAAGTCATACGGAATCAAAAGCGCCTTCAGATGATGGAGGAGGCTCGCCAGCAAGCACACAAGGAAGCGCAAAAGCACAAAGTGGAGATTGCGCGCGATAGGGCCATGGTCAAAATCGACGATTTTTTGACAAAGGAACGATTGAGCAGATGGGTCACTGATGCTTCGGTGACAAGCCTGGATGATGTGCTTAAACAGCTTGCGGTACAGCGCTTGGTGGGCAATTACTTGCGGTCCAATTTGGATGTTGTCGCCTTGCTGACAAATGCGTGGGAGGCCCGCGACAAGCGTCTGAATTTCAGGTCATGGTTTGAGGAGGTCGGTGGTGCCGATCTTGATAGAGCCCAACTGATGTTGGGTGCTCTAAAGTTGGCGGGCTTGGTGGAGAAGTGATGAATTTATTACCCGCCAATTAGGGTCCCGCCGACCAATCAAGACGCACGGGTAGCCACCGGGGATTGATTCAGGACGTGGTCGGGAAAGCGGCGGCGTCCTAAGTGGCTCAACGACGCTCTTGCTGCAGGGATGGAACTCGCAGAGTCAGCACCTAAAGCGTTGGCTGATTGCGACGGCGTCACCGCGCTGCCGGTGCCTAAACAGCCGCTGGTAGGCATGAAACGGTCTGCCGCAGCAATGATCGCCGATTAACTGGGTTCGGCAACAGCAGACTTTCGGCGATCGGCACTGAGTGTCGCTGTTCAGCCTAAAGAAGCCCCGCGACTCACGACCTCAACTCTTCGTGACCCTGCAACCCAGCGATAAAGCTGCTGTCATCGCCTGTCAGCGATGGCAGCACTTCAATGCAGCCCACTGAACGGCATCATTACGTCCCCGCGTAAGACCCCCCATCGGCCAACACGTTCTGCCCCGTCATTTAAGCCGCATGCTGGCTGCACAAGAAGGCGCAGATTGCACCAAACTCTTGCGGGTTGCCGTAGCGCCCGGCCGGAATTTGCGCTTGCTGGATCACGCGCAGCTCTTCCATGGTTTTGCCCGCTTTTTGGTCCATGGCGGGCAAGGTGGAGCGGATGTGGTCAGTGTGCAGCTGTTTCACGCGCTGGCCTTTGCGCTGATCATCAGCGGGATTTGAGTGTCATCAAGACAATAAGCCGCGAAGGTTTTCCCGGGCTGCATCAGGAATTTCCAAATTGATGCACAGGCTGGGCTTGGACGGCAATTAGGTTGAAGACGCTTTTGCAACGATTGCAGGTCGTCGGATTCACGATCAAGCCAAAGCAAAACTTACTTCTTGGCGGGGGCATCTTGCACCTCATTGGCCTTGGCAAACGTCAGGATCACCTCGCGGATGATCTTGCGCTGAGTTGCGGGGAGCTGCAAAAAGGCGTCGAAGGTTTCGCGCTCCAGATAACCGACGCCCTCGTCCCAGCGTTTTTCGCGTCGCTTGACTGATTGGCGCACAGCAGTCCCAAACCGCAGAACTTCCGGTTCGATGTTAAGGGTCTCAGCCAAGACCAGCAGCTTATCTTGCTCAGGAATGGCCTCGCCGCGCAACCAACGAGAGACTGCCTGAAAGCTGACCGAGCGACCCCAGTAATTGGTATTGAACAGCGTCAGCAGGATTCCTGGACGTGGCTCCAAACCTGCCGAGATCATGGCTTCACGTAACCTTTGAGCAAATTCAAGCTTGTTATCCATGCTTGAACTTTGAATTTCAGTTGAATTTTTATTAAACTTTTTGTTGTACTATTCATTCAAATATCAGTTGAATTAATCATTAAACCGATGCAACCTTATCGGGTTGTGCGGTCAGCCAGTGCATGCCCAAATCTCTTCTCGAACAACTCCCCGAAATCGTGGCCAACGGTCGCAAACAAGCCGAAAAAATCCTGGAGGGCATCGAAAGCCGTCACCGCGTGGGACTGCAAACCCGTGAAGTCGTGCTGCCCGCACGCGACACCAAGGCACAAGACTGGATCGCCCAACAAAACAGAGCCAGCCAACACGAAGTGTTTGCACCCGGGCAGGCCAGCTTGCTTGACAACCCACAACCCATGCTGTGCGCAGCAACAGAAGCGCCTTGGACGAATCGGCTGATTTATGGCGACAACCTGCTGGCCATGGCGGCCTTGTTGGCGGGTGATGACAACACACCGAGCTTGAGAGGCAAAGTCGATTTGATTTACATCGACCCACCATTCGACTCCAAGGCCGACTACCGCACCAAGGTCACACTGCCGGGTGTAGAGATTGAACAAAAGCCGACCGTCATCGAGCAGTTTGCCTATTCAGACACTTGGAGCGACGGCACGGCTTCGTACCTCGCCATGATCACGCCGCGCCTGATCCTGATGCGTGAACTACTGGCCGATACCGGGTCCATTTATGTGCATCTGGACTGGCATGTGGGACATTACGTGAAGTTGGTGATGGATGAGATTTTTGGGAAAAAGAATTTTCGCAACGAGATCATCTGGCACTACTCCGGATGGAATAAGCAGCTCCAAACAAGCTTCGAAAAGCGACACGACACTCTGTTCCTGTACGGCAAGTCTGAAGGTCAATACTTTGAGTCCTACTTCGAAAAATGGGAGTCCAAAGAAGAATACGTAAAAAAGAGGAAACAAAGGATTCACATCGATTTTGATGGTCGCGACTATGTTCTATCCGATGCAGGCAATGGCGAGCGTATTAAGCGTTACCTTGACGATGTAATGAAAGAAGGTGTGGTCGTTGATGATGTATGGCACATCGACAAACTTAACAACTCTGCATCGGAATCGGTTGGCTATTCAACTCAAAAAACAAAAGAATTGTTAAGCCGAATCATCAAAGCGTCTTGTCCAAAAGGAGGACTGATCGCTGATTTCTTTGGAGGATCAGGAACTACAGCTGCAACTGCCGAAGATTTTGGCCGCCGCTGGATTACCACCGACCTCGGCAAGCCCTCTTGCATGATCATGCGCAAGCGTCTGATCGACCAAGAAGCCAATCCCTTTCTCTACCAAGCCATTGGCGACTACCAAGTCGAAGCTGCCAAAGCACACTTGGGCCGCGATTTCCGCATCGGTGATTTGTCGCAGATCGTGTTGTCGCTTTATGGCGCGCTGCCCTTGCCATCCGATGTAAACCCACAGCGCAACCTCGGCCAAATCGCAGGCATGGCTCTCGGTGCAGGCCGGGGCAGCAAAACCCTGGTGCTGGCCGACTCGCCCAACAAGCTCACCGGCATGGCCACGCTCAAAAAGGCAGTAGCGCAGCGCGACAATCTCATGGGCGGCTGGGACCGTGTGGTGGTGCTGGGTTGGAACTTTGAGCCGTCGATTGGCGAAACCATCACCGCGCTCAACGACAGCCGCTTGGAAGTACTGGTCATTCCACCCGACCTGATGGACCGCCTCAAGAAAAAAGGCGGCATCGACAAGCTGCGTGGGCAAGTGCGCTTCTCGTCGCTGCAATACCTGACCATCGAGCCAATCACGCGCAAAACTTCATCCAACGCAGCCGAAGAAACGCCGACCGAAACCTTGACCGTCAAGCTCAAAAACTATGTATTGCTCTCACCCGAGGCCATCAACCTGGACGACGCCAACCGCCAAGCATTGCAGCAAGTGGCCAACAAGGAGCCACTGGCCCTGATCGAATATTGGGCGGTGGACCCGGACTACGACGGCAAAGTGTTCCGCTCGGTCTGGCAAGACTACCGGGGCAACACGGCCAACGATGCTGATGTGCTGCGCGTGGTCAAGCAAGCACAAGTGACCGTGCCGGTAAAGAGAGGGCCACGCAAGGTGTGCGTGCGCGTGGTCGATGTGTTTGGCTTTGAAGCCGAAGTGGTCTCCACCGTGGAGGCCGCATGAGCACCGCTGCCGCAAAAGCCGACGACCAACTGGCCCTGGCCGCAGGCCTGACCGCCAAGACCAACCAACTCTGCCTGAGGCTTGAATCGGGGGCGGCAGACATTCTAGAAATGGTCACGCCCACCACCGCCGATTTGCTGGCCTGGTGGTTTAGCGAAGACATGGTGATGGCCCGAGGTGGCCTGAACTTCCACGCCGGGCAAAAGCAGGCCATCTTGAACGCCATCGTGGCGCACGAGGTGCTCGGCGCAGGCCTTGAGCGCTGGTCGCTGTTGGACTTGTACCGCGCCGCTGCCCCTGATGCGCTGCTGACGGGCACACGCTTGAACGAAGTGTCTGCCGACAAGCATGGGCACCCCAAGTACTGCCTGAAGATGGCCACGGGCACGGGCAAGACCTGGGTGCTGCAAGCGCTGATGATCTGGCAGCTGCTGAACAAAACCGCCGCGCTGGCCGAAGGCATTGACGACTCAAGGTTTACCCGCCAGTTCATGGTGGTGGCCCCGGGACTGATCGTTTACGAACGCCTGCTCGATGCGTTTTGCGGCAAGCTCGTTCCAGGTGGAAACGGCTCCCGCAACTTCGCCAGCTCCGACATGGCCAAGTTTGCCGACCTGTTCATCCCCGAGGCGCATCGCGAATCGGTGTTTGCCTTTGTGCGCGGCAACGTCTGCAGCAAGAACGAAATCGGCCTCAAAGCCACTGGCAACGGCATGATCGCCATCACCAACTGGCATCTGTTGGCCGAAGGTGGCGATGTGACCGAAGACATCGAAGAAGTCGAAGCGCTTGGCGCACCTATGGACCCGCAAGATGTGGTGGCCCAAGTGCTGCCGCTCACACCCGGCCGCGCCACAGGCAACAGCTTGGACGTGCTGGACCGCCGCTATGCACGGGGCAATGTGCTGGAGTTTTTGGCGCAGCTGCCCGAGTTGATGGTGTTCAACGACGAGGCCCACCATATCCACGAGTTCAAACGCGAAGGCGAAACGACCGAGGTGGAATGGCAAAAAAGCCTGAGCCGCATCGCCCAAAGCAAGGGCCGCCGCTTTGTGCAGGTGGACTTTTCGGCCACACCCTACAACGACGTGGGCTCGGGCAAGAACAAACGCAAGGTGTTCTTTCCGCACATCGTGACCGACTTTGACCTGAAAAGCGCCATGCGTGCCGGGCTGGTCAAGTCGCTGGTGCTGGACCGCCGCAAGGAAATCGGCGCATTGCCTTTGGAGGCGTTGGATTTCAA
Organism: Limnohabitans sp. WS1; assembly: GCF_003063265.1. GTDB lineage: Bacteria > Pseudomonadota > Gammaproteobacteria > Burkholderiales > Burkholderiaceae_C > Limnohabitans_A. The sequence goes on from NZ_NERU01000022.1 coordinate 10,683, forward strand.
GGCCGATCGGGACGAATCGGGTAAGCCGACTCTCGGCGAGGGTCAGCGCGTCATGCTGCGGGCGGGGCTGACCAAACTACGCAAACTCGAAAAAGACTTTGCCACCATCGACCCGCATCGCCGCCCCAAGATGCTGGTGGTTTGCGAAGACACCACCGTGTCGCCGCTGGTGGCCGAATTTTTGTGCGACCAGGAAGGCTTAAACGACGACGAGGTGATGACTATCGACTCGGGCAAGAAAGCCGAACTGGGCCCCAAAGATTGGGAGCCAGTGCGAGAGCGACTTTTCAGCGTGGATAACCACGCCACACCGCGTGTGATCGTGAGCGTGCTCATGCTGCGTGAGGGCTTCGACGTGAACAACATTTGCGTCATAGTGCCGCTGCGCTCCAGCCAAGCGCAAATTTTGCTGGAGCAAACCATCGGGCGCGGCTTGCGTCTGATGTGGCGTGACCCGGAGTACAACGACATCAAACGAGAAAACCGCGAACTGATCAAAGCCGGTAATGAACCTGGCAGTTTGCTGGATGTGTTGTCCATCGTTGAACACCCGGCATTTCAGTCTTTCTATGACGATCTGATCATGGAAGGCCTGGCGGGCACCACGGGCGATGACGGCGGCGATGGTGGCTCAGCCACCGGTGACATCATTGAAGCCGAGCTACGCGAAGACTTTCAAGCCTTTGACTTCGGCATTCCGTTCATCTTGCAAGAAGCAGACGAACTGCGTGACCACAAGCAAATCGATGTGACCACCCTGCCCGCCTTCGAGGCCATGCCTGCGGATCAGCTCAAGAGCATGCTGGGCCAAGGCGACACCTTTGTCTCACAGGATCTGCAGAGTTCAACGCTGTTCGGTGATTACCGTGTAAACGGCGCGGTGATGAACGTGAGCGGCTACAACGAGTACCTGTCGCGCCTGACAAGGCGCATCAGCCAAGCGCTGAGCGAGCCACTGCCCAAGGGCAACAAGATCGCCACACACTTGGCCAAGCCCTATCTGCAAGTGAACACCGCCGAGTTGACCGGATGGATTGACGACTACATCTGGACGCAATTGTTTGTGGGCACCTTTAACCCGTTGGAAGATGAAAACTGGCGCTTGCTGCTGTTGCCGCCCGTGGTGGACCACATCACCAAGGTGTTTGCAATGGGCCTGCTGGAATCAGAAGAAAAGCACACCACAGGCCAGACCGAAGTACATTTACGATTCCTGAGCGAAGTGCCAAAGCTCATGGTGCGCGAAAGTGCATCGCTGGAAGTGTCCAAATGCATTTACACCCGACTGGGCTGGCCCAGCCGCAACGGCGGTTTAGAAAAGGCGTTCATCCATTGGGCGCAAAAAGACGCGCTGGTGCTGGCCTTTTGCAAGATCAGCGAGAACCGCCACACTTTTGCCCGCCTGCGCTACGTGAAGGTCGATGGCCTACCCGCTTTCTATTCACCCGACTTTTTGGTGCGCACCGCCGACGCGGTGTACCTGGTCGAAACCAAAGGACAGGAACAAACCATCCACCCCAACGTGCAACGCAAACTGAAAGCCGCACTGGCCTGGTGTGAACGCATCAACAACCTGACAGAAGAACAACGCGGTGGGCCGCCTTGGCACTATGTGCTTTTGGGTGAGACGATGGTTTATGAGTGGCAGGGCAAGAACGCTCACTTAGCAGAGCTGCTGGACTATGCGCGACTGCGGCCGCTGGGGGGGGCTTCGTTGCAGCAGCGGTTGATTTGAGGAGGGCGAGTTAGTGGATGGGTTCAGGCCAACAAAACTAAAGTCAGCTATGCAGCGGGAGCGGACATTGGCGTTGGTCCGCAGGAGGGCAAATATCGGCCAACAGTAGTTACTTGGCTTTGGTGCCAGGCCCTGGGCCAGTATGCCAATTTGGCTTGGGCTTGCTTGCTGATTAATTGACCCGCAGCACCTCAAATTGCTGTCGAATTGAAGCAACCTGTATCCACATCTCATCACCCTCGTATTTACCCAGCATGGCCCTACCCAAAGGGGCTTCGCTGCTGATGACCTGAATGAGCTGTGCGCCGCTGACCAACTTCATGCTGCCCCCATCCGGCCCGAGAAAGAGCAGTTGCTGCTTGTCGGCGGAATCGACTAGGAAGACCAGCGCGCCGAGCTGTATACCTTTGCTGGCGTCATAGGGACGCGGGCGGAATTGGTGCCAATTAGCAAGCGCCTGGCGAATGTCTTCAGCGCGCCGAGCATGGCCGGTGGCAAGGTAGGCGGCTTCGAGTCCAAGTGTGTCGTATTTGTTTTCGGCAATGTTTTCTTCGTGAGTCGCCGCTTCATGGGCCGCACGCACGGCCTGTTCTGCTTGCAGAAGGTCCTCGGCGAGCCGGTCTAGCACCTGCTGCTGCAGCAAGAATTTATCCATGATGAAAGGTCGGCACATCGCCAAGAGAGGGGCAGGTTTTGATTATGAGGGACTCCACCAGCCTTCGACGCTTGTGTTGGCTGCAGCTTAACTTCCGCTATGCGCACTGTCCTCTCGCTCATTTCCGTGCATCGAACGGTAGGAACCGGCCGACCGCCGCAGGCCATGATCAATGACTGCTTGGCTGCGCCCTCTGCGCCCCCAGCGCCTTGGGCACAGGCGGGTCCGCTTTTGGCTTCTTCCATGCTGCGGTGCGTGGCTTGGGCGCTGCGCTTTAGGGTTCAGGCGTGTTGGATGACGCCATATTTCCTCAAATCCTTTTCTCGGAACAACAATGTCGCGATAAAAGTATGGCGACACTTTGTCGGCATCAATGTCACCATTCCACCTTTCGCGACAAGAGCGCACTTGGCCAATGCCCTTTTGACACAGGCTCACCAAGCTGTGGAGGATGTCATCACCCAATATCCCGAGGGTGTCGCGATTGATCAATGTGTGTGGCGTGACTGATTGCTCAGTCACCCAAAACTCTTTGAAAAAACCAGAAGGTGCCCACAGCCAACGAAAGATACGAGGCCAAACGGGTGGTTTGGGTCAGGACAACCGGTCCACTCAATTGCCGAATAAGCCACATCACCAGCGCAGCGCTGAAAGCAACGACCAACTGTCCCAGTTCAATGCCCACGTTAAAGCCAAGCAAGCTCATGGCCTTGCCCATCCCGCCCACACCCAGGTCGGTCAAAGCACCGGCCAGACCCAATCCATGAATCAAGGCGCAGACAAAAACCAATGTCAAACGCACAGCAACCGCCCCCGTCAAACTGCGATGAGCTGACCAGCGGTCAAACACGGCCATGCCCACGATGGTGGCGGCAATGGCGGGCTCAACCCAAGCGCCGGGCACGTCCAAGCCATACACAGCACAGGCCACCAGCATCACTGCGTGACCTGCCGTGAAACAGGTGAGCACCAGCACCACTTGGCGCAAGCTCCATGCTGCTGCCAGCACCACCAGCAAAAACAACAAATGATCGGCACCCGAAAGCACATGCCAAGCCCCCTGCTGCACTTGCTGCACCAAGCTGGCCCAGGCAGAGGGCAAGACAACCCCCTGTGGATGCTCGGGTGTCAATGTCATGAGCTGAGATTGCGCCCCACGCGTGACGGCGATGTGCTCCGTTTGCTCATCGGCATTTGTGCCAAACAAGCGCAATCCAAGCTGGAGATCAGTGACCAGCGCTGGTATCGCAAATCGTCCCAGCACCACCAAGTGGGTGGATGGTGCAAAGGGGGTGCTGTCAGGCGGTGCTGTGTTGAGCAAGATGCCTTCCAGCACACTGCGCCCTTGGTCACTGTCCAATGTAACGCCCCGCTTGATTTGCGACTCAATGCTCGCGCCATGGGCTCGCAGTTCCTGGATGGAAAGCAGGCCATCTTGGTCGTCATCAAATCCTGTCAATGAGGACACGGGCAGTGACAGCACCATGTATGCACCATCCCCCACGATGTTCAAGGTCCCCCGTTGCGACACCACCCAATGCGCATGGGCTGTCGACATGGCAAAGACTGCCAGCAGGCATGTCAAAACCGATGCCCGCAACCATGAGTTCATGCTCGTCACATCTTGCCTTTGACGCAGCGTTGCAGGTGAGGGAAGGTATCGGTGGCGTAGTAGTGGTAAATGCCCTTGGGAAATTCAGGTGTGACGCCGGTCCGACCATTGCATTCGTCCAGATCGCCCAAACCGGCCACGTATTCATAGTCTTGCGTGAAGGTGCCCATGGCATAGGTTGAAGTGTTGGCAGGGCGATTGACATCAGGCGTCGCTTTGGTGCGGTAGCTGGATGTGACCGTCTTGACCGCAGAGCTGGCGTCGCTTGCGACTGTGTAGCCATAGCGTGCGTAGATTGGAAAACCATCCGCAGCCCAACCAATCAGGGTCATGGCCTTGTTTCCCTTGCTCAGCTTGGTCAGCAAGCCCTCTGGAACACCGTGGTAGTGGTACATCCCGTTGGGCTGAACGTGCGCGTTGCTGCTGTCGGTTCCCCATTTAAAGAAGGTCTGACCCAAAGCCTCCAGACTCCATGCGCCCAAAGGCTGGCCGCCTTGTTGGCAATTGCCAGCGTCACTGCAAGTGCCCGCTGTGCCCGGGTCAAAGGTGATGCCATTCAAAGCCACGCCAGGCTTGTCCCTGGCACCGACACGCGGCGTGACGACCGCTGTCGCGACAGGTGTCACGGTGACAGAGGCGGCGATGGATTGTGCAGAAATGGGGTTGGGGTTGTCGTTGTTGGGGAATGTGCCCACATCGTGGTCTGGCAGGCCGTTGGCGGTCAGCGAACGCAATGCGCTGCTGCAGGACCAAGTTGCCGTGGCGGTGGCATTGACCGACGCCGAGCCATTGAACGCACTGGTGGCGTAGTCGCAGAGCACGCCAGCCGTGCTGGTGGCGGTCGTGCTGGTATCCGTGGTCGCTGCAGTTGTTGTTGCCGTGGCATCGTCACCGCCGCCGCACGCCGTCAATCCCGCCCCTGTCAAAACGGTGGCAACGAGCAGCAAAAAGCGTACCTGGGATAAGCTGACGGAAGGAGTTTTTAATGCATTCATGATCACTGATGTGTTTGTGTTGATTGAGGTCATGGCCACAGCAGTGTCAAAGGCACCGCTGCATCAGGGTGGGCAACAAGGTGGTCGTTTGTGTTGTTGTCTTCGATCCAATCACGCTCTTAGTTTCAACAAACACCTGTGCTGTCGCGACTGAATTATGGAAAAACACCGTGGTGAAAATATGGGCAAAACCTCACAATCTCCTCACAATTTCGGAGTCCAATAGCAGGCCATGCGAATTCGACTCGTACATACTCAGGCACTCCTGCTCCTTTGTGCTGTTTTAATGGCTGTGCTGGCCATGGGCGCACTCAGCGCTTGGAATTTGCGCAACGGTTTTTCAGACTATCTGGCCACCAGGGATACAGAACGACTGGAGCAATTTGCACAACTTGTTTCAGAAAATGTGCAGCGTGCGGGAGGCATTGCACCACTCGAAGCCACAGGCGTGGGCTTGCAAGAACTTTTTCAAGAATTTGGCAGAGGTCAAGGACTGCCCCCAATCAGGGTGTTGCGCGATGCGCTTCCATCCCCTGAAGATCGAGGATTATTCAGCAGAACACCACCACCAAGGCCCATCGACAGCATTGACGCCTTCAAAGACCGGGTCGCCATTTATGGCCTGGACGGTCGTCCAAGATTTGGCCGTGGCCTGCCGAAAAATGTTCAAGAAACGGTTGAAAGACCGGTGCACCTGGACCATGAATTGGTGGGTGTCGTGCGGATGATGAAACTCAAATCTGTACCGTCTGAAGTTGAGGTTCGATTTCTGAAAACACAGTACCAAAGCATCGTGGCCGTCGCTTGCGTTTTGCTCTTGCTGGCACTGATTGGCGCATTCTGGATTTCTGCGCATTGGGTTCGCCCATTGATCGCTGTGCAAACTGCGACCGAAAAAATTGCACAAGGTGACTTTGACACCCGATTGGACGTCACGCGCAGCGATGAAATTGGTGATGCCATGCGCAACATCAATCAAATGGCTGAGGGTTTAAAACAACTCGAGGGTGCAAGGCGGCAGTGGATTGCAGACATGTCCCACGAACTGCGCACGCCGCTGACGGTGTTGCGCGGCGAGATTGACGCGCTCATCGACGGCATTTTCCCACTGACCCCTAAAGCCATGTTGTCCTTGCGCGAAGAAGTCTTGCAACTCAATGCCCTGGTCGATGACCTGCATTTATTGGCCATGTCCGATCTCAAGGCGCTGCCTTGCTATTTTGAAGATGTAGATGCTGCACTTCTACTTGAGGGCATTGTTCAAAAATTTTCTTTGCGGGCAGCTCAGTTGGGCCTCAAGCTGACCCTCAGCCTTGAAGACAAGACCCCCGTGATCGTTCGCTGGGATGCCAGACGCTTGGAGCAACTCGTGGGCAATTTACTGGACAACAGCCTGCGCTATACCGATTCCCCGGGAGAAGTGCAGGTGAGGCTTGACATGTGCAATGAGAACAAGGTGGTCATTCAGGTGCAAGATTCTGCGCCCGGTGTGTCAGAGAGTGACTTGCTGCGCATCTTCGAGCCCTTGTATCGGGCCGATGTGGCAAGGGGACGCTCAACCGGAGGCAGCGGACTTGGACTTGCGATTTGCGAGCAGATTGCCAAAGCACATCAGGGTGTGATTCGCGCTGAGGCTTCGGTATTGGGCGGTGTCTTGTTTCAGCTTGAATTGCCGTACCTTGGAGACTCCGTCATATGATTGAAACCAAGCCGCAACGTGTGCTTGTTGTTGAAGACGACCGAAAAATCTCCAACTTACTGCAAAACTATCTGCGTGCCAGCGGCTATGAGACTGAAGCTGCGTACGAGGGTTGCGACGCTTTGGCTCACATCAAGCGGCAAGTACCTGACGCTGTGATTCTGGACTGGATGCTGCCTGGGCTGGACGGTATCAATGTATGCAAGGCGGTTCGTGCATTCAGCGATGTTCCTATCCTGATGTTGACCGCACGCATCGATGAGGCAGATCGCCTAATGGGTCTCGATATCGGTGCAGATGATTATGTTTGCAAACCCTTTGCCCCCCGTGAAGTCATCGCCCGTATTCGCGCCCTGTTGCGCCGAGCAAATGGAAAAGTCAAAAGTTCAACCAAATCATGGGAGATACATGAGGCAAGCTTTCGCATCAGCTGGCGTGGTCAATGGCTGCCGTTGACACGCATCGAGTTCATGATGTTTCGGCTGCTCCTGAGTCGCCCCAATCAGGTCTATTCGCGTGACCAGTTGCTAGCGGCTGTCCATGACAGCCAGCGCGACATCAGTGACCGCGCCATCGACACCCACATCAAAAACATTCGCAAAAAGGTGCATGCCGTTGATCATGATCAGGATTGCATCGTCTCTGTTTATGGCGTTGGCTACCGATTTAACAGCACAGACTGAAGACAATCCAAGCCAATCTCATGACGGGACAGTCAGCAGCGATCCAGACCCTTTGCACGATCGGCCTGTCGCCGGTCTGCCCAAGGCCCTTGTCACCATGAAAAATCCCGTCCTTTTTGACACATTGTGTTCTGCTGCACAGAACCCTGGACTTGCGTGCGTCCAACACAGCAAAAGACGGCCAGGAATCCGCGACAATCGGCGCTCTTTCGATGAACACCATGAACACTAAGAACTACACCGTCCTCTCCGTCGCCGTGGCCATTGCCGTGGGTGCTTTGCTTCCCAGCTCTGGCGTATTCGCAGCACCATCCCACAAAGCCAAAACCAGCGCCGCCAAATCTGCCGCAGCCAAGCCCTCGGCTTCAAAAAAGGCGGCGGCGGCCAATGCCTTGCCCCCGTTGGCAGCGCAAGTGGCCTTGGCCCCCAACGCCCCCGCATTGCAGTCCAAAGCTTGGTTGTTGATGGACTTTGACTCGGGTGAAGTACTGGCCTCGGCCAATGCGGATGAAGCCCTGCCGCCAGCCTCGCTGACCAAGATGATGACCAGCTACATCGTCGAGCAAGCGCTGCGTTCAGGCAAGCTCAAGCCCACCGACCTGGTCACCGTCAGCGAAAACGCCTGGTGCCGGGGCACCAGCGCCGAGTCATGCATGTACCTGCCTTTGAACAGTCAGGCCACGGTGATCGACCTCCTGCGCGGCATCATCATCCAGTCGGGCAACGATGCCTCCAAAGCGATTGCCGAGCACATGGCCAGCTCCGAAGCGGGCTTTGCCAAACTGATGAACGCCGAAGCCCAGCGCTTGGGGATGACACACACCCACTTTGTGAACCCCACAGGTCTGCCCGATCCGACGCACAGATCATCGGCGCGAGATTTGGCCATTCTGGCGCGGGCCATCATCCGAGATGGTGCCGAGTACTACCCCCTCTACGCCGAACGCGATTTCAAATACAACGGCATCAAGCAAGGCAACCGCAACGCCCTGCTCTATACCGACCCCACCGTGGACGGTCTGAAAACCGGCCACACCGCCGAGGCCGGTTACTGCTTGGTCACATCGTCCAAGCTCAACGACACACGCCTGATTTCGGTCATCCTCAACACACACAGCCCCCAGGCCCGGGCCGATCAAACCCGCACGCTGCTGGGCTGGGGTTTTGGCAGTTTCGAAAAAGTGACCCCGTTTGCGACGAATGCGGTGGTCGCCTCGGCCAAGGTCAGCTTTGGCAAAGCCGACAAAGTGGACGCGGGTTTGGGCACGCCTTGGTTGTTCACCGTACCGCGCGGCACAAAAGTGCAAACCGTGGTGGAGCTCAAGCCAGACCTGAAAGCCCCCTTGGCCAAGGGAGCGGTGATCGGCAAGGTGGTGGCCTCCGCCAATGGCAAGCCAGTGGGCGAAGCCCCATTGGTGGCGCAAACCGAAGTGGAACAATCCACCTGGCTGTTGCGTGCATGGCAACATGTGGGCCAGTGGTTCGGAAAATAAATCACAGCACAAGCAGCGCAGGGCAGCGCCCCTGCTTGTGGCTAGAGCACCCGTGCCAGCGCCGCCTGCAAATGCTCTGACGGCAAGCGTTTGAAGCCCGAGCGGGCGAAGCGCTGCAAGCGCCCTTGCATGAAAGCCACCAGCAAAGAGGCGGTGACTTGTGCGTCGGCCGTGGGGGTGGCCGATTCGATGCCTTTGAGCGACTGACGCAACTGCGCCTCGATCTTGTCAAACAGCAAATTGATGCGCTCTTGCAAGCGTTCGTGCTCCAACACCAGCGCATCGCCAATCATCACCCGGCTCATGCCCGGGTTTTTCTCGGCAAATTGCAGCAACAGGGCCACGATGCGACCAGCCTGCTGAGTCCCTGCAGGCTCACGGTCGGTCACTTGTCGGATGAGGCCAATGACGGACTGGTCCACAAAATCAATCAGTCCTTCGAACATCTGCGCTTTGCTGGCAAAGTGCCGGTACAAAGCCGCTTCGCTCACACCAATTTTGGCGGCCAGGCCAGCGGTGGTCACCCGCTCTGTGCCTGGTTGCTCCAGCATGGCGGCCAGGGTTTGCAAAATTTGCAATCGCCGCTCGCCCGGGCGTGGTCGTTTGCGCACGGGTGATGCTTCCTCGTCAGAGTAGCGCTCACTTGGTTTTTCTTGGTCTGTCATCTCTCCCCCTTTTTTAATTCAACTCACCCCACGACCATCCCCCAAACGCTCAACGGCTGCGAATCATGGTGCCAAAGGCTTGCTCAGACAGCACTTCCAACAGCATGGCATGGGGCACGCGACCATCGATGATGTGCACCGCATTCACCCCACTTTTGGCCGCATCCAGTGCGCCCGCAATTTTGGGAATCATGCCGCCGCTGATGGTGCCGTCGGCGCACAGCTCGTCAATGCGGTTGGGCGTCAGCTCGGTCAGCAGCTGGCCTTGTTTGTCAAGCACACCCCGGATATTGGTGAGCATGAGCAGCTTTTCAGCTTGCAAGACCGTGGCCAGCTTGGCAGCCACCACATCGGCGTTGATGTTGTAGCTTTCGTTGTTGGCACCAAAACCGATGGGGCTGACCACCGGGATGAAGGCGTCGTCTTGCAGGCAAGTCAGGATTGAGGGGTCAATGCTTTCGATCTCGCCGACCTGGCCCACGTCGTGTTCTTTGCTCGGGTCTTGGCTGTCCAGCAGACGCAGTTTTTTGGCCCGAATCAAGCCGCCATCACGCCCCGTCAGGCCCACGGCTTTGCCACCTGCGCGGTTGATCATGCCCACAATGTCTTGCTGAACTTCGCCGCCCAGCACCCACTCGACCACTTCCATGGTCTCGGCATCGGTCACACGCATGCCTTGGATGAATTCGCCGGTTTTGCCCAAACGCTTCAAGGCCGTTTCAATTTGCGGGCCACCACCGTGCACCACCACCGGGTTCATGCCCACCAACTTGAGCAGCACCACGTCTTCGGCAAAAGCTTGCTGCAGGGCGGGGTCGGTCATGGCGTTACCGCCGTATTTGATGACCAAGGTCTTGCCATGGAACTTGCGGATATAGGGCATGGCCTGCGCCAGGATCTGGGCTTGGTCGTGGGGAGCAACGGTGTTGGCGGCAGTCGATTCGGTCATGGTAAGCCTTGAGGGTTGATCAAATGGGCGAAATTTGGGGGAATTGTGCCCCAAGCCTGTCGCGCGTCAGAGGATCTCGGTCAGCAGCCGATCGACCCCTTGCTGCCAAGGCGGCAACACCAAACCAAAGGTCTGCTGCAGCTTGCGCGTGCTGAGCCTCGAATTGAGTGGGCGCTGAGCAGGTGTCACAAACGCTGAAGTGGGCACCGCCACGACCTCCTTGACCTTCAAATCCAGTTCAGGCTTCATGCGACGGGCTTGGGCCACCACATGACTGGCGTAGCCGTGCCATGTGGTTTCACCGCTGGCCACCAGATGGTAAATGCCGGCCAGGGAATCATGGGGTGCCGCCAAGACCTGCCGAATGGCATGGGCCGTGACATCGGCGATCAAATCGGCGCCTGTGGGTGCGCCATGCTGGTCATCGATGACCGTCAGGCGCTCGCGCTCACTGGCCAAACGCAGCATGGTGCGGGCAAAATTGCCCCCGCGTGCGCCGTACACCCAACTGGTGCGAAAAATCAGGTGCTTGGCGCAGCGCTGCGCAATGGCCTGCTCGCCTTCCAGTTTGGTTTGTCCATAGACGCTGAGCGGGCCCGTGGCATCGTCTTCTTGCCAAGCCTGGCCACCTTGCCCATTGAACACATAGTCGGTCGAATAATGCACCAGCCAAGCGCCCGTATCGGCGGCCGCCTGCGCCAGCGCGGCCGGTGCCGTGGCATTGAGGCAACGTGCCAAAGGGGTTTCGGACTCGGCTTTGTCTACCGCCGTGTGCGCGGCCGCGTTCACGATCACATCGGGTCGGTAAGCCAACACGGTTTGCGCCAAACGCTCGGGTTGACTGAGGTCACCACAAAAATCACGGCTGTGCCTGTCCAGCGCCAACACCTCGCCCAGCGGGGCCAAGCTGCGTTGCAACTCCCAACCCACTTGGCCGTTTTTGCCCAAAAGCAGAACTCTCATGAGGCGCTGTACTGTTTTTGCACCCACTCGCGGTAGGCCCCACTTTGCACATTGCTCACCCATTCAGGGTGGGCAAGGTACCACTGCACTGTTTTGCGAATGCCGGTTTCAAAGGTCTCGGCAGGCTTCCAGCCCAATTCGGCTTCAAGTTTGCGGGCGTCAATCGCGTATCGGCGGTCGTGACCTGGCCGATCGGTCACATAACTGATCTGGCTGGCATAGCTGCTGCCATCGGCTTTGGGGCGCATCTCGTCGAGCAGCTGGCAAATGGTTTTCACAATGTCGATGTTGGGTTTTTCGTTCCACCCCCCCACGTTGTAGGTTTCGCCCAAACGACCCGCCTCCAAAACCCGGCGAATGGCGCTGCAATGGTCTTTGACATACAGCCAATCGCGAATTTGCATGCCGTCACCATAGACAGGCAAGGGTTTGCCAGCCAAGGCGTTCACGATCATCAAGGGGATGAGTTTTTCAGGAAAATGGTAAGGCCCATAGTTGTTGCTGCAGTTGGTGGTCACCACCGGCAAGCCATAGGTGTGGTGCCAGGCCCGCACCAAATGGTCAGATGCCGCTTTGCTCGCGCTGTAGGGGCTGTTGGGTTCGTAGCGATGGTTTTCGGTAAAGGCCGGGTCCGCGTGCCCCAAAGACCCATAGACCTCATCGGTCGAGACATGCAAAAAGCGAAAAGCCTGCTGATCGGCTTGTGGCAACGCACTCCAATAACCCCGCACCGATTCGAGCAAATTGAAGGTGCCCACGATGTTGGTATGGATGAAATCACCGGGCCCATGAATGGAGCGGTCCACATGGCTTTCAGCGGCAAAGTTGACCACCGCCCGTGGCCGATGCTCGGCCAACAACTGCCGCACCAAATCGACGTCACCAATATCACCTTGCACCAACTGGTGTCGGGCATCGCCTTGCAAACTGGCCAATGTTTCAGGGTTGCCTGCGTAAGTGAGTTTGTCGAGGTTGACAACAGGCTCTTGGCTCTGGGCGAGCCAGTCCAGCACAAAATTGGCACCGATGAATCCGGCACCGCCGGTAACAAGTAAGGTCATGGTCGTATCGAGATGTGAGTCATTGCAATGGCCGCACACCCCAAAGAACGGAAGTCATGCGCTACAAAGCCTTGATTTTAGAACCATTGAACGCAGACACAGGTCATCAGGCTCTGAACATTCATGCGTACTTTTTGTGTGCAGGTTAAAGTGTTTGCTTCTGCAGGAAATACGCCATGGTCAAATCGTTCGATACCTCCAAAAATCCGGCCTCTTCACCCCTCACCGACACCCCAACCCCACCTGCCCAGCACATCTGGCTGGCAGGCCTGGGGGCCATGGCCAAAGCCCAAGAACAAGGCACCAAAGCGATTGAGGCCCTGGTCAACGATGGGCTGGCCTTTCAGCGCAAGAGCCAAGCCGAGGCACAACAACGTCTGCACGAAGCCACCGAGCGGCTGACCCACATGGCCAGTGATTTGGGGCAGCAAAGCGTTGTGCGCGTCGACCGTCTGGAACACTTGTTTGAAGAACGCGTGGCCAAAGCGCTGCACCGACTGGGCATGCCCTCCATGGGCGACATGCAGCTGCTGCAGGCCCGTGTAGACCAATTGCAAGAACAGCTGAACCAAATTTTGCAGGCCAACGGCACCGATGCGCCCAAAAGCAAAGCTGCACCGGCGAAAAAACAAGCCGCCAAGTCAGGCTTGACTGCGAGTGCCAAAACCAAACCGCAGCGGGCCCCTGTCAAATCTTCGCGCCGCGCTGCGGACTAACCCCCATCAGGGCGCGTCATGGCCAAAAAAGCCCCCCGTCGCACGGCCTTGCGCATCGCGGAGGTCACACTGGACTTGTTCAACCGCTATGGTGAGCCCAATGTCTCCACCACGGTGATTTCCGCCGAATTGAACATCAGCCCTGGCAACCTTTATTACCATTTCCCCTCCAAGGATGCTTTGGTCAACCATTTGTTTGACCAATACGAAACGGCGATGCTGGAACTGCTGGAAGCCGCTCCCGATGTTCAAGACACCAAAGGGGCTTGGTTCTTTTTGCATTCTTTGTTTGAACAAATCTGGGCTTTCCGGTTTTTGTACCGCGACTTGAACAACCTCTTGTCAGGTAACCGGCATCTTGAAACGCACTTTCACCAAGTGCTCGAACGCAAAACCCATGCTTTGCGCTTGATGCTTGAATCAATGGCTGCGGCAGGCCTGATGCACATCGACCCCGACAGCATTGAAACCTTGTCGGCCAGCATGTCGGTCATGGTCACTTATTGGCTCAGCTTTGAATATGTTCGCAACCCCAGACAAGCCATGGAGCCGGCCAGTGCAGACCTGGCTTTGACACGGGGTGCACGCCATGTTTTGGCCTTGTTGACCCCCTACATGGCCAGTGCAGAACTGCGCTCACACTTGCAAAGCCTGACGGCCGCCTACAGCCTTCCTGCGACCTGAGGCCCAAGAAAGCGCCTCACGTCAGCCAAAACGCTGAGCGGCAATGGTCAGCAAACCATCAAAAATCAGGTTATCCACCAACTCAAACTGGACCGACATGCTGGGGGCCATTTTCCAGCCTGCACCGCCGGTCATCACGCACATGGGCTCTTGCCCGGTGTATTCACGCAGGTGCTGCACCATGCGTTCACAAGCTCCGGCGATGGCATAGGTGCCACCACTGGTCAGGGCATCGCTGGTGTTGGTCGGAAAAGGGCGAACTTCCCCGGTCGGCACATGCAAACCGGCCGTTCCCGATTCCAGCGCCCGCAGCATGATGCCGTGACCCGGCAAAATCAGACCGCCCAAAAAGCGTCCTTCCTCGTCAATGGCTTCGACCGTCACAGCGGTGCCAACCATGACGACCACCAAGGGGCGCTGGGGTCCCTTTTCCCACATGCGCTGACGGGCGCCAATCATGGCGACCCAACGGTCAGCCCCCAGGCGTGAGGGGTGGTCATAACCATTGGTCAAACCCGCTTCATGCAAGCCCGGTACCACCCAGTGGGGCGTGAAATCCCACAAATCCATCTGCTCTTGAACACGGCGCTTGATCGCATCACCCGCGACAACACAGCCCAACATCTGGTCTGGTTCAGGCAGTTGAGCCCATGGCCCCTCTGACAATCGGTCGATGTTTTCCAGAAATTCGGCACCATGGGCCAGCAAACTGGCTTGCGGATGGGGTCGGTCATACAACGCCCATTTCAGGCGGGTGTTGCCAACATCAAGGGCTAAAAAGGTCATGCACCGATGATAATGAATTTCATCCGGTGCCCGCAGAAAGCTTCAGTGCCCTTGTCCTGCGTTTTGTGCTTTGCGAATCGCGTCCTGTGCGTCGCGGTCCGATTTGGACGGGGCCTCGGACGACGTGTCCACCTGCAACAACAATCCCAGCAGCTTGGCACCGTGCTCGACTGCAATCGATGCGTATTTGATGTCGCCTTGAACCAAGGCGCTCGACATCAACTCCACCCGTTCATACGCATGGATGTTGCCAGCGACTTTGCCCGCCACAATGATCCGACTGGCCATCACATCGCCCAAAATTTCCCCCATGGGCCCGATCACCACCGAGATGGCAGAGTCTTTGGGGGCTTCGATGTTGCCCACCACCTTGCCATCGATGCGAACACTTTCTTGCAAACGCAAACATCCGTGTATTTCGGCGTGACGCCCAATCAGGGTGTCAAACTTTTCCTGACTCATGACTAAAGGCGTGTTGTTCGTCTTTTTTTTTCCAAACATATTGTCTCCTTGCGTTTCAAAATTTCATTGAACTGAATGGCGCGACCAAGCGGCCAAGGCCTTGGCGGGATGCATGGGCTGACCACGCAACAAGACTTCGTAATGCAAATGCGGCCCAGTGGACCGACCGGTATTGCCCAAGGTTCCCAATGTCTCTTCACGACGAATGAATTGACCCGGTTTGACAAAGATGGTTTTCAAATGCGCATAGCGCGTGACAAAGCCATCTTGATGACTCACCTCCACCATGTTGCCGTAGGCCCCCGAGTACTCTGCCCGCAAGACTTGCCCCGGTGCCGTGGCCAACACGGGTGTTCCGACAGGTGCCACAAAATCAATGCCTTCGTGCATGCTGGGCAAGTGGGTCATGGGGTCGGCACGCACCCCAAACGAGCTGGTCAACAAAAACTCACCGGACAAGGGCAACTGGGTCGGGACCAAGTCGAGGCGATCCAAGTCTTTTTGCCAATTCGCCTGCATGTTGCTCAAGATTTTTTCATATTGAACCAACAGCTCTTCGGTGGCATCCAATTGCTGGCTCAGCAAGGTTTTAGACCCCCAAACGGGCAACAAATTCAATGGCCCCCCTCTTCCCCAAGAGTTGTTGCTCTTGGGTGCACCGGAGACTGGCAAGAGTTTTTCAACCCCCAATCGACCCAGCACATCGTTTTTGATGCGTTCCATTTCACCGAGTTGCCGGGTGACCAAGCCCAACTGCTGATTCAAAATGTCCAATTTGGTTCGATAGAGCGCTTCTGTTTTCATTTGCTCGGTTTGACTGGTCACACCGCCCATGCGGTGGGCCAACTCAGGGGCGTACTCAATGGCGACCCTGAGACCGACAAAGTTAAAAACAAATCCAAGAATCAACAAAAAACTGGACACAGCAAACAGGGCCATCAACACTTTGCGTGCCGTGATGGAGACAGTCACCACTTGGGCCGCAGGGCCAGCCACCCAAATCAATTGCATAAGAACTCCAAGGTCTGCACTGCAGACAAAAGCTCTTCAAATTAGATCATAAAATATTCAAAATGTAATCATTACTGAATAATATTTAGACTTTGAATTTACCGATAAACGAATATTGAGCGTTAAAAAAACAGTTCAAACAATTCAGCGCCAAGTCAGCAAGACCCCTGAGACCTTGCTGCCTGGATTCCCTCTAACTGGCACAGCGACTGGCTTGTGACCCGCTCAAATCACAGGTCGGGCAACGGGCATCACCGACTCGTAAGCGCGGGCTGCACGCAGCACCAAGGCGTCGCCAAACATCGGACCCACAATCTGCAAGCCCATGGGCAGGCCGCTGCGGGTCAGGCCGCAGGGGACGGTGATGGCGGGCTGCTGGGTGAGGTTGAAGGGGTAGCTGAAGGGCGTCCAGCCGAGCATGGACACAGGATTCATGGCCACCGTGCCGGCCGCACGCGCCTCGAACGCCGGGATCGACACAGCGGGGGTGACCAGCAGGTCATAACGCTGCATGAACTGACGCATGTGTGAGCCCAGCACGCCACGGCGTTGGTTGAGTTGCTGGATTTGCAAGGCGCTCAATTGCGCCCCGAACTCGGCCTC
The DNA here is from genome assembly GCF_003063265.1 of Limnohabitans sp. WS1. GTDB lineage: Bacteria > Pseudomonadota > Gammaproteobacteria > Burkholderiales > Burkholderiaceae_C > Limnohabitans_A. Next base: position 27,455 of record NZ_NERU01000022.1, read on the forward strand.
GGCTTGGAAGTCGGGGTCGGCCACGGCCTGCTGCTCGGCACTCAAGCCCTTCCACACGGTGTAAGCCCCCAAAAACCACAGGCCCGTGGTGATCTCGAGCGGGTCTTCAAATCCGGGATCGATCTGCTCCACATGAGCGCCCAGCGCTTGCAGTTGCTGCACAGCGGCATCGACCGCCGCAGCGATCTCAGGGTGCACGTTCTTCGCATAACCCAAAGTGGGTGAATAGGCGATGCGCAGGCCTCGGATGCCGTCTTCCAGGCCCACGGTGTAGTCGCTGGCATCTGGGGGCAGCGATGTCCAGTCGCGGGCATCGGGCTGCTTGAGCACGTTGGTCATCAAGGCGGCGTCGCGCACGCTCATGGTGTGCGGGCCCAAGTGGGCCACCGAGCCAAAGGGTGACAAAGGGTAGGCCGGCACGCGGCCAAAGCTGGGTTTCAAGCCCACGTTGCCGCAAAAAGCCGCCGGAATGCGCACGCTGCCCGCACCGTCAGTGCCCACACCAATGGGCCCCAGGCCTGCGGCCACAGCGGCAGCTGTGCCGCCTGAAGAGCCGCCAGGGGTGTGGTTCAGGTTCCAGGGGTTGCGGGTGATGCCAGTGGCCGGCGAATTGGTCTCGCCCTTGCAGCCAAACTCGGGCGTGGTGGTTTTGCCCAGCAAGACCGCTCCCGCTTCTCGCAGGCGGGCGGTGGCCGGGGCGTCCACATCCCAGGGCTGGTTCGGGTCAATGGTGCGGCTGCCGCGCAGAGTAGGCCAGCCTTGGGTGAGGATCAGATCTTTGATGGAGGTGGGCACACCGTCCAATGCGCCCACGGGCGTGCCTTGCTGGCGGTGCGCTTGCCAACGGGCTTCGCTGGCACGGGCGCTGGTCAGTGCAGCTTTTTCGTCCACCAAACAGAAGGCGTTGATTTGCGGGTTGACACGCTCGATGCGCGAGAGCACCGCCTGGGTGACTTCCACCGGTGAGGCCTGGCCACTGCGGTACAGCGCCAGCAGTTCGTGGGCGGGGGCTTGGGTCAGGTCTTGGGGTGTCTCGCTCATGGGGTGTGCCTCTTCAAGAAAATTCAAAAGCCTGGCTGTCAAATCGCATCAAGGCCGAGTGCGGGTGTTGGGACTGAGTTTTTTCCAGGGCAAGTCGCCCGGATCGGCAGCCATGGGGCCGGCCGCTTTGGCCACCAGCACGCGGCTGGCGATGGGGGTGAAGTCGGCCCGGAAATGGTTGGAGCTTTTGACCACCAGCAGCTTCATCTGCTCGGGGTGGATGCCCACGGCGCGAAACAGTTCGCGGTCGAGCATCTGCATCTTGCCGCTGGCCACGGCGATCAGCACGCCGTCGATTTCGAGGCATGCACAAGGGCCGATGTGGGCTTTCATGCCGGTCATCATCGGGCCTTTGAGCTCGCAATAATCCGGCCCCAAAGCCCGCACCGTGAAGCGCCCCTGCAAGGGCGGGTCACTCGCCTCGCCCGTGAAAGTGGGCACCGCTTTGCCCAAAGCCAGCTGCAAGCTGGCCCCCACCCCAGCAGCATGGGCCATGCGGGCGGCTTCGGGGTCGTACAACAAGCCCAGCGCCACCTGGCCAGGCCAGCGCTGGCCTGCACCTTGTTGCAACAAGGCATGCAGCATGCCGGTGGTGTTGCTGTCACCGCCTGCGCCCGGGTTGTCTTGTGTGTCGGCCATGACCACGGGGGCGGCCGACACCTCGGCCGTGGCCAGGGCTTGGGTCACCGCCTCGCGGGCAGGCAGCACATCGGGACGCCACTGACCGGGTTCGGCCACGCGCTCAAACAAGCGCTGCACCGCCATGTCAGCCTGCGGTCCATGGCCCCAAACCACGGGACCGCATTCGTCAAAGTCAGACGCCGGAAAGCCCATGCAAAAACTGAGCATGCAACCGGTTTGAGACTCCAGCGCGATCATCTCGTCGTACAGGTCTTTGGCCGGGGCCATCCAGGTGCTTTGTGCGTTGAGGGGAATCAAGAATGGCAGGCGACGCGCTTGCATGGGGCGCTTGCCGCCTGCTCGCAAATGCTCGCGCAGCAAGATGGCTGCGCGCTCGCCGGTCTCGGCCATGTCGATGTGCGGGTAGGTGCGGTAGGCGACCAGGCCATCGGACAGCTGCAGCATGCGCTCGGTCACATTGGCGTGAAGGTCCAAGCTGGCCACAATGGGCAGCTTGGGGCCAACCACCGCGCGGATCCGGGCGATCAGTTCGCCTTCGCTGTCGTCGGCGTTTTCGGCCACGGCCGCGCCATGCAGATCGAGGTACACCCCGTCCAAGCCCTGAACCAAAGCCGCACGAACGTCTTCGACAATGGCCGCGCAGATGCGCTCAAACGCGTCTTGGGTCACATAAGAAGAGGGCGTGGCCCCGGCCCAGGCCGAGGGCAGCAGTTGCCAGCCTTCGCGCCGCGCCGCGTCAATGAAACCGCCCGCCGGGATGTTCACGCCCGTCATCTGGTCGATCATGGCCTGCCCACGCACATAGGCCGGAAAGGCCTCGCCGCTTTGGAAGGCGGCCCAATCGGCCAGGCTGGGGGCAAAGGTATTGGTCTCGTGCTGGTAACCAGCGATCAGGATACGGGTCATGTGCGCGTTGGGTGTGACAGATCAAGCCGATTCGAGCGGCGGCAAAGCGGCAGGCGCAGCTTGGAGCAGGCGGCGCGTGTAGTCTTGTTGAGGGTTGGCGTAAAGCGCGGCGGTGGGGCCTTCTTCGACAATGAGGCCTTGGTGCATCACGATCACGCGGTCGCACAACTGGGCGGCCACACGCAGGTCGTGGGTGATAAAAAGTAAACCCAGACCCAGACGGCCCTGGATTTCGCGCAGCAAATTCAGAATCTGTGCCTGCACGCTCACATCGAGGGCGCTCACCGCCTCGTCGGCCACCAACACTTGGGGCCGACAAGCCAGCGCTCGCGCAATGGCCAGGCGTTGCCGTTGACCGCCGCTGAATTGACTGGGGTAGCGCTGCAGCGCCTCGACCGGCAAACGCACCTGCGTCATCAGCTCGGCAGCCAAGGCTTCGGCCTCGGCGCGTGACTGGCCAAAGTTCATGGCCCCTTCGACCATGGACTGGCCCACCGTGCGGCGCGGGTTGAGCGAGCGGTTCGGGTCCTGGAAGACCACTTGCACCCGGTTGCGCAAGGGACGCAAGCGTCCCTCGGGCAAAGTGGCCACCTCGTCGTCGCCCCACAAGATGCGGCCCTCGGTCGGATCGATCAGGCGGATCAGGCAACGGGCAAAGGTGGACTTGCCCGAACCGGACTCGCCCACAATGCCCACGGTCTCGCCCGCGTGCACCGCCACATGCGCGTTTTGCAAGGCTGCATTGGCGCGGTTGCGGCCCATCCAGTCGCGGCTGGCGTAGGTTTTGCCCACGCCTTGGCCCGACAGCAATGCCGGGCCACTGAAGGCGGGTTTGGCGGCAGGCGGTGTCATGCCCGGCACGGCTGCGAGCAACTGGCGCGTGTACTCGGCCTTGGGGCGACGCAAGACCTGCTCACAGGGCCCGCCTTCCACGGCTTCGCCTTGGTTCATCACCAGCACATCGTTGGCAATTTCGGCCACCACACCCATGTCGTGGGTGATGAACAGCACCGCGCTGCCTTGCTCGCGCTGCAGGTCGGCAATCAAACGCAAAATTTCCTTTTGCGTGGTCACATCCAGGGCCGTGGTCGGCTCGTCGCAAATGATCAGGGCGGGCTTGAGCACCACGGCCATGGCGATCACGATGCGTTGACGCTGCCCACCGCTGAGCTGGTGCGGGTAGCTGCGCAGCATGCGCTCAGGATCAGGCAGACGCACCCTTTCAAAGATGCGCAAAATTTCGGCGCGACGCTGGTCGCGGGGCCAGTCGGTGTGGGTCGAGAGCAACTCGTCGACCTGGTCGCCGCAGGTCATGACCGGGTTGAGCGCGGTCATGGGCTCTTGGAACACCATGCCCATGCTGCGCCCACGCAAGGCCCGCAAACGCGTGGCCGAGGCACCGAGCAAGGACTCGCCTTGCAACAAAATTTCACCCTCGCTGGGGCGCAGCTCTTTGGCCAGCAAGCCCATCACGGTGGTGGCCATGACCGACTTGCCCGAGCCCGACTCGCCCACCACACACAAGGTCTGGCCAGGCAGGATGCTGAGCGACACCTGGTGCACCGCGTGCGCCCGGTCACCACCCGCAGGCAGGGCCACCGAGAGTTGGCGGATGGTCAGGACAGGTTGAGCAGATACAGCGCTCATCACGCTCCCCTTTTCGCAAACTTGGGATCGAGCACGTCGCGCAAACCATCTCCCAACAAATTCACAGCCAGCACCGTGGGCACCAAAAACAAAGCGGGGTAGAGCACGTTGCCGGGGTACTGGCTGAACTGCACACGCCCCTCGGCCATGATGTTGCCCCATGTGGGGATGTCAGGCGGCAGACCCAGGCCCAGAAAACTCAAAATCGCTTCGGTCAGCACCGCAGATGCGGCCACAAAGGTGCCCTGCACAATCAGCGGCGCCAAGGCATTGGGCAAGATGTGCCGCCACAAAATGACCGGCGTGGGCGTGGCCAGCGCACGGGCTGCTTCCACAAAAGGCTCTTCACGCAAACTCAGCACCAAAGAGCGCACCAGGCGCGTCACACGCGGCACCTCGGGGATGGCGATGGCCACCACCACCGTGGCCACCTGCGCCCCCAGTGCGGCCACCAGCGCAATGGCCAGCAAGATGGCGGGAATGGCCATCAGGCCGTCCATGAAGCGCATGAGCACCGCATCGACTTGCCGGAAGTAGCCCGCCATCATGCCCAGAAAGCCGCCCAAAGCCAGCGCCAGCGCAGCGGTGAAACCGCCCACCAGCAAAGACACTTGGGCCCCATACACCACACGGCTGTACAGGTCGCGGCCAAAGCTGTCGGTGCCCAACCAGAAGGTGTGGGCCACCGTGCTGCCGTCGAGCAAGGTGAAGTCGCCCTTGAGCCCTGCGGGTTTGTTGATGAAGTTGGAGTCCATGGCGGACGGGTCGACCGTGCCCAGCCAAGGTGCCAGCAAGGACACCAGCACCATGAACCCGAGCACCACGGCACCAAACCGGATTGAGCCATTGGCCCACAAACGATGAGAGACTGACATCAGTAACGGATCCTCGGATCAAGAAAGAGGTAGCTCAAATCGACCATGAGGTTGATGAACACGTAGGCGCATGAAAACAGCAGGACCAGTCCCTGGATCACCGGGAAGTCGCGGTTGAGCACCGCATCCACCGTGAGCATGCCCAGGCCCGGAATGGCGTACACCGTCTCGGTCACCACCACCCCGCCAATGAGCAAAGCCACGCCAATGCCGATCACGGTGACGATGGGCACCGCTGCATTGCTCAGGGCGTGACGCAGCAACACCACGCTTTCGGTCAACCCTTTGGCCCGAGCCGTGCGGATGTAGTCTTCGGTCAGGGCTTCGGAGACGCTGGCTCGGGTCACCCGTGCAATCAGCGCCACATAAATCATGGCCAGCGTCATCCAGGGCAAGATCAGTTGCCGCATCCAGTCCCACACCCCGACACTGCGCGGCCCGAACAAGGCCTTGTAACCTTGCACCGGCAACCAGTCCAGACGAATGGCAAACAGGTAAATCAGCAAGTAGCCGACCACAAACACCGGCACCGAAAACCCGGCCACGGAAAAACCGGACAGGATTTTGTCGAGCCAGCCGCCCATGCGCCAAGCAGCGATGGTTCCCAAGGGAATGGCCACCGCGATGGCCAGCACCAAAGTGCCAGCCGCCAGCGACAAGGTGGGCTCGATGCGCTGCGCGATCAGCTCGGTGACGGGCTTGCTCAGGTAATACGAATACCCCAGATCGCCCTGGAACACCCGCCCGATCCAGATGAAGTACTGGGACAGGATCGAGCGATCCAGACCCAGTTGTTCACGGATGCGGTTGATGTCTTCGTTGGTGGCGCTGTTGCCAGCAATGACCGCCGCCGGGTCACCGGGGGCCAACCTCAAGATGAGGAAGACCACCAACGACACGACGAGCAGGACCGGCAGCACCGCCAGCAAGCGGCGCAGGACGAATTGAAACATCGCTCAGAACCTGATCAGTTTTTCTTGATGTTCCACATGACCGGGATACCGGGCGTTTGCAAAATGCCGCTCACATTGCTGCGGATCACCGTGGGCGAACGGTACTGCCCCAAAGGTGCATGGGTGGCCGTTTCGAAGGCAACGGCCTGGATCTGGCTGGCGATTTTCTTTTTCTCCTCGGTGGTGCCTGCACGGGCGAAGCTGGCCTTCAAGGTCTCAATGCGCGGCTCGTTCTGCCAGCCGAACCAACCGGTGTCGCCCTTGGCGTTCAGCATGGCCATGGCCAGCGGGTTGGAGATGTCGCCCGCTGTCCAAGCGGTCAGGAAAGCGTTCCAGCCACCCGCTGCAGGTGCGTCTTTCTTGGCACGGCGTGCCAACAAGGACGCCCAGTCCATTTGCTGGAAGTCCACCTTAAAACCTGCGGCTTCGAGTTGCTGCTTGGCCACCAAAGGGATCTTGGCGATCGAGGCCAGATCGGTGGGGCGCATCAAGAGCACAGGGGTGTTGTCGTAACCCGCTTCTTTGAGCATTTCGCGGGCTTTGGCCGGGTTGGCAATGCCTGTGAAGTAACCGGTGTTTTCATCCGCATAGGTGGTGCCGCAAGGGAAAATGCTGCGGCACAGCTTGCCCAACTCGGGCACGCCAATCTGGGTGTTGATGTAGGCCTGCTGGCCCATCGCCACCATGGCGGCCTGACGGATTTTGGGGTTGTCAAAAGGCTTGTGCAGGTGGTTAAAGCGCATGATGAACTGCAAGCCCGCTGGCGAGAAGTCATCGACCTTCAAACCTTCGGTTTTCTTGAGGGTCTCGTACTGCTCGAAGCTGGGCTGCTCGACCATGTCCACTTCACCGGCTTTGATGGCGTTGAACTGGGTTTGTGGATCGCGGATGATGACCCACTCCACACGGTCAAAGTTGACCGGACGGCCACCGGCCATGCCACTGGGGGCTTCTGCGCGGGGCTTGTATTTGGCATTGCGCGTGTACACGGCCAGGGCACCGGGCTTGAACTCGTCGGCCTTGAAGATGAAGGGGCCCGAACCAATGTGCTCCTTGATTTGCTCAGCGCCGGGCGTGGCCGCAATGCGTGCAGGCATGATGAAGGGCACGTTGGACGAGGCCTTGCCCAAGGCGTCGATCACGATGCCGCTGGGCTCCTTGAGGATCATGCGGAAGGTGCTGGCGTCGGGGGTTTCGTAGCGGTCGATGAAGGTGTTCAAAATGCCGCCCATGGCGTCACGGCTGGCCCAGCGCTTGAGCGAGGCCACCACGTCTTCACTGGTGACCGGTTTGCCGTCGTGGAACTCCAGACCACTGCGCAGCTTGAAAGTCCAAGTCTTACGGTCGGGCGAGTTGGTGTAGGTGTCCACCATCTGGGGCTTGATGTTGCCCTGAGCGTCTTCCGAGAACAGGGTGTCGTAAATCATGTAAGCGTGGTTGCGCGTCACATAGGCTGTGGTCCAGATGGGGTCCAACACGGCCAAGTTGGCGTGCGGCACAAAGCGGAACACCTTGTTGTCTTGAGCTTGGGCCACCACGGGGGCCAGCATGCTCAAACCCAACAAGCCGGTGGCGGCAAACAGAACACGTCTCTTCATGGTCAGATCTCCAAATGGAACAGTTGAAATTTCATGATGACAGCTTTCAAAAAGATCGGGCGTCACCTTTGCGCAAATCGGGGTCGGGGTTTTTACCAGTGGTTGCAAGGCCCCTTGCCAAATTCATAATACAAGTTCAACCGAGAGATTTACCACATGGTCAACCCTGATACCTCTGCACTGAATTTGTCCCGCGCCATTCATCTCAAGCAGGTGTCGTGCCAGGAAGTGATGCAGGCCACCCTCGATCGCATTGCACGACTCAATCCGCAGTCCAATGCCATCGTCAGCCTGCAAGAACCCGAACTTTTGATGGCACAAGCACGCGAGCGCGATGCCCAGTTGGCCCGGGGTGAATCCATGGGCTGGATGCACGGCATGCCCCAAGCCATCAAGGATTTGGCCAATGCACAAGGCCTGCGCACCACTTTGGGCAGCCCCCTCATGAAAGACTTTGTGGCCAGCGAGGACGGGCTCATGGTCCAGCGCACCAAAGCGGCCGGTGCCATCGTCATCGGCAAAACCAACACCCCCGAATTTGGCCTGGGCTCTCACACCTTCAACGAAGTCTTTGGCCCGACCCGCAACGCCTGGGACCCGAGCAAATCGGCCGGCGGCAGCAGCGGCGGTGCGGCTGTGGCGCTGGCGCAACGCCTCCTGCCCGTTGCCGATGGCTCGGACTTCATGGGCAGCTTGCGCAACCCGGCGGGCTGGAACCATGTGTTTGGCCTGCGCCCCTCGCAAGGCCGCGTGCCCATGTCCCCCGCGCAAGACGTGTTCATTGCCCAACTGGCCACCGAAGGGCCCATGGCTCGCCATGTGGCCGATCTGGCCATGCTGCTGTCGGTGCAGGCCGGAGCGCACCCCTCCAGCCCCTTGAGTCTGAGCGATGACCCGGCTGTGTTTGCGGGCACGCTGGACATGGACCCCAAGGGCCAGCGCATCGGCTGGCTGGGCAACCTGCAGGGCTACCTGCCCATGGAAGAAGGCGTTTTGGATGTGTGCGAATCGGCGCTGAACAGCTTGTCGGGCATGGGCTGCACCGTGGACGAAGCGCGGCTGGGCATGCCACCTGAGCAAATTTGGCAAGCCTGGCTGGTGTGGCGTCAGGCTTTGGTGGGGCCACGCATTGCACCGTTCCTGATCAACCCGGCCAACCGCGCCCACATCAAACCTGAGGCCCTGTGGGAGCATGACCAATCGCTCAACCTGACCGGTGCCCAATTGATGTCTGCCAGCGCCAGCCGCACACGGTTTTACATGAGCATGCTGGCCTTGTTTGAAAAATTCGACATGCTGGCCATTCCCGTTGCCCAGGTTTGGCCTTTTGATGTGAGCCAGCGCTGGCCACAGAGCGTGGCGGGCCAGAGCATGGACACCTACCACCGCTGGATGGAGGTGGTGATTTACGCCACATTTGCAGGCTTGCCCTCGATCAGCGTGCCCGCAGGCTTTGGCGAGAACGGCCTGCCCATGGGCCTGGCCCTGATTGGCAAACCACAAGGGGATTTGGCGCTGTTGAAACTGGCCCATGCCTATGAAATGGCCAACCAAGAGATGATCAACCGCCGCCCGCCTGGCGTTTGAATCCATGGACCCCGGGTCTTCGCCCGGGGTGACAAATGCTCGTCATCCCGGACTCGATCCTGGATCCATCATTCTTAAGCCACGGTCACTGCTTGAAACCAAGGACAGGCTCAGTTTTGTTGCCAAGGCAGGCCGCGCAAGCGCCAGCCACCCTTGAGGCCCCGGTGGGCCTGCTCGTCGGGATCGCCCTCAAAGCCTTCAAGGATGTTGTAGGCCAACAGGCCCAGCTCGGTGGCACGCTGGGCGGCGGCGATCGAACGCACACCGCTGCGGCACAGCAGCACCAGCTTTTTGCCGCCCGCACCCAAAGCCTGCACGCCTGCGTCAAACCCCGGGTTCATGGCCATGCCGGGCCACTGTTTCCAGGCCACGGCATGGGCCCCTGGCACAAAGCCCACCCAGGCGCGTTCCGCGTCGGTGCGCACATCCACCAGTTCGGCCTCGCCCGACTGCACCCAGGCCCAGGCCAACTGCGGTGAAATGTCGCCTGCGTAGCCAGCGGCAGGTTGAACGTCTTGAGCAATAGAGGTAGATGGTTCGGTCATGATGGGCATGGAGTCTGTGCATGGGCCTCGGGCTGAGTCCCAGATCGGGCTGGAATCATAGCTTTTGGCCAAGCTTCTCCGGTGTCAGTGACAGGACAGGCTGCAGCGGCTAAGATGCGGGTTTTGGTTGACGTTTACGTCAACGTCAAAGCCATTCAGATCGCCCGCCAACGGAGACCCCATGACCGACCTGTCCGCCGAATTCAAAGCCCTGGCCGAATACCGCCCCACGAACAAGGTGCGTTTTGTCACCGCCGCTTCTCTGTTTGATGGCCACGACGCCGCCATCAACATCATGCGCCGCATCTTGCAAAGCATGGGCGCCGAAGTCATCCACCTGGGCCACAACCGCTCGGTCGACGAGGTGGTGACCGCCGCCCTGCAAGAAGACGCCCAAGGCATCGCCATCAGCTCTTACCAAGGCGGGCACAACGAATACTTCAGCTACATGGTCGATTTGCTCAAGGCCCGTGGCGGCGAGCACATCAAGGTGTTTGGCGGTGGCGGCGGCGTGATCGTGCCGGCCGAGATTCGCGCTTTGGCCGACAAAGGCGTGCGGATTTTCAGCCCCGAAGACGGCCAAAAAATGGGCCTGGCCGGGATGATCGGTGAGATGGTCATGCGCTGCGACCAAGACGTGAGCCCCTTGGCCCCCAAAACCGTGGACGCGATTCAGGGTCACGACGAGATGAATTGGCGGGCACTGGCACAGTTGATCACCGCTTTGGAAAACGACAAAGCCGATGCCAGCGTGGTGGCGGCTGTACGCGAGCAAGCTGCACAAAAGAAAGTGCCCGTGTTGGGCATCACCGGCACCGGCGGTGCGGGCAAGTCTTCGCTCACCGACGAGCTGATCCGCCGCTTGCGTCTGGACCAGGACGATGCGCTGCGCGTGGCGGTCATCTCGATCGACCCCTCGCGCCGCAAGAGCGGTGGTGCCCTGCTGGGCGACCGCATCCGCATGAATGCCATCTCGCCTTGGTCACAAGGCCCGCGCGTGTTCATGCGCTCGCTGGCCACGCGTGACTTTGGCAGTGAAATTTCTGCCGCCCTGCCCGACGTGGTGGCGGCCTGCAAGGTGGCCGGCTTTGACGTGATCGTGGTCGAAACCTCGGGCATTGGCCAAGGCGACGCGGCCATCGTGCCGCATGTGGACGTGCCCATGTACGTGATGACGCCCGAATTTGGCGCGGCCAGCCAGCTCGAAAAAATCGACATGCTGGACTTTGCCGAGTTCGTGGCCATCAACAAGTTCGACCGCAAAGGCGCGTCTGACGCCCTGCGCGACGTGGCCAAACAGGTGCAGCGCAACAAAGAAGCCTGGACCGTGCCGACCGAGCAGATGCCGGTGTTTGGCACCATGGCGGCGCGCTTCAACGACGACGGCGTGACGGCCCTGTACCAAGCACTCAAAACGCGCCTGGCAGAACTGGGCATGCAGACCACCGAAGGCCGTTTGCCGGTGGTCAGCGTGCGCTACAGCACCCACCAGAACCCGGTGGTGCCCTCCTCGCGCACCCGCTATTTGGCCGAGATCAGCGACACCGTGCGCGGCTACAAAAAACGCGCCATTGACCAGTCGCGCTTGGCTCGCGAAATCCAGCAACTGCGCGCTGCGGCCCGCATGCTCGAAGTGGGCAAGTCCGGCCGCGCCAAAGCCGCCGAAGCCGCCATTGACCTGGCCGTGAGCCGCGAACAAACGCAAGATCCCACCGCCCGCAAGTTGCTGGCCCAGTGGCCCGACATGCAAAAAGCCTACGCAGGCGATGAATACGTGGTGAAAATCCGCGACAAAGAGATTCGCACGGCGCTCACCACCAAATCCCTGAGTGGCACCACCATCCGTAAGGTCGCACTGCCCAAGTACGAAGACGACGGCGAAGTGCTCAAGTGGTTGATGCTGGACAACGTGCCGGGCAGCTACCCCTACACCGCAGGCACCTTCGCCTTCAAGCGCGAGGGCGAAGACCCCACTCGCATGTTTGCCGGTGAAGGCGACCCCTTCCGCACCAACCGCCGCTTCAAGTTGGTGAGCGAAGGTCTGCCTGCCAAGCGCTTGTCCACCGCGTTCGACTCGGTCACGCTGTACGGCAACGACCCCGACCTGCGCCCCGACATCTACGGCAAGATCGGCAACTCGGGCGTGAACGTGGCCACGCTGGACGATATGAAGGTGCTGTACTCGGGCTTTGACCTGTGCAACCCGACCACCAGCGTGTCGATGACCATCAACGGCCCCGCGCCGTCCATCCTGGCCATGTTCATGAACACGGCCATCGACCAGAACCTCGACAAATTCACAGCCGACAACGGCCGCGAGCCGACCGAGACCGAAGCCGCCAAGATCCGCGAATGGGTGTTGGCCAATGTGCGTGGCACGGTGCAGGCCGACATCTTGAAAGAAGACCAGGGCCAGAACACCTGCATCTTCTCGACCGAGTTTTCACTCAAAGTGATGGGCGACATCGCACAGTATTTTGTGCACCACGACGTGCGCAACTTCTACTCGGTGTCCATCTCGGGTTACCACATCGCCGAAGCCGGGGCCAACCCGATCAGCCAGCTGGCCTTCACGCTGTCCAACGGCTTCACCTTTGTGGAAGCGTACCTGGCGCGTGGCATGCACATCGACGACTTCGCGCCGAACTTGAGCTTCTTCTTCAGCAACGGCATGGACCCGGAATACACCGTGCTCGGCCGCGTAGCACGTCGCATCTGGGCTGTGGCCATGAAAGAAAAATACGGCGCGAACGAGCGCAGCCAAAAGCTCAAGTACCACATCCAGACTTCGGGCCGCTCGCTTCACGCGCAAGAGATCCAGTTCAACGACATCCGCACCACGCTGCAAGCGCTGATCGCGATCTACGACAACTGCAACTCACTCCATACGAACGCGTTTGACGAAGCCATCACCACGCCCACCGAAGACTCGGTGCGCCGCGCCATGGCGATCCAGATGATCATCAACCGCGAGTGGGGCCTGGCCAAGAACGAGAACCCGAGCCAAGGCGCCTTCATCATCGAAGAGTTGACCGAGTTGCTGGAAGAAGCCGTTCTGGCCGAGTTCGAAAAAATCGCCGAGCGCGGCGGCGTGCTGGGCGCGATGGAAACCGGCTACCAACGCGGCAAGATCCAAGACGAATCCATGCACTACGAGATGCTCAAGCACACCGGCGAGCTGCCCATCATCGGCGTCAACACCTTCCGCAACCCCAAGGGCGACGAAGTCATAGAAACGCTGGAGCTGGCCCGCTCGACCGAGGAAGAAAAGCAGAGCCAACTCAAGCGCCTGAACGACTTCCACGCCCTGCACGCGAAGGAATCGCCCGCCATGCTCAAACGCCTGCAACAAGCCGTGATCGACAACGGCAACGTGTTTGAAGTGCTGATGGACGCGGTGCGCGTGTGCTCGCTCGGTCAGATCACCAACGCGCTGTTTGAGGTGGGTGGTCAGTACCGACGCAATATGTGAGATGCTCGGCGGTTTGATCACCGCTTAGGCCCAACGGCTTGTACATCCACGGATGTACAAGCCGTTTCTTTTTTGCTAAGATGTACCTGTACATCCTAACAAAAGGAAAATATGGCCAACACCAAACTCTTCAAAAACGGCAACTCCCAAGCCGTGCGCATTCCAGCCGAACTGGCTTATGGGAGTTGGGACATCGACTTGGACATTGAGCGCATCGGTGACGAATTGCGCATTCGCCCGGCCCGCAAGCGCATGGGCGACGTGCTGGGCAAGCTGGCACGGTTTTCACCAGATTTCATGACTGAGGGTCGGGGCATCAGCACCGAAGGCCAACGCGAGGCCTTATGAAACCCAAATACATGCTGGACACCAACATCTGCATCTACTTGATGAAGCACCAGCCCCCGCAAGTGCAAGCCCGATTTGCCGAATGCTTTGTGGGTGACGTGGTGATGTCAGCCATCACGCTGGCTGAATTGGAATTCGGTGTGGCTTGCTCTGGCGACGCTAAAGCCCACAACCAAGCTTTATTGGACAGCCTGCTCGAAGACATTCCAGCAGCCCCTTTTGAAGGCCACGCTGCACGCATTTATGGGCCGCTGCGTGCCGCCCACAAAGAACGCCAAAAAGACGCGCTGGACAAACTGATCGCTGCGCATGCCCTGTCGCTGGGCACAACCCTTGTTACCAACAACGAGGCCGATTTCCGAGGATTTAACGGCCTTCGCATCGAAAACTGGGTCAACGCCCACTGAACCTCAAAAGTTCACCCGATCCCCGCCCTTGAGCGCCAGCACGGTGCAGATGCGCTGCACTTGCTGTGCGCTCGACTGGACCAGTTGGCTTGGTCCCATCCACAACGAGTCCTCGAAGCCCACAAGCACGTTGGAGCCCATGTTGAGCGAAACCCCCTTGGAGGCGCCTCAGCTTGCCCAAGCCCTCGGCCTCTTGGGGCCACCAAGGCAACACGCGGCGCTCCAGGACAGTTCTGACAGGCATTGGAGGCCGGCCACACCCCCGTCATGAATCTGTCCGAGAATGTCCAGTGAGCCACTCAACTCAACGGACCCTTTCAGGACACCCCATGCAGCTTCTGCCGCCCTTCATTGCCCCTTCCGAGCACCACGATGCCGACAGCGCCTTGGCGCAAATTCAGCACATCTACCAGCACAGCGTGAACCACCTGCGCCAGGCCATGCGCGAGTTTGTGGCGGGCGCGGACATGACCGACACCCGGGTGCGGGCGTTTTACCCCTTTGTGCGGGTGCAGGTCAGCAGCGCCAGCCGCAAAAGCGCGGGGCTGGACAGTCGCCTGAGCTACGGCTTTGTGGCCGAGCCGGGCCGCTTTGAAACCACCCTCACCCGGCCAGACCTGTTTGCTTTCTACATCCGCCAGCAACTGGCGCTGCTGCTGCAAAACCACGGCGTGAGCCTGCAGGTGGGCACCAGCAACCAACCGATTCCGATTCACTTTTCCTGGGCCGACGACGAGCACATGGAAGGCAGCCTGAGCCCCGAGCGCCAGGCCCTGATGCGCGAGGTCTTTGACCTGCCGGACCTGGCCGCCATGGACGACGGCATTGCCAACGGCACACACGAGCCTGCAGCCAGCGAGGCGCGGCCGCTGTCGCTGTTCACCGCGCCACGCATCGACTATTCGTTGCAACGCCTGCGCCACTACACCGGCACCTCACCCCGCTGGTTTCAGAACTACGTGCTGTTCACCAATTACCAGTTCTACATCGACGAGTTCATCGCGCTGGGCCGTGCCGAGATGCACAACCCGGACAGTGAATACGTCGCCTTTGTCGAGCCCGGCAACATGGTCACGCGCCGTGTGGGCCTGACACCCGAGGACGTGGACGCGCAGGGTCAGACCCCACCGCGCCTGCCGCAAATGCCCGGCTACCACCTGGTGCGCAAGGGCCACAGCGGCATCACCATGGTCAACATCGGTGTGGGTCCGGCCAACGCCAAAACCATCACCGACCACATTGCCGTGCTGCGCCCGCACGCCTGGCTGATGCTGGGCCACTGCGCGGGCCTGCGCACCACGCAGCAGCTGGGCGACTACGTGCTGGCCCACGCCTATGTGCGCGAAGACCATGTGCTGGACGAAGAGCTGCCGCTGTGGGTGCCCATCCCGGCGCTGGCCGAGGTGCAGGTGGCGTTGGAGCAGGCCGTGTCCGAGGTCACGGGCTGTCATGGTGCAGACCTCAAACGCCTGATGCGCACCGGCACCGTGGCCAGCACCGACAACCGGAACTGGGAACTGCTGCCGGACAACAAACCGCAAAGGCGTTTTAGCCAAAGCCGCGCCGTGGCCCTCGACATGGAAAGCGCCACCATTGCCGCCAACGGTTTTCGCTTTCGGGTGCCCTACGGCACCTTGCTGTGCGTGAGCGACAAGCCGCTGCACGGCGAGATCAAGCTGCCCGGCATGGCCAACCACTTTTACCGCGAACGCGTCAACCAGCACCTGCAAATCGGCATCCGCGCCGTGACGCTGCTGCGCGACGCAGGCCCCGAACAACTGCACAGCCGCAAGCTGCGCAGCTTTGCCGAAGTGGCGTTTCAGTAAGCCATGACGCTGGTCCTGCTCAACCCCCACGCGCAAGGCGGCCGTGCGGCACGACGCGTTCCAGCCCTTCGGGCATGGCTGGCAGCACATGCCCCGGGCGTGCACTTGGCAGCCCCCACCAACTTGAACGACAGCCTGACCCTGCTGCAATCACTGCCCGAAGGCAGCCGCGTGGTGGTGGTGGGTGGCGACGGCACGCTCAACCGCTGGCTGCCCAGCTTGCTGGCGCGGCGTCTGACGGTGGGTCTGGTGCCCATGGGCAGCGGCAACGACAGTGCGCGAGCCTGGGGCCTATTAGGTCTGCCCTGGGCGCAAGCCCTGAGCCTGGCACTGAATGCTCCCGCGCAAAGCATCGACACAGGATGGGCCTGCTGGCGCGACTTGCAGGGCCGGACCCATGAAACGCCATTTTTGTCCAGCCTGACGGCGGGCTTTGACTCCGCCGTCGGATGGCGCGCCCTGAATGGGCCAACGTGGCTGCGCGGCTTGCCCCGCTACCTGTGGGCCACATTGGGCGAGCTGATGCACCTGCGCACCTGGCACCTGACCGTGCACAGCGATGGGCAACTCCAACACCAAGGCCCCTGCCTCTTTGCCTCCAGCCTGAACACACCCACCTTCGGCTCGGGCATGCCGGCCGTTCCCCACGCGCAGTTGAACGACGGCCAGCTTGACGCCCTGCTGGCGGGCACGTTTGACCGTCTGGGCGTCTTGCTCATGCTGCCCAGACTGTTGGTCGGCCAGCACCTGAGCCACCCACGCGTGAACAGTTGGCCTTATGGGCACTTGGCGATTGATTGCCCGCAGGGCGTGCCCCTGGCCGCTGATGGAGAATACTTGGGTCAAGCACAGCACGCGTCCGTGCGCTGCCAGGCCGCCAGCCTGCAAGTGGTGTGCCATTGATGTCTGCTGGATGCCACCCTTTTGGGTCGTTCTGTGTCACAGTGCGCCCATTGAATCTGAACACTGCCCTCTTATGAACATCCTCTTCATTGCCGACCCCCTCGAGTCCTTCAAGATTTACAAGGACACCACGTTTTCGATGATGCGCGAAGCGCAAAAGCGCGGCCACCAAGTCACGGCCTGTCAGATGACCGATGTGCGCTGGCAGCAGGGCGAAGCCGTGTCGGCCCAGGTGCGCGACATCACGCTCACGGGCCAGCCCGACACCTGGTTCACCCAGACCGCCACGCGCCGCGCCAATCTCAAGGACTTTGGCGCGGTCATCATGCGTACCGACCCGCCCTTTGACAGCGAATACTTTTACGCCACGCACCTGCTGAGCCAAGCCGAGCGCGAAGGTGCCAAGGTCTTCAACAGCCCAGCTGCCTTGCGCAACCACCCCGAGAAGCTGGCCATTCTGGAGTTTCCCCAGTTCATCGCGCCCACGCTGGTCACGCGCAACGAAGCGGACATCCGCGAGTTCCACGCCACGCACGGCACCATCATCTTGAAACCGCTGGACGGCATGGGCGGCACAGGCATCTTCAAGGTGGGGGCCGACGGCCTGAATTTGGGCGTGATCATCGAGACACTGAACCGGGGCGGTGCACAAACCGTGATGGTGCAAAAGTTTTTGCCCGGCATCGCACAAGGCGACAAGCGTGTGCTTTTGATCGGCGGCAAGCCCGTGCCCTTTTGCTTGGCCCGCATTCCCCAAGGTGGTGAAGTGCGCGGCAACCTGGCCGCAGGGGGCAAGGGCGTGGCGCAACCGATTTCGGCGCGTGACCGCGAAATCGCCGAAGCGCTGGGTCCGATTTTGTTTGCACGCGGCTTGATGCTGGTGGGCCTGGACATCATTGGCGACAACCTGACCGAGATCAACGTGACCAGCCCCACCTGCTTTCAAGAAATCACCGACCAGATGGGCTGTGACGTGGCCGCGCTGTTCATGGACGCGGTGGAAGCGGCGCTTTAAGAACGCTCTGTCAATCAGCGGCTTCAGCCTGCAAACGTCGGACCTGAATGTGCCAAACTGTTGATCCGGCCCGATGAAGTTGGCTTCCAGCTTTTTTGTGGGAGCGACGCCCCCGTCGCAATCAGCCTCGCAGACCACCACTCATCGCCCCGAGGGCGGGGCTCCCACAAAATGCAGGCATTCCCCCTGTAGGAGCGACGCCCTCGTCGCGAAAAGCCTCGCAGACCACCACCCATCGCCCCGAGGGCGGGGCTCCTACAAAATGCAGGCATTCCCCCTGTAGGAGCGACGCCCCCGTCGCGATCAAGCTTCGCAGACCACGACCCATCGCCCCGAGGGCGGGGCTCCTACAAAATGCAGGCATTCCCCCTGTAGGAGCGACGCCCCCGTCGCGATCAGCCTCGCAGACCACCAATCATCGCCCCGAGGGCGGGGCTCCCACAAAATGCAGGCATCCCCCCCTGTAGGAGCGACGCCCTCGTCGCGAAAAGCTTCGCAGACCACGCCCCATCGCCCCGAGGGCGGGGCTCCTACAAAATGCAGGCATTCCCCCTGTAGGAGCGACGCCCCCGTCGCGAAAAGCCTCGCAGACCACGACCCATCGCCCCAAGGGCGGGGCTCCTACAAAATGCAGGCATTCCCCCTGCAGGAGCGACGCCCTCGTCGCGATCAGCCTCGCAGACCACCACTCATCGCCCCGAGGGCGGGGCTCCCAGATTGATCGCAGCGCAGCGCAGCATCAACGGCTCACGGTCAAATCTCCGCCCTCAAAGGTGTACAAGCGCCCCGGCTCGAACGCCACCCAGACCTCGTCGGTGGTCAAGGGCGCGGTCACCACCACCGCCACCCGGTCGGTCTCTCGGGTGTGCTCGGCAAAGTTCACACTCAAGTCCTCATCGCTCAAGGTCGCTCGGTTGAAGGGGTGCTTGCGCAGCACATAGTGCAGGTTTGTGCTGGCGTGCGCCCACAAGGCCTGGCCGTTGGACAGCAAGAAATTGAAGGTGCCAAAGCGGGCGATCTGCGGCACCAGCTCGCGCAGCGTCAATGACAGCTCTTGCACACTGGGCACGCTGGCGTGTGACTTGGCCAGCTCCTGCATGAGCCAGCAAAACGCCCGCTCGCTGTCGGTCTGCCCCACGGGCTTGAAGCTGCCGTGCAGGCGCGGCGCGTAGTCCACCAAATTGCCGTTGTGCGCAAACACCCAGTAGCGGCCCCACAGCTCACGCACAAAGGGGTGACAGTTTTCCAGGGTCACCTCGCCCTGCGTGGCTTTGCGGATGTGGGCGATGACGTTCTGGCTTTGGATCGGGTAGCGCCGAATCAGGTCGGCAATGGGTGAGGTGCTGGCGCTTTGGTGGTCCACAAAGTGGCGCACGCCCTGCCCTTCAAAAAAGGCAATGCCCCAACCGTCACTGTGGTGGTCAGTGATGCCACCACGCTGCGCAAAGCCGCTGAAGCTGAAGGTCACATCGGTGGGGGTGTTGCAGTTCATGCCGAGCAGTTGGCACATGGTTCAGTCTTTCTTGGGGGGCTCTTCGGCCCCACCCATTTTCCAGGCGGCCAACAAGGCCAAGGCGGTCATGGTGGCCAGAAACACAAAGGTCTCATTGAAGGCCCGCAAATCGGCGCTGCCCGGGCTGCTTGAAGCCAAGGCGTACACTGCCAAACGCCACTCCAGCACGATGGCGCAAATGCTCACGCCTGCCGCACCGCCCAGCATGCGCACAAAACCAATCACGCTCGACGCCTGCGGGATCAAGTCTTTGGGCAAGCCCCGCATGGCGCCCAGGTTGAGCGAAGGCAAGATGAAGCCCAGGCCAATGCGCCCGAGGATCACCAAAATCCACAGCAGCGCCAAGCCCGCCGCCGGGTGAACCAAGGGCATGAGCGCAAACGACAGCGCCAGCAAAGCCAGGCCACAGCTCACCCAACGGGCGGGTGGCATGTGGTGCGACAAACGCCCCACGGCCGCGATGGTCACGGCCAGCAAAATGCCCGCCGGCAACAAGGCTGCGCCGATGTAGGACGGCGACAGGCCCAGGCCCATCTGCATGTAAACCGGCAGCAAATAGGTGGAGCCAAACAGCGCAATGCCGTAAGTGAAAGACACCAGAGCCCCCATGGCGAAATGGCGGTGACCAAACACCTGCAGGTTCATGAGCGGACCACGCCGGGCTTGGTGGGCTTGGTGGGCTTGGCGAACTTGGCCTTTTCGGCCCGAAGAGGCGCGGCGCGAGCGCCGCCCCGGCTGCAACAAATGCCGCTGCCAAGCCACAAACACCGCCATGCCCAAGCCTGCCAGCACCAGCAGGGCTACAGCCACCGTGCTGTCATCGCCACGCAGCTGCACCAGGCCGTTGAGCAGCATCAGCGTAGAAGCGCTGGCCAGCGCCAGCCCGATCCAGTCCAGGCCCGGGCTGTCGGCATCGGCCTGCACACCGCCCGGGGCCGAAGTGGGCACATAGCGGCGCGACAGCCACAGCGCCACCATGGCCAGCGGCACCACCATGAAAAAGATGGAACGCCAGCCGAACACATCGACAAGCACCCCGCCAATGCTGGGGCCAATGGCCGGGGCCAGCACCACACCCATGCCAAACAGCCCACTGGCGCGGCCCTGCTCTTCTGAAGCAAAAGCCCGCAAGATGATGATCGCCGGGATGGGCTGCACCACACCTGCGGCCAAGCCCTCGGCCACGCGTGCGGCCATGACCAGCGGAAAGTCATTGGCCAAACCGCCCACCACCCCACCGCCCAGCAGCAGCCACATGCACACCTCGTACACCCGGCGGTAGCCGTAACGCGAGAGCAGCCAAGGCGTGGTGAGCATGGACACGGTCATGGCGACCATGAAGCCCGAGGTGACCCACTGCACCCGGCTTTGCCCCAAAGTGAAGTGTTGGCTCATGTCCGGGATGGCCACGTTCATGATGGTGGACGACATGACCGCCGCCATGGAGCCCAGCATCACCGACAACAGCAACAACCAACGGTGCCGCTCGCCATAACGCGCTTGCAGCGCCTGCAGGCTGTGGGGGCCTTGGGCCAGGCTCATGCGTGTTCGCCTTCGTTTTGGCCTTCGTTTTGGCCTTGGCTTGTGCCTTGGGATGGCTGCTCGGACGCCGCCACACAGGCTGCGCAAATGCAAGCTTTGTTGCGTGCCGCTTCGGGCACTTGCTTCAGCAAATCGGCGCTGAACTGAACCAGCGTGCACCAGCACGGCCCGGGCGCTGCGGCCCCGGTGTTGGGCGTGGCCATGGCGCAGGCATTGGGCTGCCCACACAAGGGACAACGGCAGGGGTCAAGCACAAGCTGCGTCATGAAGGTGAAACCTCAGTTTTTGCCTTGGCGACGCCGCTGCGCGTCACGCCACAGGCGAATGGCCAGCACCACCATGGGCACGGTGTGCAAGAAGAAATCAAAGATGTCGATGGGTTTGCTCAAGGCGCCGTCCAACAGCATGCGCCATTTTTCGGTCAAGTGCGGCTCGGGCACAAACGGGGCTCCAGCCAGGTAAAGGGCAATGCCCACCAGCCACAACATCGGAATCCGGTCAATCCAGCGCATTTCACACCTCCTGAAAACCTCTATTTTCGGGCATGCCAGCCTGGGCAGCTTGAAAGCCACACCAGCACAGCAAACATCTTCTCTTTTGTGGGAGCCACGCCTTGGAGGCAAGGTCGGTGGTCTGCAAGGCGCTATCGCTACGAGGGCGTCGCTCCCACAAAAAAACGTTCACGCAAAACCCATCGGGTCGGATCACGGGCAAAGCACATTGCCCAGCAAAAACGGCTCCCGAAGGAGCCGTCTTTTCAAGTGCCAGAACTGCCCAAAATCAGGCCGCCTTGACCTTCAAACGCCAAGCGTGCAGCAGCGGCTCGGTGTAACCGGAAGGTTGCGCCTTGCCCTTGAAGACCAGGTCGCAAGCCGCTTGGTACGCTGCCGACTTGGCGAAGTTGCCAGCCATGGGCTGGTAAGCCGCGTCGCCCGCGTTTTGCGCGTCCACCACAGCGGCCATGCGCTCCATGGTGGCTTGCACTTGCGCTTCGGTCACCACGCCGTGCTGCATCCAGTTGGCCATGTGCTGGCTGCTGATGCGCAAGGTGGCGCGGTCTTCCATCAGGCCCACGCCGTTGATGTCGGGCACTTTGGAGCAGCCCACGCCTTGGTCAACCCAGCGCACCACATAACCCAAGATGCCTTGGGCGTTGTTGTCGAGTTCTTTTTGCTTGTCTTCTTCAGACCAATTGGCCGCGTCGGGGGCCACCACAGGGAACTGCAGCAAAGCGTTAAGGGTGGTTTCGCGCAGTTCTTTGGGGTCCTGCTTGGCCACAGCCTTTTCCATCTGCTTTTGCAAGGCAGGCACGTCCACCTGGTGGTAGTGCATGGCGTGCAGCGTGGCGGCGGTGGGGCTGGGCACCCAAGCGGTGTTGGCACCGGCCAGGGGGTGGCCGATTTTGGCCTTGAGCATGTCGGCCATCAGGTCGGGCATGGCCCACATGCCTTTGCCAATCTGGGCGCGACCGCGCAAGCCGCAGGCCAGGCCCACGTTGACGTTGTTCTTTTCGTAAGCGGCCAGCCAAGTGCTGTTCTTGATGTCGCCCTTGCGCATGACGGGGCCGGCAAGCATGCAGGTGTGCATTTCGTCGCCTGTGCGGTCCAGGAAACCGGTGTTGATGAAGGCCACGCGGCTCTTGGCGGCAGCGATACAGGCTTTCAAGTTGGCGCTGGTGCGGCGTTCTTCGTCCATGATTCCCAGCTTGACGGTGGAAGGCTTCATGCCGATGACTTTTTCGACACGGCCAAACAGCTCGTCGGCAAAGGCGACTTCTTTGGGACCGTGCATCTTGGGCTTGACGATGTAGACGCTGCCGGTGCGGCTATTGCGCAGGGGGTGCGAAGACTTTTTCTGCAAGTCGACCAGGGCGCAGGTCACGGTGACCATGGCGTCCAGGATGCCTTCTGGGATCTCTTGGGTGCTGCCGTCGGCGGCTTTGTAGAGGATGGCGGGGTTGGTCATCAGGTGACCGACGTTGCGCACAAACATGAGTGAGCGGCCGTGCAGCTTGACGGTGCCTTTGCCAGTGGGCTTGGTGTATTCGCGGTCACCGTTCATGGTGCGGGTGAACGTTTTGCCGCCCTTTTGCACTTCTTCGCTCAGGGTGCCTTGCAAAATGCCCAACCAGTTGGCATAGGCCAGCACTTTGTCGTCGGCGTCCACCGCGGCCACCGAGTCTTCCAAATCAAGGATGGTGGACAGCGCGCTTTCAGCGATCAGGTCGGACACACCAGCGGGGTCGGTCTTGCCGATGGGGGTGGTCTTGTTGATTTGCAGGTCGAGGTGGATGCCGTTGTGCACGAACAGCACCGAGGCTGGGGCCTTGGCATCGCCGGTGTAGCCCACGAACTGCTTGGCATCGGCCAAGGTGGAGTTTTTGCCGTTGGCCAGGGTCACGACCAGCTTGCCCGCTTTGACGATGTAGCCCTTGCTGCCGACGTGTGAGCCGGTTTTCAGAGGGGCCGTGCGGTCGAGCACATGGCGGCAGTAGTCGATGACTTTGGCGCCGCGCTTGGGGTTGTAGCCCGAGCCTTTTTCGCAGCCGTCGGCCTCGCTGATCGCGTCGGTTCCGTACAACGCGTCATACAAGCTGCCCCAACGGGCGTTGGCCGCATTCAGGGCGTAGCGGGCGTTCAAGATCGGCACGACCAACTGAGGGCCCGCCAGCTTGGCCAGTTCGGCGTCCACGTTGGCGGTGGTGGCTTGCGCGTTGCGGGGCTCGGGCACCAGGTAGCCAATTTGGCTCAGGTATTTGCGGTAGGCCTTCATGGCCTTGCCCTCAGCCACAGGGCCAGGGTTGGCGGTGTGCCACTCGTCCATGGCGGTCTGGATGCGGTCACGCTCGGCCAGCAGGGCGATGTTTTTCGGGGCCAAGTCGGCCACGATGTCGTTGAAGCCTTTCCAGAACTTGTCCTGGTCCACGCCGGTGGCGGGCAGCATCTGGTCGTTGATGAAACTCAGCAGTGGGTTGGCCACTTGCAGGTTGTGGATCGCGGTGCGTTCAGTC
This sequence comes from Limnohabitans sp. WS1, assembly GCF_003063265.1. Classification (GTDB taxonomy): domain Bacteria; phylum Pseudomonadota; class Gammaproteobacteria; order Burkholderiales; family Burkholderiaceae_C; genus Limnohabitans_A. Next base: position 51,285 of record NZ_NERU01000022.1, read on the forward strand.
ATAAAAACCTCTGGGGTCAAGTCAAAAAATGGGGGAAGGCCGCCATGCGCATCCACAGCGACAACGGTCGGCCAACATCGTCAAGCACTCTATTCTAAATTTAGACGCAGATAAACCTGCCCAAACTGCATAGACCCATGACTTTTAAACACAAATACAAGTCGGGATTGAGCGCATCAGCCGCTCTGAGCACTGCGGTTTAATTCAGCCATGACACCTGCCCTTACTCCATCCGTTTTGATCAGCGAAGTCGGCCCGCGCGATGGCCTGCAATCGGTCAAAGCCACCATGCCCACGGCGAACAAACTGCGCTGGATCGACGCGCTGGCCGTGGCCGGTCTGCGCGAAATCGAAGTGGCCTCGTTTGTGCCAGCCCAACTGTTGCCGCAAATGGCCGACGCCGCGCAGGTGGTGCAGCACGCGCTGCGCCACAGCGGTGTGCGGGTGATGGCGCTGGTGCCCAACTTGCGCGGTGCCCAAGCCGCGCTGGCTGCAGGCGCTCAAAAGCTCACCCTGCCCGTCTCGGCCAGCCCTGCCCATTCGCTGGCCAATGTGCGCAAAACACCCCAAGCCATGGTGGATGAGGTGCATGCCGTTTTGCGCCTGCGGGACGACATCGCGCCCCATGTGCCGGTCGAGGTGGGCATGTCCACCGCCTTTGGCTGCACTTTGCAGGGCTTGGTGCCCGAGGACGATGTGCTGCGTCTGGCGGCGCAACTGGCACAAGCGGGGGTAGACGAAATCGGCCTGTCGGACACGACCGGCATGGGCAACCCGGCACAGGTTAGCCGCTTGTTCAAGGCGCTGTTCAGCGAAATTGGCACCTTGACGGGCGCAGCCCACATGCACAACACCCGAGGCCTGGGCTTGGCCAATTGCCTGGCCGCTTACGAGGTGGGGGTGCGCACCTTCGACAGCTCGCTGGGTGGCCTGGGCGGCTGCCCTTATGCGCCGGGTGCATCGGGCAATGTGGTCACCGAAGATCTGGTGTTCATGTTCGAGGCCATGGGCGTGTCCACCGGGGTCGATCTGAACCGCCTCATGGCCGCCCGCGAGCCGCTCAAAGCCGGGCTGCCCGGCGAGCCGCTGTATGGCATGACCCCTGAGGCGGGACTGCCCAAGGGCTGGCCCTCGGTTTTGTAGGCACCCACAAAAACAACATCAATTCAGCAAAATCTGCAAAAATTCCAACCTTGAACCCGCATAATCGGGCCGCATGGACAAGCTCAAAGCCTTTGAAACCTTTGTCGCGGTTGCCACCAAAGGCAGCCTGACCGCCGCAGCCCGGGCCGAGGGCGTGGCCCCGGCCATCATCGGCCGCAGGCTGGATGCACTGGAGGAAAGCTTGGGGGTAAAACTGCTGGTGCGCACCACACGGCGCATCACCCTCACGCATGAGGGCAGCGCATTTCTGGAAGATTGCCAACGCTTGCTGTCCGATGTGGCCAACGCCGAGGCCAGCGTCTCGGCGGGCGGCGTCAAGGCCAGCGGCCATTTGCGCATCACCGCCCCAGCCGGTTTTGGCCGCCGCCATGTGGCCCCTTTGGTGCCGCGCTTTCGCGAACTGCACCCCGATGTGACCATTTCCCTGAACCTGAGCGACCGGGTCGTCGATCTGGCGGCCGAAGGCTTTGACTGCGCCGTGCGCGTGGGCGACCTGCCTGACTCTTCTTTGGTGAGTGTGCGCATGGCCGACAACCGGCGTTTGTGCGTGGCCACACCCGGCTATTTGGCGCGGCGGGGCACCCCCAAACAGCCGTCAGACTTGCTTCAACACGATTGCCTGACCTTGTCGAGCGACGCCTCACAAACAAGAGGCTGGGCCTTTCGCACCCCCACGGACATCGGCCACGAGGTGACGCACCTTCGGCCAGGCGGCCCCCTCGACTGCTCGGATGGACAGGTGCTGCACGACTGGTGCTTGGCCGGTTACGGCATTGCCTGGCGCAGCACTTGGGAGGTGGAAAGCGAAATTCATTCCGGCCAATTGGTGGCGGTACTGGAAGACTTTGCCGCACCACCCAACGGGATTTTTGTGGTGTTTCCGCAGCGCAAACACTTGCCCTTGCGCGTGCGCTTGTGGATTGACCACCTCAAACACCACTACGCACAACCGGGTTACTGGCAAGCGGCCAAGGTTTAGCGCTCGGTCAAGGCTTTGGGGGCGTGGGCGTGGGCCACGCCCAATCGCCCACGGGGTGAGCTCCCACAGGAGCTCGCTTTCAGATCACTTCTTGAGGCATTCCGACATGAAGGCCTTGCGCTCATCGCCTTTTTTGCCAGCAGCGTCTGCGTTGCAGGTCTTCATTTTGTTTTGCTGCTTTTCTTGCTTGCTGGCGCTCAGGCAGTCTTTCATGAAAGCTTTGCGCTCATCGCCTTTTTTGCCTTCGGCTTCTTTGTTGCAAGTGGCCATTTTGCTTTGTTGAGCTGTTTTTTCAGCCGCAGGCGCAGAAGCTGCGGGGGCAGGGGCGGCCGCGGCAGGGGCTGCAGCAGCGGGTTTGACGGGGTCGGCAGCGAAAGCCGAGCCGCAAACCAAGGCAAAACCCAAAGCAGCGATAGAAATGGTGTGGCGCATGTGTGAACTCCCAATAAATGATGCATGGACAAAAAACACCACACAGAACTGTGCAGTTCTCAGATTAACGCGCCATGGTGACCACCCGGCGACAGCAGTTGTGACCAACTGTAATTGCGGCCCCTCAAAACACGCACAGGGCCTGTTCAAAGCCAGGCCTGCCCCATCCCCGTAAAATCGCGCCCTATGCTTTCTGCCAAACAACATTTGCTCGCGGCCTTGGCCACTGAGCTCGACAAACTCCAACCCGGCGCAGGCGCACGGGCGGCCTTTGAATCCCCCAAGGTCGCCGCCCACGGCGACCTGGCCTGCACCGCTGCCATGCAGCTGGCCAAGGCCCTCAAACAAAACCCCCGGCAACTGGGTGAAACGCTGCGAGCCGCCTTGCTGACCACCCCCGCCTTTGAGCGCTGGGTGGACGCCATCGAGCTGGCAGGGCCGGGCTTCATCAACATCCGCCTCAAAGACACCGCCAAACAAGCCGTGGTGCACGAGGTCTTGCAAGCAGCCGACTGCTTTGGTCAGCAGCCCGCACAAGCGGGCAAGGTGTTGGTCGAATTCGTCTCAGCCAACCCCACAGGCCCGCTGCATGTGGGCCACGGCCGCCAGGCGGCACTGGGCGACGCCATCTGCAACTTGTTGGCCACACAAGGCCAGCAGGTCTACCGCGAGTTCTATTACAACGATGCGGGCGTGCAAATCGGCACGCTGGCCAAGAGCACGCACATGCGGGCGCAGGGCGTCAAACCCGGTGATGCCACTTGGCCCACCGACCCCGACAACCCCGAAAGCAAGGCTTTCTACAACGGCGACTACATCCAGGACATTGCCAACGACTTTCTGGCGGGCAAAACCGTGCAGTCCGACGACCGCAGCTGCACGGCCAGCGGCGATGTGAACGACCTGGACGGCATGCGCGAGTTCGCCGTGGCCTATTTGCGCCGCGAACAAGACCTGGACTTGAAGGCCTTTGACGTCAAATTCGACAACTACTACCTCGAGTCGAGCCTGTACACCAGCGGCAAGGTCGACGCCGCCGTGCAAAAACTCAAGGACGCAGGCAAAACCTACGAACAAGACGGTGCCCTGTGGCTCAAATCGACCGATTACGGCGACGACAAAGACCGCGTCATGCGCAAGGGCGACGGCACCTACACCTACTTTGTGCCCGATGTGGCTTACCACATTGCCAAATGGGAGCGCGGCTTTTCGCGCGTGGTGAACATCCAGGGCACCGACCACCACGGCACCATTGCCCGCGTGCGTGCGGGCTTGCAAGCGGCCAACGTGGGCATTCCCGAGGGCTATCCCGACTACGTGCTGCACACCATGGTGCGCGTGATGCGCGGCGGTGAAGAGGTCAAGATCTCCAAGCGTGCGGGCAGCTACGTCACCCTGCGCGACCTGATCGAGTGGACCAGCAAAGACGCGGTGCGGTTCTTTTTGCTCTCGCGCAAGCCCGACACCGAATACATCTTCGACATCGACCTGGCGCTGGCGCAAAACAACGACAACCCGGTGTACTACGTGCAATACGCCCACGCCCGCATCTGCTCGGTGCTGGCGGCCTGGAAAGAAAAAGACGGTGGTGACATCGCCAGCCTGACGCACGCCGACCTTTCGGCCCTGCAAAGCCCGCAAGCCCACGCGCTGATGCTGGCCCTGGCCAAGTACCCCGAGATGTTGACCTCGGCCGCCAACGACTTCGCGCCGCACGACGTGACCTTCTATTTGCGCGACCTGGCCTCGCAGTACCACAGCTACTACGACGCCGAGCGCATTTTGGTCGACGACGAAGCGGTTAAAAAAGCACGTCTGGCACTGGTGGCGGCCACCGCACAGGTGCTGCGCAATGGTTTGAAGGTTTTGGGCGTGTCTGCCCCCCAAAAAATGTGAATGGATTTGCCATGATTGCTCAATCTCAACGCGGCGGTACTTTTCTGGGTTTCATCATCGGATTGGTCCTGGGCTTGTCCGTGGCCATGGCTGTGGCCATTTACGTGACCAAGGTGCCCACACCGTTTTCCAACAAAAACCAACCACGCACCAGCGACCAGGACGTGCAGGAAACGCGCAAAAACAAGGACTGGAACCCCAACAGCGTCTTGCAGCCCAAAGCCGCCGAAGAGATTGCGCCCCTGCCTGAAACCAAAGCACCTGTGGTGGACGACCAGCCCAAAGACAAGCTGGCCGAAAAACCTGCCGACAAAGCTCCCGCAGACACGCCCAAAGCCGAGCCCCGCCCTGCCGCCGTGACTGCCGACCCCCTGGGTGATCTGGCCAAAGCCAAAACCACCTTGAGCACCCCCGTCACCAAAGCCAGTGCCAATGAACCTTTTGACTACTTGGTCCAGGCCGGGGCCTACCGTACCAGTGCCGACGCCGATGCGCAAAAAGCCAAACTCGCCATGTTGGGCATGGATGCCAAAGTGTCTGAGCGCGATCAAGGCGGACGCATCGTTTACCGCGTCCGGATGGGGCCTTTTGAAGACAAAAATGCTGCAGAACGCGCACGGGCCAAAATGGATGCCAACGGCATCGACAACACGCTTGTGCGATTGCAGCGTTGACATGACATGAACACCAGCGCCCAAAGGGTCGCTGAAACCCAAGGAGCCTTGATGAAACGTCGCTTTTTTTCCACCGCCTTGCTGTCCACAGCCGCGTTCTTGGGCAGCTTGCCTGCCTGGGCGCAGCAAGCTTTCAAATCGGGCAAGGACTACATCACGCTCGACAAGCCATTGGCCACCGATGCGGGTGCCGGCAAAATTGAAGTGCTTGAATTCTTCTGGTACAGCTGCCCTCACTGCAACGCTTTTGAGCCCCAATTTGCGCAATGGGCAAAAAATGCCCCCAAAGACGTGGCCGTGCGTCGCATTCCCGTGGCCTTTCGCGAAGACTTCGCCCCGCAACAACGCCTCTACTTCACGCTCGAGGCCATGGATTTGGTTGAAAAAATGCATGTGCGCGTGTTCACAGCCATCCACGGCGAAAAACTCATGCTGAACACCGACGCGGCGGTGCTGTCCTGGATTGAAAAGCAAGGCATCGACAAAGCCAAGTTCAATGAAATTTACAAATCATTTGGCGTGGCGACCAAATGCAAACGGGCGGTGCAACTGCAAAACGACTTCAAAATCGAAGGCGTGCCCTCTTTGGGCGTAGCGGGTCGCTATTACGTTGATGGCACCTTGGCTGGCAGCATGGACCGCGCCCTGAAGGTGGCCGAATCCCTCATCGCCCAAACCCGCACGGCACGCTGAGGCCGCCCCCAGCCTGAGGATGGGTGCTCGCACAGCATCCATCCCGGGTTTTTCTTGGGTCACGGGCGTGCTGGCAGCCGATCGTCAAGGCTTGGGCCTACAATCGAACGATTGTCCAGCAAGATTCATGCCCTCCACATTCCACACCCCTTTTTTGACCGTCGTCTTGAGCGCCATGCTCATGGGCCTGGGCGGGTTGAGCCTGCCTGCATGGGCTGAGAAAGCTGACCGCGACAAGCCCATGCACATTGAAGCCGACAGCATGCGGCACGACGACAACAAACAACTGACGCAATTCAACGGCCAAGTGGTCGCCACCAAAGGCACCCTGGTGTTGCGGGCCGACCGCATGGAAGTTCAGCAAGACAGCCAAGGCAAACAAGTGGCCCGCTTGTGGGCGGCCCCCAATGAACGGGTGTTCTTTCGTCAAAAACGCGAAGGTCTGGAGGAATTCACCGAAGGCGAGGCCGAAACCCTCACCTATGACAACCAAGCCGATGTGGTCACCCTGGTCAAACGCGCCGAAGTGCGCATGCTTCGTGGCACCGTGGTGGCAGACCAAATTCAGGGGCAAACCATTGTGTTCAACAACACCACCGAAGTGATTCAGGTGGATGGCCGGACACAAGACAGCCCGAACGCCCGGGACCAGCGTGTGCGGGCCACCTTGACGCCTCGTCAAAACCCATCGGCCCCTGCGGCCGCTCCAGCCCAGACCGCACCGCGTCCCGTTTTGCGCAACAGCCCTGGCCTTGCCACGCCATCCAAACCATGAGCCAGGCCCCGTTCACCAGCCGCCTGGAAGCCCGGCACCTCAAAAAAGCTTACGGCAGTCGCAAAGTGGTGCACGACGTGTCGGTGCAAGTCGACAAAGGTGAAGTGGTCGGTTTGCTGGGCCCCAATGGCGCAGGCAAAACCACTTCGTTTTACATGATCGTGGGCTTGGTCAGCGCCGACGGGGGGCAAATTCTGATCGATGGGCAAGACGTCACGCGCATGCCGATTCACAAGCGCTCACGCATGGGCTTGTCTTATTTGCCACAAGAAGCCTCGATTTTTAGAAAACTGTCCGTGGCCGACAACGTGCGGGCCATTCTTGAGCTGCAAACCGATGGCCAAGGCCGCCCTTTGGCCCATGCCGAAATCGAAAAACGCCTGAGCGAACTGCTGGCCGATTTGCGGGTGGACCACCTGCGCGACTCCCCCTCGGTGGCGCTGTCGGGCGGCGAGCGCCGCCGCGTCGAAATTGCCCGCGCCTTGGCCACCGACCCGCGCTTTATTTTGCTGGATGAGCCTTTTGCCGGCATCGACCCGATCGCCGTGATCGAGATCCAGCGCATCATCGCCTTCCTCAAGCAACGCGGCATTGGCGTGCTCATCACCGACCACAATGTGCGCGAGACCCTGGGCATTTGCGATCACGCGTTCATCATCAGTGAAGGCCGCGTGCTGGCCGAAGGCACACCCGAGGAAATCGTGGCCAATGCCGATGTGCGCCGGGTGTACCTGGGCGAACACTTCCGCATGTGATGCACCCATCCCAACGCCTTGACACGAAAGCACAGCCATGAAGCCCGGCCTGTCGCTGCGCATGTCCCAGCACTTGGCGCTCACGCCCCAGCTGCAACAATCGATCCGCCTGCTGCAACTGTCCACGCTGGAGCTGTCGCAAGAGGTGGACCAGATGCTGGACGAGAACCCGTTTCTTGAACGCACCGAGGAAGAAGCGCCTGCCGAAGCCTTTGGTCTGGACCAGGCCGACACCCACGTCAGTTTGGGCGACCGCGTGAGCGAAAGCGCCAGCAGCGCCAGCAGCAGCGAGGACAACGCCAACGAAGCCCGTGACGAAGCCGTGACCGATGTGGCCGAAAGCTGGGACGGCGACGGCAGCGTGGACATGCGCCCCGACGACAGCGAATGGGGCGGCGACGCCACCCCACGCCAAAACAACGGCGAAGAAACCGCCGACGCCATCGACCTGGCCGGCAGCAGCGGCTCTCTGACCGACTTTTTGCACCGCCAGGCCTTGTCGTTGCGCTTGTCCGAGATTGACCGCGCTGCGCTGCGCTTTTTGATCGAGTCGCTCAACGACGATGGCTACCTGACCGACACCCTGCCCGAACTGGCCGCCAGCCTGGCCGGCACTGACGACCTTGAACAAATCGACGAGCTGGTGCACCGATTCACGGTGGCGCTGGGCTTGCTGCAATCGCTCGAACCCGTGGGCGTGGGTGCACGCGACTTGGCCGAATGCCTGCGCATCCAGGTCAAAGCCTGTCTGCAGGACTCCCCCGACGACGAAGTGGCCCAAGCGGCACTGGCCATCTGCGCCCAGCCGCTGGACATGCTGGCCAAGCGCGACTACAAGCGTTTGGCGCTGGCCTGTGGCTTGAGCGAAGCCGTGGTCAAAGCCGCCATTCCCTTCATTGCCCGGCTTGAACCCAAACCGGGCCGGCCCTTTGTGCAGGCCGAGCGCAACATCATCATTCCCGATGTGCTGGTGGTCAACACCAGCAAAACCGGCACACCCAAATTTCGAATCCAGCTCAACCCCGACGTGATGCCCAAGCTGCGTGTACACGACATCTATGCCAACGCCCTGCGCGGCGGCAAGGGCGACAGCCACGCGGGCTTGCAGCAACGTCTGCAAGAAGCCCGCTGGTTCATCAAGAACATCCAGCAGCGCTTTGACACCATCTTGCGCGTGTCCACCGCCATCGTCGAGCGACAAAAGAACTTTTTGACGCACGGCGCTCTGGCCATGCGCCCACTGGTGCTGCGCGAAATTGCCGACGAGCTGGGCATGCACGAGTCCACCATCAGCCGTGTGACCACGGCCAAATACATGTCCACGCCGCAAGGCACGTTTGAGTTGAAGTATTTCTTTGGCTCGGGCCTGGGCACCGACAGCGGCAGCGCCGCGTCGAGCACCGCCGTGCGGGCGCTCATCAAGCAGTTTGTTGCGGCTGAAAAACCCGCCAAACCCCTGTCGGACAACCAAATTTCCGAGATGCTGAAAGAGCAAGGCATCGACTGCGCACGTCGCACGGTGGCCAAGTACCGCGAAGCCCTGAAGATCGCGCCCGCCAACCTGCGCAAAACCCTTTGAGAAGACTTTCCCCGTGAATTCATTGAACCTGTTCATGCCCTGCGCCGCTGGCGTTGAGGGCTTTTTGGCCGACGAGGTCCACGCCATCACCGGCCTCACGGGCCACGACCTGATGACCGGGCGCGGCGGCGTGATGGCCCGCGCCTCGTGGCGCGACGCCCTGCGCATCAACCTGCACAGCCGCCTGACCCAGCGCGTGCTGGTGCAGCTGTCGGTCACCGATTACCGCAACGAAAACGACCTGTACCGCGCAGCCAGCGAAGTGGCTTGGGAAATCTGGTTCACGCCCAAGCAAACCTTCAAGATCGACATCACGGCGCAGCACAGCCCACTGACCAGCCTGAACTTTGCGGCGCTCAAAATCAAAGACGCGGTAGCCGACCGCTTTCGCGCCAAGCGCGGCGAGCGTCCCAGCGTCGACACCAGCTGGCCCGACGTGCGCATCTACGCGCACCTGACCCCCGAAACGGCCACGCTCTACATCGACACCTCGGGCGAGCCGCTGTTCAAGCGCGGCTGGCGCACCGACAAGGGCGATGCGCCTTTGAAAGAAACCCTGGCCGCCGCCATGATCGCGGCCAGCGGCTGGGACGCCACCGTGCCCCTGTACGACCCCTGCTGCGGCAGCGGCACCATCCCGATCGAAGCGGCGCAAATCGCCTGCGGCATCGCCCCAGGTTTGCAACGCCGCTTTGGCTTCGAGAAATTGCTGCCCTTCCAGAACCACGTCTGGCAAGGCCTGATCGAAGAAGCCCGTGACCTGGAACACGAACCCACCGCGCCCGTCTTTGGAAGCGATGTGGCCTTCCGCATGGTCGACTTTTCGGAGCGCAATGCCGAGCGTGCTGGCGTGTCCGGCGTGATCGAGTTCCGAGGTGGTGATGCGCTGCAACGCATGCCCCCCAGCGAGACGCCCGGCGTCATGCTGCTCAACCCGCCCTATGGCGAACGCATTGCCGCAGCGGGTGTGGCCGGGCGCGGGCGCGAGAACTTCCAGCCTGGTGCGCTGGCAAGCTCCAGAGCAGCCGCCCCAAGCCACCACCGCGAGACTGCTCAGACCGACGACGGAGGCGACTTCTTTGCCCAACTGGCCAGCCACTGGAAGAAAAACTACAGCGGTTGGAGCGCCTGGATGCTCACGCCCGACCTGAAGCTGCCCAGCAAAATGCGCTTGAAAGAATCGCGCCGCGTGCCCATGTGGAACGGCCCCATCGAATGCCGTCTGTTTCGCTTTGACATGATCAAAGGCAGCTTGAAGCGCGTGCCTGGCGACGGCACCCAGAGCCCAGCGGGCACGCCCGGCCCCGACGTCTCGGGCACAGCTGCCCCATGAGTCTGGAGGTGGGCATGGGCTCGGAAGTGGGTGTTCAGATGGGCATTCAGGTGGCTGCACAGGTGGCGGCTCAAGTCAGCGCCCAGCTTGGCCTTGAGGGTGGCTGTGAAGATGTCTCGGCCCAGCGGCAGTCTGCGGGCGCAGACGGGATTCAAGCACCGACCCGCCGCGTGCTGGACACCAACATCGTGCTCGACCTGTGGGTGTTTGACGAACCCCGAGCCGAAGCCCTGCGCACCAGCGTCGAGTCCGGCAGCACGCAGTGGCTGGCCACCGCCACCATGCGCGAAGAGCTGGCCCGCGTGCTGGCATACCCGCAAATTGTCAAACGCCTGGCGCACCGCCAACTGCCCGCCAGCGCCGTATTGGCGCACTTTGACCGCTGGGCGCAACTGCAGCCCGACGCACCCAAAGCCCCCTATGTCTGCAAAGACGCCGACGACCAAATGTTCATCGACCTGGCCGTACAGCACACCGCCACCCTGCACAGCAAAGACGCGCAAGTGCTGTGCATGAAAAAACGCCTGGAACGCTGCGGCGTGGCCCTCAACCCGGCCATGCCCAGCACAAAATCACCCAATACCGAGCCCGCACCGCTGTAAGGTCCACCACCCTTTTTGGGATCTGCACCGCCCCTTCTGAGACTGCACCGCCCCTTGTAGCAGCGGCGCCCTCGCCGCGATAGAGCCTCGCAGACCACCTCCATCGCCCCGAGGGCCGGGCTCCCACAAAATGCACAACCGGTCGGTGCCCGCTGGCATCAAACCCGACACCAGCTGTCGCGCTGCCGCGCATACTGGCCGATCCATTGCATTCAGGAGCTCACCGCATGACCACCGCCCCCAACGCCGCCATGGCCCCACCCGAAAAACTGATCGAAACCCTGCTGCAAGCGCGACGCATCGTGGTGTTCACGGGCGCGGGCATGTCGGCCGAAAGCGGCATCGCCACTTTTCGCAACACATCCGGCAACCAGCCCGACAGCTTGTGGGGACAATTCAACCCCCAAGAACTGGCCTCGCCCGACGGCTGGCGCAACAACAAGCAACGCGTCTGGGCTTGGTACGAAGGCCGCCGGGGTGAGGTGATCAAAACCCAGCCCCACGCAGGCCACCTGGCCATTGCCCAGCTGGCTGACACGCTGCAAAGCGTGCATGGCCAAGCGGTGCACGTCGATGTGGTCACACAAAACGTGGACAACCTGCACGAACGCGCAGGCAGCGCCCACGTCACGCACTTGCACGGCAGCCTGTTTGCGCCGCGCTGCGCGGCCTGCGCACGCCCCGGCGCTTTTGCCTCCGGCGAGCCCGACCTCAAGCTGATGCACCTAGAGCCGCCACGCTGCCTGCACTGCGGCGGCCACATCCGCCCCGGCGTGGTCTGGTTTGGCGAAGCCATGCCGCAAGAACCCTGGCGGCACGCCGAAGACGCGGTCGACGCCTGCCACGCCATGCTGGTCATCGGCACTTCGGGTGTGGTGTGGCCTGCTGCCGAGCTGCCCATCAACGCCCACCGCCTGGGCAAATTTGTGGCCGAAATCAACCCCACCCCCTCGGGCCTGGCCCAATACCTGAGCCTGCAATGGCCCAGTACGGCTGCAGCTGGCTTGCCTGCCTTGTTGGAGGCGCTGAAGGCGCGTGCTGCATGACAGCGCCATCCCTCAAGGTCTTTTTGGACGACGAACGCGAGACCCCCGCCGGGTGGACGCGTGTCTATTGGCCGGACGAAGCGATAGCTTTGCTGAAATCAGGACAGGTCAGCGACATCAGCCTGGACCACGATTTAGGCGATGACAAACGCGGCACTGGCTACGACGTGGTGCTGTGGATCGAGGAAGCCGTCTTCACCCAAGGCTTTGCACCGCCCAGAATGCAAGTCCACTCGGCCAACGCATCGGCCAAACAGAAAATGCTGGCGGGCATCGCCGCCATTGAACAGCGGCAGGCCGCCCCTCAATCCCCCACCCACACCACAAACCGCTTGTGACCCACCGCCAAATGCGGGTCCCACACGTCCCAATAGCTCACGCGGCAATGGGGCTGCAGGCCCTCGCGCCAGGCCGTCCACAGCGCTGACTTGGGGTTGAAGTCGCCCGGCGCATGCACCCTCAGCAGCAGCGCCCGACGGGTGTCGGGCTTCACCACTTGCGACCAGGCACCCTGCAAAGCGCGAGGCTGATCGGCGGGGCTGCACGCAACGCCAAAGCCTGCACGCAGGCCCCAGACCACGCCACCTGCTGGTGCACCATCATCGCCAGCTCTGACGCCTTCGCAAGGGTCAGATCGCAAAGCCAACAAGTCTTCGATGTCGGCGTTCACCCGCAAAGACCGTTCGCCATCCACGGCCAACGCCATACGCGTGTCACGCACAGCTGCCAAAGTCTGGCGGCTGCTGTGCCACAAGGCCCATTGGCCCCACCAGCCCGCATCCACCGCTCAGACTCGCTGGGCCAAGCTCAAAGCTTCTTGCTTGAGCTTATGGCCGTGCCCCATCCAGGCGCTGAAATAGCGGTCAGCCGGATTTTGCTTGCGCCCTTTTTCGTGGTGGTCCACATACTCGGTCACCGCGTTGAGCAAACCCCAGACCGTGCCCCGGCTGCCCTTTTGGTCGGAGCCCATGCCCTCGCCGTCGAACAAACGCATCATCGTTTTGTAGGCATGGGCCTCCTCGATCTTTTGGCGATCGAGGTTCGTCGGCAACTCCTGCAGCGACTGTCCCGCCTCCAAGCCTGCGCCCATAAAACCATGGCGCATGCGTTGCACCACCGCCACCAAATAATCTGACGCCTTGCGAGCATTGACCTGACGTGTGGCCAAGTCCTTGGCTGTTTCGACAAACGCCTCAAAGGGCAAACGGATATCGCCCATGTGCCGCATGTTGAACTCGCGCCTGACCGACTCCTGGTCGTACATGGCCGAATGCCGGATCTTGACCGAGGCCCTTTCTTCTTTGGCCTCGGACAAGGTGTTGGCACACACCACCCGCACATGGGTCAGGCGAACCTCGGTGCTGCTGCTCGCGTCGCAGCTGGTGGACATCAACACATATTGAGCCAGCTCATCCCCATCGGGCAAGGCCGCGCTGTTGCCCGTCTTGGCGGTGGCCCACAAAATGGCCCCGCCTCGCATGGTGCCTGCGGCCGACATGGTGAAAGCGTTTTCCCGCACGTACCACTCAAAAAAATTCATCACCTGCTGCGGCTGCACCACCTTGTAACGGTCAGACACCACCGCCAAGCCCTGATGCGTATCGCTGCGGTACAGCACCTGCCGATTGGGCAAACTGTTGCTGAATTTGCGCCGCTCATAAACGCTGTTGTCCACAAACTCGCCCGGCAACCCGTCTACCTGAAACTCGACATTGGCACTGCGAATCGACCAACCCAGACCCGCCTGCTGGCACCACACATCCATCGGCGCACCCGCTGGCAGCTGCTGCCCCAAACGATGCCAAGGCGTCTGCCCCGTCCAAGCCATTTCCACAAAGCCGTCCGGCCGCATCGTCAAATCGTGACTCATCATGAACCCCCAGAAAAAGCTGGCCACCCCCAATGGATGGCCTGAGTGCATTGTCTGAACGGCTGCGACAAAAGGTGTCGTACCCGGCTGCAAAAACCGATTCGCCTGCAAAGACACCACCAGCGAGGCCACCACATCAGCGGCTTGCAAGGCCAACCGCAGCGCATTGCGCAGCGCGTGAACCGGGCCCTTCATCAAACTCATGCACCATGCGGGTATCGGCTGGCAAACCCAGCCAAGCCAGGATCACGCTGCGCGTCTTCGCGACTTGCGACGCATCTGGTCCGGTGGTTGGCTTCACTTGGTCTCAGGCGATATGAACGCACCCGCCCGCAAATCAAACACATACGAACGCACGGTATGCACTTCCACCCACACGGTGTTTGTCTGCAACAAAGCCGCCACGCCAAAGCGTGGATGGTGGCCATGGTTGTGCGCCAGCAGATCGTGTGTCAGCCAGCCTTGCCGATCCATCCAGGGGTTCTTTTCATCCAGCCAGTTGTGCACTGCCGGGTCATCGTCCATCACTTGCATGTTCAGACCCTCGGGCCCCACGCGCCCGCCCATCGCCTCTTGGCTGGCCAACAGCTTGTTGCTCATCTCGTCATACAAAGCGTTGGACTCGTCCAGCTTGTATTCCAGCCGGACCTCCACCTCGGCATCACTCAAAGGCGGCAGGCCCTGCCCGGCGGGGTGAATATGTTGGGGATGGATGGAGTGTCGAGAGGGATGCGACAGGATGTGTCGGCGTCGGACTCCGGTGCGCAGGGCTTGCCCCCCCCCGCCACGCCCACCCCAATGCTTGCGCTTCTGCGATCAACGGCCAGGCTGATCAAGCAAGGTCGCCTCACAAAGCCCTGATCGCCTCAACGATCGCCCAGTCATGGTGGTTGTTCAGGTGGTTCATGAGTTGGTTGACGGGCACCAACATGACGGCCTGCGTTTCCCAGCACATATCCCCCGGGTAGCCGCCCAACCGCTCGGCCAGGTAATAGCGCGTGTAGCTGACAGAACGGGGCACGTCCACCAAATGGCGTTTGAGCCGGATTTGCAAACCCGTTTCCTCAAACACCTCGACCAATGCCGTGGCTTGCATGGACTTGCCATCCAGCGTCCCCTTGGGAAAGGTGGCTTGGTAGCCCGCAAACTGGTTGGTGGGTGCCACCAGCCAGATGCGCCCATCGGGCTCCCGCACCACGGCACCGGCCGCAGTTCTGTCCAACCCGGCGGGCAAAACAAAGGCCGGCTCATCAATCCAGTGCCGTTTGGCCAGCTCTTCCCATTCTTGCGTTGTGGCAGATGCCGCATGCCAACGCTCGACAGGCACACCATGGAGCTCGTCGGGCATGGGGCCATCGGGCACCACGCAGGCCATGGCGTCGGGGTCCTGCCAGGTTGGCAATGGTGTGGCTTGGCTGGGTGAGTGGATGGCGACGGGCTGCCCATGATTGTTCGGGCGCGGGTGGTGGGTCATGTGGGGCATTGGGTTGTGTGATGTTGGCGTTGGCATCAGATGCAGGCTTGGCAGGGTGATGAGCACTGGCTTTGGGTGGGTCTGCGGCTCGCTGCGCACAGAATTTATGCAGGCTGTAACCATGTTTTACGGCGATTCACAAGCTTGTATTTCCGCAAGCGGCGCGGGCATTGGCTGGCGTTGTGGCGCAGGGATTTTCCGAGGTGCTGGGTCATGCGCCCACCGGAGTTTTTTGCACATCCCGAATCTGCCCACCAAAGCTGAGCAGCCAGCGGTCGAGCAGCAGGGTTTGCACCACGGTGGCGGTGATGCGGTAGTTGGTGTCGGTTTCGGTGTGGGTTTGGTCTTCGGACAGGCGCGATTCGAGCAGGTGTTTGCCGGGGGCTTTGTCGATGACGAAGCTCAGGCGGATGCGCTCACCGTTGGTGATGGCAAAGCGGCCGTCGGCGTCGTAGCGGGCCAGGTCAAAGTCGGGGCGCTCGAAGGTGAGCGTGCTGGCCTTGGCGCTGTGGACGCGGTGCAGGGCCATGCTGCGTTCGTTGTTGTAGCCGTCAAAGCGGCACACCAAATAGATGCGCGGGCCTTGTTGGGCCAGGCCCAGGGGCATGACGCGGTGTTGTTTGCGCTCTTCTTTGGCGTTGGTGTAGTCCAGCTCCAGCCATTGGTTGTTGTAGAGGGCTTGGCTGGTTTGTTCGAGCACGCCTTCGGCGATTTGGGGCGGCAGCAGGGGCTGGGTTTCGCTGACGACGCGCACTTTTTGGAGCCACTGTTTTTCGAGGGTGGCGTTTTGGTGCGGGGCGAGGTTGGCGCGGGCTTGTTCAAAAAAGCCGTTCATCGATTGCATGACGCTGGGCGGCAGCAGGGGGCGCAGTTGTTGCTCGGCCAGCATGAGCATGAGCGATTCTTGCTTGCTGAGGGCGGGCAGCATGAAGCCGGCCGATGGGCCTTTCCACTCGTAGCCGTAGGGGATGCTGCGCTCGTCGCGGTCGATGCCAAATTCCACACTCAGGCTTTTGAGCAGGCGCTGGATGCTGCGTTCGTCGCGCTCAAAGCCTTCGGCGGCCAGGGCTTCGCGCAGCTCTTTGGCCGTGACTTTTCGGCCTCGCGGTATGCGGCGCAGCAATGCCAGCACCAGGAAGGTGGTTTCCAGGGTGTTGGGTTTGGTCTTGGGCATGGTGGGTGGGCAGTCAAAAAAGCAGTGACAAAGTATCACTTGTAAATGTGTATTTTTTTGTGATTAGCATTCATCATTTAATTCAATTTGTACTTTTTATGGCGTGTGAATGGGGGCGTGCGCCCCCCTGCCCCCCACGGGGTGGGCTCCTGCGTGGCGGGGTCCCGTGGGGAATGGCCGCAGATCAGACGACGAAGCCGATGGCCCGGCTTTGTGCGCCGGGTTTGAGGGCGCATTCTTCGGTCAGGGCTTGCACCATTTGGCTGGCGCTTTGGATGAGGCGCAGGCGGCTTTGGCGCACGATGGCGGCGTAGTCGCCCGGGGTGAGCAGGCCCAGGGCAGCCAGGGCTTGGCGGTCTTGGGGTGTGGGTTCGCCCAGGCCCATGTGCTGGCAGTGGCGCTGCAGCAGTTGCAGGGCTTGTGCGGGTTTGAGGTAGCCAAACTTGAGCTTGAGGTCAAAGCGGCGCAAGGCGGCACTGTCCAGTCCGGCCATGAGGTTGGTGGACGCGATGAACACGCCGCCAAAGCTTTCCATTTGTGTGAGCATTTCGTTGACTTGGCTGACTTCCCAGCTGCGTTGGGCGTCTTCGCGGTTTTGCAAGAAGGTGTCGACTTCGTCAATGAGCAGCAGGGCCTTGGCTTCTTCGGCCTGTGCAAAGGCTTTGGCAATGTTTTTTTCGGTCTCGCCCACCCACTTGCTGATGAGGTCAGACGCGCGTTTGACGTGCAGGGTCAGGCCCAGTTGCTGGGCCAGCCAGCGGCCGTAGGCGGTTTTACCGGTGCCGGGCGGGCCGTACAGGCAAATGCGGCCGGAGGGGTGTTGGCGCAGTTGTTCGGCCATGGCCAAGAGGTCGGTGTCGGTGTTGACGAAGGCGGGGTCGTACACCTCGGGCAGGGCATTGGGGGTGTGGCGGGCCAGTTGGGGGTGGTCTTGCGCTTGCAGGGTTTGGTTGATGAGCAACTCCACCGCTTGCTCGGTTTGGCCTTCGGGCAGTTGCGTGGCAATGCTTTGGATCACGCGGCTGGTGCGCGTGATCACGGCCGGGGCCAGGGCTTCGGATTGCGCAATGCGTTGGATGGCCGCATCGCTCAGCAGACCTTGGCTGGCGTTGCGGATGATGCGTTCGCGCTGGGCCTGCGGGGGCACGGGCATCTCCAGCACCACGTCAAAGCGGCGAATAAAGGCCGCGTCCATGCCCATGAGCGAGTTGCCAATCCACACGGTGGGCAGGTGGTTGTTTTCAAGCAGGCGGTTGATCCAGCCTTTGGTTTGGCCGGGGCTGCGGCGGCGGTGGCCGAAGATGTCGCTCTCTTCAGGGTGGCTGAAGGCGTCTTCGATTTCGTCAAACATGACCAGCGCCTGGCGCTGCGCAAACAGGCTGTGCGTGGCGCTGAGCGCTTTGATGCGCTTGCGTCCCGAGATGGGTTCTTCGTCTTCATCTTGGGTGGTGACTTCAAACAGCTCGCAGCACAGGTCTTTGGCCAGCAGTTTGGCCAGCTGGGTTTTGCCGGTGCCAGGCGGGCCGTACAACAGCACATTGACGCCGGGCTGGCTTTGGGTGAGCGCTTGGCGCAAGTAGGGGCGCAGCACCTGCAGGGCCTTGGCGCAGTGCGCGTAGTCGTCAAAGTCCAGGTGGCCGGGATCGCTGGGCACAATCATGTCCTTGAGCCAATCGGTGGGCTGCAAATCGTTTTCGATCAAGCGGTGGGGCAGTTTGTTGGACAGCAGGTCGAGTTTGCTGTCCAGCGCATGGTTGGCGTGTACATCCACAACAACCAAACCCGTTTTGGACAGCAAACCATCGCTGCGCAGAGCTTGGCGAATGGCTCCGAGGTCCAGGCCCAGGAGGGTGGCCATGGCTTGGTACAGCCGTTGGCTGTCCAGATTTTTGACATAGCCCGTGGCCTGGCTCAAGTGGATGTCGCCTTTGATCAGCATGGCGAACTCCAGCACACGGCTCTCGACATCGGACAGCCCCACGAGAGCGGCGATGCGTGCCACGTTGCCCGCCAAGGTGGCGGACACTTGCATCTGGTGGGCGCGGCGTTCGACTTGCGCCATCAGGCGAGACAGCATGAGCCGGGTTTTGGCGGGCTTGGGTTGTTCGACTTCTTCTTCGTCGTCTTCGTCTGTCGAGGGGACCACCAGCCCGAGCCAGCGGGCCAGGTCGGCGTCCTCAAACCCGAAGCGTGTGACGAAAAAGCGATCGCCTTTGAGCAACACCAAGATGCGCAAGACCCACAGCCGAACAATGTCAGGGTCGGTGCAGTCCTGGTCGGCGATGAGGGTTGAAACGAGCGAGCTGATGCGCGAGTTGGCGGCCATTTTTTCCTCCTGATGATGGGTTCACCATTGTCCGAACGAGGGCGACAAGCCGTGTCGGGGTGACGCACAGCCCGACAAGGTGCTGGCCAGAAAAACCTCAGGCCCTGCGGCTTGCGTCGGGCGGCTTCGCCGCCCTCCTACAATGCAAGCCTGCAAAACAGGAACACCCCATGAACACCACCGCTGGCTTGGAAGCCGAAGACTTTGACACCTTGGACAACATCCTTGATGACCTGCGCGAGCGCTTTGAAGAGACGCCTCAGTGGGAGTTTTGTGAGGGCTTCATGGCCGCGCTGGTGTGCTGCCGCCGCGCCATTCCCGACAGCGAGTGGCTGCCGATGCTGCTGGGCATTGACCCGGACGAGGCCGAAGGCGGCAGTTTTGCCGATGACGCCCAGCGCCAGCAGTTCATGGCCTTGTGGCAGCGCCGTTTTGACGAAATCAAGCTCGCGCTGGACACACCCGTGGAGGCTCTGGACGACGACAAGGCCTATGCGCCCGAGGTGATGGATGTGCGTGGCGCCATCGCATCTCTGCCGCCCGAAGAACGTGAAGAGATCGACGACAGCGAAATCCCGTCTTTTGCGCAGGTGTGGGCGCTGGGCTTCATGTTTGCGGTGGAAAACTGGTCCGATGAATGGACGGCTCCAAAAGACAAAGACGCGTCCAAGTGGCACGACCTGTCACTCGAAGCCGTTGTGGCCCTGACCGAAGATGACGACGCAGTGCCGACCCTGTCAGCCTTGTCAGAAGACGGCCCGCCCAGCGTGAGCGAAGAACGCCTGAACGCCTATGGCGAAGCGCTGTGGGCGGTGTACGACCTGCGCGAAATCTGGCGCAACATCGGCCCGCGTGTGGCCCAAGTGATCAAAGAAGCCACCCCAGGGCGCAACGACCCGTGTTCGTGCGGCAGCGGGAAAAAATTCAAGAAGTGCTGCGGGGCCTGACCGATAAAGAGGGCATACCCGCATGGGTTGAAAACCCGCCGTTTTGGGGAAGCCCCACATTTTGTGGGAGCCCCGCCATTTTGGTTAACCCCTGCATTTTGATAGGGGTAGGAAAGGCCAAGGCCTCCCCTCCCTCCGAACCGTGCGTGCAGTTTTCCCGCACACGGCTCTCCAGTCAGTGGTTTCCTCATCGGGATTGGCTCGCTTGCATTCGGGCCTGCGTCATGGTGAACAGCCCCAACTGCGCGAAGTACTCGTTTGGCCAGCGTTTGTGATCAACTTGGCTCTTCCCCATCCCCGGGCTCTTTTGCTGCTTGCGCAGCATCGCCCTCAACCTCCTGCGGATGAATCCGTCTATGCTGGGGAATGTGCTTTTATAGGCGTGCTTGAAGTAGCCAAACCATCCCTTGAGCATGGGGCCAAGCTCTTTAATGACAACGCGCAGACTCTCGCCTCTCGTGCGCTTGGTCTTTTCTCGCACCTTGTCCTTCAGCCCCTTTAGGCTCTTGTCCCGCACCCAGCGCCTGCCCGCCTCAAATCGGTAGCCCAGGAACTCAAAGCCCTGTCCCCTTTGCGTGCAGTCCCCCACATGGGTCTTATCCGGGTGCAAGCTCAGCCCGTTTTGCGCCACCCACTGCCTGACCTGCTCCAGTGCCTCTTGCGCTTGTGACGCCGTCTCGCACAGGATCACGAAGTCGTCCGCGTAGCGCACCATTCGGTAGCCCTGCGCCTTCATCTTCACATCCAGTGGATGCAGGTAAACATTGGCCAGCAACGGACTGATGACCGCCCCTTGCGGGGTGCCCGTCGTCGGCGTCCATCTGCGCATCTCTTGCACGATGTCTTGCTGTAGCCAGCCCTTGAGCAAGGCCAGCAGCCTTCCATCGCTGATGTGCGCTGCGATCCTGTCCATCAAGCCCTCGTGCGGGATGCTGTCAAAGTACCCCTGCAAGTCAGCATCCACCACATGGGTGTAGCCTTCTTTGAGCAGTGCATCAACTTGCCGCAGCGCGTCTTTGCAGCCCCTGCCGGGTCGAAACCCGTAGCTCGTGTCCTCAAACTCTTGCTCAAAGATCGGCTCTATCACCCGCTTGACCGCCGTCTGCACGATCCTGTCCTTGACCGTCGGGATGCCCAAGGGCCGCGTTTTACCGCCCGCTTTGGGTATCTCTACCCGCCGCACCGCTTGGGGCCTGTACTCTCCTTGCTCCAGTTGTCGGCACAGCTCACTCAGGTACCGCGCTTCATGCGCCGCAAATCCTTCTATGCTTTGCCAATCTATCCCCGCTGACCCTTTGTTCCCTTGGACTTGTTGCCAAGCCGCTTGCAAGGTGCTCAGCCGGTAAACCTTGTCGATCAAACTGAACCACTTGTTTCCTTTGACGCCGTTGCCCAGCGCCGCCAACATACGATCCGTCCAGACTTCACGGTCCACCCATGCCCATTGGGCAGGGTCTGACTCGGCTTGTTTAGCCCTAAGAGGCACTGCCACCGTTTCGCTTTCGCTCTCGTTCATCTCTGTCCTTTTCGTATCCACTTTCCTGCCACCCTTGGCTCGTGCGGCTTTCCTACTCCGCATTTCTCAGGCTGCCGTCTGCTCGGTTTAGGCTCAAGGGGC
>NZ_NERU01000023.1 GCF_003063265.1 Limnohabitans sp. WS1
CCACCCCGCTTCGCAGCGACGCAGTTACCTTCGACTACGGGGCCTTGGCTTACCCCGACATGGACTCTCACCATGCTGTGTACGCGCCTTCACGGGCGCACTAGGAGCGACGCCCCCGTCGCGAAAATCCTCGCAGACCACCACCCATCGCCCCGAGGGCGGGGCTCCCACAAACTGCAGAACACCTCCCCCTGCAATGGCAGGCCTCCCCCTGCAATGGCAGACATGCCCCCTGTAGTAGCGACGCCCCCGTCGCGATCACCCTCGCAAACCAACAACAATCGCCCCAAGGCCGGGGCTCCCACAAAAGGCAGGGCATTGCTTCAGACGGCTTGCTCGTTTTGGGGTGTTTCGCCATCGCCAAAAAGCTTTTGGATGGCTTGCCGTAGCCACTGATGCCCGGGATCTCGGTGCAAGCGACCGTGCCAAAACTGGTGTATGGCGCTCTCATCCACGGGCATGGGCAAGTCCCGCTTGACCAGGCCAAAAGGTCCCAAGGTGCGGTCTGCAAACCGCTCGGGCACGGTGGCAATCAAATCGGAATGGCTCAACACATCGCCCAAGGCCACGTAATGCGGAACCGTCAGACGAAAGTGTCGGCGCAGTTTTTGCTGGGCCAAGGCCACGTCGACCCGACCATGCCCTGTGCCTGCAGCCACCACACGCACATGTTCAGCGGCAGTGAACGAAGCCAAATTCAACGGGTTTGGACCCGCCAAAGCATGCCCTTGCCGCATCAAACAAATGTATTTCTGCCGAAACAAGGCTTGCTGAAAAAAACCCGCCTGCAGCTGCGGCAACAAACCCATGGCCAGGTCAATGCGGCCGGTGGCCATGTCTTCTTTGAGCGAAGCCTGCGTCACGCTGACCACCTGCAAAGTCACCCCGGGGGCTGACCGCGTCAAAGCATCCACCAACACGGGCAAAAAATACATCTCGCCCACATCGGTCATGGCCAGGCAAAAGCTGCGTGTGCTCAGCGCAGGGTCAAATGCCGCCCGCACATTCAAGGCCTGTTGCAAACCATCCAAAGCCATGGCCACGGGTTCGGCCAATTGCAAGGCATAGGGCGTGGGCTCCATGCGCCCTTGTGTGCGCAAAAAAAGCTCATCGCCCAATGTGCTGCGCAAACGCCCCAAGGCACTGCTGACGGCTGGCTGGCTCATGCCCAGCACCTCAGCCACCGTGGACACCCGCTTCTTCAAAAGCAAATGATGCAAGACCACCAGCAAGTTCAGATCGATTTTGGAGATGTCCATGGGGAGAGGCTCTTTGGTAATTCGTGTTTTGAATTTTGTAAAACTCACTTGATATTTGAATTTCAAATATCGACTATACAAATAATCCGGTTTACTAATTTTTGGATTTTACGCATGATTCACGTCAAGTTTCATCAGGAGTCCCCATGCAGGAACACCCCATTCATTGGGAGACACAGGGCACGAGCCGTGTGCCCTTTGCCCTTTATGCCAACGCGGACAGCCACAAAAAAGAGCTGGACCGTTTTTTCTACAAAGCCCACTGGAGCTATGTGGGCCTGGAGGCAGAAGTGCCCAACCCGGGCGACTTCAAACGCACCGTGATTGGCGAACGCTCGGTCATCATGACGCGCAGCCAAGACGGTCAAATTCACGTCGTTGAAAACGTCTGCGCACACCGGGGCATGGCGTTTTGCCGTGAGCGGCATGGCAACAAAAAAGAACTGGTCTGCCCCTACCACCAGTGGAGCTACGCCTTGGACGGCAAGCTGCAAGGCGTGCCCTTCAGGCGTGGCGTGCGCCAGGATGGCAAGGTCAACGGCGGCATGCCCGCCGACTTTGACCCCAAGGACCACGGACTGACTTCGCTCAAAGTGGCCACACGGGGCGGCGTGGTGTTTGCCTCGTTTGACCATGCGGTGGAGTCCCTCGAAGACTTCATGGGCCCCACCATCCTCAAGTACTTCGACCGCCTGTTCAACGGCCGCAAGCTCACCATCCTGGGCTACAACCGTCAACGCATCCCGGGCAACTGGAAGCTGATGCAGGAAAACATCAAAGACCCTTACCACCCCGGTCTGCTGCACACCTGGTTTGTGACCTTTGGCCTCTGGCGTGCTGACAACAAGTCTGAGCTGCGCATGGACGAACACCACCGCCACGCGGCCATGATTTCCACGCGCGGCTCAGCAGGTCAGGCGGCGGGAGACAAAGCCCAGGTCACGCAAGTGAGCAGCTTCAAGGCCAGCATGCAGCTCCATGACCCAAGCTTTCTGGACATCGTGCCCGAGCCTTGGTGGCAACTGGGTGATCAGATGCCCACGGCCGTGATGATGACGCTGTTTCCCAGCGTGATTTTTCAGCAGCAGGTCAACAGCGTGTCCACCCGCCACATCCAGCCCGATGGCCATGGCGCATTTGACTTTGTCTGGACGCACTTTGGCTTTGAAGACGACACGCCCGAGATGACCGAGCGCCGCTTGCGCCAGTCCAACTTGTTTGGCCCGGCGGGCTTCGTGTCGGCAGACGACGGCGAAGTGATCGAGTTTTCGCAGCAGGCCTTTGAAAGCAAACCCGAGCACCGCATGCTGGTGGAGCTGGGCGGACGCGATGTGGGTGAGACCGACCACATGGTGACCGAAACGCTCATCAGGGGCATGTACGAATACTGGCGCAAAGTGATGGAGGATTGATGATGGCCAAACCCTTGATAGACCTGCAAACCTGGTTCGACATTCAGCAGCTTTATGCCGATTACGCCAGCGCCGTGGACAGCGGCCAATGGGACCTGTGGCCCGAGTTTTTCACCGAGCAGTGCGTGTACAAACTGCAACCGCGTGAAAACTTTGAGCGCGGCTTTCCGCTGTGCACACTGTCTTTCACCAGCAAGGGCATGCTCAAGGACCGCGCCTATGGCATCCAAGAGACGCTTTACCACGACCCCTATTACCAGCGGCATGTGGTGGGGGCGCCCGTGGTGAGGCGCGTTGAAGACGGTCGCATTTATGCCGAAGCCAACTACGCGGTGTTTCGCACCAAGCTCGACAAGGAAAGCACCGTGTTCAATGTGGGCCGCTACATCGACACCATCGTGTCAACCCCCGAAGGCCTGAAGTTTGCCGAGCGCCTGTGCGTTTACGACAGCGAAATGATCCCCAACTCCATCATTTACCCCATCTGACCATGGATGATGCCGTTTTGAGACCCCCCTGTAGGAGCGACGCCCCCGTTGCGATAAGCCTCGCAGACCACCACCCATCGCCCCGAGGGCGGAACTCCCAAAAATGCCAGCCATTCCCCTGTAGGAGCGACGCCCCCGTCGCGATAAGACTCGCAGACCACAAGCCATCGCCCCGAGGGCGGGGCTCCCAAAAACGGCAGCCATTCCCCTGTAGGAGCGACGCCCCCGTCGCGATAAGCCTTGCAGACCACCACCCATCGCCCCGAGGGCGGGGCTCCCACAAAATCGCGATACTCCTCGCAGACCACCACCCATCGCCCCGAGGGCAGGGCCCCCAAAAATGCCAGGCATTCCCCTGTAGGAGCGACGCCCCCGTCGCGATAAGCCTTGCAGACCACAAGCCATCGCCCCGAGGCCGGGGCTCCCACATAATTGCGATAAGCCTCGCAGACCACCACCCATCGCCCCGAGGGTGGGGCTCCCGCATCACCACACACCTCAAGAGAGAACACCTATGACCCCATGGACCGACGTGGCCGCCGAGGCCGATTTGTTTGAAGGCGCTGGCATCGCCGTGACGCCTGAGGGCCAAGACATTGCCCTCTTCAAACTCGATGATGGCGGCGTGTATGCCATCAACAACCTGTGCAGCCATGGCAACGCCAAACTCTGCGACGGCTTTGTCGAAGGCCACCATGTGGAGTGCCCCTTTCATCAGGCGCTGTTTGATGTGCGTGACGGCACCGTCAGCTGTGGCCCGGCCACCGAGCCGGTCAAGTCTTGGCCGGTCAAAATTGAGAACGGCCGAGTTCTGCTCAAGCTCGATCAGTGACGGCAAAGCAACCGTTAAACTAGCCAGCGGCGGACTTGTTCCGCCGTTTTTACAAGCGCTTTTGCTTGACCCTTTCCTTTGGTCGCAGATCTGATGGACTTTGTGAATTTTTTGATCCAGCTGCTCAACAGTGTCCAGTACGGGCTGCTGCTGTTCATGCTGGCAGCGGGCCTGACGCTGATCTTCGGCATCATGGGCGTGGTCAACCTGGCCCACGGCAGCTTTTACATGCTGGGCGCTTACCTGGCTTGGTCTTTGGCAGCGCAGCTGGGCAGCTTCACGCTGGCCATCATTGTGGGTACCGCCTTGTCGGTGGCCTTTGGCTTGCTGATTGAGCGTTTGCTGTTTCGGCACTTCTACCACCGCGACCACTTGGACCAAGTGCTGCTCACGTTTGGCCTGATATACGTGTTTGAAGAGCTGCGCTCCATGATTTGGGGTGATGACGTGCACGGTCTGCCCGTGCCCGAGCTGCTGGCCGCGTCCATTCCCCTGACCGAGAACCTGTCTTATCCGGTGTACCGCCTGTTCATGTCGGGCGTGTGCCTGGTGTTGGCGCTGGGCTTGTATTTGCTGATCTCCAAAACCCGACTGGGCATGAAAATCCGCGCCGGGGCCTTCAACCGCGAGATGACCGAATCGCTGGGTGTGAACATCAAGCTCATCCACTCGGTGGTGTTCGCTTTGGGCATTGGCTTGGCCTCGATCGCGGGCATAATCGCCGCGCCTGTGTCGAGCGTCTACCCCAATATGGGCAGCCAAGTTTTGATCATGTGCTTTGTGGTGGTGGTGATTGGCGGCATCGGCTCGGTGCGGGGTGCTTTGATTGCCGCCTTGTTGGTCGGCCTGGTCGATACCTTTGGCAAGGTGCTGCTGCCCCAGGCCTCGGGCATGCTGGTGTATGTGCTGATGGCCTTGGTGCTGCTGTACAAACCCGAAGGCCTGTTCAAGCAATGAAAAAGAGTTCAACATGAGCACGCCCCAAATTCACCTTGAAACCCTGCCGCGCAGCATCCAGCTGGTGATGGTGCTGGGCTTTTTGGCGCTCGCCGCCTTCCCCTTTGTCGGAACCGACTTCTACACGGCCATGGTCGTGCGCATGATGATCCTGGCCATCTTGGCCATGAGCCTCGACTTGCTGCAAGGCGTCACGGGCCTGGTATCGCTGGGCCATGCGGCCTACTTTGGCTTGGCGGGTTATGTGCTGGCTTTTGTCACGCCGCAAAACGAGCCCATCAGCCTGTACACCAGCTTGCCGCTGGCCGTGGGTGGGGCGGCGCTGGCCGCTTTGGTCATTGGCTTTTTGGTGGTGCGCACGCACGGCATCTACTTCATCATGGTGACCATGGCCTTTGCGCAGATGATTTTTTACATCTTCTTTGACAACAAGGCGCTGGGCGGCTCGGACGGTTTGTTCCTGAACTTCCGCCCCGATGCGGGCGTCATCGACCTGGAAAACAAGCGGGTGTTTTATTACTTCACGCTGGGCTGTTTGCTGGCGGTGTATGTGTTTTTGCGCCGCCTGCTCTGGAGCCCCTTTGGCCGGGCGCTGTCGGGCATCCGCGTGAACGAGCACCGCATGCGGGCGCTGGGCTTCAACACCTTCAGCCACAAGCTGGCGGCCTTCACGCTGGCCGGTGCCTTGGCGGGCCTGGCGGGTTATTTGTGGGCCGCACAAACCGGTTTTGTGAACCCCGAGCTCATGGGCTTTCACATGAGTGCACACGCCATCATGATGGTCATTCTGGGCGGCATGGGCAATTTTGCGGGGGCCATTGTGGGCGCCTTCAGCTTTGAGTATTTACTGCATGTGTTCAAAGACTTGCCAGAGGTGGGCAACTTCAAAACCGGCAAACACTGGCAGATGTGGATGGGCCTGTTCATCGTGGCGCTGATCATCTTTGCCCCTAAGGGCATTTTGGGTCTGATCAACCGGGCTTTCGGCAGCAAAACGGCCAAGGAGGCAGGTCATGACTGATCGTCAAGTCTTGTTGTCCGCCCGTGGCTTGACCAAGCGCTTTGGCGGCTTGGCGGCTGTGAATGAGGTTTCGCTGGATTTGTGGCTGGGCCACATCCATGCCGTCATCGGTCCCAACGGCGCGGGCAAGTCCACGCTGACCAACCTGCTCTCGGGCGATTTGCCGCCCACCAGCGGCAGCATCACCTTGGGCGAGCACCCCATCAGCGGCTGGACGCCTGAAAAAATATCGCGCCACGGCTTGGGGCGCAGCTACCAAAAAACCAACATCTTCACCACCTTCACGGTGTGGGACAACGTGCGCCTGGCCGCGCAATCGCGTGTGCAGCCCTCGCCTTTCAACCCATTGGGCTGGTTGAAAACAGCGGCCCGAATGCAGGCTGTGAACCAGCGGGCTGAACGCGCCATCGAATTGGCAGGCTTGCAAGACCGCCGCCACGCCCAAGCCGGGGCCACCAGCCACGGCGAGCAACGCCAGCTCGAAATTGCCATGACCCTGGCCACCGAGCCCCGCGTGCTGCTGCTCGACGAGCCACTGGCCGGCATGGGCCAAGCCGAGGCCGAGCGCATGGTGCAGCTGCTGCTGCGCCTCAAAAAAGACCACGCCATTTTGCTGGTGGAGCACGACATGGACGCCGTGTTCACCCTG
Source organism: Limnohabitans sp. WS1 (assembly GCF_003063265.1). GTDB lineage: Bacteria > Pseudomonadota > Gammaproteobacteria > Burkholderiales > Burkholderiaceae_C > Limnohabitans_A. Next base: position 6,619 of record NZ_NERU01000023.1, read on the forward strand.
GCAGACCACCTCACGGTCATGGTAAACGGGCAAGTGATTGCGAGCGACACGCCTGCTGCTGTGCGTGCCGATGTAGGTGTGCAGGCCGCTTACCTCGGTGAGGAGCACTGACATGAACGATTTGTTGATCCAGGCCCAAGACCTGAACACCTATTACGGCGCGAGCCACATCCTGCGTGGCGTGAACTTTTCTGTCGGCCGGGGAGAAACGATTGGCCTCATGGGCCGCAACGGCATGGGCAAAAGCACCCTGCTCAAAACCCTCATGGGCATCGTGCCGCCGCGCAGCGGCACGGTGGACATCAAGGGCCAGCGCATGAACGGCCGACCCACGTTTGAAGTGGCGCAACTGGGCATCGCCTACGTGCCCGAAGGCCGGGGTATTTTTGGCAACCTGAGCGTGGTGGAAAACCTGCAAATGGCGGCACGGCCTGGCACTCAAGGCCAGCGCGACTGGACCTACGAGCGCGTGCTCGAGACCTTTCCACGCCTGAAGGAACGTCTGGGGCACGGCGGACAGCAACTGTCGGGCGGCGAGCAGCAAATGCTGACCATCGGCCGGGCACTCATGACCAACCCCGACGTGCTGATCTTGGACGAAGCCACCGAAGGGCTGGCCCCGCTGATCGCCCGCGACATCTGGCGCATCTGCAGCCTCATCAAAGAGAGTGGCATCAGCTCGATCATCGTGGACAAGAACTGGAAACACGTCACCCAGATCACCGACCGCAACATCATCTTGGTCAAAGGGCAAGTGGTGTTCGAAGGTTCGTCACAAATCCTGCTGGATGACCCGAGCGTGCTGGAGCAGCATTTGGGGGTTTGAAAGGTTTGAAGGGCTTGGCGGTGGGCGTCCCGCAAGGGTCTTCACCGAGACGCGAGTGGGCTGGGGCGTGCCAAAATTGAACGCTATTTCACTCGCCAGCTGTCAAGCCCGTCATCCATGCCCCCATTCCAACGCGCCGTCATCACTGGAGCCTGCGGGGGCTTGGGTCAGGCCTTGGCACGGCAGCTGCTGGACTCGGGTGCAAAGGTCGCCTTGGTCGGTCTGAACCTCGAAGCCTTGCAGTCACTGGCCAAGCTGGCCCCCGAGCGCTGTCGCATCTACACCCCCGACGTCTCCAATGCAGCGGCCATGCAAGCCATGGCCGCCGACTTTTTGCAGCACTGGGGCGTGCCCGATCTGGTGATCGCCAACGCGGGTGTGGCAGGCGGCTACGAGACCGCCGACCCGGCCGATCTGGCGGTGATGCGCCGAATGCTGGAGATCAACCTGCTGGGCGTCGCCACCACCTTCCAACCTTTTTTGAGCGCCATGCAACACAGCGGCCAAAAGGGCGCGTTGGTCGGCGTGGCCAGTGTGGCGGGCTGGCGCGGCATGCCGGGCAACGGGGCGTATTGTGCGAGCAAAGCCGGACTGATCGCGTATCTGCAAAGCTTGCGGGCCGAGCTGCGCCCCACCCGGCTCACCGTGCACACCATCAGTCCCGGTTATTTGCGCACCGCGCTCACCGCAGGCAACACCTTTGCCATGCCCGGCTTGCTGGGCCCCGACGAGGCGGCCCGCGATTTGCTGCGCGGCGTGGCGCAAGGCCGCGAACACATTGTTTTGCCACGCCGCATTGGCTGGCTGTCACGGGCTTTGTCCCTGCTGCCTGCACGCTGGCACGACCGCATCTTGCTGGGCCAGCCGCGCAAACCCCGCGCCCACCAAGCTGGCGCCACCCCCATTCCCGGACTCTCGCACCCGCACGACAAGACATGAGCCCAAACAAGCACATCGCCACCCACACCCAAATCGCGCTGATCGGCGCAGGCCCCTCGGGTCTGTCAGGCGCAAGGGCGCTCAGTAAACACGGCATCGCTTTCCAGGGCTTTGAAGCCCACACCGATGTGGGCGGTTTGTGGAACATCGGCAACGAGCGCTCCACCGTGTACGAATCGGCCCACCTGATCTCCAGCAAGCGCACCACCGAATTCAAAGAATTCCCCATGCCAGAGGGCACGGCCGATTACCCCAGTCATCGTGAGCTGCTGGACTACTTCAAGGCCTACGCTGAGCACTTTGACCTCAAGCGCCATTACCGCTTTGGCGTGCGTGTGCTGCGTGTGGAGCCGGTGAGCGATGCGCCCGACACGCTGTGGCGGGTGACGATTGATGCAGGTGGAGGCCAACACGAAACTCACGAATACAAAGGCGTGGTGATCGCCAACGGCATCTTGGCCGAACCCAACAAGCCCGAGTGGCCCGGGCAGTTCAGCGGGCAGTTGCTGCACACCTCGGCCTACAAAAAAGCCGAGCAGTTCAAGGGCCAGCGCGTGCTGATTGTGGGCGCGGGCAACTCGGGCTGCGACATCGCTGTCGACGCGGTGCACCACGCGCAAAGCGTGGACATCTCGGTGCGCAGGGGCTATTACTTCGTGCCCAAATATGTGTTCGGTCTGCCCGCCGACACGGTGGGCGGCAAAACCAAGCTGCCGCGCTGGCTCAAACAAAAAGTCGACAGCACGATGCTCAAGTGGTTCACGGGCGACCCGGTCCGTTTTGGTTTTCCCAAGCCCGACTACAAAATGTACGAGTCACACCCCATCGTGAACTCGCTCATCCTGCACCACATCGGCCACGGCGACGTCAAGGTACGGCCTGACGTGAGCCGCCTTGATGGCCACACCGTGCACTTCAAGGACGGGACCCAAGCCGACTACGACCTGGTCATGACCGCCACCGGCTACAAGCTGCACTACCCCTTCATCAACAACGCCTTGCTCAACTGGCAAGGCATGTCGCCCCAGCTGTACCTGAACATCTTTGCGCCGCGCTTTGACCGCCTGGCCGTGCTCGGCATGGTCGAGGCCGCAGGCTTGGGCTGGGAAGGCCGGGCCGAGCAGGCCGAGGTGATGGCGCGGTATTTCAAAGGCCTGGATGCGGGCCAGGCCAAGGCCCTGGCATTTTCCAAAGCGCGGCAAGGCCCCTCGCCCGATTTGTCGGCCGGCTACCGCTACCTGAAGGTGGAGCGCATGGCCTGTTATGTGAACAAAGACGTGTACCGCGACACCATGCGCCAAACTGCGGCCGAGCTGGCCTGAGCTCCCCATTCCCACACGAAAGCCCCCATGCTGCCTGTTGACGAAATTCGCCTGAACTTCAACCCCGCCTCGCTGGCCCTGCTCAACGGGGTGCTGGCATTTTTGATGTTCGGCATCGCGCTGGACACGCGGGCCGAAGACTTTCGCCGCCTGCTGCGCATGCCCATGGCTTTTGCGGTGGGCATTGGGGCGCAGTTCCTGCTTTTGCCCGCCATCACCTTTGTGCTGACTCTGGTGCTGCAGCCCTCGCCCAGCATCGCACTGGGCATGATCCTGGTGGCCTGCTGCCCGCCGGGCAATGTGAGCAACATCCTCACGCACCGGGCCAAGGGCAATGTGGCGCTGAGCGTGTCGATGACCGCCGTGTCGAATGCCATCGCGGTGGTGGCCATGCCGCTGAACTTCGCGTTCTGGGGCGGCCTGCACCCCACCGGCTCCAAGTTGTTGACCAGCATCGCCCTGGACCCGGTACAAATGTTTGTGCACATCCTGCTCATCATCGGCCTGCCCTTTGTGCTGGGCCTGCTGTGCATCCGCTATTTGCCCGTCTGGACCGAGCGCTTCAAAAAGCCGCTGCGCATCATCAGCTTCTTGGCCCTGATCGGCTTCATCGTGGCCGCCATTGCGGGCAACTGGCGCTACTTTTTGGACTATGTGGGCCTGGTGCTGGTGGCCGTCATCTTGCATGACGCGCTGGCTTTTGGCACCGGGTGGTTTTGCGCCAAAGCGGCCCGTTTGTCAGACTACGACAGCCGCGCCTTGTCGATCGAAGTCGGCATCCGCAACGCGGGCTTGGGGCTGGTGCTGATCTTCAGCTTCTTTGACGGGCTGGGTGGCATGGCCGTGGTGGCCGGTGTCTGGGGCTTTTGGGACATCATCGCCGGGCTGGTGCTGGCAGGATGGTGGGCACGCCGACCGCTCAAGGACCCAAGCGCATGAGCGCCCAGTCCCTGCACAACACGCCGCGTGCACGGCGCGTGTTGGTCACGGGCGCAGCAGGCTTTTTGGGTCAGGGCCTGATCGCCCAACTCGCCCGCCAGGGCGACTCCGAGGCCGTGGTCGCAGTGGACGTGCGTGAGGTGCCCGAGGCGCAGCGCCTGAGTGGCATCACCTACCTGACACAAGACGTGCGCGACCCGGCCTTGGCATACACCGTGGCCGCCCACCAGATCGACACCCTGGTGCACCTAGCCGCCATCGTCACGCCCGGCAAAGACGCCAACCGCGCCTTCGAATACTCGGTCGACGTGGAAGGCACACGCAACGTGTTGCAAGCCTGTGTGGCGCATGGCGTGCAACACATCGTGGTCTCGTCCAGCGGTGCGGCCTATGGTTATCACGCAGACAACCCCGCTTGGCTCACCGAAAACATGCCCCTGCGCGGCAACGAGAGCTTTGCTTACAGCCACCACAAACGCTTGGTCGAAGAGATGCTGGCGCAGTACCGCCAAAGCCACCCCCAGCTGCAGCAAACCGTGCTGCGCATCGGCACCATCTTGGGCGAGCGGGTCAACAACCAAATCACCGCCCTGTTTGAAAAACCCCGCCTGCTGGCCGTGCAAGGCAGCGACAGCCCCTTCGTGTTCATTTGGGATGAAGACGTGACCGGAGCCATATTGCATGCCTTGAGTGGTGAGGCCCCCAGTGGCTGCTTCAATTTGGCGGGCGACGGGGCCTTGACGATTTTTGAGATCGCGCAGCGCCTGAACAAGCGCCCTCGCGTCTTGCCCGCGTGGCTCCTGAAAACCGCTTTGTGGCTGGGCAGCCGCCTGGGCCTGAGCCGCTACGGCCCAGAACAACTCGACTTTTTGCGCTACCGGCCTGTGCTGCTCAACACCGCACTCAAGCGCCGATTTGGCTACACACCGCAAAAAACCAGTGCCCAGGCACTGGACGCCTTGATCAGCGCACGCAAGGCGCACAACCCCATTCAGGCTCACTCAAAGCACGATGTCATGCGTTAAAGCGGTGGATGGGTTTTGCGCTGCGATGGCCAGGATCTGGCCTTTTAACCATTCAACGCCAGGGTCGTGCACTGACTTTTTGTCCCAGCACAAAAACGACGAATAGGCGGGTAAATCGAAGGGCAAACTTCGCGTGACCAGTTGCTTGGCATGGGTCATCGCCACCCGATTCCCCATCACGGCGGCATAGTCGCTGTGCTCGAGTTGATGGATGATCTGGGCAAAACTCGACACCACCATTTGGGCATTTCTTTGCCTGCCAGTGGCAGCCAGAATTTCGTCAATCCGGTCATCCAAAGTCGAGGTGCCATAACCCAAGAATATCTGCGGAATGGCGCAAAAGCTGTCCAGCGACACGGCCTCAGCAGCACGGGGGTGGTCTCGCCGCAGCGCATAGACATAGTGGTCTTGGTACAGCGCCAAATGCTCTAAATCATGAGGGGGTTTGATGCGGGCGATCACGGCCAGATCCAGCTCGCCCCGAGACAAACTGTCCTGCAAGTTCAAGCTGCCCACAGGCTCCCAAACGATGCGGATGGCAGATCCGCAAGCGGCCAAAACGCGTCCCAAGGCGGGCAACACCCAGCTGCTGGGGTAATCCGAGCCTGCGACACGAAAAATGCGGCTCGATTGACCAGGCGAAAAGTCCAACTCTTCATCGAACAAGGCTGAAAACTCAAACAAGGTTTTTTCGATTTTCGGCGCCAGGCGCAGGGCTTTGGGTGTCGGGCTCACACCGTGGCCTGTGCGGATGAACAAGGGGTCATTGAATATTTTTCTTAACCGAGCCAATGAAGCACTGACCGCAGGCTGGCTCAGGAACAGCCGCGCCGCGGCCCGCGAGACGCTGCGCTCGCGCATCAGCGCGTCAAAGGTCCGAATCATGCCGATGTCGAGACTGCGAATATCACTTTGGCTCATATCTCATATCCAAATTTTCATATTGTCTGCACGCCAAGCTTGACCGAAGATACAAACACATTTTCACAACCAGAGACAAGCATGCACATCAACCGTCGCCAATTGCTGACTGCTGCCACCGCCATGGTCGGCGCAAGCGCCTGGTCGCAAACTTCTGCATTTCCCAACCGCCCTGTTCGCATCGTTCCCTTTGGTACGGCGGGCGGCCCGATTGATGGTCTGGCCCGCGCCTATGGCGAAAAACTGCAACAAAGATGGGGGCAGTCCATCATCGTTGACGCCAAACCGGGTGCCAGTGGCATCATCGCTGCCGATTTTGTAGCCAAGTCCGCACCCGATGGGCACACCGTGATGATGACACTGCCACTGACCCATGTGAACAACGCCATTTTGCAGGCCAAGCTGCCTTACGACCCGGTCAAGGACTTCACCCCTTTGTCCATGTTGGCCACCGGAGGCCCCATGCTGGTGGCCCGGGCCAATGCACCCTACAACAACCTCAAGGAATTTGTGGAGTTTGCAAAGAAGAAAGGTGCCATGTCCTTTGGCACTTGGGGCAACGGCTCCACCGCCCATCTTTTTGGCGAGTTGCTCAAGCGTCAGGCGGGCCTGAACCTGGTGCATGCGGCCTACAAATCCGAAGCTGCCGCGCACAACGACTTGTTCGGCGATTTGCTCGATTTCGCGTGGGCCAACCCCTCCACCGCCAAGGCCCAAACACAAGGCGGCCGAATGAAAGTCATCGGTATCGCAGGCACTCGCCGCGTCTCGACCATGCCGCAAGTGCCCACCTTCAAGGAGCAAGGATTCCAGGGCTTTGACGTTGACAGCTGGATCGGCATGTACGCCCCGGCGGGTTTGAGCCCCGAGGTGCAAAACAGCTGGGTCAACGCCTTGCGTGACATCACCCAAATGCCCGACATCCAAGCCCGCCTGAGCGCCTTTGGCTTCGAGCCCCTGGGCAACACCCCCGCACAGTTCATGGAGGTTTACAAAGCCGACTTTCCTCGGGTCTCCGAACTGATCAAAGCTGCCGGCGTGACCGCCAACTGAAGCCACCCCATGCACAAGATCATTCCCTTGGTACCCGCAGACACCGGCACCGCTTATGGACGCCCCGCCCCCAGCCACCAAAAAAACATGACCGAAGTGGGTCCGGGCACCCCGATGGGCGAGCTGCTTCGCCGCTACTGGCACCCGATTGGCTTGACCCGTGACGCCACAGCCACCCCCAAAAAGGTCCGGGTTTTGGGCGAAGACCTGATCCTTTTTCGCAACCTGTCAGGCCAGCCCGGCCTGCTGTACCCGCATTGCACGCACCGAGGCACTTCGCTGTTTTACGGCAAAGTCGACGAGACCGGTATTCGCTGCTGTTACCACGGCTGGAAGTTCGATGCCGCAGGCCATTGCCTGGACCAACCATGTGAGCCCGGTGGTGGCCGCTTCAGGGACAAAGTTCGCCAGCCCTGGTATCCGCTGCAGGAGCACTATGGATTGATCTGGGCGTACATGGGGCCCCCAGACAAAAAGCCGGTGCTGCCAACCTACGAATGTCTGGACGTGCTCGACGCAGGTGAGTTTCTCGAAACCGATGACAGCAGCATCGGTGGTGGTGGACCCCGCGTCATCCCCTGCAACTGGCTGCAGCATTACGAAAACCTGGTTGACCCTTTTCACGTCGTGATCCTGCATTCATCATTCAGCGGCACCCAATTTGTAGAAGAAATGGCCGTGATGCCCGAGGTCAACTGGGAGAACACCGAACTGGGGGTCCGAACCATTTCCATGCGCCAATTGCCCGATGGCCGGGCTTTCAAGCGCATCAGTGAAGCCGGCTTGCCCACCCTGCGCGTGATTCCCAGCCCCAAAATCGGCCGCATGGGGCGGGTCGAGTCCATCGGATGGATCTTGCCCATCGATGACCACAGTTTCCGGATTTTTGTGGTGGGCCGCGTGCGAGAAGAAGGCGAGTTGTCACGCATGCGCACCCGCATGAACGGCAAGCTGTGGGAAGAGATGAGCGAAGAGGAACACCAGCTGTTTCCCAACGACGTGGAAGCCATGGTCAGCCAAGGCGTGATCGCTCATCACTCCGAAGAACACCTGGCCACCAGCGACCGAGGCATCGTGATGCTGCGCCGCATGCTGCTCAAGCAACTGGACACCGTGGCTGCCGGAGGAGACCCGGCAGGGGTTCAATTCGATACAGACGCCCCGCCTGTGCACTTCACATCCGGCAACTTCATGTTGGACTGATTCAAAGCAAAGGCCGCAACTCCCGAGCGGCTTCCAGCAGCAAGGGCAGCCATTGGCGCTGCACTGCGGCATCGCTCAAGTGCTCGGCCGTGCCCACCACGTTCAGTGCGGCCAAGGTCTGCCCCTGCATGTTGCGCAACGGTACCGCCAAGGCATGGATGCCCAGCTCGTGCCCGTCGCGGGCCAAACAGTGGTCTGCCTGCCGCACTTGCGCGATCAAGGCCTTAAACCGGGTGGCGTTCACTTCGGTTTGCGGCGTGATGCGGGCCAATTCCCGGCCCTTGAGCCAGGCGGCAAATTCGGTCTTGGGCAAGCTGGCCAGCAGCACCCGCCCGGTAGATGTGGCGTGCGCGGGCAAGCGTGCCCCCAGGTGCAAGCCATAGGCCAAGTGCCGCACCGGCTCGCCCACACCAGCGCTGCGGGCCACGATGACGCACTCATCGCCATCACGCACCACCGCGCTGAAGGCCGCCTGCGTTTGCGCGGCCAAACGGTTGAGTGTGGGCTGCAGCATGCGCGGCAAGCGCGAAGTGGCCATGTAGCTGCCCGCCAGGCGCAACACCCTTGCCGACAACCAGTAATGCGAGCCATCGGTGTCCAGATAACCCAGCTCGGCCAGCGTGAGCAAATGCCGCCGCGCCGCCGCCCGCGTGATGCCCGTGCGCTGTGCGGCCAGTGTGGCATTCAAGCGCTGGCGCTCGGTATCAAAGGCTTCGAGTACAGCCAGTCCTTTGGCCAAGCCTTCGATGTAGTCGGCTTTCGCGATGGTCATGGAGAAATCTCAAAAATGCATCTCTGACCTGAAGATGCGACCTGCCAAATGCAATTGATTGGAGTCATATTGCGCGATGATCGCACAAAAAATCCAATCACCGCACAAACTTCATCACCACCTCAGGGTCAAAACAAGCCTGTCTCTTAAGCTTACAGAGATTGCAAAAACCGATTTCAGGAGACACCCATGACCAAAGCCACACGCACCCAAGTTGCCATCATCGGCGCTGGCCCATCGGGCTTGCTGCTGGGCCAATTGCTTCACAAAGCCGGCATCGATGCCATCATCGTCGAGCGTCAATCGGGGGATTACGTGCTCAGCCGCATCCGCGCCGGCGTGCTGGAGCAAGTGACCATGGACCTGCTCGACGAAGCGGGCGTGGGCCAGCGCATGCACAAGGAGGGTTTGGTGCACACGGGCTTTGACCTGTTATTCAAAGGTGCACGCCACCGCATCGACATGGACCGCCTCACGGGCGGCAAAAAAGTCATCGTGTACGGCCAGACCGAAGTCACCCGCGACCTCATGGACGCCCGACAAGCGCAAGGCCTGCCCACGGTGTACGAGGCCGACAACGTGCAGGTGCATGACTTCGACAGCCTAAAACCCCGCGTCACTTACGAAAAAAACGGCCAGCTGCACACCATCGAGTGCGACTTCATTGCAGGCTGCGACGGCTTTCATGGCGTGTGCCGCGCCAGTGCGCCCAAAAACGCCATCAAGGAATACGAGAAGGTTTACCCCTTTGGCTGGCTGGGTGTGTTGTCTGACACACCGCCCGTGCACCACGAGTTGATTTACGCCAACAGCACTCGCGGCTTTGCCCTGTGCTCACAGCGCAGCGTCACGCGCAGCCGCTACTACCTGCAAGTGCCCACCACCGACAAGGTCGAGCAATGGTCGGACGACGCTTTCTGGGCCGAGCTGCGTCATCGCCTGGACCCCGAAGCCCGCGAACACTTGGTGACTGGCCCGAGCATCGAAAAAAGCATCGCCCCGCTGCGCAGCTTTGTGACCGAACCGATGCGATTTGGCCGCATGTTTTTGGCGGGCGACGCGGCGCACATTGTGCCGCCCACCGGGGCCAAGGGCCTGAACCTGGCCGCCACCGACGTGAAGTACCTGTCCACCGCGATCATCGAGTTTTATGCCGACAAAACCGATGCGGGCATCGACGCGTATTCAGAGCGCTGCTTGCGCCGCGTTTGGCGTGCAGAGCGCTTTTCCTGGTGGTTCACCAGCTTGATGCACCACTTTCCGGAAAACGGTGACATCGGCCAAAAATTCCAGGACGCGGAGCTGGACTACCTGATCCACAGCGAAGCGGGCTCGCGCACCATGGCCGAAAACTATGTGGGCTTGCCGCTGAATTTTGGGGAGTGATCCCCCGGTCCTCAGGCAGTTTGGCGGGCCTTCCACGCCCCCAACATGGCGATCAGGCCGGGCACGATGATCAAGGCCCAGATGATCTTGGACAGGTGCTGCTGCACGATGGGCAGGTTGCCGAACAGGTAACCTGCCAGTGTCAAACCCACCACCCAAATGAAACCGCCCACCACGTTGTACAAGGTGAATTTGCTGCGTGTCATCTCGGCCACCCCCGCCACAAAAGGCACAAAGGTGCGAATGAACGGCATGAACCGCGCCAGGATGATGGTGATGCCGCCATATTTCTCGTAAAACGCGTGGGCTTGGTCAAAGCCCTTGCGGCTGAAAAACCGGGAATCTTCCCATTGGAAGACACGGGGTCCAAAGTAGCGCCCGATGGTGTAGTTGGTCTGGTCGCCCAAAATGGCCGCCACCAGCAACAAACCCATGACCAAGGGCAGGTTCATCAAGCCCGCGCCGCACATGGCGCCCACAATGAAGAGCAGCGAATCGCCCGGCAAAAACGGCATGACCACCACGCCTGTTTCCACAAAGATGATGAGAAACAGCAAGGCATACACCCAAGCCCCATATTGAGCGACAAAGGCCTCCAAATAACGGTCCACGTGGAGGATGAAATCAACGAGTTGCAAAAGAATGTCCATGCGCGGATTATCCCTGCCCAAGCCCTAAAATCAGGCAGTGACCTTTGAACAAACCCCGGCTTCCGCGCGCCGCCCCATCCGCGAACTCCCCGATGAACTGATCAGCCAAATCGCCGCAGGCGAGGTGGTCGAGCGCCCCGCCTCGGTGGTGCGCGAGCTGGTGGACAACGCCATGGACGCGGGCGCACGCAGCATCACGCTGCGCCTGATGGGCGGCGGCACGCGGCTGATTTCGGTGGAAGACGACGGCGGCGGCATTGCGCCCGATGAGCTGGCCACGGCCTTGAAGCGCCACGCCACCAGCAAGATTGGCAACTTGGACGAGCTTGAATCGGTCATGACCATGGGTTTCCGGGGGGAGGCGCTGGCCGCCATCAACTCGGTGTCCGAACTCACCCTGCTCTCGCGCATGGACGGCCAGCCCACGGCCTTTGCGCTGGACGGCCGCACAGGCGAGATCCGCCCCGCCGCCCGCGCTGTGGGCACCACGGTGGAGGTCAAAGAGCTGTTTTTCTCGACCCCCGCCCGCCGCAAGTTTTTGAAAAGTGACAGCACCGAGTTGGCACATTGCATCGAGGCCGTGCGACGCCACTCCCTGGCCCGCCCCGACGTAGGCTTTGCCATCTGGCACGAGGGCAAATTGGTCGAACAGTGGCGCGTGCACCCTGGCGCTGCGGGTCTGGAGCAACGCCTGGCCGATGTGCTGGGCGAGGAGTTTGTGGCCCAGTCCATTGCGGTGGACTACCACGCCGGGCCGCTCAAGGTGATGGGCCGCGCAGGGCTCCCCGACGCTGCCCGCTCACGCCCGGACCACCAGTTCGCCTATGTGAATGGCCGTTTTGTGCGGGACAAAGTGGTCATGCACGGCGCGCGCAGCGCTTACGAAGACGTGCTGCACGGCCACAAACAACCGGCCTATGCGCTGTTCATGGAAATCGATCCGACCTTGGTCGATGTGAACGTGCACCCCACCAAGATCGAGGTGCGATTCAGGGACAGCCGCGCCGTGCACCAGGCGGTGCGGCACGCACTCGAAAACGCGCTGGCCGCCCCGCGTGCACACCAGCTGTCTGACGAAGCCCCGAACACAGGCCGTGCCTTTGAACTCCAAAACGGCCCTGCCCCCCAACCCTTGCCCGAATCAGCGGCTTGGCAACAAAGCGGCATGGCGTTTGAACGCCCTGGCCCTGCCAGCTTCAATGCCCCTGCCTACAAGCCAGCTGACTTTGTTCGTCCAAGGGTGGACGGCGATCGCGCCATGGCCGACCTGAAGGCGCTGTGGAAGCCGCCAGAGCCCAGCGATGACCTGGGCGCACACGAGCGTCCCTCGCCCGCCTGGCTTCAGGGTGCTCACGCCCTCAAGCCCAGCGTGCAGGCCAGCCCCACTGCCCCTGCGTCTGAATCAACACCTTTGCCCGAAGGCGACTGGCCTTTGGGCCGCGCCATTGCGCAGCTGCACGGGGTCTACATCTTGGCTGAAAACAAGCAAGGCCTGGTGGTGGTCGACATGCACGCGGCACACGAACGCATCGTGTACGAACGCCTGAAAAACCAGCTCCACACCCCAGGCAGCGAAGGCCCTCGCATTGCCAGTCAACCCCTGTTGATTCCGGCCACCTTTGCGGCACACCCCACCGAGGTGGCCACTGCAGAGGCCTGCGCAGAAGCACTGGAACAACTCGGCCTGGAAATCTCGCCCCTGTCGGCCAAAACCCTGGCTGTGCGAGCCGTGCCCACCAGCCTCGCACAAGGCGACGCGGTGGAACTGGCCCGCAGCGTACTGGCCGAGCTGGCCCAGCACGACGCAAGCACGGTGGTGCAACGCGCCCAAAACGAAATCCTGGCCACCATGGCCTGTCACGGTGCCGTTCGCGCCAACCGCCGCCTGACGCTGGATGAAATGAACGCGCTGCTGCGCCAGATGGAAGAGACCGAACGCTCTGACCAGTGCAACCACGACCGCCCCACTTGGCGTCAAATGACGATGCGGGATCTGGATGCGCTGTTTTTGCGGGGGCGGTGATGAACCCCCAACTCGTTGTCTTGCTCATGGCCCTGCTGCTCGGCCTGCAACCCGTCACCACCGACCTGTACCTGCCCGCCTTGCCCGCCATCACCGAAGGCTTTGGGGCGGGCATGGGTCAGGCTCAACTCACCCTGACCGCCTTGCTGCTGGCTTTTGGCCTGTCGCAGCTGGTCTGGGGGCCCTTGTCGGACCGATTTGGCAGACGTCCGATTTTGTTGTGGGGCATGGCGGCCTACACCCTGGCCTCGGTGGCCTGTGCTTGGGCACCGAACATGGCTTGGCTGATCGCAGGCCGCACCTTGCAAGGCATGGCCATGGGCGCGGGTGTGATGGGGGCACGCGCCGTGGTGCGCGATTTGTTTGCGCCAGTGCAAGGGGCTCACGTCATGTCACAGGCCCTGACAGGACTGGGCATCATCGCTTGTGCCTGCGCCCCCTTGGGCGGTTTGTTGACCGATGCCATGGGTTGGCGCACGGCCCTGCTTTCTTTGGCTGTGTATGGTGCCGTCACCTTCGCCTTGCTGGCTTGGCGTTTTGAAGAAACACTGGCACAACCTGATCCACGAGCACTTCAGTTCCGCCCTTTGTTGCGAGCCAATCTGGACATCTTGCGCCACCCCACTTTTTTAACTTGGTGTGCCTTGTCCTCGGCCTCGTACCTGGGTTTGTTCACATTTTTGGCCAGCTCCTCCTTTGTTTTTATCCAAAGCATGGGCTACAGCAAAACCGCCTACGGTCTGCTCATGCTGAGCATGTCCTTGTCTTACATCGCGGGCACGTTTGTCTGCCGATGGATGCTGCGCCGCAACAGTGTGCACCGCACCGTGGGCATGGCGGCGATTTTGACACTCACCGGCGGGGTGAGCATGGTGGCACTGGCCTATGCGGGCCAAGGACAGGACTGGTTTGGCGCTTGGGCCGTCATGGTGCCCATGTACATCTTCATGATTGGCCATGGGGTGCACCAGCCTTGCGGTCAAAGTGGCGCGGTTGCACCCTTCCCCCACCGTGCGGGCACGGCCTCGGCGCTCAATGGTTTTTTGATGATGCTGGGGGCATTTTTCATGGGCGCTTGGTTGAGTCGCCACCTTGATGAACCGGTATTTGCCCTCGCCCATGGCCTGCTGCTGTGGGCACTGATCATCACGGGGCTGGCCTGGACACGCGTTCAACGCCTGGGCCGCCCAGTCCTTTTGAAGCCTGCCACATGAACGATCAACACCTTGAAACCTCCGCCAAAGCAGACGCCATCGCCTTGGTTGGCCCCACTGCCAGCGGCAAAACAGCCGTTGCTTTGGCCTTGGCCGAAGCCATGCAATCGCAAGGCGGCGTCGAGATCATCAGCCTGGATTCAGCACTCGTTTACAAAGGCATGGACATTGGCACAGCCAAACCCACCGTTCAAGAACAAGCCCAAGTCACCCACCATCTGATCGACATCATCGAGCCGACACAAAGCTTCAGTGCGGCCGAATTCGCACGAGAAGCAGCTCGTCTCATGGCCGACATTCGGGCGCGAGGCAAAACACCCTTGATTGTGGGCGGCACCATGCTGTACCTCAAGGCCCTGGTGGAGGGCCTTGATGACATTCCCGCTGCCAACGCAGAGATTCGCGCCGACATTCACCAACAAGCCCAAAAACTCGGTTGGCCTGCCATGCATGGTTTGTTGGCCCAAATCGACCCGGCCACGGCAGCACGGTTGGCACCGGGCGACAGCCAACGCATTGGCCGCGCCTTGGAGGTGTGGACCGCCACAGGCCAAACGCTTTCGTCTTTTCACCAAAGCGCCAAGACACCTACCCCCGATTGGCACATTCCGATCATCAGCCTGGAGCCCAACGACCGGACATGGCTGCACCAACGCATTGCGCAAAGGTTTGACCACATGATGGCCAACGGCTTCATGGACGAGGTGCAGCAGTTGCGTGCCCGAGGTGATCTGCACCCAGACCTGCCGGCCATGCGTTGTGTGGGTTACCGTCAGGCTTGGGAAGGACTGGACGCCAACTGGAGCCAAGCCGAGATCCGCGAACGGGGTATTTTTGCCACCCGCCAACTGGCCAAACGTCAAATCACTTGGCTGCGCAGCATGCCCCATCGGGTGGTGGTGGACGCTGAGGAGTCCCAAGCCAGTGCAAGGGTGATTGATTTGGCCCTGCCAATGTGCCCTTAATCGGGCAAATTCTTGCTGCGCCCACTTTTGATTTTCGACTGCATCGCCTTGCCTTCCAGGCGTCTTTGAACCGAGCCATAGCTGGGTTTTGTGGCTTTACGGGGTTTGGGAGGCTTGGCGTACAGATCCAGCGTTTCATACAAGCGTGCCCAAGCGTCCACACGATTGGCTTCTTGGGTGCGATGGCGCTGGGCTTTGAGAATGAACACGCCTTCTTGAGTCAGGCGACTGTCGCCCGACGCCAGCCAACGCTGCTTGACGTCCTCAGGCAAAGAAGCATTGGCCAGATCAAAGCGCAATTGAACGGCACTGGAAACCTTGTTGACGTTTTGCCCCCCGGGGCCTTGAGCCCTGATGGCGATCAAGTCGACCTGGCTGTCGTCAATGTGCAAAGCGTGTTTCATGTGGACTCAAAGGAGGAACGGTGGACGCGCCATCGCAAAGATTGAAACAAGCAAGCCCCCGGGCCTATTGCAATGGCCCTTTGAGGCTTTCGGGCACCGGCAAGGGCAAGACATCAATGCCTTCGTCGAGCAAAGCCTCTGTTTCTTCTCGGGTGGCTTGCCCCCGGATGTTGCGCTCCTCGCGCTCTCCGTAATGGATTTTTCGCGCCTCTTCGGCAAAACGCCCCCCCACATCTTCGGTGTTGGCCATCACATGACGCACCATCTTCATCATGGCCGCTTGCATCTGTTGCAAAGCTTCAGAGGGCACAGCAGGCGAATGGGCGCTTGTGGTCGCGTCTACTGAGACCTCATCACGGGTGGGTGCCGGGCTGGCAGAACTTGAAGGTGAGTCGCCTTGACTTGAAACAGGGGCTGTGCCGTGACCCAGATTCAAGTGGGGTGCCGACAACATCTTGGTGATTTCGCTGTCGTTGCACACTGGACATGTGACCAGGCCGCGTCCGCGCTGCGCGTCATAGTCGTCTTGTGAAGCAAACCAGCCTTCAAAACTGTGGCCTTGGCGGCATTGAAGATCAAGCACTTTCATCGGGAAGGTTCAGGTAGCGGTTTGCCAGTGCAAAGACCATTGACCTGAAAGCACATTTTGCAGCCACAACAGACCCGTCAAGGTTTTGCCATCGGTGACCAAACCTTGCTGACAAGCGGACATCAGTTCGTCGGGCGTGGCCGTGAAGACATCAAGAAACTCGTCTTGATCGAGTTGGCGCTCACCCAAACTCAAATCTTTGGCAAACCAGATTTCAATGACCTCGGTAGAGTAAGCAATGACTGGATGCAACACACCCGCACGCGCCCACTGCGCTGCGGAGTAACCTGTTTCCTCGAGCAATTCGCGTTGTGCGCACACAAAAGGATCTTCACCGGCGTCGAGTTTTCCCGCAGGAAACTCGACCATCACCTGCCCCACTGGGTAGCGGAACTGACGCTCCATGACCAAGCGCAAACCTTCAGAGGTCTCAAGCATGGGAATGACCATCACGGCGCCGGGATGAACCACGTACTCGCGGGTGGCCAAACGCTGGTTGGGCAGGCGAACCGAATCACGCACCACATGCAGAAAATGACCGCGCAACAACTCTTGTTGCTGCACCGTGTGTTCGATCAAATGATCGTCTGACATGCCATGCTTTGAAGAAGAATGGACATTCAATGCTTGCGGTGCATCAAATATCGAAAGACAAAACCCGGAAAAGCCAATGTCACAAACATGGTGCCTGTGATGGCATAAAACTCCCAACCCTGAGGTGCGATTTGTCCGCTGTGATTTTCCAGCGCCAAGCCAAAGGCACCCACCAAAAAGTACAAAAGCACCAACTCAGCCAGACGCCAAATCAAAGGTTTGGTGGCCCGCGCAGGCCCGAGCAACAAGAGTCGCTGGTTGGCAAATGGCAAATTGGCTGCTAGGAAAGCCAGAAGCACCAACAAAGCGATTTGCAAACTGAGCGACATGAGAGATGAAATCCTGTTTTCAAGCAGCCAGCATGCGAACCACCGCATCGGCACACAAAGCCATCAAAGCGCCCGGCACAATGCCCAGCACCAACACGAGCAAACCATTCAAGGACAGTACCACACGCACATCCAGATCGGCCGACACCGTGGCAGCGGTCAGCGGTTCATCGAAGTACATCACTTTGACAACACGCAAATAGTAAAAGGCGCCAATCAAGGACATCATGACAGCAAAGATGGCCAAGCCCATGTAAAAACCTTGCCCAGATGCGATCAATGATTGCAACACCGCCAATTTGGCATAAAAGCCAACCATGGGTGGAATGCCTGCCAAGGAGAAAAGGCAAATGGCCATGACACCTGCATACAGGGGATTGCGCTGGTTCAAACCGGCCAAATCTGTGATTTCTTCGCTCTCAAAGCCTTGGCGAGCCAACAGCATGATGATGCCAAAACTGGCCAGCGTGGTCAGCACATAGCCGATCATGTAGAACATGGCCGAGCTGTAAGCGTTGGCTGCCAAGGTGGTTTGACCATTGATCACACCGGCCACAAAACCCAACAACACAAAACCCATTTGCGCAATGGTGGAATAAGCCAGCATGCGTTTGAGGTTGGTCTGAGCGATGGCCGCGAGGTTACCAATCAGCAAGGAAGCAATGGCCAGCAAAGACAGCATTTGCTGCCAATCAAAAGCCAGGGGCAAAAGGCCTTCCACGAGCAAGCGGATCATGATGGCAAAGGCGGCCAACTTGGGCGCTCCGCCGATCATCAAAGTCGCTGCTGTGGGCGCACCTTGGTAAACGTCAGGAATCCACATGTGAAATGGCACTGCACCGATCTTGAATGCCAAACCAGACACAATAAAGACCAATCCAAACACCAAGACTTGGTGATTGACCTGTCCCGAAGCGATGGCCTTGAGCACCGCAGACAGTTCGAGACTGCCGGTGGCACCGTACAACATGGACATGCCGTAGAGCAAAAAGCCAGAGGCCATGGCACCCAGAACGAAATACTTCATGGCCGCTTCGGTGGCTTGTGTGTGGTCTCGGCGAAGGGCGACCAAGGCGTAGCTTGACAGCGTCAACAGCTCCAGACCCAGATAAATCACGATGAAGTTCTGGCCAGAGATCATGAAACTCATGCCCAGCAATGCAAACAAACTCAGGCTGAACAATTCACCACCACGCAGCATGTCGCGATCGGCCGCATAGGGGCGCGAATAAACCAAAGTGACCATGACTGCGATCGTGGCAAAGCAGCGCAGCCAATGACCCATCGAATCACTGACCACCAAGCGGCCAAAGCCGTACAAGGTTTGGCCTGCATCGGCATACATGGCGTGCAGCAAGGCCACCCCACCCAATGACAACAAGGTCAAACCGTAAGTGGCGGTGCGCTTGGGGCTTTTCACAAAAAGGTCGACCAGCGCTATCACGCAGGCCATGACCAGCAACACGATCTCCGGATAAACCGTCATCCAGCTGGAGTTGTCCATCATCTGTGTTCTCTCAATTCTTCAAATCAGGCGTAAACATTCAATGTCCAAGGAGCCCACAAACTCAAGGCAATTTGGACAAAGCCACATGCTTGAGCAAGTCGGCCACCGAGGTGTCCATCACGTCGGTAAAGGGTTTGGGGTAGACACCCATGTAAAGGACAGCAGCAGCCAACAAGGCCATCACCAGGAATTCACGACCGTTGATGTCAGTGAGTTCCTTGACATCGTCATTGGCCACAGGACCCAGGTAAACACGCTTGTACATCCACAGGGTGTAAGCCGCGCCAAAGATCAGCGCAGAAGCCGCCAGCAAACCAATCCAGAAGTTGAATTTGACAGCCCCCAAAATGACCATCCACTCGCCCACAAAACCGGCTGTGCCTGGCAAGCCGCAGTTGGCCATGGCAAAGAACAGGGCAAAAGCTGCGAACTTGGGCATGGTGTTGACCACGCCGCCGTAGCTGGCGATTTCACGCGAGTGCACACGGTCGTACAACACACCAATCGACAAGAACATGGCCGCCGACACAAAACCATGGGCAATCATTTGCACGATGCCGCCGGACACGCCCAGTGGATTGAAGATGAAAAAGCCCAAGGTCACAAAACCCATGTGCGCCACAGACGAATAAGCCACGAGCTTTTTCATGTCTTGCTGAACCATGGCCACCAGGCCCACATAGACCACCGCCACCAGCGACAAGACAATGATCAGCATGCCCCACTCTCGTGCGGCATCGGGGGCGATGGGCATCGAAAAACGCAGGAAACCATAGGCACCCAACTTGAGCATGATGGCCGCCAGCACAGCGGAACCACCTGTTGGCGCTTCGACGTGCACGTCGGGCAGCCAAGTGTGCACTGGCCACATGGGCACCTTGACGGCAAAAGCCGAGAAGAAGGCAAAGAACAGCAAAGTCTGCACCGAACCCGACAAAGGCAGTTTGTGCCAGGTCAGGATGTCAAAGCTGCCACCCGAAGCCACGTACAAATAAATCAAGGCAATCAGCATCAGCAAGGAGCCGAGCAAGGTGTACAAGAAGAACTTGAAGGCCGCGTAGATTTTGTTCGGGCCGCCCCAAATGCCGATGATCAGGTACATCGGGATCAGCGTGGCTTCAAAAAAGACGTAGAACAAAATGCCGTCCAGTGCACTGAACACGCCAATCATGAGACCCGACAGGATCAGAAAAGCGGCCATGTACTGGTTGACCTTGCGGGTGATGACTTCCCAGCCTGCAATCACCACGATCACGTTGATGAAAGCGGTCAAGAGCACCAGCCACAGCGAAATGCCGTCGACGCCCAGGTGGTAATGCACATTGAAACGCTCGATCCACGAGGCTTTTTCAACAAACTGCATGGCCGATGAGCCGAGCTGAAAGCCCGAATACAGCGGCAATGTGACCAAGAAACTGGCGATCGATCCGACCAGTGCCAACCAGCGCACGGCGCGGGCTTGGCTGTCACGACCGAAGGCCAGCAAGACGATGCCAAAAGCAATCGGCATCCAGATGGCAAGGCTTAACAATCCCATTTTTATCTTGTCCTCAAAACCGTTAAGCGAGCCAGACGAAATACGTCATCAGCACGAACACACCCAAAATCATGACCAGGGCGTAGTGGTACAGGAAACCGGACTGGAACCAGCGCACCACACCAGACACCCAACCCACGACTTTCCAGGAACCATTGACGAAGAAGCCGTCAATGATGGCGCGATCGCCGACTTTCCACAGACCCAGGCCCAAGCCGCGAGCCCCCTTGGCCAGGATGTTTTCGTTGATCCAGTCCATGAAGTACTTGTTTTCCAGAACCACGATCACAGGACGCAGAGCACGGGCAAAGAAAACGGGGACCTTGGGGTTGACCAGGTACATGTACCAAGCCGTGACCACACCGGCCAAAGCCAGCCAGAACGGTGCCGTGCTCAGACCATGCAGCGCCATGGCCACAGGACCGTGGAACAGCTCACCGAGTTGCTTCATGGCGGGGTGTTTGACCGCGTCAATGAAGATCACGTCTTTGAAGAAGTCGCCATACAGCATGGGCTGGATGGTCATGAAACCGATCACCACCGAAGGAATGGCCAGCAAGACCAGCGGCACTGTGACCACCCATGGCGATTCGTGGGGTTTATCATGGCCATGGTCATCGTGTCCGTGGTGGTCATCGTGGTCATGGTGCGCATCCGGATTCTGGTCGTAACGCTCTTTTCCATGGAAGACCAGGAAATACATGCGGAAAGAATAGAAGGCAGTGACGAACACACCGGCCAGCACCGCGAAGTTGGCAAAGCCAGCCGCAGGCAAGGTGCTCAAGTGCACAGCTTCGATGATGCTGTCCTTGGAGTAAAAACCCGAGAACAGGGGCGTGCCAATCAAGGCCAGCGAACCCAGCAGCGACGTGATCCAGGTGATGGGCATGTACTTGCGAACGCCACCCATCCAGCGGATGTCCTGGTTGTGGTGCATGCCCATGATGACCGAGCCAGCACCCAAGAACAACAGCGCCTTGAAGAATGCGTGCGTCATCAGGTGGAACACCGCCACCGAGTAAGCCGATGCGCCCAATGCCACTGTCATGTAGCCGAGCTGTGACAAGGTGGAATAAGCCACCACACGCTTGATGTCGTTTTGGATGATGCCCAAAAAGCCCATGAACAAGGCCGTGATCGAGCCGATCACCATGATGAAGTTGAGGGCCGCATCGGACAACTCAAACAGCGGCGACATGCGGGCCACCATGAAGATACCCGCTGTGACCATGGTCGCGGCGTGGATCAGGGCAGAGATGGGCGTGGGGCCTTCCATGGAGTCAGGCAACCACACATGCAGCGGGAACTGGGCCGACTTGCCCATGGCACCAATGAACAAGCAAATGCAGATCACGGTGATCAGCATGGCGTCCATGCCAAAGATGTACCAAGGGAAATCAATCGTCGCCAACTCGTTGGCCTTGGCAAACAACTCGGTGTAATTGAGTGTGCCGGTGTAAGCGGCGATCAGACCAATACCGAGGATGAAACCGAAGTCACCCACACGGTTGACCAAAAAGGCCTTCATGTTGGCAAAGATGGCGGTCGGCTTGTTGTACCAGAAACCGATCAGCAAGTACGACACCAAACCCACTGCTTCCCAGCCGAAGAACAACTGCAGCAAGTTGTTGCTCATCACCAACATCAACATGGAGAAGGTGAACAGCGAGATGTAGGCGAAGAAGCGGTTGTAGCCTTCGTCTTCTTCCATGTAGCCAATGGTGTAGATGTGCACCATCAGCGACACGAAGGTCACCACACACATCATCATGGCGGTGATGCCATCGATCAAAAAGCCGACTTCCATCTTCAAGCCACCCACCACCATCCAGGTGTAGAGGGTTTCGTTGAAACGGGCGCCATCGATGACGCTCTTGAGCGTCATGGCAGAGAGGATAAAAGCCACCAGCACACCCAGAATGGTCAGGGTATGAGACAGGCGTCGGCCTATCCAGTTGCCACCGAATTGGGTGCCCAGCACACCGGCCAATGCCGAGCCCACCAAGGGCGCGAGGGGAACTGCCAGCAGCGTGCTGGCGTTGAGGGTTTGACTCATATTCTTGTTAACCCTTGAGCGAATTGAGTTCGTCCACGTTGATGTTGTGCTGATTACGGAACAACAACACGAGGATCGCCAAGCCAATGGCCGACTCGGCGGCGGCCACCGTCAGGATGAAAAACACAAACACTTGGCCGTGCATATCACCCAGGTAATGAGAGAACGCCACAAAGTTCATGTTCACGGCCAGCAGCATCAGCTCGATGGCCATGAGCAAAACGATCAGGTTCTTTCTGTTCAGAAAGATGCCGATCACCGCCAATGCAAACAGCATGGCGCCAAGCGACAGGTAATGTCCCAGGGTCAGTGTCATCATTTTTTCACCTCATTAGAGGCTGCATCTGTTTCAGCAACACGGTCAGGTGCCGCTTGTGTCGGAGCCATCTTGACCACCTGCATGCGGTCAGCCGCACGCACACGGACCTGGATGGACGGGTCAATCGCCTTGCTGTCCTTGCGCTCACGCAGAGTCAGTGCAATGGCCGCGATCATGGCCACCAACAAAATGGCCGCAGCAATCTGGATCGGCATCAGGTATTCGGTGTAAAGCAAAATGCCCAAGGCTTTGGCATTGTCGACCTGCACCGCACCGGCGGCCATGGCAGGCGCTTCGGACATGCGAAAACCAGACAACAACACAGCGGCCATTTCCAAAGCCACGATGGCCCCCAAGGTAGCCGCCAGAGGGAAGTTTTTCCAGAAGCCCTTGCGCACGGTATCGATGCCAATGTCCAGCATCATCACCACGAACAAGAAAAGCACCATCACGGCACCCAGGTAAACCAGCACCAGCAAAATGGCCAGGAATTCGGCGTTGAGCAAGAACCACACGGCTGAAGCTTGCGAGAAAGCGAGCATGAGGTACAGCACCGCGTGCACAGGGTTGCGTGCGGTGACCACCCGGAAGGCTGCAAACAGCAGCACCACCGAGAAGAGGTAGAAGAAACCGGTCTTGACGTCCATAGGTCTGTCTTTTTAAGTGTTCAGGACTGGGCGGCGTTCAACGGTAAGGAGCGTCAGCGGCCTTGGCGGCAGCGATCTCTTTTTCGTAACGGTCGCCCACGGCCAGCAACATGTCC
The DNA here is from genome assembly GCF_003063265.1 of Limnohabitans sp. WS1. GTDB lineage: Bacteria > Pseudomonadota > Gammaproteobacteria > Burkholderiales > Burkholderiaceae_C > Limnohabitans_A. Next base: position 29,955 of record NZ_NERU01000023.1, read on the forward strand.
TTGGTGAAGTACAGGTCACCGCGTTTTTCGCCGTGGTATTCAAAAATGTGCGTCTCGACGATCGAATCCACCGGGCAGCTTTCTTCACAAAAACCACAGAAGATGCATTTGGTGAGGTCAATGTCATAACGCGTGGTGCGGCGCGAGCCGTCTTCGCGTTGACCCGCCTCGATGGTGATGGCCATCGCGGGGCACACGGCTTCGCACAGTTTGCAGGCGATGCAGCGCTCTTCGCCGTTGTCATAACGGCGCAGGGCGTGCAGGCCGCGAAAACGCGGCGACAGCGGGGTTTTTTCTTCCGGGAACTGCACTGTCACCTTGCGGGCAAATGCATAACGTCCGGTCAGGGCCATGCCCTTGAACAACTCCACGAGCATGAAGCTCTTGAGGAAGTCCTTGATCGAGAAAGAGGAAGCAGTCATTGTGGTCATGTGGTGCGCCGCTTATTTCCAGATGTTCCATGGTGAGTGGAGCCATACGCCCACCACCAGCAGCCACACCAGGGTGACCGGGATGAAAATCTTCCAGCCCAGACGCATGATCTGGTCGTAGCGGAAGCGCGGGAAGGTGGCGCGAATCCAGATGAACATGGACACAACCAGGAAAGTCTTGAGACCCAGCCAGATCCAGCCTGGAATGGCGTTGAACAAGGCGCTGTCGATGGGCGACAACCAGCCGCCCAAGAACATGATCACGGCCAAAATGGACACCAACCACATGCTGGCGTATTCGGCCAGGAAGAAGATGGCAAAACCCATGCCCGAATATTCAACCATGTGACCGGCCACGATTTCGGCTTCGCCTTCGACCACGTCAAAGGGATGACGGTTGGTTTCGGCCACACCCGAGATCAGGTAAACCAAGAAAATGGGCAGCAGCGGCAGCCAGTTCCAGGACAGGAAACCCAAACCCATGTGCGCCATTTGGCCCTGGCCTTGCGCCAACACAATGGCGGTCAGGTTCATGCTGCCCGAGACCATCAAGACCACCAAGAAGCAAAAACCCATGGCGATTTCGTAGCTGACCATCTGGGCCGATGCACGCAGCGCACCCAAAAAGGCGTACTTGGAGTTGGAGGCCCAACCCGCGATGATCACGCCATACACCTCGATGGAGGTGATCGCCATCACCAGCATCAAACCGGCGTTGATGTTGGTGAGTGCCACTTCGGGTCCAAAAGGAATCACGACCCAAGCGGCCAAAGCCGGCATGATGGCCATGATCGGACCCAAGCGGAACAATCCCAAGCTCGCAGCACTCGGATTGATCAGTTCTTTGGTCAACAACTTGAGGGCATCGGCAATGGGTTGCAGCAAACCAAAAGGACCCACGCGGTTGGGACCGTGGCGCACTTGCATGAAGCCCAAAAGCTTGCGCTCCCAGAGCGTCAGGTAAGCCACAGCGCCCATCAAAGGCGCAAGAATGGCAACAATCTTCAGCAAAATCCACAGCACTGGCCAAACCAAAGTGGCCCACCAGCTGGCAGCGATCAAATTCAGACCGCCGTTGTACAGCGCGTCAATCATGGGGTGACCTCCAAGCGTGCGTCTGCGGTCAGCTGCAAAGACGGCGCACGGCGCACGATGCCGTCGAGCTGGTAAATGGAAGCAATCGCTGGCGCGGGTGTGGTGGTCCCGCTCAGGTTGATCGCGGACCGTGTGGCGTTCGATGCCGCCAGGGGCTGGGCCGTGGCGCGGGCCAGAACATCTTGCGAGGTCTCAAAAGACACGCCCGGGATGTCCAGCAGATTGGCCAGTACGCGCAGCACTTTCCATGCGGGGCGTGTTTCGGCCAAAGGCTTGACCACGGCGTGGAAGCTTTGCAAGCGGCCTTCGGCATTGACAAAGCTGCCCGAGGTTTCAGTGAACGGGGCAATGGGCAAGAGCACGTCGCTGAAAGCCATGTTGGCCTTGAAGGGACTGAGCGTGACAACCATCTCGGCCTGGCCCAGGGCCTTGGCCGCTGCTGCACCTGCTGCGCTGTCGAACTCGGGCTCGGTGTTGAGCAAGAGCGCTGCTTTGAGGCCACCGGCCAGCATTTGGCCGGCGTGCTTGCCACCGGTTTGCGGCTGGGCACCCACCCACTGCGCACCCACGGTGTTGGCCGCTTCGGTCAGGTAACCCACGCTGGCACCGGTTTGTACGCCAATCCAGTTGGCCAAGGCCAACAGCGTCGAGGCGTTGCCATGGTGCGCAGCAGCGTTGCCCAACAACAGGGCTTTGCGCTCGCCACCCAACAGGGACTTGGCCATGGCTTGGGCCGAGGCGGAAGCCGTACCCGTACAAGGCGCTTCCACGCCTTTTTCAGCAGCAATGGCCACGGCCAGATCGGCCATGGTTTGGGCCCAAGCAAAAGCTTCGGTCACGGCCGCGTTGGCCACGGGCATGGCCCAAGCGTCGGCGTGGCTGAATGACGCAGGGTCGGTGATCACGTTCAGCTGAGCGCCATGGCGCACCGCGTGGCGCACGCGCAGGGCAAACAGCGGGTGGTCCTTGCGCAGGTTAGAACCCACGACCAAAACGCGCTGCAATGAGCTCAGCGAAGCAATCGATGTGCCCAAAGTGCGCACGCCTTCGGTTGCGGCAAACTCGCCGTTGCGCAGGCGGTGGTCAATGTTGTCCGAACCCAAACCGCGCACCAAAGCACCTGCCAAATACAACTCTTCGACGGTGCTGTGTGGGCTGACCAATGCGCCAATGCTGTTGGCACCATGGTCACGCTGGATGTTGCGCAGGCCATTGGCCACGTATTCGAGGGCGGTTTGCCAGTCAACTTCTTTCCATTCGCCGCCCTGCTTGAGCATGGGGCGTGTCAAGCGGTCAGAGCCGTTGAGTGCTTCGTATGAGAAGCGCTCACGGTCTGCAATCCAGCACTCGTTGACGTCTTCGTTCTCCAAGGGCACAACGCGCATGACCTGGTTGTTCTTGACTTGCACGATCAGGTTGGCACCGGATGAGTCGTGCGCTGCAATCGACTTGCGGCGCGACAGCTCCCAAGTGCGGGCGTGGTAGCGGAAAGGCTTGCTGGTCAAGGCGCCCACGGGGCAGATGTCGATCATGTTGCCCGACAACTCGGAGTCGATCGTCTGGCCCAAGAAGGTTTCGATTTCGGCGTGCTCACCGCGGTGGGACATGCCCAACTCCATGGCACCGGCTACTTCTTGGCCGAAGCGCACGCAGCGTGTGCAGTGGATGCATCGGCTCATCTCTTCCATCGAAATCAGCGGGCCGACTTCCTTGTGGAAGACCACACGCTTTTCTTCTTCGTAGCGAGATTTTGTGCCGCCGTATCCCACAGCCAAATCTTGCAACTGGCATTCGCCCCCTTGATCACAAATGGGGCAATCCAGCGGGTGGTTGATCAGCAGGAATTCCATGACCGACTTTTGGGCGGCAATGGCTTTTTCGCTCTTGGTGCGCACGATCATGCCTTGTGTCACAGGTGTGGCACACGCTGGCATCGGTTTGGGGGCCTTTTCGACCTCCACCAAGCACATGCGGCAGTTGGCCGCGATGGAAAGTTTCTTGTGGTAACAGAAATGAGGAATGTAGGTGCCTGCTTTTTCAGCGGCATGCATCACCATGCTGCCCGCGGCAACTTCCACTTTCTGACCGTCGAGTTCTATTTCAACCATGGGTCTTCACCGATGTTGCATCGACACCGACCATGGAGGTCTTGTGCTCGATGAGGTGTACAAATTCGTGACGGAAATGCTTGAGCATGCCGCGCACCGGCATGGCCGCAGCGTCGCCCAAGGCGCAAATCGTTCGGCCCATGATGTTGCCGGCCACGCTGTCGAGCATGTCGATGTCGCTGGCACGGCCCTGGCCGTGTTCAATGCGGTCGACCATGCGCCAGAGCCAGCCTGTGCCTTCACGGCAAGGCGTGCATTGGCCGCATGACTCGTGAGAATAAAAGTAAGACAAACGCGCCAAGGCCTTGACCATGCAACGCGTCTCGTCCATGACGATCACCGCACCGGAACCCAACATCGAACCGCCTTCTTTGGCGATGCTGTCGTAGTCCATGGTGAGCTTCATCATCAAATCGGCCGGAATCACGGGCGATGAAGAGCCGCCAGGAATCACGGCTTTGAGCTTGCGACCGCCACGTACGCCACCGGCGAGCTCGAGCAACTTGGCAAACGGCGTGCCCATGGGCACTTCGTAGTTGCCGGGGCGCTCCACGTCACCGCTGACCGAGAAGATCTTGGTACCACCGTTGTTGGGCTTGCCGCATTCCAGATACGCCTGGCCACCGTTGCGGATGATCCAGGGCACAGCCGCAAAAGTCTCGGTGTTGTTGATGGTGGTGGGCTTGCCGTACAAACCGAAGCTGGCCGGGAACGGTGGCTTGAAGCGGGGCTGGCCTTTTTTGCCTTCGAGCGATTCGAGCAAAGCAGTTTCTTCACCGCAGATGTAAGCGCCAAAACCATGCGAGGCGTGCAACTGGAAGCTAAAGCTGCTGCCCAGAATGTTGTCGCCCAGGTAGCCTGCAGCGCGGGCTTCTTCGAGGGCTGCTTCAAAGCGCTCGTAGGTGTGGAAAATTTCCCCGTGGATGTAGTTGTAGCCCACACTGATGCCCATGGCATAAGCAGCGATGATCATGCCTTCGATCACCGTGTGCGGGTTGTACTCCATGATGTCGCGGTCTTTGCAAGTGCCCGGCTCGCCTTCGTCCGAGTTGCACACCAAATACTTTTGACCGGGGAACTGACGGGGCATGAAGCTCCACTTCAGTCCCGTGGGGAAGCCCGCACCGCCTCGACCGCGCAAGCCCGACTCTTTGACGGTGGCAATCACTTGGTCTTGCGTGAGGCCTTCGCTGCCATCTTTGCCCAAAATCTTGCGCAAAGCCGCATAGCCACCGCGTACTTCGTAGTCTTGGATGCCCCAGTTCTTACCGTTCAAACCGGCATAGATTTGCGGATTGATGTGGCGGTCATGGAAGCAAGTTTCAACGCCAGTTGCCTGGAATTGATTGAGAATTTGTTCGACGTTCATCAGGCGGCCTCGGCTTTCTTCAGGCTGTCAACGAGTTGGTCGAGCTTTTCGTGGCTCATGAAGCTGCACATGTGGCGGTCATTGACCAACAGCACCGGCGCATCGGCGCAAGCGCCCTGGCACTCGCTGGGCTGCAGCGTGAACAGGCCGTCGGCGGTGGTTTCTCCGGCGTGCACACCCAATATGTGCTCCAGATGCGCCAGCGCCTGAGCACCGCCACGCAACTGGCAAGGCAGGTTGGTGCAGACGTTCAGCTTGAACTTGCCCACCGGCTTTTGGTTGTACATGTTGTAGAAGGTGGTGACCTCGTGCACCGCCATCACCGGCATGCCCAACACCTCGGCCACAACTTGCTCACTCTCGGGGCTGACCCAGCCCAGTTCTTGCTGCACGATCGACAGGCAGGCCATGACAGCCGACTGCTTTTGGTCTGCAGGGAACTTGGCGACTTCACGCGCAAAGCGTGCTTTGGTTGACTCAGAGATCATCGGTCAATCTCTCCAAAAACAATGTCCATGGTCCCGATGATCGCGACCGCATCGGCCAGCATGTGGCCACGGGCCATTTCATCGAGGGTGGCCAAATGGGCAAAGCCCGGGGCGCGAATTTTGAGGCGATAAGGCTTGTTGGCCCCATCGCTCACCATGTAAATGCCGAACTCGCCTTTCGGATGTTCGACAGCGGCATAGGCCTCGCCTTCGGGCACATGAAAACCTTCGGTGAAGAGCTTGAAGTGGTGGATCAAGTCTTCCATGTTGGACTTCATGCCTTCGCGCGAGGGCGGTGCCACCTTGTGGTTGTCGGTGATGACCGGACCGGGGTTGGCACGCAACCACTTCACGCATTGCTGGATGATTCGGTTGGATTCGCGCATCTCTTGAACACGCACCAAATAGCGGTCGTAGCTGTCGCCGGTCTTGCCCACAGGCACGTCGAATTCGACTTGGTCGTAGGCGTCGTAAGGCTGCTTTTTGCGCAAGTCCCACGCGAAGCCGGAGCCACGCAACATGGGGCCGGTCATGCCGAGATTCAGAGCACGCTCAGGGGCCACCACTCCGATGCCCACGGTGCGCTGCTTCCAGATGCGGTTGTCGGTCAACAGGGTTTCGTACTCGTCCACGCACTTGGGAAAGCGCTGAGTGAAGTCGTCGATGAAATCCAGCAAAGAGCCGTTGCGGTTGCTGTTGAGCTGCTCGATGGCCTTGGCGTTTTTGATCTTGCTGACCTTGTACTGCGGCATGCTGTCCGGCAGGTCACGGTACACACCACCGGGTCGGAAGTAAGCCGCATGCATGCGTGCGCCCGACACGGCTTCATACATGTCAAACAAATCTTCACGTTCACGGAAGGTGTAGATCAGGATGGTGGAGCTGCCGCAGTCGTTGCCGTGCGAGCCGAGCCACATGAGGTGGTTCAGGATGCGGGTGATTTCGGAGAACATCACACGGATGTACTGCGCACGCATCGGCACTTCCAAACCCAGCATCTTCTCGATGGCCAGGCAGTAAGCGTGCTCGTTGCACATCATGGACACGTAATCCAGACGGTCCATGTAGGGCAGCGACTGGATATAGGTTTTGCTCTCCGCGAGTTTTTCTGTGGCACGGTGCAGCAAACCGATATGTGGGTCAGCGCGTTGCACCACCTCACCGTCCAGCTCAAGCACCAAACGCAGCACGCCGTGCGCTGCCGGGTGCTGTGGACCGAAGTTCAGCGTGTAATTCTTGATTTCGGCCATATCAGTTCAGGCCTCCATAGTTGTCTTCGCGGATGATGCGCGGTGTGATTTCGCGAGGCTCAATGCTCACCGGCTCATAAATCACTCGCTTGCGTTCGGCGTCATAGCGCATTTCAACGTGCCCCGACAAAGGGAAGTCCTTGCGGAAGGGGTGACCGATGAATCCATAGTCGGTCAGGATGCGGCGCAGGTCGTTGTGACCTTCAAACACGATGCCGTACAGGTCAAAGGCTTCGCGCTCGTACCAGTTGGCCGAGTTCCAGATCTCGTTGACCGAGTCCACCAGTGGCAGATCATCTTCAGGGCACAGCACTTTGACACGCACGCGCTGGTTCAGGCTCACCGACAACAAGTGCACGGTGACTCCAAAACGCGGGCCGTCTGTGCCCACTTCACGGTAGGCCGAGTAATCGAGGCCGGCCAAATCAACGAGTTGCTCAAATTGGCAACCGGGCGCATCACGCAGGGTTTGCATCACACCCAGGTAATGCTGTGCGTTCACATGAACAGTCACTTCACCCAAAGCGATGGAAATATTTTGAACCCGATCACCCAGGGCGGCAGCCAGAGTGTCTTGCAGATCTTCGGGTCGAATGGCGAAATCGGTCATCGTCATTCCCTTCAAGCACGCGCAATGGTTTGTGTGCGGCGAATTTTTTGCTGCAACTGGATGATGCCGTAAATCAAGGCCTCAGCCGTGGGTGGGCAGCCCGGCACATACACATCCACTGGCACGATGCGGTCACAACCCCGCACCACCGAATAGCTGTAGTGGTAATAACCACCGCCATTGGCACATGAGCCCATGGAGATCACCCACCGCGGCTCTGACATTTGGTCATAGACCTTGCGCAAGGCGGGTGCCATTTTGTTGCACAGGGTGCCGGCCACAATCATCAAGTCAGCCTGACGAGGACTGGCACGAAAAACTTCAGCACCAAAACGTGCCAAGTCATAACGTGCTGTGGCCGAATGCATCATTTCAACCGCGCAGCAAGCCAGACCAAAAGTCATGGGCCAAAGCGAGCCGGTTTTAGCCCAATTCACCACAGAGTCGTAACTCGTGGTGATGAAGCCTTCCTTCATCACACCTTCAATCATTTGGATTCCTCAAACAGGCAGTTTGCTGTTGTGTGCAAGAACGCTCATTCCCAATCCAGGGCGCCTTTTTTCCACTCATAGACGAAGCCCACCACCAAAATGGCCAAGAAGATCACCACAGCTACAAACCCAGCCATGCCGACTTCCTTGAGGGCGATGGCCCAAGGGAATAAAAAAGCAATTTCCAGATCGAACAAAATGAACAAAATGGCCACCAAGTAGTAGCGCACATCGAACTTCATTCGAGCATCTTCAAAGGCTTCAAAGCCACATTCGTAGGGAGAATTTTTTTCCGCATCAGGTTTGTTGGGGCCAAGAATGTAGCCTAAAACCTGGGGAATGATGCCGACCGCGATGCCGACCAAAATGAACAAAAGAATGGGGAGATATTGAGAGAGGTTCATTTTGGGACTTGCGGTATCACCGAAGGAACAGCCCCAATTTTTCAATTTGGGCTGCTCTGTTTATCTGGTGCCGTCGGCGAGACTCGAACTCGCACAGCTTTCGCCACTACCCCCTCAAGATAGCGTGTCTACCAATTTCACCACGACGGCTGGATACATTTGCCCAGTTTGCAAGAGGTACATCATACAACGTATTTAGCTCTCCGGGCATTCCCGTATTTTACTCTGAAAACCCGTCCATTTCCTTCGAAAAACACGTAAATTTGTGCAGAGCAGCAATGCTTAAATGAAGCTTACTTGGCTGGTGCTGGCGGCACGCTGTTGTCGGTCTTTGCAGCAGGTTCGTTGCCTGGAATTTGCGCTGCAGGACTCACATTGGCAGGTGCAGCTGGGGCCGTGACCGCAACACCTTCAAGCACACTGCCCGAAGAAGCTGGACGGACGTTGCTGAAATATGCCAACAACAAAGTACACACAAAAAACACAGCAGCCAAAACCGCCGTGGTGCGGGACAAGAAATTGGCACCTCCCGTTGCACCGAACAAACTGCCCGAACCACCACTGCCAAAAGCTGCACCCATGTCAGCACCTTTGCCATGTTGAATCAGGATCAAACCAATCATGGCCAAAGCCGACAACATCTGAACCACCAAAATCAAAGTCAACATCACGCTCATCAGAGTTCTCCGAAAAATTTACAAACAAGGATTGAAAGCTCAGCGCGAAGCGGCTTTCAACATGGATAAAAAGTCGGCGGCCTTGAGGGAGGCACCGCCAATCAAACCGCCGTCGACATCGGGCTGAGCCAACAAGTCTGCTGCGTTAGCAGCATTCATGCTGCCGCCGTACAAAATCGAAATGCGCGTGGCTTGGGCACTGGCCGCTTGCAATTGAGAACGCAAAACAGCATGTACCTGCTGGGCTTGCTCGGGCGTGGCTGTCAGGCCCGTGCCAATGGCCCAAACGGGTTCATAGGCCACCACAATTTCACTGATGCAATGGCCGTTGGTTTGGATCACCGCTGCCAATTGCCGCTTGACCACCGCCTCGGTTTGACCGGCTTCTCGTTCGGCCAAGCTCTCGCCCACACACACAATCGGGGTGATGCCTACCGCCAAGGCACGTTGTGTCTTGGCCGCCACTGTGGCATCAGATTCTGCGTGGTACTGACGGCGTTCAGAATGACCGACGATCACATAACGCACTGAAAAATCACGCAGCATGTCAGCAGACGCCTCACCCGTGTAAGCACCCGAGGCATGGGCGGACACATCTTGTGCACCCAAGTCCACAGACGAGTCCGTCAACAGATGTTGCATCTGCGCCAAATACGGTGCGGGCACGCAAAGTGCCGAACGGCATGACACCGCTCCGATGCCCTCCAAGAGCTGCGCCACCAAAGATGCATTGGCAGCCAAGCTGCCATTCATCTTCCAGTTGCCCACCATCAATTTACTGGATGGGCTCATCACCAAGTCACCACCAATTTACCGACATGTTGATTGCTCTCCATCAAGGCATGCGCCTGAGCTGCACCCGTGGTCAAGTCACCCACCGCATCCATCGCCCCAAAGACCGTGTGAATCACCGGCTTGATGCTGCCCGACTCGATCCAGGGCCAAACGGTTTGACGCAAAGACTGCGCAATCGCCGCCTTGAAAGCCACAGGGCGCGGACGCAGCGTAGAGCCCGTGATGGTCAAGCGCCGACGCAACACCAAGCCCGCATTGAACTCGCTCTTGATGCCGCCTTGCACCGCGATGATGACCAAGCGACCGTCTTCGGCCAAGGCCTCGACTTCACGCGCCACATAGTCACCCGCAACCATGTCCAACACCACATTCACACCCACACCGCCAGTGATGCGTTTGACCTCAGCCACAAAGTCGGTGGTTTTGTAATTGATGGCCTGGTCCGCACCCAAAGCCAAGCAAGCCTGGCATTTGGCATCAGATCCCGCCGTGACGATCACCGTGGCTCCTGCCGCTTTGGCCATTTGAATGGCGGTCACGCCAATGCCGCTGGTGCCGCCTTGGATCAACAAAGTCTCACCCGCTTGCAAGCGGCCACGGTCAAACACATTGCTCCACACCGTGAAAAACGTCTCAGGCAGAGAAGCGGCTTCGGTATCGGTCAGTCCTGTGGGGACAGGCAAACACTGCGCGACAGGCGCAACGCACAGTTGCGCATAACCACCGCCGGCCACCAAAGCGCACACACGATCCCCCACCGCCAGGCCCGCCTCAACCATGGCTGCGGCGTCACCCGACACCACCACACCGGCCACTTCGAGCCCTGGAATGTCCGAGGCACCCGGTGGCACGGGATAGTGACCGGTACGTTGCAACACATCGGGGCGGTTGATGCCGCTGGCCGAGACACGAATGAGCAACTCCCCTGCCCCGGCCACAGGGTCGGGACGGGAGCCGGGCACCAGCACGGAGGGAGCGCCGTAGCTTTGAATTTCAATGACGTTCATGGTTTGTGCGTTCAGCGTTCTGGGTTTGGCGTTGAGCATTCAGCGTTTTGTGTGATGGGCAGGTTGAGCAGTGCGGCTAAAAAGCTTCTCGCTCAACCCCCAACCCTCCACACAAAACCCCGCATCAGCCTTGTGAAGGACGGTCCAACAAAGCCTTCATCGACAGCTTGATGCGGCCCTTTTCGTCGGTTTCCATGACCTTGACTTTGACGATCTGGCCTTCGCTCAGGTAGTCGGTCACTTTTTCGACGCGCTCGTGGGCGATCTGGCTGATGTGCAGCAGACCGTCTTTGCCAGGCAACAAGTTGATCAGGGCACCGAAGTCCAGGATCTTGGTCACAGGGCCTTCGTAGACCTTGCCGATTTCGACTTCGGCGGTGATCTGCTCGATGCGCTTCTTGGCGATGTCAGCTTTCTCGCCGTCGGTGGCCGCGATGGTGATCGTGCCGTCTTCACCGATGTTGATCTGGCAACCGGTCTCTTCGGTCAGGGCGCGGATGGTCGCGCCGCCCTTGCCGATCACATCACGGATTTTCTCGGGGTTGATCTTCATGGTGAAGAGCTTGGGTGCGAAATCCGACACTTCGGTATTGGCCGTACTCATCGCCTCTTGCATCTTGCCCAGAATGTGCATGCGGGCTTCTTTGGCCTGGGCCAAAGCGACTTGCATGATTTCTTTGGTGATGCCCTGGATCTTGATGTCCATCTGCAGCGCGGTGATACCGTTGGTGGTACCGGCCACTTTGAAGTCCATGTCGCCCAGGTGATCTTCGTCACCCAAGATGTCGGTCAACACCGCAAAGCGGTTGTCTTCCTTGATCAGGCCCATGGCGATACCGGCCACGTGGGCTTTCATCGGCACACCCGCGTCCATCATCGACAGGCAGCCGCCGCAGACCGAAGCCATGGACGAAGAACCGTTCGATTCGGTGATTTCGGACACCACACGCACGGTGTAGGGGAATTCTTCTTTGCTTGGCAACACAGCGGCCAAAGCACGCTTGGCCAAACGGCCGTGGCCGATTTCGCGGCGCTTGGTCGAACCCATGCGGCCCACTTCGCCAGTGGCAAAGGGAGGCATGTTGTAGTGGAACATGAAGCGGTCTTCGAACTCACCCGCCAGCGCGTCGATGCGCTGCGCATCGCGCTCGGTGCCCAAAGTGGTGATCACCAAAGCCTGGGTTTCGCCACGTGTGAACAAGGCCGAGCCGTGTGTGCGGGGCAGCACGCTGTTGCGGATTTCGATGGGGCGCACAGTGCGTGTGTCGCGGCCGTCGATGCGGGGCTCACCGGCCAAAATCTGGCTGCGCACGATGCGCGCTTCGATTTCGAACATCAGGCCGTCGAGCTTGACGCTGTCAAACGCCACGCCCTCATCGGCCAAAGCCACTTTGACCGAAGCGTAAGCTTCACGGCAAGCGTGGGTGCGGGCTTGCTTGTTACGGATCTGGTAAGCCGCACGCAGTTTTTCTTCGGCCAAAGAGGCCAGCTTGGCTTCAAAAGCGGTGTCGCGGGCAGGCGCTTGCCAGTCCCACACAGGCTTGCCAGCGTCGCGCACCAACTCGTGGATGGCGTTGATGGCAATGGCCGACTGCTCGTGACCGTACACCACGCCACCCAACATGATTTCTTCGGACAGTTGCTGGGCTTCGGATTCGACCATCAGCACAGCGGCTTCGGTACCGGCGACCACCAGGTCCATGACGCTGCCTTTGCGCTGGGTCTGGCCAGGGTTCAGGACGTATTCACCGTTGATGTAACCCACGCGGGCAGCACCGATGGGGCCGTTGAACGGGATGCCCGAGATGGACAGGGCGGCAGACACGGCGATCATCGCGGCGATGTCGGCGTCGACTTCAGGGTTCAAAGACACGGTATGGATGACCACATGCACGTCGTTGTAGAAACCTTCAGGGAACAGAGGACGGATCGGACGGTCGATCAGGCGGCTGGTCAGGGTCTCGTGCTCGCTGGGCTTGGCTTCACGCTTGAAGAAGCTGCCAGGAATCTTGCCTGCAGCGTAAGTCTTCTCGATGTAATCCACCGTGAGGGGGAAAAAGTCTTGACCGGCTTTGGCGATCTTGGAACCCACGACGGTGGCCAGCACCACAGTGCCTTCCATGTCGAGCAGCACAGCGCCGCCGGCTTGGCGAGCGACTTCGCCGGTTTCCATCTTGACCGTGTGCTGGCCCCACTGGAAGGTTTTGGTAACTTTGTTAAAAATAGACATGTTCAGAACTCCTGAAAACAAAAGCGCATGAGGCTGCACTGTGGGCCCGGAAGTTGACGCTCTGAACTCGATGCCATTCCACAAAACCTTGCAAAACTTTGCTGTAAAGCTTTGTGGAATGACACAGCGCGAGATCGCCCTGACAAATTCCGACTGAAAAAAGAATAAAGCGCCTGAGCTAGTGACCTAACTCAGGCGCTTTTCATCTGGAGAGACGATTACTTACGCAGGCCAAGCTTGGCGATCAGCGCAACGTAACGGTCAGCATCACGCGACTTGAGGTAGTCCAACAGTTTGCGGCGACGGCTCACCATGCGCAGCAGACCGCGGCGACCGTGATGGTCTTTGGCGTGTGTTTTGAAGTGGGGAGTCAGCTCGTTGATGCGAGCAGTCAGCAAAGCGACTTGGACTTCTGGGGAGCCAGTGTCGTTGGCAGCACGTGCGTTGGCCTTGACGACCTCAGCCTTGATTGAAGATGCAATCATGGGTTTTCCTTGTTTTTCGCCTCGACTCAAGAATGAACGTCGGCGGGTGAATGACTTGCGCCACCTGCCGGAAAAGCGGATGGCGTGCGCTTTGCAAATCGCAAAACAGGCGGATTATAGCCCGAAAAGCTGCCCTATAACCCATATGAATGGGGCTCGATGATGTCTGCATGAGCCCTTTTGTGGGAGCGGTGCCCTCGCCGCGATGGTGTCTCGCAGACCACCTCCCATCGCGCCTAAGACGGGGCTAAATTCTGATCCCATGGCTTATTGCCAAATCAATGGGGGCTCAGATCCCCATCAATTCTTGGCCAACCACCCCTTGAGCCGCTCCACGCCCTCCCCCAGCCGCCCCAAATCCTTCGACGCAAAGCACCAGCGCAGCCAGCCTGCGGCCTCGGGCGCAAAGGCTTCGCCGGGGGCCAGCCCCAGACCGGCTTCGGACACCAAACGCTTGGCGGTGGCGACCGAGTCGGGGTGGCCTTCGAGTTTGAAAAACGCGTACATGCCTCCCCTGGCCGGGGCCAGTTGCACGCCCGGCAAAGCCTGCAACAAGGGCACCAAGGTGTCGCGGCAAGCCTTGAGATGCGCGACCACACGGGGCGTGATGTCGGCGGTGTTTTGCAAGGCCACAATGCCGGCTTTTTGGGTGAAGACCGAGGCGCATGAGGTGTTGAATTCGATCAGCTTGCCCATGTGTTGCGTCATGGCTGCGGGCATGACCAGCCAGCCCAAGCGCCAGCCGGTCATCAAAAAGCTCTTGGAAAAGCTGTGCACCACCACCAAGCTGTCGTCGGGCTCGGCCACGTCCAGAAATGAGGGCGCGCAGCCGTTGGCGGTGTCGGTTTCGTAATACAGGCGCTCGTACACCTCGTCGGCCAGCACCCAAGTGCCGGTGGTGCGGCAGTGCGCCAGGATTTCGGCCTGCTCGGTGCTGCTGAGTGTCCAGCCCGTGGGGTTGTTGGGCGAGTTGACGATGAGCATTCGGGTGGCGGGTGTGATGGCGGCTTTGAGGGCGGCCATGTCGAGCTGCCACTGGCCATTGACTGGACGCAATGACACGCACTTCAGATTGGCCCCCATGACCAGCGCCTGCGCCGTCAGGTTGGGCCACACGGGGGTGACGGCAACGACCTCGTCACCAGCGTCAATCAAGGCTTGGGCGGCCAGCATGAGCGCGTTCACGCCGCCTGAGGTGATGGCGATGCGGTCCACACCCACCGGGCCATGCAAGGCCGACATGTAGTCGGACACGGCCTGGCGCAGCTCAGGCAAGCCCAGGTTGTGTGAATAAAAGGTCTCGCCGCGCTGCATCGAATCGATGGCGGCTTGGCGCACGATGTCGGGCGTGACCTCGTCGGACTCGCCAAACCAGAAGGCCAGCACGTCGGGGCGGCCCATGCCCGCGTTGGCGACTTCGCGGATGCGGGACTCTTCCAGGTCCATGACGGCCTGGCGCATGAAAGGGGGGGTCTTGGAGTTCATGCGCTTATCGTAAGGGCTGCCACGCCGGGGCCTTGTCACCCTTTGCACAGCGGCCTGTCCTGCCTATGATGAAGGGCATCAAAAACATCAGGGAGACAGGCATGACACAACCCCATTTTGCCCACACGCTGGCCCGCATGGTGCTGGCCCTGGCTTTAACCGGCGCTGCCCCCGTGTGCAGCGCGGTGGATACCTTCACCGCCACCACCGGCGCTGAAAAACCTGCCAAAGGCAAAAAGGCCAAGGCGGGCAAAGCCCCCAAAATGCCCAACGACAAATCGGGATCAGAAAACCGGGCCGAGCGCGACAAACGGCTGCTGCGTGAATGCAAAGGCCGCCCCAACGCTGGGGCGTGCGAAGGCTACGCCAACTAAACCCACCACAGCCGCAAGCCGCTGGCCCGCACGCTGGGCCGGGCCATGGCAGCGTTGAGCAGACCGGCCTGGCCTTCAACCAGGGTGAACTGCTCGCGGGCACGGGTGATGCCGGTGTAGACCAACTCGCGCGTCAGCAAATCGGCTGCGCCCGCAGGCAAAACCATCGCGGTGTGTGCGAATTCCGAACCCTGGCTTTTGTGCACCGTCATGACAAAGGCCGTTTCGGCATGGGCCAGGCGCGACACGCTGACCGAGCGCAGTTGCTCACCGTCCAGAAACCAGACCTTGAGCACGCCTTGTGCGTTGGGCAAAACCACCCCCACATCGCCGTTGAACACGCCCAGCTGGGCATCGTTGCGCGTGACCATGACTGGGCGGCCGGCAAACCATTCGCCTTGGGGTTTGAGCCACCCGGCATCGGCCAGCGCCTTTTGCACGGCCAAGTTGAGCGCCAGCGTGCCCCAATCGCCCTGGTGCACGGCGCACAAAATCCGAAACCGATCAAAAGCGAGCAACACGCTGCGAACCCAATGGCCGTGCGCTGTCGCGTCCAGACCTGCAGGGCTTGGCGTGAGGAGCTTTAAATAATCGGTGTAAGAAGATTGGCCCGTGCTGCCCAACGCCAGCGCACACACGGTCTGGGGAGTGTCTGGTTGCAAAGCCTGCAAGGGCCAGGCCAAGGTGTTGCCACCCCGCAGGCACGCCCAAGCGGCTTCGGCGTCACCGGTATTCACGGCCAGGGCCAGCTGCCCAATCGGGCCCTCGAAGCGACGGCTTTGCCGCAGCATCACGGTTTGCTGGGCCAGGGCCGAGACCGACTGCCCGGCTTTGGCCTGAAACCGGGGGACCAGGCTTTGCCCCGCCGCTGCCTGCGCAAAGCGCCAAGTTTCGGGCAGGTAAGCGCCTTGGGCGGCGTCGCGGCACACATCCCCCAGCACCGCGCCAGCCTCCACCGAGGCCAATTGGTCTTTGTCGCCCAGCAACACCAATCGGGCCGTGGGGGGCAGCGCTTGCAGCAGGGCGTCCATCATTTCCAGATGCACCATCGAGGCTTCGTCCACGATCAACACATCGACATCGAGCGGATTGGCCGCGTGGTGGCGGAACATGCGGGTGTCGGGCCGAGCCCCCAAAAGCGCATGCAAAGTACGCGCGGGGCCAATGCGCTGGATGAGGGTGTCCAAGTCCAGCGCTGCATCGCTCTGGGCTGCGCCTGTTGCATCGGCGGTTCCGGACACGTTCAGTGATTGCCCTTTGAGTGCTTTGAGCGAGCCGTCAATCGACTGCTTGAGTCGGGCTGCGGCCTTGCCCGTGGGCGCCGCCAATGCCACACGCAAAGGATGGGGACCCTCGTGCAAAGCAAGCAGCAAAGCCAGCAAACGTGCAGCGGTGTAGGTTTTGCCCGTGCCCGGTCCCCCGGTGATGACCGATAAATGCGAACGCAAAGCCACGGCGCAGGCCAGCTTTTGCCAGTCGGTCTGCGCCTCGGCGGCCTTGTTTGAGTTGGGCAGGGCCTTCGCCCCCCCACCCTCCAGCGCTTGGCCAAAAAAGCGGTCCAGCCACACCCGCGCCAAAGCTTCGTCCACAGGCACCGCATTTTGGGCACGTTGCAGCAGGTTTTGGCCCACCCGCTCTTCGTAAACACGGTAGCGGCGCAAGTAAAGCAATGGGGCGTCCTCGGTGCCCCCCAACACCAAGGGTTGCCCAAGGTCAGGCGCACTGGCCAGGCGCAGGCAAGCAGGCGGTGCTGCTCGCAAGGCGACGCTCCAAGCTTGTGCGCTGGGGGGCATGTGGGCCCACAAGGCGGGCAAGCCCAGTGCAAAGGCCTGCACCTCGGGAGCCGCCGCACCGAGCCAATCCACAGGCGGCGCAGCCAGGGCGTGCACGGCCAAACAGGTATGACCGCGCCCCTCCATTTGCGCCAGCACGGCAGCGGCCACCAACACGGCAGGTGATGTGGTCGCGTCCAGGCGATGCAGTTGGGTGGCCAAAGCGCTGTCCAAGCGGCGCAACCAGCCCAGCTCGGCCCAAGCGTGCAGCCACAGCAAGCAGTGTTCGGCGTTCAAACCGTGCACAGGCACATCGTTGACCCAATCCATTTGGGCGGCCTGTGCCAAAACGGGGGTTGGCGGGGTTTTACGCTGGTTCACAAAGACACTCCTGACGGCTCTGGTGCATGCACAACACCCCCCAACATCGCATCCAGGCCATCCATCAAGGCCGTCGGTGCAGGCAAACAGCAGCAACCGCCCACAGGCCCGTCCAAGCCCCGCATGAACAGGTACACCGCGCCCCCCAGATGCTGGGCCGGGTCATACGCTGAGCCCAGACGTGAGCGCAGCAAGCGGTGCAGGGCCAACATGTAAAGGGCGGCCTGCACCTCGTAGCGGTGCTCGGCCATGGCTTGGTCCAGGGCCTCGGCGCTGTAGTTTGCATCTTGAGCACCCAAGTGGTTGGACTTGTAGTCCAGCACCCAGTAGCGCCCCGCGTGCTCGAACACCAGATCGGCAAAGCCCATGAGCATGCCGTGCAACTGGGCGTCGGGCAGCTGGGGCCGCGCCACACCGGGCAGCAAATGCTGCTGACACAGGGTGTCGATTTCTCGGGCATGCAAGCGCTCGGCCGGCAGCCAAAACTCCATCTCGGGCAGCACGGTTTGCAGCGCATTCAAGGACACATGGGGTCCACGCCCGGGGCTCCCCAGGGGCTGGGCCACCAAACGCGACAACCACTGCACCACGCCATCGGCCTGCGCTGTGTAGCCCGAGCGCTCGCAGCGCTTGGCCAGGCGTTCGGCGGTGGGGGTGCCCGGCTCCAGCACAAAACCCTCGGCGGCCAGCCACTCCATTTGGTCGTGCAAAAAGTTGCCTGCACTCGGTCCACGGGCAAAGCTGTGCCAAGGCGCTGTCTGTGCTGACAACGCTGATTGCGCCAAGTCGTCAAGGCTCAAGGCTGTTTGCAGCTCAATCGGCAGAGATTCGGGCCAAGCCGTGGCGACCTCCTCCTTGTCAGATTCGTCATCGGCGCGGCGTGGTGTGGCCATGTCCAGACTGACCGCCCCAGACGCCACGGGCGGGGCCGACACCCAGGCAGCCGAAGACAGCGCCTGAGAAGACAAGCCCCGTGTCAGCCGAGAAAAACTCGCGATGCCCCAAGTTTTGTCAATGCGGGCATTGCAAACCAAGGCCTCGCGCAGTGCCACGGGCTGCTCGGTGCGCTGCCAGCGGGTCAGACTCGCCTCGCCAGTCGCCCGCGTGAAGTGCACCGACAAGGGCTGGCCTTGGGCATGGGTTTGCAAGGCCTGCAGCTTGGGCCACCAGCCGTTTTCGTCGGGCTCGTCGCCCCCTGCCAGCAAATGGCCTGAGGCGCTGTCGTGGTTGACACACTTTTTGCCGTTGCCGCGCTTGACCGGGCTCCAGCCCACCCACAGCGCATGCCGTGCCCGGGTCAGCGCCACGTACCAAAGCCGCAGGTCTTCGCGCAGGCGGTCTTGGTCGGCCGCTTGTGCATCGGTCCGGTCAAAGTCCAGCGTCCAGTGGCGGTCGCCGCCCGCCTGGCCGACCTGCATGACAGACGCTTTGCCAGCCGTTACTTCGCGGTGGCTGTGTGCAAAAGGCAGGCACACCACCGGGTACTCCAGGCCCTTGCTGGCGTGGATGGTGATGACCTTGACCTGGTCTTCGTCGCTTTCCAGGCGCACGGTTTTTTCTTCGCTCTCGCCCGCGCTGCCGTCCAAGGCTTCGTCGATTTGCTGAAGCAACCAGCGGATCAGGGACTGCTCGCCATCGAGCTGGCTGCTGGCCGTTTGCAGCAACTCGGCCAAATGCAGCACATTGGTCAAACGCCGCTCGCCATCGGACTGACCACGCCAGCGGCCTGCCAGTTGCAGCCTGTGCAGCGACTGGCGCAACATGGCCAGCACGCCCTGGGTTTGCCAGATCTGGTGCAGCTCGCGCATTTGTTCGGCACGCTGGTCCAGCAAGTCATCTTGGGTGGCCAGCGCGTGCAACTCGGCCAGCGACAAGCCCACGGTGCGTGTGCCCAGTGCTGCTCGCACGCGTCGCATGTCCTGGGGCTCGGCCACACCGCGCAGCCACAAACACAGGTCCTGCGCCTCGTCACTGGCAAACACCGAATCGCGGTCTGACAAATACACCGAAGCCACGCCCCGCAAGCGCAGGGCATCGCGCACGGCGGCGGCCTCGACCCCGGTGCGCACCAGCACGGCAATGTCTTTGGGCTTGAGCGGGGCATCGCCTTGTTGAGGGTGCACAAAACGGGCATTCGGGTCACCCAGCCAGGCCACGATCTGTTCGGCGCACAGGGCAGACAGGTGCACACGCGCATCGCGCTGGCTGCGCAGCGTGGCGTCGTGCACCAGGGTCATGGCCGGGACGGCGCCGCCGCTGACATGCAGCACTTCGGCACGGCCGTGCGCTTTCACGCTCTGAAAAGGCAGCGGGTCCTCCAAAGCGGTGCGGTAGCCAAAGGCGTCTGCTGGAATTTCAAACCAACGGTTGACCGCATCGACCATGGCCTGGGTGGACCGGAAATTGGTGCCCAGCACATGGTGGCGGCCCTCGGTGGCTCGACGCGCGGCCAGGTAGCTGTGAATGTCGGCCCCCCTGAAACCATAAATCGATTGTTTGGGGTCACCGATCAACAACAAGGCCGTGTCCTGGCGGTTGTCGGCTGTGCGGTAAATGCGGTCAAAAATGCGGAACTGCAGCGGTGAGGTGTCTTGAAACTCGTCGATCAAGGCCACCGGAAACTGCTCACGCAGGCGCTGCGCCAGACGCTCGCCCGACTCCGGGTCGGCCAGCGCCACATCCAGGCGCTCCAGCATGTCGGCAAAACCAAACAAGCCGCTGCGCCGCTTGAGTTCATTCATGCGTTGCAGCACATGGCTGCGGGCATGCAGCCGGGCCTGTTGCTGCGGGTCGGGCAAGGCTTTCAAAGCGGTTTGCAGCTGGGCATAGGCCTGGCTTTCGGGCGGCAAGGTCACCGGGTCTTCACCAGGCTTGCGGCACGCCATCAGGCCTTCGGGGGTGAAGCGGTCCCAACCCGCTTTCATGGCCGCTTCCAGGGCCTGGCCATCGTCCGGGCCTTGCGACCAGGCTTTGAGCACCCCCAGCCACTCGGCGGATTTTTTGACCGTCAGCTTGTGGCCATTCCAACCGTGTTTTTTGGGGGCCAGTTGCGCCTCGATCCAGCCCAGCAAGTTGTCGGCTTGGACATCCCAAGCGGTTTTGAGGGCTTGCAGCTGCGCCTCGCGATCGGCCAAGGCAGCCGCGTAGACCTGCGCCAGTGTGCCTGGCGAGGTTTCGGGCAGGGGCACGGCCATCAGGGCACGCATATCGGCTTCCAGCGCGGGCACGTCGCGCCAAATGGTTTGCACCTGCGCCACTTGCTCGGGGAGCATGGGGTAGAGCTGTTGCCGCCAATAGTCCTGCACCGCCTCCAGGCGCAAGGCGGCCTCGTCGCCGACCAGGTTTTCTTCAAACAGGTTGCCGCTGTCAAAGGCGTGCTCGCGCAACATGCGCTGGCACCAAGCGTCGATGGTGTAGACGGACGCATCGTCCATGGCTTGGGCCGCCAGCGCCAAACGGTAGGCCGCTTGCTCGCGCACACGCCCTTCGGGGTAGTCGGCCATCAGGCGCATCAAAAATGCATCTTCACTGCGGGCCAGGCCCCGAAAAACCTGCGCAGCTTCGGTCAGGCGGGCGCGAATGCGGTCTGACAACTCCCGCGTTGCGGCGCGTGTGAAGGTCATGACCAGCACGTCTTGCGGCAGCATGGGGCGCACCGGCGCGGTGTCCGCCGTGCCATGGCCCAGCACCAGGCGCACATAAAGCGCAGCAATCGTCCAGGTTTTGCCGGTCCCGGCGCTGGCCTCGATCAGGTGGCTGCCGCGCAGCGGGAAGCCGGGGGCGTCCAGGGCATGGGCACTCATGACAGTTCCTCTTGTTCATCTTGTGCAGAGTCTTCGGGCAATGCCTCGACCACGATGTGCGCGGCCCAGTCGCGCAAAGGGGCATAAACGGCTTGGGCGATTCGCTCAAAATGGCCGCTGTCCAGCACATCGCTGAGCGTGGGGTAGGTGCGGGCCAGCGCCGGGTCTTTGTTGCGCTCGGCACGCACATGGCTGCTGCCTTCGTACAGGTCGTGCAAAGCGTTCAGGTTGTCCGGGTCTTTGAGCCACTGCAAAGCCAGCACCGGGGGCACAGGCAGGGGCCAGCGCATGCCCTCGGTCCAAGTGTCCAGCAAGACCTGCAACTGGGCGCGGGCCGCTTGGGGCTCTGGAGGCGGCACACGCAGCACCGCATTGGCCCCCACCACCACACACACCAAGGGCTGCCCCATGGCGGCACTGGCCAGCGAGATCAGCCAGACGTCGATCAATTTTGCAGGCAAGGCCTTGGGCGGTTTGCCCTTCAAGTCAGCCAAAGCATTGGCCCGCAGGCTGAGCAGCATCCAAGCATGGCCGTGACGGCTCAAAACGCCGCTCAGGGCGTCTTGCAGATGCACTTGAGGGTGCGCCAGATCGATCAACACCCGAGGCGCTGGCTGGGGGTAATCCTGGCGCTCTTGCAAGGCGGCGCCCAGCATCGCCTCGAGCTTGAGGCTGAGTTTGCTGGCTTCGAGTTCGCCCACGCCTGCCAAGGGCATCGCCCCAGCCTGGCGCAAACGCTGCACCACGCGCTGGGTGTAACTGGGCATGTTGTGCGGGGTCACATCGGTGGGCACATGCTGCAGTTCATGGTCCAGCAGCTGGTACAGGTCCAGCCCCCCCAGTCCAAACAGCTCTTCGCCGGGCAGTTCACTGCGCTCAACGTCCAGGTTCACCTGCAAGCGTTCACGAAAAAATGCCCCGACCGGTTTTTGCAAAAACCGCCCCAATTGGCCCAGGGTGATGACCGGTGTGCCCGTGGCCGACTGCAAGGGCTCGAGCTGGATGGGGTCATTCTGGGGCTTGCTCGGCTGAGCGTTCAAGGGGTCGTGCAAGTTACCGTTCGAGTTACCGTGCAAGGCGGCAGCGTCATCACCAGGGCGGGCGTCGGTTTGCGCCGCTCGCCACTCCAGGGCAAAGGTCTGCAACGTGCTGTCTTGTTCAAAATACTGGCGGCTAAAGGGCTGCAGCGGGTGCACCGTGGTCAGGCGTTTGACCGTGCCCTCGCCCCACAGCGCATCGATCTCATCACGCAGCTGCGACACCAGCACCGACGGCGGTTGTTCGCTGTTGTTGCGCACACTGCGGCCGCTCCAGCTCACGTACAGGGTGCGCCGTGCAGACAACAGGGCTTCGAGCATCAGCTGGCGGTCGTCGTCCCGGCGCGAACGGTCACCCGGGCGGCTCAGGCCGGGCAGGCCCAGCAAGTCAAAGTCGGCACGCGGGCTGCGGCGCGGGTAGTCGGCGTCGTTCATGCCCAGCAAACACACCCGCGCAAAAGGAATGGCCCGCATGGGCATGAGCGTGCAAAAGGTCACACCTCCCGCCCGAAAACGCTGCTCCAGCTTGGGCACCTTGAGCGCCTCCATCCAGGCTGCGCGGGCCACCGTCAGTGGCACAGCCTGCGCAAAGTCAGCCTGATCGGCGGAGCGGGTCCAGTCGTTCAGGGCCTGATCCAGAGCCGACAGTGCGTTGCGGTCGGTGTCGTCTTGCGCCTTGAACAAGGCGGCCAACAGGGCGCGACCGCGCTGGGCCCATTGCAGGGGCGTGGCCTCACTGGCGCATTGCTGCCACCAGTCCATCAAGGCTTGCAACAGGTGCGCCAAAGCCCCGGCCAATTCGGCGTCCAGCCCCCCGACCTCGGCATAAGGGTCAATGCCTGCAAGGTGCGGGGCACTTTGCGGTGAAAGGCCCGGCGCATCGGGCACCGGGTCGGCCCCGCAGGCGTAACCCATCAGCATGCGTTGCACACCAAACAAGGCCGAGTTGTCATCAGCGCAAGTGTCCAGGCCCAAACCCGCCCGGTGCGGTGCCGACAAGCCCCATCGAATGCCCGAGCCCACCATCCAGCGCGTGAGCGTGGGCAACTGCTCGGGCTTGAGGCCAAAGCGGGCGGCCAAAGCGGGCACTTCGAGCAGCGCCACCCACTCGCTCATGCGGCTGCGTTGCTGGGGCAAGGCCAACAACCACTCCACCGCATGGATCAAGGGGCTGGTGGCCTGCGCCCCCAAGTCGGCAATGTCATAGGGAATAAAACGCGCATCACCCCGCTTGTACTGGCCAAACACGGCGCGAATGGCCGGGGCCATGACTTCGATGTCGGGCACCATCACCACCACGTCGCGCGGCGAAACCTCGGGTTGAGCGTGAAACCACAGCAAAAGTTGGTCATGCAGCACCTCGAGTTCACGCACCGGGCTGTGCGCCACTTTGAAAACCAGCGAGTCATCGTGCGCGTCCAGCGCGGCCTCGACCGGCTCCTGGCTCGACTTCAAATCGCGGATGCGGTTTTGCAGTTGCGTGAGCAAACGGCGGCCGTCGGCCCCCGGCGCATCGTCAAACAGGTCCAGCCGAACACCCGGATGGCGCTCTTGCGCCGCTTGCAGGTCGTCAAAGGCGTCCAGCTGCCGAATGAAGTCGCGCCCCTGTCGCCCCCAAGCGGCCAGCAAGGTCGGCGCGTGCAAATGCATCTGCTCAAAATCCACGGTCGACAGGTTTTCTTTCTTGTAGGCATGACGTCTGCGCTCGGCCCGCAGCGCATCGCGCCCGTCCATGATGTCGCCCCAGTGGTGCTGGCAAGGGTTGGGCACGGCCAGCAGGACTTGGCTGTGCGCCGACAAAGCGCCCAGCATGTCCAGCAACTGGCTGGGCATGTGGCTCATGCCAAAGACCGACACGCGCCGCGCCACCGGACTGGCCAGTGCTTGGCCCGACTGCAAAAGTGCCAGCGCACGCAGATGCAACGCAGGCCGAGTGGCTTGTTTTTCTGCATCGGTCAAAGTGGCCAGCACACGCCGCCACAGCTCGGCCTGCCACCGCTGGTCCTCGGGCAAGAGGCCCGCCTTGTCATCGGGGCGCACGGGCTGGCCCGACTGGCGACGCAACACATCGCGCCCCTCGGCCCAGTCTTGCAACCAATCGGGGCGGTAAATTTGGTACTGGTCAAACAAGTCGGCCAAACGACTGGCCAATTGCAAGAGGCGTTCAGGCTCAGGCTCGGGTCGCTTGCCACGCAAATAACCGGCCACGGGCTGAAACACCGGATCGCCCACACAGGCTGGCAACAAAGCCATCAAACGCCACGTCATGGGCAATTTGTCCAGCGGTGAGTCGGGCGGCACGTTGCTCGCACCCAGCACCTGGCGGTAGGTGCGCCACAAAAACCGCGAGGGCAGCTCCACCCGGGTGGCCGCGCAGACCCCCCCGCCAGGTCCGCCCTGCCCGGCCAACGCCATCTTGATCCACTCGGCCATGCCGTTGCTTTGCACCAGCACCACCTCCTGCTCCAGCGCAGCCAAAGGCTGGCGCATCAACCAAGCCGACAAGGTTTCGGCCAACACCTCAGAGCGGTGGCTGTGCAGGGCCAAAAAGCCGGGGACGATCGAAGAAGTGGTCATGCGCGTCAATTGAGAGACAAACACCGAGTCCAGGCGGGCCATCCATCGGCCCCGCCTTGGCGAACGGAAGGCTACAAGAATAGCCGCAAAACAATGGCCCATGGCCGCACGCAGTGCGAGACGCAAGCCCTCAACTGCCTATTTTTAAGGCACACCCCGCCAAGCCAACAGGCATGCGCCCTCGCAGGCTTGTTCCATCACTTATCCACAGCTTTGAGCCCGGTGTTTGGGGACAGCCATCGCGGCAAAAAACAAGCCTGGGGGTGATGACAAAAGCTCTAATCAAACACTTATACTTGCACATATGTTTGGATTCTGGAGCTTGACCATGTCACAAATCACGCTGTATCTGGACGATGCCACACAGGCTTTGGTGGATGAAGCAGCCAAGGCCAACGGTGTCTCCAAAAGTCGCTGGGTGGCGGACATCATTCGCACTTATGCTGCACACGATTGGCCACAAGACTGTTTGGCGCTGGCGGGCCGTTTTTCGGACTTTCCTTTGCGGGGTGATACCGCCAAAGAACAGCCCACCGATGTCCCACGCCAGTCTTTTTAATCAGCGGCCATGTTGATCCTGGACAGCAACACCATCAGCTATTACTTCAGGGGTGACCCGCAGGTCGTGCCGCGCATGCAAGCGCTCAGGCCGGGCACTCTGGGCGTTCCGGCCGTTGTGGAATACGAGTTACGCTGTGGTTTGTTGCGCTTGCCTCAAGAGGCGGCCACACCCAGGTTGGCCGCTTTGACGCAATTTCTTCGCCCCTTGCAAATGCTGCCTTTCGATCACGAATGCGCTGCACATGCGGCCAAACTTCGCGTCGCACTGGAAGCCGCAGGCACCCCCATCGGTCCGCACGACACCCTGATTGCGGCCACTGCATTGCGCCACCAAGCCACCTTGATCACGCGCCATATGCGTGAATTTTCACGGGTGCCTGGCCTGCAATGGATCAACTGGCATGAGGATTAGCGATCAATCAGGCGCTGCGTGGGGGTGCCCCAGCCGCCCGGGCGATGGGAGGAGGTCTGCGAGGCTTTATCGCGGCGAGGGCACCGCTCCTACAAAAAGGCTTTGAGCCAACATCACCCGGCTGGCTCAATTGAGCCAGCCCAAGCGCTCAAACGTCCAAAACAAACCCAACACCACGATGGCCGAGGAGCCCCCAAACACCAGCACCCAGCGGTAAAACCAGGTGCGCCGCAAACCCCAGGCCAAGGGCAAAAACGCCCCCACAATGGCCAGTTGCCCCAACTCGACCCCCAAGTTAAAGCCCCCCAACGCGGCCAGCAAGGCGCTGGCGGGCAAGCCCAAGTCCAGCAACACACTGGCAAAGCCAAAGCCGTGCACCAGGCCAAACACAAACGCCAGACGCCAGCGCTTGAGGGCACTGAAACCCAACAGGTTGTTCAGTGCCGCCAGCACCACCGACAAGGCAATGGCAGGCTCCACCCAATCAGCAGGCGGCGTGAGCACGTCCGTGATGGTCAGCCCCAGCGTGATGGAGTGCGCCACCGTGAAGGCCGTGACCACCGCCAACACATCCATGACCACGGGCCTTGCTTGCGGGGCGGCAGGCCAATGCGTCACCCTTTGGCGTGTGGCTTGCAAAGGGGCCAGCAGCAAGAGGCTGAGCAAAAAAACAATGTGATCGATGCCGATCCAGATGTGCCAAACGCCCTCCAGGATGTAACGGCCAAAGACTTTCCAAGGGCGGCTGTCTGCCAGGCTGACCTGCGCCTCTGGCCTGTCCGGGCTGAGCAAAACGCTGCTTTGCACACCCGCCAGGTCCACCTTGAGCAAGCCTCGGTGCAAGCTGTCACGGTCAAACATCAAGCCATAGCGCAGCCCCAAACTGGCGTTGGCCGCGTCGGCTGCCGAAGACAGGCCCGGGCATTGCACCGCCCACAGGGCACTGAGGTATGTGCCATCGGCTCGCTCACTCGCTTGCAAGTCGGCGGTGCCCAAGGTGCAGGCTTGGCCACTGGCCGTCAGACCAAGGCCTTGGGCCAACCAAAGCTGCAGCTCAGCGCTTCGGGCCTGGGTTTCAGCCCAAGTGACCTGGCCGTCACGGTCTGCGTCCAGATCAAAAATCAGGTCCACATCGCGCCAATGAACATCGGCTCGCAAGCTCAGCTCAGAACCCGATGCGCTGAGCGTCAAAAAACTGTTGCTGCTGGAGTGCGCCTGCACCCCTTGTGCACACAACAGTCCCACCCAAACCATGGCAAACGCCACAAGCCCATGGCGAAGCCCACCCCGTTGAGACAAGATCATCATGGTCGGCCCCCTGTCCAGCTGGGATGTGACTGGAGCTGAGCCAAGAGGGGCTTCAATTGGGGGTCGGTGTAGCCGGTTTTTTGGGCCCAATTGAGCACCGGTTCCGCCGCGCGGACTTGGCCCTGAGCCAGCGCAGCCTGAACAAACAGCAGCGCATCGGGGGGTTCTTTTTGCAGCTGCCAATTTCGAATCGACAAGGCCAGCCCCGCTTTCACGTCGCGGCCGTAACTGATTTGGTAAATCAAAGCAGGCCGCTCGATCAGTGACTCTTGCCGCTGCCCTTGTGATTGCTGCCGCGCCTCGAACTGTTGGGCCAAACGGGGTTCATCGGCATCTTTCAGCCCCCGGCTGGCCAGCAGGGCTTGCATCAGCAGGGCGTCGGTCATGATGGCCGTGCCACTTTGCGCTTGGCCGGGGGTTGCCATGGCGATGGTTTTGGCTTGTTTGAACTGGCCTTGCTGATTGAGCAGTTCGGCCAAAGACAGGCGAATCAGATGCGACTGTGGACTGACTTTCAGGCGCTGCCCCCACACCTCCAGGGCACGGGCAGGCTGCCCGGCCACGCGGTGCGCCTCACCCCTGTGAAAACTCAACCAGTCTTGCGACGAGTCGTCTTGAAAGCGGGCCCATCGAATCGCGCGGCTCAGCATGTCCACAGCGTCCAAGGGCTGACCACTGCGGTAGCGCAAAACCGCGCGGTAGGCCAAGGCTTCCTCGTCGCCAAAACGCCGGGCGATCTCGTCGGCATCTTGCTCGGCGGCTCGCATGTCGGCCAACAACAGATGCAAGGCAAAGCGCCAAGACCACAATTCAGGGCGACCGGGCTCCAGGGCAATGGCCCGCTCAATGTCCTGCAACCCCTCATGGAAATCATGAAAGCCCTGCTTGACCAAACCCCTTAAAAAATAAGCCTCGGCAGGCAAATTTTGCGCATGCCACCAAGGGCTCAAAGCCGCCTTGGCCGAGCCATACCAACGCAAATCACCCTCGGTCAGGCCCAATGTAAAAACGGCCCGGGCATAGGCCAGCGATGCGCTCAAATCTTGAGGTTGGGCACGCCAGGCCTTGTCCAAAGTGCGCCAAGCGGCCTGGCGGTCACTGCCAGCATGCACCGACGTGGGCAACACCACATGCGTCTGTGTCGGATTGAAACGCTCTTGCGCCGAGGCCAGCGACACCCCCCAACACAGCACGCACAAGGCCACAGTTGCACGGGTTGGCAGGGGAATGGCACGCACTGAAGTGGGCCGACGACTTTTGTCCATGTTCAACGTGTGCCTTTGATGATCGCTACGATGTTAGTGTGTGTTGGCTTACCCTGATGCGCAATTCTGGCCTTTTTTCCATTCTCTTTGCTCGAAGGTATTTTTATGAAATTCGTGATGACCGCTTTTGTTTCCGCTTTCATGTTGGTGTCCATGCCTGCCTTCGCTGGCAGCCACGGTGGCGGCAAAATGGACGACAAAAAAGTCGACTGCTCCAAAAAAGAAAACGAAACCAACCCTGCTTGCGTGAAGAAATAAATCCCTTCGCCCTCTGCACCAACCCCTCTTGAGGGGTTTTTTTTCGGGTTCATTGCACCCGGAGCCTGGTCATTGGTTCAAGACATGACATGGCGTCAACTCATCGCAACAAAAAAAGATGTCATCTTTGATTTACAAGCGATAACACCTAGGCACTGAAGGCTTTCAAGCCTTGCAACCCTTGTTTCAAAAGGTTATTGTCAACTCTTATTTACGGATCACTTGATGTACCTCAATTCAGCGGGCCTTCACTTCAACCCGCTCAGGGTCTACGCCAACACCTTGTTGACCTGGATGTCCTCATGGGGTCAGGGTCACAACCCATCAGCCATGCAGCAGTCACGCAACACCGATTTTTCGAACGGTCAGGACGAGTGCAAAAAATCGCTGACCCAGGTGATCGAAAGCCAGATCATCCCGCGCCTGGTGCAAGCCCACAGGGTGGAAACCCGTGCGCAGACCCGTGAGCTGCCTGGCGGCCCAACCATTTCCATGAAACAAGTGGCCACCTTTGTGGCGCTGAGCAAATCCAGCCAAACCTCTGAAACCACGCAGTTCATCGACCAACTGCTGCACGACGGTGTGACCACCGACTGCATTTTTCTGGAGCTGATCGCGCCTGCCGCCCGTCAACTCGGCCAAATGTGGGAACAAGACCTGTGCGATTTCACAGAAGTGACCTGCGGCTTGGTGCGCATGCACGAAATCACCCACCGCCTGGGTTTTGAATACCAAAACGGCCCCCAACTCGGCGGCGATGTGCAACGCATCATGTTGGCCTCAGCCCCCGGATCGCAGCACTTTTTGGGCATGACCATCGTTTCTGATTTCTTTCGCAAAGCAGGCTGGGATGTGGTCATCGAAATTTCGCTCAGCGAAAAAGAACTGGTCCACGCCGTCAGCAACGAGTGGTTTGACGTGATCGGCATTTCTTGCGCCACCGAAGCACAGCTCAAGGCCCTGCCCGGCCTGATCCATGCACTCAAAGGCGCTTCGGGCAACCCTGAGCCCGGCGTCTTGTTGGGTGGCCCCATTTTTACCGTGCAAGAGCACGATGCCCGAAGCCTGGGTGCCGACGGCATTTGCATCGACGTCAAAGAGGCGGTCGCCTTGGCCGCTTCTTTCCGCACGCGCCCGGACTGAGCCCCCGCTGGGCTTGCCCTTGAGGGGCAAAGACCATTCACACCTTGGCGCTGCACTGCGAGCGGGTCTGCGTTAAAAGCTTGGCTTAGCTCCCATGAAAGCGCTTTTGTGAACAACGCCCCCCTTGGCTCCGCAACCACCGAATTGCCCCACCCATCGCCGCCCCATGCGCCAACAGGCCCCGACATGCCCACCGCGTGTGGCACGCTGACGGTGATGTACGACGGCTCTTGCCCTTTGTGCCAACGCGAAATCGGTCTTTACCAATCGCTCACCCCTTTGCAGCCCGTGGCATGGCTGGACGTGAGCGCGGCGAATTTGACACCCGCGACACGCCAGCAACTCATGGCCCGCTTTCACGTTCAACAAAGCGACGGCCAACTGCTCAGCGGCGCTGCAGCCTTTGTGGCCCTGTGGCTGAACATGCCCGGCTGGCGCTGGCTGGGTCGGCTGGGCCGTTTACCCGGTGTGACACCGGTGTTGGAAGTGCTTTACCGTGGCTTTTTGCCGCTTCGCCCCACGCTTCAAAAGTGGGTCAAAAAACACACCGCGCCTTGAGCACTGCACCCTTGATGTCCAGCACACCCTTTGCCATGGAACCTGAGGTCGCCCCTGCAATCGACCCCGCCCGCGTGTCCGCCATCGTGGCCATGGCTTGGCAAGACAACACGCCCTTTGAAGCCATTGCCTTGCAATTTGAGCTGAGCGAAACCCAGGTGATTGCATTGATGCGCGAGCACCTCAAACCCCGATCGTTCAAAGTCTGGCGCATGCGGGTGCGTGGCCGCACGGCCAAGCATTCGGCCTTGCACCAAGCCAAACACCACAGCAGTCTCCCGCTGGTGTGCGGCCCCAACAGCTTGGCTGCGCTGGCGCTTTTGCACCCGGATGACAGCGAAGACTATCCCCTGCCCCACGCCAACATCACGCGCCAGTCTTTGCGCTGAAGCGGCTCAAGCCCTTTTTTGAAGCCCAGAGGCGTTGGTCGGCTGCTGCGCATCGGCGGGGTTGTCGTGCGGCAAAAAGTCGTGCGGCTCAAAGGCCAGGCGCTCGCCGTGCCCCAAGGCGACCGAAGCCTCAAAACCTGAAGGCTCAGGCAGCATGGACTGCAATACGGTCAACACGTTTTGCAAGCGCGGATCGTGGGCTTGCGCATCATCGGTGGTGTCGTTGATGCAAAAAAACGCCAGCTCACCAAACTCGGCCTGCAAAGCCTGCAACTGCGCGTTTTGATCGGCTTCGCCCGTTGACACGTAGCGGTGGCGGTAGGGCCGGATACTGGCCAGGCCATGCGCCAAGGCCCAGCGCAACACAAAATCCGACACGATGGTGGGCTTGTCCCAGCTGCGAAACACGGTCGAACGCACCGCAGCAAACAACTCGGGGGCCGTCTGCTCCAGCTCCATCAAAATCGACTTGAGCATGGGCCGGGGCGAGTGCGCAAATGTGCGAAACGTGCTTTGGTACAGCGGGTCCTGCTCGCGCAAGGCCGCTGCCCCCGAGCGGGCCTTGTCGCTGAGCCACTGAATCGACAAACGGCACGCGTTTTCAAGCGAAGTGGCGTCCATGCGCATGGCCTCATCGGTCACCAGCGGCTCATCTGACCAGGTGACGTGAAAACCTACATCGGTGAACCAATCACTCACCTGCACGGGCGCACCAAAAAATACATCGTCGTTGAAGTAAAAGTACCGCTCGGACAGCCCGGGAATGTGGTGAATCCATGACTCGATGTGGCCCGAGTCAAAGGTGGGCAAGGACGATTCGGGCATCAAATCGCGGTGATCGACCAGCGTCAACCGGTCTGAAGCTTGCAGCCAATCGGGGGCCTGTGCGTCGGTCACGATGTAAACATGGCCGTGATCGGGAAAAAACTTCTCCAAAGCCCGCAGGCTGTAGCGCAGCTCGTGGTTGTCGCGAAAGCGGCCCTCCACATTGCTGTAACGGGCCATGGCCGCGCTGCTGTCAGAAGGCAGCTGCTGCAAAGCTGCTTGGCGCTTGGCTCGCCAAGCCGAATCGTTGCCGTCCACCCACAAATAAACAATGTCGATGGCGGCTTGGGGCATGGGGGCGTTGGTTTTTTTCAAGGCACGCAGTCTAGCAGTGGTGAATGAAACGGGTTTTCAATAACCGCTCTGAGCTCAGGGCCACTGGTCAAAACAAAGCACCAAAAAATTAATAAGCATGCTTATAATTTGCCGTCCACATTCTTTCTATTGGAGCGTCATGAGCAGTGTTTCCACACATCTTCCCGTCCTTGTTGCTGGTGGTGGCATTGGCGGCCTGGCAGCCGCCTTGGCTTTGGTGCGCCAAGGCTTTGCCGTCACCGTGCTCGAACAAGCCCCCGAAATCGGCGAAATCGGCGCGGGCATCCAAATTGGACCGAATGGGTTTCATGCGTTTGACGCTTTGGGCGTCGGCGACAAGGCCCGTGGCCGCGCCGTTTACACCGACTTCATGGTGATGCACGACGCGCTCGACGAGTACCAAGTGGGCAAGATCCCCACCGACGAAAAATTCCGCGAACGTTTTGGCAACCCCTATGCCGTGATCCACCGTGCCGATGTGCACTTGTCCTTGCTCGAAGCAGCGCAAGAAACCGGGCAAGTGCAATTTCACACCAGCACCCGCGTGGAGCGCATCGAGCAGAACGAGAGCAGTGTGACCGTGTGGGACCAAAACGGCAAAGCCTTCCAGGGCTGTGCCCTGATTGGGGCCGATGGCGTCAAGTCGGTGGTACGTGAGCAATTTGTGGGCGACCCGGCCCGTGTCACGGGCCATGTGGTCTACCGCGCCGTGGTCGACAAAAAAGACTTTCCCGAAGACTTGCAATGGAACGCCGCCGCCATCTGGGTGGGCCCCAACTGCCATCTGGTGCACTACCCCCTGCGTGGTGGCGAGCAGTACAACGTGGTCGTGACCTTCCACAGCCGCGAGCAAGAAGAATGGGGCGTCAAAGACGGCAGCAAGGAAGAAGTGCAAAGCTACTTCCAGGGCATTTGCCCCAAAGCCCGCCAGTTGATCGACCTGCCCAAGACCTGGAAACGCTGGGCCACGGCCGACCGCGAGCCCATTGGCCAATGGACTTATGGCCGCGTGACCCTGCTGGGCGACGCCGCCCACCCCACCACCCAGTACATGGCACAAGGCGCCTGCATGGCCATGGAAGACGCCGTCACTTTGGGCGAAGCCTTGCGCACTCACCACAACGATTGGCCAAAAGCTTTGGACATGTACCAACGCGCCCGCGTGGCCCGCACTGCCCGCATCGTGCTGTCCAGCCGCGAGATGGGCCGCATCTACCACGCCAAAGGTGTGGAGCGCCTGGTGCGCAACGACCTGTGGCGCGGCCGCAGCCCCGAGCGCTTTTATGATGCGATGGAGTGGCTGTATGGCTGGAACGTGGGCAACTGCCTTGACGCCGCCATGGATCCTGCACGCTGATGTTTGAATTTTGTACACAGGTATCTCGCAGGTCGGTGGCTATAGCCCCGACATTGCGGGCTTCGGCGCAGGCTGCATGTCGGGGCTAAAGCCACCGACCTACAACTGCCCACACGCGGCGCAACACAACTGAACAGAACGGAGACACATTCATGAACGACCTTGGACGCATCGAAGACTTGCCCGCAGACTATGTGCAGGACTTGCGCAACGTGAACCTGGTGCCCCTGTGGCCCAGCCTGCGCGGCGTGCTGCCCCCCAAAGTGCCCACGCGCCAGACACAGCCCACCTGCTGGGCTTACAAAGACATCAAGCCGCTCTTGCTCAAAGCAGGCGAGCTGACCCCGATTGAAAAAGCCGAGCGCCGCGTGCTGGTGCTGGCCAACCCCGGCCATGGTCTTGACAAAATGCAGGCCTCGGCCGCCATGTACTTGGGCATGCAATTGCTCATGCCCGGCGAATGGGCCCCCAGCCACCGCCACACACCCAACGCGGTGCGCATGGTGGTGGAAGGCGAAGGCGCCTGGACCACGGTGGACGGCGAAAAATGCCCCATGAGCCGGGGCGACTTGATCCTCACACCCACAGGCCTGTGGCACGAACATGGCCACGACGGCACAGACCCCGTCATCTGGCTCGATGTGCTGGACCTGCCCCTGGTCTATTACATGGAGGCCAGCTACCACATCAACGGCGACCGCCAGACCGTGGTGCCCGGCCAGGGCGACAAGCAATACGCCCGTGGCGGCGTGGTGCCCTCGCATGTGTTTGAGCGCAGCAAAAAAGCCTACCCCATGCTGCGCTACGCTTGGAAAGACGCCAAGGCCGCGCTCGAATCACTGGCCTCTGACGATGCCGGTTTGGAACAGGTGCAAGTGACTTACACCAACCCCGAAACCGGTGGTGACGCCGAAAACATCTTGGGCTTTTACGCCCTGATGCTGCGCCCCGGCCAGACCTTGCGCTTGAGCGCCCGCTCGCCTGCGCAGGTGTTTCACGTCATCGAAGGTGCTGTGCAAGCGCAGATCGTGGCCAGCACCTTCACCCTGCTTGAGGCCGACACCTGCTGCGCACCCGGCTATGAAGCCGTGACGCTGACCAACTTGCAAGCCGACCAACCCGCCTTCATCTTCATCGCCGACGAATCGCCACTGCACCGCAAACTGGGCGTTTACGAAAACCGCGGCTGATCTTTTTCCCCATGTAGGAGCGACGCCCCCGTCGCGATGCACCTTCGACAAAAACCATCGCGACGGGGGCGTCGCGCCTACAACAACACCATTGAAAAAACCATGACCACATACCTTTTCACCCCCCCTGCCATTCAGTCTCTGCCCATCCGTGGCCAGCAGGAACGCTTCCCGATCAACCGCATCTTCTGCGTGGGCCGCAACTACCATGCGCACGCCGTCGAGATGGGCCGCCCCGTCGACAAGAGCGTCGAGCAAGCCTTTTACTTCACCAAGTCACCACAGACCTTGGTCGAAAGTGGTGCCACGGTAGATTACCCCCCGCGCACCAACAACTACCACTTCGAGATGGAGCTCGTGCTGGCGATTGGCAAAGAAGGTTTCCGCGTGAGCGAAGCCAATGCGCACGAGCTGGTTTATGGCTACGCCGCCGGTCTGGACATGACACGCCGCGACCTGCAGCTGGTGGCGCGCGACAAAGGCCGCCCTTGGGACACGGGCAAGGACATCGAGCAAGGCTCGGTTTGCAGCGAGATCGTGCCCATGCCCGGTGTGGTGATCGAGAACGGTGCGATTGCGCTGGAAGTCAACGGTGCGACCAAACAGTCGTCCAACGTGGACAAGCTGATCTGGAACATCCGCGAAATCATCGCCGACCTGTCCACCTACTACCACCTGCAGCCCGGCGACCTGATCTACACCGGCACACCCGAAGGCGTGGGCGCAGTGGTCACAGGCGACGAAATCACCGGCCGTATCGAGGGCGTGGCCGAAGTGGCGCTGACCATTGGCGCAGCCGGCTAAAGCAGTACGACACAGGATACGCACGCGGCACAAAGATATTGGCATTGACCCACACGTGTAGAAGCGACGCCCCTGTCGAAAAAACCCTCGCAGACCCACTGTCCATCGCCCCGAGGGCGGAGCTCCCACAAAATATGGGACCTTGACCCTGTGGGAACAACGCCCCAGATCTGTAAGTTCAAATATCCATCACCCATCAGGAGATCACCATGAAGCTCTACAGTTTTTTCAGAAGCGGCACCTCGCACCGCCTGCGCATTGCACTCAACCTCAAAGGCATTGCCACCGACTATGTGGCGATAGACCTGCGGGTGGACGAACAGCAAAACGAAGCGTTCAAAGCCATCAACCCTCAAGGCCTGGTGCCCGCACTGGACACGGGCGAACAAGTCTTGATTCAGTCACCCGCCATCATCGAATGGCTGGAAGAAAAGTACCCCACACCAGCGCTGTTGCCTGAGGGCGCTGAGGCCCGGGCGCATGTGCGCGCACTGGCGGCGATGGTGGGATGCGACATCCACCCGATCAACAACCGCCGCATTTTGCAAACGCTGCGCAAGCAGTTTGGTGCCGACGAAGCCGCCATCAACGCTTGGTGCGGCACCTGGATCAGCGAGGGGTTTGACGCCTACGAAGCTTTGATTGGGGCGGACAAGTCACGCGGACGTTTCAGCTATGGCGACACACCCACGCTGGCCGATGTGTATTTGATCCCACAAGTGGAAAGCGCCCGCCGTTTCAACGTGGACATGAGCCGTTGGCCGTTGATCAGCGCCATCGACCGGGCCTGCAGCGAACTCGAGGCCTTCAAACAAGCCGCACCGATGGCCCAGCCAGACGCTTGAATGCTTAAGCGTTGAGAGAACAGCGCTTGGTGCTTGGGCTGCACCCTGCCTGATGATGTTTTTTGTAGGAGCGACGCCCCCGTCGCGATAAGCCTCGCAGACCACCCCCATCGCCCCGAGGGCGGGGCTCCTACAAAATGCAAGCAGCCTTCCTGAAGGAGCGACGCCCCCGTCGCGAAAAGCCTCGCAGACCATCCATCGCCCCGAGGGCGGAGCTCCTACAAAATGCAAGCAGCCCTCCTGATAGGGGTAGGAAAGGCCAAGGCCTCCCCTCCCTCCGAACCGTGCGTGCAGTTTTCCCGCACACGGCTCTCCAGTCAGTGGTTTCCTCATCGGGATTGGCTCGCTTGCATTCGGGCCTGCGTCATGGTGAACAGCCCCAACTGCGCGAAGTACTCGTTTGGCCAGCGTTTGTGATCAACTTGGCTCCTCCTGTCACTTTTCGGCATAAAGGAGCCAGCTGTTTTCGGCATATAGGAGCCAGCTGCAAGCGCTCAAACTGACATCTTTCGGGTTTGGATTTTGCCCTTATTTGGCGTCTTTTTGTGGGTTTGAATTCT
>NZ_NERU01000024.1 GCF_003063265.1 Limnohabitans sp. WS1
CCACTTGCACAGGCGTTGAGATGTTCCGCAAGTTGCTCGACCAAGGTCAAGCCGGTGACAACGTCGGTATCTTGTTGCGCGGCACCAAGCGCGAAGACGTCGAGCGCGGCCAAGTGCTGTGCAAGCCAGGCTCGATCAAGCCCCACACCCACTTCACGGGCGAGATCTATGTCTTGTCCAAAGACGAAGGTGGCCGTCACACGCCGTTCTTCAACAACTACCGTCCTCAGTTCTACTTCCGTACGACGGACGTGACCGGCGCGATCGAATTGCCAGAAGGCAAAGAGATGGTGATGCCGGGTGACAACGTGTCGATCACTGTGAAATTGATCAACCCCATTGCGATGGAAGAAGGCTTGCGCTTCGCCATCCGCGAAGGCGGCCGCACCGTTGGCGCTGGCGTTGTTGCCAAGATCATCGCTTAATTCTTTTGTGGATCAGTGGCGCAAAGGCCAGGCCTTTGCGCTGCAGCAAGCAAACACTCACCACAAGGAATTGACATGTCATCCAAGCAAAAAATCCGCATCCGCCTGAAGGCGTTTGACTACAAACTGATCGACCAGTCCGCTGCCGAGATCGTTGACACCGCCAAGCGCACTGGCGCGATTGTCAAGGGCCCCGTGCCTTTGCCAACACGCATGAAGCGTTTTGACATCTTGCGTTCGCCGCACGTCAACAAGACCAGCCGTGACCAGTTGGAAATCCGTACGCACCAGCGTTTGATGGACATCGTGGACCCCACAGACAAAACTGTGGACGCCCTGATGAAACTCGATCTGCCCGCAGGCGTGGACGTCGAAATCAAGCTGCAGTAATGCGGTTTGGGGTGGTTGAAAAGCCATCCAAAAACTTGAAATCAGGCCCGATTTGCCAGAAATGGTGAGTCGGGCTATAATTTCAGGCTCACCTCTTTTTGGGGTGAGATTTATTAACAGTCTTTCACATACCAAACGGGGCTGCCAATTGAAGTGGCTTCGGTGGAAGTTTTGGAGAAAACAATGAGTCTGAGCAACTCCCTCGGGTTGCTGGGTCGCAAGGTGGGCATGATGCGTCTGTTCACTGATGATGGGGATTCTGTTCCTGTCACAGTGCTGGATGTGTCTAACAACCGCGTATCCCAGGTCAAAACCCAAGAGAACGATGGCTATGTCGCTTTGCAAGTGACATTTGGTGCCCGCAAGGCATCGCGCGTGACCAAGCCTATCGCTGGTCACTTGGCCAAAGCCGGTGTTGAAGCCGGTGAAATCATTCAAGAATTCCGCGTGACCGCCGACACGGCTGCCCAGTACGCCGCTGGCGCCACTGTGCCCGTGGCTGCTGTGTTTGCTGTGGGCCAGAAAGTGGACGTGCAAGGCACCTCCATTGGTAAAGGCTTCACCGGCACGATCAAGCGTCACAATTTCAAATCGCAGCGCGCATCGCACGGTAACAGCCGTTCGCACAACGTGCCCGGTTCGATTTCGATGGCTCAAGATCCAGGCCGCGTGTTCCCAGGCAAAAAAATGTCGGGTCACCTCGGTGATGTGACTTGCACCACTCAGAACCTGGCCGTCATCCGTGTTGACGAAGTCCGTGGCCTGTTGATGGTCAAGGGTGCCATTCCTGGTTCCAAGGGCGGTTTCGTGACCGTGCGTCCCGCCATCAAAGCTAAAGGAGCGAACTGATGCAGCTCGAACTCCTGAACGACCAAGGTCAAGCCGCCTCCAAAGTGGACGCGCCTGAAACCGTGTTCGGTCGTGAATACAACGAAGCCCTGATCCACCAAATCGTGGTGGCTTATCAGGCCAATGCCCGTCAAGGCACCCGCGCTCAAAAGGACCGTGAACAAGTTCACCACTCCACTAAAAAGCCTTTCAAACAAAAAGGCACTGGTCGCGCTCGTGCTGGTATGACTTCCTCGCCTTTGTGGCGTGGCGGTGGTCGGATTTTCCCGAACATGCCCGACGAAAACTTCACCCAGAAGATCAACAAGAAGATGTACCGTGCTGGTATGGCTTCGATCTTCTCGCAGTTGGCCCGCGAAGGCCGTTTGGCTGTGGTGGATTCGTTCAAGGTTGAGACCCCAAAAACAAAGCAGCTGGCTGCCAAGTTCAAGGCCATGAGTCTCGACAATGTGCTGGTGATCGCTGACGAAGTCGACGAAAACCTGTACTTGGCATCGCGCAACCTGATCAACATCCTGATTGTTGAGCCACGTTACGCCGATCCCGTGTCTTTGGTGAACTTCAAGAAAGTCCTCGTGACCAAAGGTGCCATGGACAAACTCAAGGAGATGTTTGCATGAGCGCCGTGAAGTTTGACGAAGGTCGTCTGATGTCCGTGCTGGTGGCTCCCATCGTGTCCGAAAAGGCCACCATGGTTGCAGAAAAATCCAACACTGTGACGTTCAAAGTGCTGCAGGATGCTACCAAGCCTGAAATCAAAGCCGCTGTGCAATTGATGTTCAAGGTCGAGGTCAAAGGCGTGTCTGTGGTGAATACCAAGGGCAAGACCAAGCGTTTTGGCAAAACCATCGGCCGTCGCGACAACGTTCGCAAGGCTTATGTCACGCTGCAACCAGGTCAAGAGCTGAACCTGTCCGGGGAGGCTGCGTAATCATGGCTGTCATCAAGATCAAACCGACATCCCCAGGCCGTCGTGGCGTGGTGAAGGTCACCCGTGACCACCTGCACAAAGGTGAAGGCTACGCTCCGTTGCTGGAACCCCAGCACCAGAAGTCGGGCCGTAACAACAACGGTCACATCACAACTCGCCACAAAGGCGGTGGTCACAAGCACCACTACCGCGTGGTCGATTTCAAGCGCAACAAAGATGCGATCCCGGCGAAAGTCGAGCGCATTGAGTACGATCCAAACCGTACCGCGCACATTGCTTTGCTGTGCTACGCCGATGGCGAGCGCCGTTACATCATTGCTCCCCGTGGCATTGAAACCGGTGCAACCCTGATGTCGGGTGCTGAAGCCCCCATCCGCGCAGGCAACACTTTGCCGATCCGCAACATCCCCGTGGGTTCGACCATCCACTGCATCGAGCTCAAGCCCGGTGCTGGAGCTCAAATCGCCCGCTCGGCAGGTGCTTCGGCAACTTTGCTGGCTCGTGAAGGCATCTACGCTCAAGTGCGTATGCGCTCCGGTGAAGTTCGCAAGATCCACATCGAGTGCCGTGCAACCATTGGTGAAGTCGCCAACGAAGAGCACAGCTTGCGCCAGTTGGGCAAGGCCGGTGTCAAGCGTTGGATGGGTATCCGTCCAACGGTTCGCGGCGTGGCCATGAACCCTGTGGATCACCCACACGGTGGTGGCGAAGGCCGTACCGGCGAAGGCCGTCATGCAGTAGACCCGTGGGGCAACCTCACCAAGGGCTACCGTACCCGTAACAACAAGCGCACACAGGTCATGATCGTGTCGCGTCGCAAGAAGTAAGGGTTAGACAATGACACGCTCTCTCAAAAAGGGTCCATTCGTTGACCACCATTTGTTGGCCAAGGTTGAAAAAGCCATTGCCACCAAAGACAAAAAGCCCGTCAAGACATGGTCGCGTCGCTCCATGGTTTTGCCCGATTTCATCGGTCTGACCATCGCCGTTCACAACGGCAAGCAACACGTTCCTGTTTATGTGACCGACCAAATGGTTGGCCACAAATTGGGCGAATTCGCACTGACCCGGACATTCAAGGGTCACCCTGCGGACAAAAAAGTCCAGAAGAAATAAGGAAAGACCATGGAAACACGTGCAGTCCTCCGGGGCGTCCGTTTGTCGGTCGATAAAGGCCGCTTGGTCGCCGATTTGATTCGCGGTAAAAAAGTGGATCAAGCTCTGAACATCCTGACATTCACGCAGAAAAAAGCTG
Source organism: Limnohabitans sp. WS1 (assembly GCF_003063265.1). Classification (GTDB taxonomy): domain Bacteria; phylum Pseudomonadota; class Gammaproteobacteria; order Burkholderiales; family Burkholderiaceae_C; genus Limnohabitans_A. Next base: position 3,851 of record NZ_NERU01000024.1, read on the forward strand.
CGGGCATCGTCAAGAAGGTTCTCGAGTCCGCCATCGCCAACGCTGAACACAACGATGGTGCTGATATCGACGAGTTGAAGGTGAAAACCATTTACGTCGAACAAGGCACCACGCTCAAGCGTTTCACCGCCCGCGCCAAAGGCCGTGGCAACCGTATCAGCAAACCCACATGCCATGTGTATGTGACGGTCGGCAACTAAGCCAGGGAAGAAACATGGGACAAAAAATCCATCCTACCGGCTTCCGTTTGGCCGTGAGCCGCAATTGGGCTAGCCGCTGGTACGCGAGCAACAAAGACTTCGCTGGCATGCTGGCCGAAGACATCAAGGTGCGTGAGTACCTCAAGGCCAAGCTCAAGAACGCCGCGGTTTCCCGCGTGCTGATCGAGCGCCCAGCCAAGAGCGCCCGCATCACCATCTTCTCGGCTCGTCCAGGTGTGGTGATCGGCAAGAAAGGCGAAGACATCGAGTTGCTCAAGAAAGAACTCGCTGCTCGCTTGGGCGTGCCTGTTGCGGTCAACATCGAAGAAGTGCGCAAGCCCGAAATTGATGCTCAACTGATTGCTGACAGCATCACCCAGCAGCTCGAAAAGCGGATCATGTTCCGCCGCGCCATGAAGCGTGCCATGCAAAACGCCATGCGTCTGGGTGCCCAAGGCATCAAGATCATGTCGGCTGGCCGTTTGAACGGTATCGAAATTGCGCGTACCGAGTGGTATCGCGAAGGTCGTGTGCCATTGCACACCCTGCGCGCTGACATCGACTACGCCACTTCCGAAGCCAAGACCACCTACGGCATCATTGGTGTCAAGGTCTGGGTCTACAAAGGCGACACACTGGGCCGCAACGATGCTCCAGCACTGGCCGAGCCACGTGCTGAAGAAGAGCGCCGCCCACGTGGTCCACGCCGTGATGCACGTCCAGGTGAGCGCCCCGCAGGCGATCGCCGTGGTGGCCCACGTCGTCCCGCAGGCACCAACACAGCCCCCACTGACGGTAGCGACAAGCCCGCCGGTGCAGGTGGTGATGCCAAACCCGCCGTTAAGCGCGTACGCACAGTCGCCGCGCCAGCTGCAGCAGCTGACGGTCAATAAGGAGTAACAACATGCTGCAACCTGCTCGCAGAAAGTTCCGCAAGGAACAGAAGGGCCGCAACACCGGCGTCGCTACCCGTGGCAACACGGTGGCGTTCGGTGACTTCGGCCTGAAGTCCACAGACCGCGGCCGTTTGACGGCCCGCCAGATCGAAGCCGCACGTCGTGCGATTTCCCGTCACGTCAAGCGTGGCGGCCGCATCTGGATTCGTGTGTTCCCTGACAAGCCGATTTCCACCAAGCCTGCTGAAGTGCGTATGGGTAACGGTAAAGGTAACCCCGAGTACTACGTGGCCGAGATCCAACCCGGTAAGGTGCTCTACGAAATCGTGGGCGTGCCTGAAGAGTTGGCCCGTGAAGCCTTCAAATTGGCCGCTGCCAAGCTGCCCTTGCGCACCACGTTCGTGGCTCGCATGATTGGCCAATAATTCAGGAGAAATAAGAAATGAACGCTGCTGAATTGCGCCAAAAAGACGTTGCTGGTGTGAAAGACGAAATCAAAGCGCTGCAAAAAGCCCACTTTGGCCTTCGTATGCAAAAAGCCACACAACAACTCGGCAACACCGGTACGCTGAGCCAGACTCGCCGTGCCATCGCCCGTGCCAAAACCATCCTTGCCCAAAAGCAAGCCGCCAAGTAAGGAGTGACCATGACGGAAGCTAAAACATCCCTCAAGCGCACCTTGATTGGCAAGGTGGTCAGCGACAAGCGCGCCAAAACCGTGACCGTGCTGGTCGAGCGTCGTGTGAAACACGCGCTCTACGGCAAGATCGTGGCCAAGTCGAGCAAGTACCACGCGCACGACGAAACAGGTGAATTCCACCTGGGCGACACCATCGAAATCACGGAAAGCCGTCCGATTTCGAAGACCAAAAACTGGGTTGCTACGCGCCTGGTTCAGAAAGCTGCTGCCGTTTAAGCCCATACGGCCAACTGCTGCAAACTTTTTGAAAACGACCCACAATGGTGGGTCGTTTTTTTTTACCCCGGCAATATCGCCAAAACACAACAAGGAGCACAACATGATCAAAGTCGGAGACACATTGCCAGCAGCCACGCTGATGGAATACGTTGAAGTAGAAGGCAACGGTTGCAGCATCGGCCCCAATCCGGTCGATGTCGCGAAGGCCACTGCGGGCAAAACCATTGCCTTGTTTGCCCTGCCAGGAGCGTTCACACCCACATGCTCGGCCAAGCATGTACCTGGTTATGTTGAAAACCACGATGCTTTGAAGGCTGCTGGTGTTGACGAAATCTGGTGCGTGAGCGTGAACGACGCGTTTGTGATGGGTGCCTGGGCCCGTGAACAGAAAACCGGCGCCAAAGTGCGCATGCTTGGTGACGGTAGCGGTGACTTCAGCAAAGCCACAGGCTTGACGCTGGACCTGACAGCGCGAGGCATGGGTCTGCGCAGCAACCGATACTCGATGTTGGTCAAAGATGGCAAAGTCGCCACTTTGAACGTAGAAGGTCCGGGAAAATTCGAAATCAGCGATGCCGCAACTTTGCTGGCTCAAGCCCAAGCTTGAGTTTTTCGAAACGCAAAAAAAGGGACCTCATGGGTCCCTTTTTTGATGCAAATTCAATCGATGTCGACTTTCAGGTAGTGCGCTCCCGCATGCGGGTTGTGGTAATAAGGCGGAATTTCTTCGAAGCCTAGATCTTCGTACAGAGCACGAGCAGACTCCATGTCGTCCAGGGTGTCCAGCAATACACAACTGTAAGCCGCGCTGCGTGCAGCATCCAGGATACCTTCGGCCAATTGTCGACCCAGTCTCAATCCGCGAAATGCGGGACGGACATAAAGTCGTTTCATCTCTGCAGCGTTGGTGTAATCGGATGAATCAAGAGGTCTGAGGGCGCAACAGCCTGCAACCGAGTCATTGACCCAAGCCAACAAAAGTGCACCACGAGGCTCTGCGTAGTCGCCAGGCAGACCGCTCAGTTCTTCTTCAAACCCCTGGAAACACAGGTCAACTTTCAGGCTGTTGGCGTACTCCCGAAAGATCTCGCGTGTAAGAGACAGGTCAGATTCGCAAGAGGGTGGGCGCAGGTGAACGTTGGGATTGGCCAAGGCGGTAGATAAAAAAAGTAAAAAATTCAGTTTACAGTCTGAAAGAGTGGATGCCAATCAGAAAATCAGGAAGCCAAAGAAACAAGGGCAAAGACAAGGACAACCGCCACGCCAAACAAAGCAAGGGCGATCAAACGGGTGCGCACTGTGTCCAGGGAATCAGGAACCGAGACTTGCAGCTTTTTGTCCCCGTGCCACATGGCTGGCACAAGTGACTGTTTTTTTCGCCACCAATACCAAAACACAGCAAAAAGGTGTGTCGACACGAGCAGGATCAAAAAAAGCTTGCCCCATTGCTTGTGCCACTGCGTTGCCAACGAAACCACAGCGCTTGAAGCGAGCGAAGACAGTGGACCGCTGTTGGCAATCTCGTCATCACTGAAAAGTCCCGTGGCCACTTGAAAACCCAGAAAAAACAGCATCAACAAAATGGACCATGAACCCAAAGGGTTATGGCCGACAAGGTGCAGTGAAGGCGATCGTCCTTGCACATAAGCCAAGACATTGGAGGGGTGTAAAGGCAGTTGTGACCAGCGGGACCAATGCCCACCCAAGAAACCCCATACCAAGCGAAAAATAAGCAAACTCAAGACCGCATAACCAAAACGAAAATGCCAGACCATGGCGTTTCCACCGAGATTGCCGGTGATGACCAAGCCGATCACGCAGGCCGTAAGAAGCCAATGAAAGAGGCGGGTGGGAAGATCCCAAATGCGAACTTTGAACATAGGCACTTTCATCCATGCAAAAAATAAGGAAATATGAGAAACTGAAATTGCTAATAAGCATAAATCCTTTAGCACCTGAATCACATGATTGGAGTTATAAATGAAACGAACATTTGCCCTGATGGGTACATTGCTGGCCTTGACTTTGGCCATACCAGCGCAGGCGCAATTTGCAAAGCCTGAAGATGCCATCAAATACCGAAAGGCCAGCTACTCGGTCATGGCCGCACATTTTGGACGTCTGGGTGCCATGGCCAACGGTCGTGCACCTTATGACGCCAAACTCGCCGCAGAGAATGCCGAATTGGTGGCCGTCATGTCCAAATTGCCGTGGGCAGCCTATGGTGAAGGAACAGACAAGGGAGATACACGCGCCAAGCCCGAAATCTGGAAAGAGTCGGCCAAATTCAAGGAGGCTTCAGACAAGATGCAAGCCGAAATTGTGAAATTGAACGTGGCCGCCAAAGCGGGAAACCTGGATGCTCTGAAAGTTGCATTTGGACCTGCTGCGGCATCGTGCAAAGCCTGCCACGACAATTTCCGCAAAGATTAAGCGCACAAACATGAGCTGCCCGTCGCTCTGATTCCTGCTGTCAGGTTTCGGCGAGCAGCTTTTCAATCAATTGGTGCAGTTCAACAAAGTTGGGTGTGCCCACAAAGCGTTTGATAATTTCACCGCGCTTGTTAACCAAAAAAGTCGTCGGCGTGAGTTTGACGTCTCCCCAATCACGCGCCAATGATCCTGTATTGTCAATGGCCACCTTGAAGGGCAGTTGGCGTGTTTGGGCAAAGTTGACCACATAGCTGGGTGGGTCATAGCTCATGGCCACAGCCAGCGTTTCGTAGCCGCGGCCTTTGAACTTGTTGTAGGTGGCAATCAGTTCAGGCATTTCGGCGACACAGCTCGTGCAGCTGGTGGCCCAAAAATTAACCAAAGATACTTTTCCTTGCAATTGCGCAGACGTGAGGGTCGAACCATCCAGCAAAACAAAGGAAGATGCGGGCGCACGCTCAGCCGAGCAGCCGGATAGGACTGCAGATATGCCAAGAGCGCAAGCCATCAACCAAACACGTCGGCCCAAAGGCTGTAAATTCAAGGGAGTTTTCAAGTGCATCTTCATCGTAGAAAGTTTAATACGTTTGCCATGTCCGCAGGCATGGTGGTGATTGGACCTGCACAGGCCTTCAGTCTGGCTGATTTGAGCCAAGGCGATGCATCGCAAGGGTTGAAGTTAGCGTTGGAGAAAGGGGCTGCGGCAGCGATTGGCCTGCTGGGCGTTCAAGATGGTTTCATGGGCAATGACAAAGTCCGTATCGGTTTGCCTGAGTTCATGCAAAAGGGAACCAGGATGCTCAAAACCATGGGCATGAGCAAGCAGCTGGACGCCCTGAACTTGCAGATGAACCGCGCTGCAGAAGCTGCCGTGCCTTTGTCGCAAAAATTACTGACCCAGTCGATTCAGAGCATGTCAGTGCAAGATGCCAAGTCCATTCTTCAAGGTGGTGACACCTCGGTGACCCGATTTTTTATCGACAAAACACGGATGCCGTTGACCGAGGAATTCATGCCACAGGTCAAACAGGTGTTGGGTCAACTCGGTGTGGTCGAGCAGTTCAATGCGCTGGCAGGTAAACTGTCGGGCTTGGGTTTGTTGTCCAAAGACAATGCACAGCTGGAAAACCATGTGACGGCCAAAACACTGGATGGGCTGTATTTCATGATTGGCGAAGAAGAAAAGAAGATTCGCCAAAACCCGGCGCAAGCAGGTAGCGCCATGCTCAGCAAGGTGTTTGGCGCCTTGCGATGAGTCATGAACCTCACCGGCAGTCGGCGCACCCATAGCAGACCGTCAAGTCAAGGCCAACAAGAGCTTCAACAGGCCATCGGGGTCGCTGACCATGGGGTCATGGCCTGTTTTCATCTCGATCACCTGCGAGCCAGGCAACCACGCACCTTCCCAAAATTTGGGGTCACGCATGCGCAGTCGGCTGATGTCGATGGTGCCCAGCGGTGGTTCGGTGCAGTTGATGAAAGTGCGGGGAACACGCGCCACTTGCAGAGGATCAAAGTCCAGCACTTGGGTGTAAGGACCGCCCGGGTGGGGTGTTTGACGGCGTTGGACCCAAGCGTGGTCAACGTCGCTCAAACCAAACACCGATGGGTCCGGGGCTGGAAAGGCGTTCAAGGGATCAGCATGGGCTGCGGCGATGCGTGCGTTGCGGGTGGCACTCGCATGGGTGCTGCTCCAGCTTTCGCCGGGCTTGGGCAATACGGCGTCCAGGTAGACCAGATGTTGAAGCCGCTGCGGCCTGCGGGCGGCCACGGCGGTGCCCAGCATGCCGGCGTAGGAGTGCACCACCAGCACCACATCGTCCATTTCTTCGGCATCCATAGCGGCCATCACGTCCTGAATGTGGGTTTCCAGATCGATGTCGGGGCGCAGCAAGTGGGCACGTTCGCCCACGCCAGTCAACGTGACGGCGTGAGCCCGGTGACCTGCTTGGATGAGGCCTGGCAAAACACGTTGCCAGCACCAGGCGCCATGCCAGGCCCCGTGAACCAGTAAAAAATTGGCCATCAGATGACCCCTTTGCCGCGCAGAGGATCCAGTTGCGCAGCGGTCCAACCCAGTACTTCGGACAGGATTTCTGCAGTGTGCTGCCCCAGCATGGGGGGCGGAAAATCTTCACGAACGGGGGTGCGGCTCAATTTGATGGGGCTGGCCACCAACTGCAGGTCGGCTTTGATCGGGTGCTGCCATTGGCGAACCATGCCCCGAGCTTGAACTTGCGGGTCCACAAAAACTTCGCTCAAGGTGTTGATGGCACCACACGGCACCTTGGCTGCTTCCAATGTGGGTAACCACTCTGCTTTGGTGCGGGTTTTCAAAATGGTCTCCAACAGGGGGACCAACTCTGCGCGATGGCGAACCCGATCGGCGTTCAAGGCATAACGGGGGTCTTGAGCCAACTCGGGGCAGCCGGCCACGGCGCAAAATTTGACAAATTGCCCATCATTACCGACCGCCAGAATCAGGTGATCACGGGTGCCATCGGGGGCATCTTCAGGAGCCTTCACTTCAAATACCTGGTAGGGCACGATGTTCTGGTGCGCATTGCCCGCACGGCCAGGGACCTTGCCGCTGACGAGGTAGTTGGAGCCTAAGTTGGCCAGCATGGCAACCTGGGTGTCCAGCAGGGCCATGTCGACATACTGACCCTGGCCGGTGCGATCGGCATGCCGCAGTGCGGCCAAAATGCCCACGGTGGCGTACATGCCGGTGAACAGATCGGTCACGGCCACGCCCACTTTCTGAGGCCCACCACCCAAATCGTCGCGCTCGCCCGTCACACTCATCAGGCCGCCCATGCCTTGCACGGCATAGTCGTAGCCGGCACGTTCACGGTAGGGGCCGGTTTGGCCAAAACCAGTCACGCTGCAATACACCAATTTGGGGTTGAGCGCGCTCAGGCTGGCGTAGTCCAGGCCGTAGCGGGCCATGTCACCGACTTTGAAATTTTCAACGAACACATCGCAGTGTTGGACCAGGTCCCGGATCAGGGCCTGACCTTCGGGTTGGGCGATATCGCAAGTGAGTGAGCGTTTGTTGCGGTTCGCACCCAGGTAATAAGCCGCCTCTGCCGTGTCTTGGCCTTGTGCGTCTTTTAAAAAAGGAGGTCCCCAGGTTCGGGTGTCATCGCCTGTGCCTGGGCGTTCAATTTTGATCACATCTGCACCCAGGTCGGCCAGGGTTTGGGTGCACCAAGGGCCCGCAAGAACGCGGGAGAGGTCAAGAACGCGGATGCCATCGAGTGAATTCATGGTTGCATTGTCGCCAAAACCAAACAGTTCTGCTGATCAGGATAATCACCCCCATGAAAAGTATTCGCATTGGCCTTTTGGCCTGTTTGTTGCCAACGCTGTGGCTCAGTGCATGCAGTCCAGATCAAAACTGGCGCGAGGTCACTTTGGAGGGGACCGCCTTTAAAGTCCAATTGCCTTGCAAGCCTGATCGAGCCAAGCGGTCTGTCGTCATGAACAACATGCCTGCCCAATTGCAAGTTGTGGGCTGTGAAAGCTCAGGGTCTATGCTCGCCTTCATGACGGTCGAGTTGCAAACGGGTGCAGATGCCAATGCACTCATGGAAGGCTGGCAAAAAGTCACACTTGAGAATATGCGGGCGGACACCGTTGGGACGCCTGTTCAACAGCAAGTGTGGCATCGTCCAGGCCAATTGCCCATGAAGGCTTCGTTGCGACTACAAGCCAAGGGTTTCAGTGCCAATGGCCAAGCTGTCAATATCGACGCCGTATGGGGGGCTGTGGCCGATGGTGATCGGGTGCGATTGATCCATGCGGTGGTTTACGCACCAAAAATTTCGCCAGATTTGGCCAATACCTTGTTTGAGGGACTTCGACCATGACCGCCGTCACATTGGCTCACAACACCACGCACTCCGATCGCTTGTCACGAAGAAGTGCGGTGGTGGTGTTCTTGGCATTTGCGCTGGCTTATTTCTTTTCCGCATTGGTCAGGGCCATCACCGCCACACTGTCACCCACACTCACTGACGAATTCAGTCTCAATGCGCAAGACCTTGGATTGTTGGCAGGTGGATATTTCCTTGGATTTTCATTCACCCAATTGCCACTGGGCCGTCTGTTGGACAGCCATGGCCCCAAAAAGGTCGTGTTGGCTTTCTTGACGTTTGCCGTGTTGGGTTGTTTGGCTTTTGCTTGGGCGGACAGCTTTACAGGGTTGTTGGCCGCCAGAGTCTTGTGTGGCATGGGGGTCAGCGCGTGCTTGATGGCCCCCTTGACAGGCTACAGACGGTGGTTTGACGCCAATGACCAATTGCGAAGCAATTCATGGATGCTGATGACCGGTTCGTTGGGCATGCTGGCGGCCACATTGCCAGTGCAGTGGTTGATGCCCATTTGGGGCTGGAGAGCGCTTTTTGTCATGTTGGGCATCATGATTGCCTTGGCCATGGTCTTGATTTTCATGGTGGTCCCTTTATGGCGAACAACCAGCACCAACGAGGATCCTGCGGCCAAAGTCATCCAAGATGATGGCAGTTACCGGGAAATTTGGCGCAGTGCGTATTTTTGGCGCATGACGCCCATAGGATTTTTCAGCTACGGAGGGATGGTGGCCATTCAGACCTTGTGGGCTGGGCCCTGGATGACGCAGGTCGCTGGCTGGACACCGACTGAGGCAGCAAAAGGCTTGTTTTTGATCAATCTGTGCATGTTGGTCACATTTTGGCTCTGGGGATTGATGAGCCCTGGCTTGGCCCGCAGAGGTATCCCTGTGGAGCGTTTGATAGCCTGGGGTTTACCCATGAGTTTTGTCGTGATTGCCAGCTTGGCCTGGATGGGCCCATCCATCGGCACGGGTGCAGCTGTTGGCGTGGCTTTGTTGTGTGTTTCCAGCACGGTGGTTGCGTTGGCGCAGCCAGCCGTGGGCATGGCATTTCCACCCCATTTGGCAGGCCGTGCATTGTCTGCTTACAACCTGGTTGTTTTTGCCGGAATTTTTGTTGTTCAGTGGGGCATTGGATTGATGGTCGATGCCGGTCTGGGCATGGGCCTTCAAAAGCCAGCGGCCTATCAAATGGCTTTGGCTTGTTTTGGTGTTTGCTCGGGGTTGTCGTGGCTGTATTTTTTGCTGAAACGTCCGATTCAAGCCTGATAATGACCTGCTTATGATCGGCATCCTCATCATTGCTCATGCACCACTGGCCAGCGCTCTGCGCGATTGCGCATTGCATGTTTTTCCGGATTGTGCGGCCGGCGTTTTGGCCCTCGATGTGTTGGCCAATGATGCCCCTGAGGACAGCCTGCAGCAAGCGCACAACGCCATGACAGCGTTGGCAACGCAAGAAGTGTTGTTGCTCAGTGACGTGTTTGGAGCAACGCCTTGTAATGTGGCGCAGCAGTTGGGTGATGGCTCGCGAACCCGCCTGGTCGCTGGGGTTAATTTGCCCATGTTGCTGCGCAGTGTTTGTTACCGACACGAAAGTTTGGAGTCACTGGCGGCACGTGCCCACGCTGGTGGAACACAGGGTGTCATGCCCGTTGGAAGTACAGCCCCACAAAATCAAACAGGAACAAGACATGCCTCAAGCCACCACGACCATCAGCAATAAACTGGGTCTTCATGCACGCGCATCCGCCAAACTGACAAAATTGGCAGGCAGTTTTCCCTGTGATGTCTGGTTGAGCAAAGGTGAGCGACGCATCAACGCCAAAAGCATCATGGGCGTGATGATGCTTGCAGCGGGCATTGGGAGTGAGGTTGTTCTTGAAACTTCGGGTGAAAGAGATCAAGAAGCACTTGATGCCTTGCTTGCTTTGATGGCCGATAAATTTGGTGAGGGCGAATGACGGTGCTCGTGCTTCATAGAAATCGGGCTTTGGAGCTTTACCCATGACGTTCAGCATCCATGGATTGGCGGTCGCCCGAGGCATCGCCATCGGGCGGGCTGTTTTGGTGGCATCGAGTCGTGTCGATGTGGCGCACTACTTCATCCAGGCAGACCAAATACCGGTTGAAATCGAGCGTTTGTGTACAGCACGAGATGCCGTCATCGATGAGTTACAGCGTTTGCAGCGTGACATGCCCAAAGACGCGCCACACGAACTGGCCGCTTTGCTCGATGTGCACCTGATGCTGCTGCAAGATGAGGAACTCAATGCCAGTGTCGCGCATTGGATCAAAGAGCGGCTTTACAACGCCGAGTGGGCATTGACCAGCCAGCTGGAAATCATCGCGCGTCAATTTGACGAGATGGATGACCCCTATTTGCGAGAGAGAAAAGCCGACGTAGAACAAGTTGCCGAGCGTGTGTTGCACAGTCTCAAGGGCTCAGGTTCACCCATGGTCAAGGTCCAAAGACCTTTGCGGCCGCAACAAGACCTTCAACTGGGGGATACCGATGTGCCACTGGTTTTGGTGGCACACGACTTATCACCCGCCGACATGTTGCAATTCAAGCAAAGTGTTTTTACCGGGTTTGTGACCGATGTAGGGGGCAAAACATCTCACACAGCCATCGTGGCTCGGAGTTTGGACATCCCCGCTGTGGTGGGGGCCCGTACGGCCAGCCAGTTGGTGAAGCAAGATGATTGGGTCATCATCGACGGTGACGCTGGCGTGATCATTGTGGATCCATCGCCCATTATTTTGGCCGACTATGGCTTCAAACAGCGGCAAGGTGAATTGGAGCGAGAGCGCTTGGTCCGATTGCGTCACACACCGGCGATCACGCTGGATGGTCAAAAAATCGAATTGTTGGCCAACATTGAGATGCCTGAAGACACGCAAGCAGCCATCTCGGCGGGGGCAGTCGGTGTGGGTTTGTTTCGCAGTGAGTTTCTCTTCATGGGCCGTCAAGGGAACTTGCCCGGTGAAGAAGAGCAATACGAGGCCTACCGCCGCGCTGTTGATGGCATGAAGGGTTTGCCCGTGACCATCAGAACCGTTGATGTGGGCGCAGACAAGCCGCTTGATGAAGCCCGTCATGATGCATCGCATTTGAACCCCGCACTGGGCTTGCGTGCAATCCGGTGGAGTTTGGCGGATCCCTCGATGTTTCTGACGCAGCTGCGTGCGATTTTGCGTTCAGCAACGCACGGCCAAGTGAATTTGTTGGTGCCCATGTTGGCTCATGGGAGCGAAATTCGTCAAACCCTGGCATTGATTTCGCAGGCCAGGCAGGAACTCGATCGAAGGGGTACAGCCCATGGACCCGTGCGTTTGGGGGCCATGATCGAAATTCCTGCGGCAGCCCTGTCCTTGCGCTTGTTCACCCGATACTTTGACTTTTTGTCCATCGGCACCAACGATTTGATTCAGTACACCTTGGCCATTGATCGTGCCGATGAGTCGGTGGCCCATTTGTATGACCCACTTCATCCTGCTGTCCTGCGCTTGATCGCTGACACGATTGCTCAAGGGCAAGTCAGCGGCAAAAGTGTTTCTGTTTGTGGCGAGATGGCGGGAGATATCAGCATGACCCGATTGCTCTTGGGTTTGGGGCTTCGCAGTTTTTCCATGCACCCCTCGCAAATTTTGGCGGTCAAGCAACAAATTTTGCGCTCAGACAGTGCCAAGTTGGCGCTGTGGGCTCAGCAAGTGATGGACAGTGATGATCCGGCCAGCATGATGTCGAGTTGACTGGTGGCCGAAATTTTTCAAGCCTCAATCCTTGGATTTTGATTTTTTATCTTGAGTCTGCGTCTCAAAATCAGCCGCATCATGGCGTTCATGCAACTGTGATTCAGGGGCACCCATCACGCGGTTGACCATGCGACCGCGCTGCACGGCAGGGCGTTGCGCCAGTTCTTCGGCCCAGCGCTGCACATGGGTGTATTCCTGCACCTGCAAAAATTCACCGGCTTCGTACAGCAGACCTTTTGCCAAAGCGCCATACCAGGGCCAGATGGCGATGTCGGCGATCGTGTAGTCGTCGCCGGCGATGAAGCGGCTCTCGGCCAAGCGGCGGTCCAACACGTCCATCTCGCGCTTGACCTCCATGGCAAAGCGGTCAATGGCGTATTCGATCTTGACCGGCGCATAGGCATAAAAATGCCCAAAACCGCCACCCAAATAAGGGGCGCTGCCCATTTGCCAGAACAACCACGACAGGCATTCGGCGCGTCGGGCGGGATCGGTGGGCACCAGAGCGCCAAATTTTTCGGCCAGGTACAGCAAAATCGCACCCGATTCAAACACCCGTACCGGTTGCTCGCCGCTGCAGTCCAGCAGCGCCGGGATCTTGGAGTTGGGGTTCACGCTGACAAAGCCACTGCTGAATTGCTGGCCCTCCTGGATGCGGATCAGCCACGCATCGTATTCGGCGCCTGCGTGCCCCAGGGCCAGCAACTCTTCGAGCATCACGGTGACTTTGACGCCGTTGGGCGTGCCCAGGGAGTACAGCTGCAGGGGGTGCTGGCCTCGCGGCAGGTCTTGCTCGTGTGTGGCCCCCGAGATGGGGCGGTTGATGTTGGCAAAACGCCCGCCGTTGGCCTTGTTCCAAGTCCAGACGGAGGGAGGGGTGTAAGCGCTGGTGTCGGTCATGATGGGGTGCTCCGTGTGAATGGGTCAGTCAATGGCCAGGCTCAAGCCTTGTCTGCCAAGCTCAGATGCGCCGAATGCGCCTGCTGGTCCGCGTGGTAGCTCGAACGCACCATCGCACCCACCGCTGCATGTGAAAAGCCCATTTCATAGGCCTTGGCCTCGAACATCTTGAAGGTGTCGGGGTGCACGTAGCGGCGCACCGGCAGGTGGCTGTTGCTGGGGGCCAGGTACTGGCCAATGGTCAGCATCTCGATGTTGTGCGCCCGCATGTCGCGCATGACCTCCAGGATTTCTTCGTCCGTCTCACCTAGGCCGACCATGAGGCCACTCTTGGTCGGCACATTCGGGAAAAGCGCCTTGAATTTCTTCAGCAAGTTCAGTGAGAACTGGTAGTCCGAGCCGGGGCGCGCTTCCTTGTACAAGCGTGGCACGGTTTCCATGTTGTGGTTCATCACATCGGGCGGCGCGGCCTTCAAGATCTCGAGGGCGCGGTCGTCGCGCCCCCGGAAGTCGGGCACCAGCACTTCGATTTGGGTGGTGGGCGAGAGTTCGCGGGTTTTGCGAATGCACTCGACAAAGTGCCCGGCACCGCCGTCGCGCAGGTCATCGCGGTCCACGCTGGTGATGACCACGTACTTCAGTTGGAGCTGCGCAATGGTCTTGGCCAGGTTATCAGGCTCGTTCACATCCAGCGGGTCGGGGCGGCCGTGGCCCACGTCGCAAAACGGGCAGCGCCGAGTGCACTTGTCGCCCATGATCATGAAGGTGGCCGTGCCCTTGCCAAAGCATTCACCGATGTTGGGGCAGCTGGCTTCCTCGCACACGGTCACCAGTTTGTTGGCGCGCAACACATCTTTGATCTCGTAAAAACGGGTGGTGGGCGAGCCCGCCTTGACACGTATCCATTCGGGCTTTTTCAACACCTCGGCTTGCTCGACCTTGACCGGAATGCGCGAGAGTTTGGCGGCGGCCTTTTGTTTGGCCATGGGGTCGTAGTTTTCAACGCTTTGCGCTTCGCGTACCACTGGGCGTTCGGTCGGGATGATGCTCATCGGATTCTTTCGGTGGCCGCTCGGCGGCAGGTCAGGAGGCGTTTCAGAGTCGGGCCGCGAGTTGGCCCGCCAGCACCCGGGCGGCTTCGTCCCAAGTGGTTTCAACACCGATTGTAAAAAGGTCCACGGTTTTCAGGCCGGCATAACCACAGGGGTTGATACGCTCAAAGGGTTGAAGGTCCATGGCCACGTTCAGGGCCGCACCGTGGTAGGTGCAGTGGCGGCTGACTTTGATGCCCAAAGCGCTGATCTTGCCCAAGCCCTTGAAGGGGTCGCCCGCCGGGGCCGGGCCGACCAGGGCCGCGTGGCTGAAGGGGTCGTCCAGGCGCACATAAATGCCCGGCGCACCCGCCACCCGGTGGCCTGTCACGCCGAAGTGCGCCAGGGTGCGTATGACCGACTCTTCCAGCTTGAAGACGTATTCCTTGACGTAGTACCCGGCGCGTTGCAGGTTGACCAAGGGGTAAGCCATGACTTGGCCGGGGCCATGAAAAGTGACTTGCCCACCCCGGTTGGTTTGAACCACCGGAATATCGCCGGGCATCAAGAGGTGCGAGGCTTGGCCCGCCAGCCCTTGGGTGAACACAGGCGGGTGTTCGCACATCCAAAGTTCATTGGGCGTAACAGGCGTGCGCGCGGTCGTGAACGCCTGCATGGCTTCGTAGGTTGGCAAGTACTCCACTTGCCCAAGAAGCCGGATGTCCATGCTCAAAGCACGATTTTGACCATCGGGTGCGAGGTCAGGGCGCGGTACAGGTCGTCGAGTTGTTCGCGGCTGGTGGCCGTGATGCTGAGCGTCACGCCCAAGTAGTTGCCGCCTTTGCTGGGTCGCAATTCGATGGAAGCGGGATCAAAGCCAGGATCAAATTGCAAAGCAACTTGGCACATGGCCTCGGCAAAGCCGTCGACCATGGCACCCATGACCTTGATCGGAAAGACCGATGGGTACTCGATCAGGGTGTCTTTGCGAGGGTCGATGCCTGCCGGTGGTGTGATGGAAGCACTCATGAAATAGTCCCTTAGAAACGCAAGCTTAACGCCAGACAGTGACGGCCAAAACCGCGAGCCAGCCCAATGCAAAATTGGTCAGTACCAAGGGGTGAATTTGTCCCAAAGCCTTGCCCGCAGAAGGCCAATCGGAGGTTGCCACGGCAGCTTTCAGACGTCGAAAAGGCGCAAACCAGATGTGGGCAAAAATCAGGCACATCAGCAGGCCCAGGGCTGACATGGCGTGCCAACCTGTCGGGGCGAGCTTCATGCCCGCTATCGACAACATCCAGAAACCGGAGGCCAGAATCAAGGCAATCGAGATCCAGACCATGAAGAAAAATCGGGAAAGAACGTCAGACATCAAGCGCAGACGCTCAGGCGCTTGTAAAAGTTGGATCGCCACGGGGCGCAAAGCCAAAATGACCAATGCCATCCCACCAAGCCAAACAATGCCTGCACCCAAGTGCAGAAATTTAACCCAATCGTACATGCCGTAACCCCTTGATCAATTTGTAATTTGTCGTTGAACGAACAAGGGTTCGATTGTCACCTGAGTCGGTGCGAAGGCGAAACTTCTTAGACTGTAGGGACGGCGTATCAAAAAAAATGAACAGGCACGGGTTTCTACGTATAATCAGAGGCTTTGCAGCATTTGCCAAGTGCGTAACCTGGTTGTAATTTGAGATGGTCAAAATCGCCTCATCCACACAAACCGAAAGACGCGGCAACAGCGAAGAGCTTGCAGATGAAGGCGAAGAAGCTGAATTCAAGCCCTTGACGGTCGCACAAGCACAAGCATGGCGACAAAACAACCCACAAGCCTCGCCTTGGCGAGTTCTGGGTTTGCAGGCGGGGGTTGGTGTGTTGATGGTCTTGCTTACGGGCTTGGTCACAGGGGATGCTGGTATGGCGGCTTCTGTGGCTTGGGGGTCAGTGGCAGTGGTCATTCCTGCCGTGGTGTTTGTCAGGGCTTTGAACCGGCAAATGCGACGGACTCAGCCGGGCTCAGCCTTGATGGGTTTGATGGTGTGGGAGTTGGTCAAGATTGCATTGACTGTGGCGCTGCTTCTGGTTGCGCCCAAAGTGATTTCTAATTTGAGCTGGTTTGCCTTGGTGGCAAGCTTTGTGGTGACGATGAAGATGTACTGGTTGGCCATGGCGCTGGGCTGGTTACAACAAAAATCGAAACCGACTATTTTTTGAACTGATTGGTGATTTATGGCTGCTGAAAACGCTGGCGCACACGCCCCAACGGCTGGAGAGTACATCCAGCATCACTTGCAACACCTGCAAATGAATTTCTCATTTGAGGGAGTGAAGCAAACAAGCATCGTTGATTTCAGTTTGTTCAACCTGGACTCGGTCTTTTTCTCCCTCGTTTTGGGTGTCGTTGGCTGTGTTGTGCTGTGGGCGGCTGCTCGCAAGGCAACTTCGGGTGTTCCTGGACGTTTTCAGGCAGCGGTCGAGATCCTGTCTGAAATGGTTGAAAACCAGGCCAAGGGCGTGATCCACAACGCCAAGAGCCGCAAACTGATTTCGCCATTGGCCTTGACGGTGTTCGTCTGGATTTTCCTGATGAACGCGATGGACATGTTGCCGGTCGATCTGATTCCTGCTGCATGGCATGCTGCGGGTCCGGCTTTGGGCTTCAAAGACTACATGCGTGTGGTGCCAACAGCTGATTTGTCCACCACATTGGGTTTGTCCTGTTCAGTCTTGTTCATCTGCTTGGTCTACAACATCAAGATCAAAGGCTTGGGCGGTTGGGCGCACGAATTGATTGCTGCTCCGTTTGGTGATCACTGGGCTTTGTGGCCAGTGAACTTCCTGATGCAGATGATTGAATATTTGGCCAAGACGGTTTCGCATGGCATGCGACTGTTTGGCAACATGTTTGCGGGTGAGTTGGTGTTCATGTTGATTGCCCTCATGGGTGGCGGCTGGGCATTGTCGGCAACTGGCGTGGGTCTGGCCATTGGTCATATCGTCGCCGGTACCGTGTGGACTTTGTTCCACATCCTGGTCATCACCTTGCAAGCCTTCATCTTTATGATGTTGACGCTGATCTACACAGGTCAAGCGCACGACGCACATTGATGACACTTTTTCCCTTGTTTCTTGTTTCTTTTTTCCACTAACTTTTAGGAGCTTCTCATGGAAAACATTCTCGGCCTGGTGGCATTGGCATGCGGTTTGATCGTTGGTCTGGGTGCTATCGGCGCTTCGATCGGTATTGCTTTGATGGGCGGCAAATTCCTCGAGTCTTCGGCTCGTCAGCCTGAATTGATGAACGAACTCCAAACCAAGATGTTCATCTTGGCGGGTCTGATTGATGCTGCGTTCCTGATCGGTGTGGCCATCGCTTTGCTGTTCGCCTTCGCCAACCCCTTCGTTTTGAAGTAATCCACGTACCTCTTCCAACAGAAGAAGGACTGAACCGTGAACATTAACGCTACTCTGTTCATTCAGATGATCGTTTTTGCGATTCTGGTGTGGTTCACGATGAAATTCGTGTGGCCCCCGATCACAAAAGCGCTCGATGAACGGGCACAGAAAATCGCTGACGGCCTCGCTGCCGCCGACAAAGCCAAAGCCGAACTCTCCAGCGCCAATGCGCGAGTCGAGTCCGAGTTGGCCAAGTCGCGCAACGAGACGGCTACGCGCTTGGCTGACGCCGAGCGCCGTGCAAATGGCATCGTTGACGAAGCCAAAGCACGTGCCACCGAAGAAGGCAACAAGATCATCGCCGCTGCCAAGGCCGAAGCCGAGCAGCAAGCAGTCAAGGCCCGCGAAGCTCTGCGTGAGCAAGTTGCAGCCTTGGCCGTCAAAGGCGCCGAGCAGATTCTCCGCAAGGAAGTCAATGCCGGTGTCCACGCTGATCTGCTGAGCCGCCTCAAGACCGAGCTGTAAAAAGCTCCAGCCAGAGAAGACCATGGCAGAACTTGCTACCATCGCCCGCCCTTATGCCGAAGCGCTTTTCAAAGCGCAGGCATCCGATCTTGCTGGCACGGCCGCTTGGCTGGAAGAACTCGCTGCTGTTGCCGACAACGCGCAACTGCAGCAGTTCATCGACAGCCCCAAAGTGTCCGACGAGCAGGCATTCGATCTGATCTCTGGCGTGCTGCGCACAGCACTGCCTGAGGCTGGCAAGAATTTCCTGCACCTGGTGATCGAAAACCGCCGTCTCAGTGCGCTGCCTGTCGTTGCACAGCAGTACCGGGCGCTCATGAATGCGCAAGGTGGCACCGCAGATGCGGTGGTCTACAGTGCATTCCCCATTGACGCTTCAGCTTTGGCTGATTTGTCGGCCACGCTCGAAAAGCGCTTTGCGCGCAAGCTCAACGTGAGCGTCGAGTTGGATTCTTCCTTGATTGGTGGCATCCGTGTGGTGGTGGGTGACGAGGTCCTCGATACCTCCGTCAAGGCCCGACTGGAACAAATGAAATCGGCCCTCACCGCTTAAGCGGATTGAGACCGGACATATTTAAAGAAAGAAGGAAAGAGTCATGCAACTCAATCCCGCAGAAATTTCTGAACTGATCAAGAGCCGCATTGAAGGGCTGTCCGCCAGCGCCGATATCCGTAACCAAGGTACCGTGGTGTCGGTGACCGACGGTATCGTTCGCGTCCATGGCTTGTCCGACGTGATGCAAGGCGAGATGCTGGAATTCCCATCGACCGCCGATGGCAATGCCACATTTGGTCTGGCCCTGAACCTCGAGCGTGACTCGGTCGGTGCCGTGATTTTGGGCGAATATGAGCACATCTCTGAAGGCGACACGGTCAAGTGCACCGGCCGTATTCTGGAAGTGCCCGTAGGCCCTGAACTGATTGGCCGTGTGGTGAACGCCTTGGGTCAGCCGATTGACGGCAAAGGCCCCATCAACGCCAAAATGACCGACGTGATCGAAAAAGTCGCCCCTGGCGTGATCGCACGTAAGTCGGTTGACCAACCCATGCAGACTGGCCTGAAGTCGATCGACTCCATGGTGCCAGTGGGCCGTGGTCAGCGCGAATTGATCATTGGTGACCGTCAGACCGGCAAGACAGCCGTTGCGATCGACGCCATCATCAACCAAAAAGGTCAGAACATGACCTGCGTTTACGTCGCGATTGGCCAAAAAGCCTCGTCGATCAAGAACGTGGTGCGCGCTCTGGAACAAGCTGGCGCGATGGAATACACCATTGTGGTGGCCGCTTCCGCCTCTGAATCTGCTGCCATGCAGTACGTGTCGGCCTACTCTGGCTGCACCATGGGCGAATACTTCCGTGACCGTGGCGAAGACGCTTTGATCGTGTATGACGATCTGTCCAAGCAAGCCGTGGCTTACCGTCAAGTGTCGCTGCTCTTGCGCCGCCCACCAGGCCGCGAAGCTTACCCTGGCGATGTGTTCTATTTGCACAGCCGTTTGCTCGAGCGTGCAGCCCGCGTGAATGCCGACTACGTCGAAGCCTTCACCAAAGGCGCAGTGACTGGCAAAACTGGTTCCTTGACGGCTTTGCCTATCATCGAAACCCAAGCCGGTGACGTGTCCGCTTTCGTGCCCACCAACGTGATTTCGATCACCGACGGTCAGATCTTCTTGGAAACCAGCTTGTTCAACGCCGGTATCCGACCTGCGATCAACGCCGGTATCTCGGTGTCCCGCGTGGGTAGCTCTGCTCAGACCAAGATCATCAAAGGTCAGTCTGGTGGTATCCGTACCGACTTGGCCCAGTACCGTGAATTGGCCGCGTTTGCGCAGTTCGCCTCTGACTTGGACGAGTCCACACGCAAGCAGTTGGACCGTGGTGCCCGCGTGACCGAATTGCTCAAGCAAGCCCAGTACAGCCCCTTGTCGATCAGCTTGATGGGTGCCAGCCTGTTTGCCGTGAACAAAGGCTTCATGGACGACATCGATGTCAAGAAAGTCTTGTCCTTCGAGCATGGCTTGCACGCTTACCTGAAAGATTCGTGCGCCGCCTTGCTGGCCAAGATCGAAAGTTCCAAAGCGCTGGACAAAGAGGCAGAAGCCGAATTGAACACCGCAGTGGCTGCTTTCAAGAAAAGCTTTGCTTAATTTCTACCTGATCAAAAGGAGTCGCTGATGGCATCGGGCAAGGAACTACGCACCAAGATCAAATCGGTGGAAAACACCAAGAAGATCACAAAAGCCATGGAGATGATTTCTGTCTCCAAAATGCGCAAGGCGCAGGAGCGTATGCGTACGGCCCGGCCTTACAGCGAGAAGATTCGCACCATTGCGACTCACCTCGGGCAGGCCAACCCTGAGTACGTGCACGCCTTCATGAAGCAAAACGACGGCAAGTCCGTCGGCTTCATCGTGGTGACCACGGACAAAGGGCTGTGCGGTGGCTTGAACACCAACCTGTTGCGTGCCGTGACGGGTCAATTGCGTCAAACGCAAGCAGAAGGCAAGACGCCACTGGCTGTGGCCATCGGTGGTAAAGGTTTGGGTTTTCTCAACCGCGTCAATGCCAAAGTGGTGGCCCATGTCACCCATTTGGGCGACAAACCTCACTTGGAAAAGCTGATTGGCCCTGTCAAGGTGCTGCTGGATGCTTATGCCGCAGGTGAAGTCAGTGCTGTGTACCTGTGTTACAACAAGTTCGTCAGCACCATGGCGCAAGTGCCAACCATTGATCAGCTCTTGCCCTTGTCCTCGTCCAAGATGCAAGAAGATACCAAGGCAGCAGGTACGGTGTCGCATGGTTGGGATTACATCTACGAACCCGATCCACAGTCGGTGATTGATGATTTGTTGGTCCGTTATGCAGAAGCGCTGGCTTATCAAGCAGTTGCAGAAAACATGGCTTCTGAGCACGCAGCGCGAATGGTCGCCATGAAGGCTGCAACAGACAATGCTGGCAATGTGATTGGCGAACTCAAACTCGTCTACAACAAGACCCGTCAAGCCGCCATCACCAAAGAACTGTCTGAAATCGTCTCTGGCGCAGCCGCGATCAGCGGTTGATTCACAGTTCTGCTAAATCAAATTATTTGGAGCGAAAAATGCAAGCCCAAGGAAAAATTGTTCAGTGTATTGGCGCTGTGGTCGACGTGGAATTTCCACGTAACCAGATGCCCAAAGTTTATGACGCACTCAAAATGGAAGGCTCTGCGCTGACATTGGAAGTGCAGCAGCAACTCGGCGATGGCATCGTGCGCACCATTGCGCTCGGTTCTTCCGACGGCTTGCGCCGTGGTCTGATGGTGTTCAACACAGGCAAGGCGATCACCGTGCCCGTGGGCAAAGCCACACTGGGCCGAATCATGGACGTGTTGGGTTCACCCATCGACGAACGTGGTCCTGTCAGCCAAGAATTGACATCTTCCATCCACCGCAAGGCGCCAGCTTACGACGAACTGAGCCCATCACAAGAATTGCTGGAAACCGGCATCAAAGTGATTGACTTGGTCTGCCCGTTCGCCAAAGGCGGTAAGGTCGGTTTGTTCGGTGGTGCCGGTGTGGGCAAGACCGTGAACATGATGGAACTCATCAACAACATCGCCAAGGCGCACAGCGGTTTGTCCGTGTTTGCTGGTGTGGGTGAACGTACCCGTGAAGGTAACGACTTCTACCACGAGATGGCCGACTCCGGCGTCGTGAACCTCGAGAACCTGCCTGAGTCCAAAGTGGCCATGGTGTACGGTCAGATGAACGAGCCACCAGGCAACCGTTTGCGCGTCGCCTTGACCGGTCTGACCATCGCCGAATCCTTCCGTGACGAAGGCAAAGATGTGTTGTTCTTCGTGGACAACATCTACCGCTACACACTGGCCGGTACCGAAGTGTCCGCCTTGTTGGGCCGTATGCCTTCTGCTGTGGGTTACCAGCCAACGCTGGCCGAAGAAATGGGCCGTCTGCAAGAGCGTATCACCTCGACCAAAGTCGGTTCGATCACTTCCATCCAAGCCGTTTACGTGCCAGCCGATGACTTGACCGATCCATCGCCAGCGACCACCTTCGCGCACTTGGATTCGACCGTCGTGTTGTCGCGTGACATCGCTTCGCTCGGTATCTACCCTGCTGTGGATCCTCTGGACTCCACCAGCCGTCAGCTCGATCCTTTGGTTGTGGGTCAAGACCACTACGAAACAGCCCGTGCTGTGCAAGGCACCTTGCAGCGTTATCGTGAACTGCGCGACATCATCGCCATCATGGGCATGGATGACTTGGCTCCAGAAGACAAGTTGGCCGTGGCCCGTGCTCGCAAGATCCAGCGTTTCCTGTCGCAGCCGTTCCACGTTGCTGAAGTGTTCACCGGCTCACCCGGCAAGTACGTCACCTTGGCCGAAACCATCCGTGGTTTCAAGATGATTGTTGCTGGCGAGTGCGATCACCTGCCAGAGCAAGCTTTTTACATGGTCGGCACCATCGACGAAGCTTTCGAGAAGGCTAAAAAGGCTGCGTAAGGCAGCGCAATTGGGGGGCTGTTTCAATTTCCCCAATGCCCGCTTTAACGTACCTTTTAAGGAGAAAACATGAACACCATCCACGTAGATGTGGTCAGTGCCGAAGAGTCCATTTATTCGGGTGAAGCTCGATTTGTGGCTTTACCCGGTGAATCTGGCGAACTGGGCATTTATCCTCGTCACACGCCGCTGATCACTCGGATCAAAGCGGGTTCAGTTCGAATCGAGAAGGCTGACGGTGGCGAAGAATTTGTATTCGTTGCCGGTGGTATTCTGGAAGTTCAGCCCGACTGTGTGACGGTCCTGTCTGACACCGCGATTCGAGGCAAAGACCTTGACGAAGAAAAAGCCAACGCAGCGAAGTCAGCGGCTGAAGAAGCACTGAAAAATGCAAAGAGTGAAATCGACCTGGCTCGTGCAACATCAGAGCTTGCTGTATTGGCTGCGCAGTTGTCCGCATTGCGTAAATACCGCAAGAAGTGATCAGCTGAAATTGGTTTTAACCGATGCATCAAAGTAACCCGGAACAGAAATGTCTCCGGGTTTTTTGTTTTGGGATGCGCCATGTTGGTGTGTAAACTCAGCTGACATCAAGGATGAAAAAAACATCCATGAACGCTTGTTCTCATGAGGTTGGATGGACAAAAACACAGTCCAAAATCGCAATGGATGACGATGAAAAAGATGGAAATGGAAACGAAGTTGAAACTCAGCATGCTGGATAGCTTGAGCTGTACGGGCCCTCGATGTGAGGTTAACTCTAGACAGACTGTGTGCAATCGTTGAGTTATCAACAAGGTGTTGAATTGAACATGATGGACTATGTCGCGCCGACTTGGTTACCGGGAGGACACGCACAAACCATATGGCCTGCATTGTTCGCACGTCGACAATTTTCAACTTCTTCACCTCAAGTCAGAGAACGATGGCATGCCCCTGATGGTGATTTCATTGACGTGGACAAACAAAGGGCCAGCAGCCCGCACAGACCATTGATCGTTCTTTTTCATGGCTTGGAAGGCTCCTCAAGCAGCCATTACGCTGTGGCCTTTGCTGATTGGGCAGCCGAGCAAGATGTGAATTTCGTGTTGCCGCATTTCAGAGGCTGCAGTGGTGAGTTGAACAATGGACCACGTGCCTATCACTCAGGGGATCACCAAGAAATCCATTGGATATTGAACAAGTTGCGCCAAGAGCACCATCAAGCCGGTGGACAAACCATGGTTGCAGCAGGCGTCTCTCTGGGCGGTAACGCATTGATGCGCTGGGCTGGTGAGCATGGTAAAGAAGCCTTGAAATCCGTGGATGCCATTGCTTCCATTTGCGCACCGTTGGATTTAACCGAAAGTGGTCGAGCAATGGGTCAAGGGGTCAATCGTCAAATTTATACCAGGATGTTTTTGCGAAGCATGAAACCCAAAGCCATGTCCAAATTGGCCCAGCATCCAGGTTTATTTGATGCCCAAAAACTCAAAGCAGCGCGAGATCTGTATGAATTTGACAATGTGTTCACAGCGCCTGTGCATGGCTTTCAAAATGCAGATGACTACTGGTTGAAAGCCTCTGCAAAACCATTGATGAATCAAATCAAATTGCCCGCCTTGGCTTTGAACGCTAAAAATGACCCATTTGTCCCCATGTTCAGTCTGCCGAAACAAAGCGATGTGTCATCTTCCGTGACACTCTGGCAACCTCAGCAAGGCGGCCATGTCGGATTTGCACAGGGAACATGGCCCGGACATGTGCGAGGCATGCCCGATGCAGTCGGTGAGTGGCTTTTGAAAGCCTCAGGCGTGATGATGAATGAGAGGATGGCTCAACATGGATGACCTGGTCAAAAAAGCCATGGCCAAATGGCCCAATGTTCCCGATTGCTATGGATGGTTGGCTTTGGACAGTCGTGGGCAATGGTTCATGCGAGATGAGCGTGTTCAGAGCTTGGGCTCATTTCAAAGCGGGGTCGCAGGAAGCAAAGGATCCTTGCTCAAACACGAAAAATTGATCGAGTTCATCAACCGAAACTATGCAGTCGATGAGGAAGGACGTTGTTATTTTCAGAATGGCCCCCAAAAGGTTTTTGTAGAACTTGAAATCACGCCTTACGTGTGGCGTGTCAATGAACCCTTTACGCCCGTTGCACATACGGGCGTCAGCTCAAAAGCGCTTGCATGCCTGATGGATGAGCGGGGACGTGTGTATCTGAAAACGGACCTTGGTTTTGGTTTGGTACACAGTCTGGATGTGGGCCTGGTGGCCGAAGCATTGGAAAAAGGCAACTGTGTTTTGGAAGAATGTGAATCCCAAGCGCTACCGGGTCAAAATCACTACGTGATGAGTCCACAAAGCATCGTTCAAGAAAAAAACACATAAAAAAACCGACCCTGAGGTCGGTTGTTTGGTGCGTGAAAAATTACTTTTTCTCAGCACTTGGAGCGGCAGGTTCGTCGAATTTGGAACCGGCGTTGTTGGTGATGTAAACGACAGCACGCGCAATTTCGATATCGTTGAAGTCGCCACCTGATTGAGCGCCCATGGCACCCTTGCCTTTGAGTGCAGAGGTGACCAATGTCTCCAAACCTTGTTTGACACGAGGACCCCAAGCCGCAGCATCCGCAAATTTGGGTGCGCCAGCGGCTCCCGCTGCATGACAAGCAGCACATTGCGCTTTGTAAACTTCTTCACCGGCCTTCAAGGGGCGATTGGCATCACGAACTTCAATGGTGCCAATCTTCTGGATGCGTTGCGCAACAGATCTTTCACTGTCACTCGATCCCGGTGCAGTTTTGTTGGCCGAGGTGACGTAAAACACCAAACCAATGATGATGAACACAGGAATAATGAAGGAAGCAAGACTCAGCAAAAGCATTTGCTTGGGCGTTTTCACCGGGCCGGTGTGTGCTTCGTGGTGATCGTGACTGTTGTCGCTCATGAAATCCTCTTGTGGGGCTTGGCCAGTAGGCCTTCAGGTGGTCCGGAATCAACACAATATTATAGCGACCTGACCTTCACAGACCTTGCATCCAACAGGATGAATGACAAGCCATGAGATAATGCAAAGGCTTGACAGCATGCGGCTGTAGCTCAGTGGATAGAGTATTGGCCTCCGAAGCCAAGGGTCGTGGGTTCGATCCCCGCCAGCCGCACCAAGTTCCATTCAAACGCTTGAATGAAATCGATGCCCATGACGGTGTCAAAAAGAAAATGGCCAAGAAACTTTTTCAGGCCACACAAGTTCTAGGGCCGACGTCAGAGAAGAAGGCCAAATCAATTGCGAAGGCCAGACCAATTCATAGGGGCTCCAAACGGCAATGGCATAGCCCAGAAAGCCCCCCAACAAAAGCATCAGACTTCGCCATAAGTAAGCTGAACGAGCTTGCCCCATCGGCGCATGCAAGGTTTGATCAGGACCGATCAAGGGTGTTGATTGAGATTCAGGCATGACCTGATCTTTGCACGGCGTAGACAAAACCAATGCAATGGGTTGCTCAAGAGCTGCTGCCGTGCTGATGTGTGAATCGGAAAGCGATGACCACTCTGGTTGACGAACCATTGGGGCGGGCTTGTTGCTGATGGGCCATTGCAATTGAACCACCTTGTTGGAGGGCTTCAATGCAACAGCAGTTTCTTCCAATTTATCCCAATCCGCATTGAGCAATTTTGCAACACGTTTGGCTGCTTGCTCGCGCAAGGAGGATGAGTAAAAACGCGTTGAAAGTCCCTGCTCGATTTCATAGAGCTGGGCCACAGAAATGCAAGCTTGCGTGGCCAACTCAGCGGGGTCCAGTTCCAAGTGCAAACGCAAATTCCGGATCAATCGACCTTTCGGGTCTTCTGAGACCTCGGCAAATTGATCCATGTGTGCTGCAGAAGACCGATTGGCATGCAAGAGGGATTCATTTTGTCCTGGGCGAGTTGGACTGCGCGACAAGGAGGATGACCTGTTGAACGACGTGAATTTCAGTTCTTGCATGATGCCACCACACCGGTCAGATATGCATGCAACCAGATAGAGGACAAGGGGCCTGGAACCAACTGAATGGAAGAAGCTGCGCCAAATGGCATGGAAGACGCCAGTCCTTTTTCTTGCGTGATCAACACCACGGACAAGGGGGTGTGGCCACGTTTGTTGAAGTTTTCAAGTGCTTGAAATGTTTTTTCCTGAAGTGCTCGTGGCATGGACATCTCGACCACGATCATGTCAGGGCGCTTGTTCGAAAGATCCAAGAGTGCTTCAGTCACGGACTCAAAAAAGTTAACGTCAATGGGAATGCCCCATTGAAGAAAATCTTGCATGAAGCTGTTCATCAAACCCGGTGTTTCAATGACCACCGTTACCCGAGGTTTACTGGTGGACTTGGCATGACGATTCACGGCATGCCGTGAAACGGTTTGATAGTCCATGATGGAGTCGAGCGAAATACGGCGGTGTCCGCCCCGTGTTTTCCAGCCCTTGAGTTCACCTTGGTCAACCAGTGTCTGAACGAGTGTGGTGGACAAGCCCAACATTCTGGCTGCTTCTGCCGTACTCAAAAATTGAGGGGTATGGGGTGTTGTCTTGTTGGGGATCAACAAGGTGGGTTCTTCGACGGAAATGACGTCATCGAGAATAAGAGTGTGTTCATCGCCCATGGTTTGGCTCCTGGAAAGAAAATTTGGATTAACGTTCGCGCAACGCCTGAGAGACGTTTTGCAAAGGACGGAAGATGTATTCAAGAACGGTCTTGTAGCCCGTTCTGATTTCGACAGAGGCGGTCATGCCTGGTGAGGGGGTGAGGCGAAGACCATTGCGCAATTCAGGACTGGGTTTGACCCGAATGATGATTCGGTAAAGACCCTCCTCGAGCTCCACCGGGTTACCGGGTTTTCGCTGCTTTTCATCGCGCAATGTGTCTGGACTCAAATGCTCAAGCACACCATCGAGACCACCGTATTTATTGAAGTCGTAGGCGGTTAACTTCACGACAGCAGGCTGGCCGACTTTCAAAAAGGCCACTTCTGCGGGCTTGACGTAAGCTTCAACCAACATTTCGTCTTCAGTCGGGACAATTTCAAGAATCGATTGGCCCGCTTGAACAACACCACCAACCGTGGTGATCTGGACGTTTTTAACCACGCCCTTCATCGGTGATTTGATGGTGGTTCTGCGAAACGCATCCTCGCGTGCGGTGGCGCTTTCTTTGGTTTGAGAAAGCTCTGAAGCGACCCTGACCAATTCGTTGTTGGCATCGGTGAGGTAGCGGTTTTGTCGCTCAGCCCTTTGTCCCATCAATTCGGACTGTTGGCGTTTCAAGCGCAGCAATTCCACTTCAGACATGACCCCTTGGCGGACCATGGGTTCGGTGATGGTCAGTTCACGGGTCACGGAAGATAGGGATGCGTCCAGCGATCGCAGGGATTCAGACAAAGCCAGTTTTCTGGCATTGAAGGCTTGCAGTTCCTGGCGCATCAGGGCGGGTTCAGCTTTCAGTTCATCGGGAAAGACCAAAGATGTTCCGTAAGCTTCAGCTTTCAAGCGGGATGACAGGGCCAAAAGTGCCAAGTATTTTTCTTGCGCTTCGCGGTAAACCGCGCCTGAACGTGCATCGTCAATGCGCAAAAGAATCTGATCCTTTTCGACCACACTGCCTTCACGCACAAACATTTCACTCATCACACCCGAGTCCAGGCTCTGGATGACTTGCTCACGGCTGGATGGAATGACCTTGCCTTGACCGCGTGTGATTTCATCAAGTTCAAAAAATGAAGCCCATCCCAGACCCAAAAACAAGGTGATGGCGGTGGCCGAAATCAGGGTTTTACTGGCTTGACGCTCATCGTCCTCGACCGTGGGCATGCCAAAGCCCTTGCTCTTGCGCGTTAACGTGCTCATGCGACAGCTCCTTGTGGTTTAGTGCCATTGACGTCTATGCCGCGAGACAACTTGTCGAGCATCTCTTGCTTGGGACCCCAGGCCACGCACTGACCGGAATCAATGACGGCGATCAGATCAGCCCATTCCAAAAGCTGGGGGCGGTGAGTGGACATGAGCAAAGTCCGTCCGCGCAACCAGTCGCGCAGCACAAGAATCACGCGGGCCTCGGTGTTTTGGTCCATGTTCGCTGTCGGTTCGTCCATGAAGACCAGTTGCGGATTGCGCAGCATCATTCGTGCAATCGACAAAAGTTGACGCTGGCCACCAGATAAACCACCACCGGCTTCGGTGATGGGCATGTCCAGACCCAGCGGGTGGTTGGACACAATGTCGTAAATGTTCAAGGTTTTGAGGACTTCGACAATTTTTGTGTCGCTGATCCAGCTGTCGGCCAGTACCAGGTTTTCGCGGACCGTGCCCATGAACAGCTGCGGATCCTGGCCCACGTAGCCGATGCGGCTGCGCATCTCTGTGGGCTCAATTTGCTGCATGTCCACACCATCAAGACGCACATTGCCCGCCAACGGGGCGTACAAACCTGCCATCAAGCGCAGCAGAGTGCTTTTGCCGCTGCCGACACGGCCCAGCATGGCCACTTTTTGGCCGGGTGCAATCGACATGGACAAGTTTTTGATGACTGGAATTTTGTGTTGGCCTGGGTAGGCAAACTCCAGCGCATCCGCCTGCAAACCACCTTGAACGCTCTCGGGCACAAGGTAGTTGCGACCGTGAATGCGGTCACGGGGTCGCTTCATCAAGCCATCGAGGGTTTCCAGTGCTGAGCTGGCTTGTTGGTAACGCGAGGCCAAAGACATCACGCTGGCCAAAGGAGAGATGGCACGGCCAGCCAAAATCACAGAGGCAATCAAACCACCCAAGGTCAGCTGATTGGCATGAATCATGTAAACACCGCCCACCACCATGGCCACCGTGATGAATTGCTGAAGCGCCGTGGTGAAGCCCATGATCCAGTTGGTCAGGCTGCGCATGCGCTTGTAAGAGTCGGCACCGGCCAAATTGGCCACCTCCCAGCGACGCTGCAAGTAGCTTTCAGCGTTGTGTGCTTTGAGCAGTTCCAGATTCAACACCGACTCAACCAGCACGCTTTGCTTGTCGCCCGACTCTTTCATGTTTTCCCGCATGGCACTCATCAAAGGCCTTTGAGACAGCAAGCCAATGACGATCAGCAAAGGCACCGCCAGTGCAGGAATCCAGACCAGGTTTCCACCGACCATGGCAATGAGGGCGAGAAACATCAAGACAAAAGGCATGTCCGCCAAAACCACCAAGGAGGCTGAGGAGAAAAAGTCACGAAGCGACTCAAAGTCACGCATGGAACTGGCAAAAATTCCGACCGACTGAGGACGGTGCTCGAGTCGAATGGCCATGATTTCTCGAAGCAAAGTGGCATTGATGGCCAGGTCGGCTTTTTTCCCACCCAAATCCACCAAACGGGCTTTGAGCCAGCGCATGATGAACTCCATGAAAATGGCCACTGTGGTGCCGATCGCCAGTGTCCACAACGAGGTGTAAGCACCGGTCGGAACGACCCGGTCATACACGTTCATGGTGAAGAACACACTGGCCAGTGTTAACAAGTTTGCAACCACCGTGGCCACCATCGATTCCACATAAAAAGCGCGAAATCGCCACAAAGTGCCCCAAAACCAGTTGAAAGCAGAGCCTGCCATGGGGGCCAGAGTTTGGTCATGGCGTGAGGGGGGGAGCTTGATGGCCAGCACCTCGGGGCGGGCCAGACTTTGCAGCTCTGGCAACGCGATTTTGTGGTCCTCCATCCCTTTGTCTGCCCACCAGACAACAGCCTCCTTGCCCTCGATGCTGCGCAGCACGCAGGCCCGTCCATCCATCAATGGCATCAACACGGGCAGCACGTAATGAGGAATCTCGGACAAGCGCACGCGCGACCAAGCGGCCATCAAGCCATTTTTGTGCGCCATGTCGGGATAAGCTGCCAAGGGCACACGGCCACGCGCATCGAGTGCAAAACCGGATCGCAAAACCTGAGCGTGCACAGGACGCCCCAGTTGCTTGGCGGCCATGGTCATGCACAGCAAAAATGGGTCAGCCTGGATGTCCTGGCCCGCTGAGGGCTTGGGGGCTGCGCCAACTGCGGTTGGCATGGGAATCAATTGAGCCATGGTCGGTCACTTTGAAAAAAATCGCTCACTGGGCGGGAGTCAGGACACGACCGGGTTCGGCCGTGAATCGTTTGGCCAAGTCGCCAGTGACGGCCAGAAGACGCACACGGGCCAAGCGCTCGTCATGGAAGGCCGCGCGGGCAGAGCTGCGGTAATTGAAGGCGTCGGCCTGAATGTTCAGCAGGTCCAGCAAGGAGCGTCGGGCCACACGAAACTGTTGGCGATAAGCCTCCACGAGTTTGTCGCCTACATCGGATTGAGAGGCTCCCGTGACAGAGCGGGCGCGGGCAGAAGCCCATTCTTGCCAGGCCAATGCGGCCTTTTCACGGGCCAGAAGTTGGGCTTCTTCCAGGGCAAATTCGGCAGCTTTGAGTTGACCGACAGCCCCTTCAACCAGCGCGGCCGTGCCGCCACCGTTGTAAAAAGGCGCATTGACTTGGAGTTGTGTAAAAGCCTCTTGGCGGCCATTGGCCGTGTTGGCTTGTTTGGAGACTGATAAATCCACGGTGGGCCAAAATTGGCTTTTGGCCACACGAACACCCGCTTGTGCGGCCTTAACTTGCGCTCGGGCTTGAGCAATGGCGGGGAGGTCAAGCCAGACCATCTCGACCGCTTGAGCCAAAGACGAAGGAATTTTGCCCAAAACGCCCGAGTCGGTCACGGCGTCTTCAAGGCCTTCAGGCCGAGAGCCCATGTCTGCAGTCCAGAAGCGCCTGACGCGCTGAATCGCTTGAGCGAAGTCTGATTTGCGTTGCTGCAGACTCAGTGTGGCATTTTCCATCCGAACCAAGGCCTGCTCATAGTCCACGCGACGACCGGTGTCAGCTTGGGCAATTTTTCGGATGTCGCTCAATGTTTCTTCGTGGGCATTGACGTTGAGCACAGCCAAGCGGTAGAGATCGGCTGTTTTCGCCCAATTGAGATAAGCCTCTGCGGCCAACTGAGCCACTTCATCCAAGGTGCTGGCTTGCAGGTATTCCGACGCCTGCGTCAAGGCCTGCGCACGCTGCGCCTCTGCTTCAATTTTGCCGCCCGACCACAAGTTCACTTTGGCCGTGGGGGACAGCGAACTTCTGGAGGTGCCCGCTGGGAAGGTGTCAGAGGCAAAGGCATTGGCCGTGGCGGTCATGCCCAGCTGTGGGTAGTGGGCGCTGCGGGCACGCGCAATGTCAGAACGAGAAGCAGAGGCCTTGGCCGCAGCCGACAAAACAGATGGGTATGTTTGCAGGGCCTGATTGACCACTTCGGTCAAGGTTTGAGCCTGAACGGTCAGGCCCATGCTGACCAGCAAGAGGCCAGGACAGGCGCGTTGCATCACAGCCCAAAATCCTTGAGATGGTTTTGTCTTCGTTGTTGAACGAAGAAAGTATTTTTGGCAATCAAGATGAATCATGAGCGGTGAATTACCAGCTACGTTAAAACTGAAATTCTCGTGAAAAAAGAGAAGTTGCGAATCCGCCAAATGGAGTACAAGCGAGCACGAAGTGCATCTGAAATAAAAATTTCAGACAAAAAAAGTAGCGTATTTGGCGTTCGCTGGTGTGTGCAAGCAGGCGCTGAATCGACCAGCGTGGTGTGGTGAGTTCAGCGTGTTTTCAGAGGAGAAAACAGGAAAAATTGGAAAAAACAAAAGCGAATCGGTGTGCCTTGGCCGATCCGGAAACGCTGCTGGAAGAAGGGCAAAGCCAGCTTTGTTTTTTTAAGTAGATATTTGTAAAAAAATCAAATTAATTTGATTTTGATGTTTTGGTCGTGTGCAAATGACCTGAAACCGTCGAAAAGACAGTTGTGATCTCAAACCAAGAAGTTGTGACCGCAGTCGCACCAGAAAACAGTGGCCAGTGCGACCGGGTTGCGTCAAACGCCGTAGCGGTCGCGGTAAGCCTGAACCTTGGGCAGGTGCTGGCCCAGCTCATGGCCGCTTTGCGCCGACAGATAGGCCAGCAGGTCGGACAGCTGGGCGATGCAGCACACACCCATGCCCAAGGTATGGCGCACATATTGAACCGCGCTGTGAGGAACGTCTTTGACCGAGCCGTCAGCCTGCTTTTCGGTGGCCATTTCCTGTCGGTCCAGCGCAATCGCAATCGCGTGCGGCGTGGCGCCAGCGGCCTTGATCAGCGCAATCGATTCGCGTGCAGCGGTGCCTGCGCTCATCACGTCGTCCACGATCAGCACGCGCCCTTGGAGGGGAGCGCCCACCAGCGAGCCGCCTTCGCCGTGGTCCTTGGCTTCTTTGCGGTTGTAGGCAAAGGGCACGTTCTTGCCCAAGCGGGCCAGCTCGACAGCCACCGCCGCGCCCAAGGGGATGCCCTTGTAGGCGGGGCCAAAAATCATGTCGAATTCGATGCCGCTGGCCAACAGGGCTTTTGCATAAAATTGCGCCAGTCGGCTGAGCTTGGCGCCATCGTCAAACAGGCCGGCGTTAAAAAAGTATGGGCTCATGCGGCCCGCTTTGGTTTTGAATTCACCAAAGCGCAATACGCCTGAGTCGACTGCAAACTGCACAAATTCCTGAGCGAGCGCCTGCATTTCGGCGCTGCTTGCCTGTCCTGTCACCATGGGGAAATCCTTGTTCAAACTCACTAGCCTCAACCTCAACGGCATCCGTTCGGCCACGACCAAAGGGGTCGCCGCGTGGCTGGCCCAAGAGAAACCCGATTGTATTTGCGTGCAAGAGGTCAAAGCCCAGGCCCCCGATGTGGCGGGCAAGTTTGAGGAACTCGCGGGCCTCAAAGGCCACTTCCACTTTGCTGAGAAAAAGGGTTATTCGGGCGTGGGTGTCTACACCCGCCACGAACCCAGTGACGTGGTGGTGGGCTTTGACGGCGGCGAGTTCGACGCAGAGGGCCGTTATGTGGAAACACGCTTCGATACACCGCAGCGCAAGCTGTCCATCATCAGCGTCTACTTTCCCAGTGGCTCGTCCGGCCCCGAGCGGCAAGAAGCCAAGTTTCGCTTCTTGAACAAGATGTACCCCCACCTGATGGCCCTCAAAGCCGAGCGCGACTTCATTGTCTGCAGCGACGTGAACATCGCACACCAACAAGCCGACCTGAAAAACTGGAAGGGCAACCTCAAGAACAGCGGCTTTTTGCCCGAAGAACGTGCCTGGATGACACAGCTGACCACTGAAGGTGGTGTGGTCGACGTCTACCGCCACCTCAAGCCGCACACCACTGACGATTGCTACACCTGGTGGAGCAACCGCGGCCAAGCCTACGCCAAGAATGTGGGCTGGCGCTTGGACTACCACTTGGCCACGCCCGCTGTGGCCGAAAAAGCCCGCACCGAGCACATCTACAAGGGCGAAAAGTTTTCCGACCACGCGCCGATCACCATCGCATACGAGGGTTTGCTCTGAGGACCTTGAAGCTCTGAAACTGTTTCAATGGCTGCCTTGGCCCGTGGGGTGCCATACCAAGGAGGCGCTGTGAAAAAGCTGTTCGGTGTTTTGGGTGTGCTGTTGCTGGCAGGGCTGGCTTATTTTGGCCTTTGGCCGGTCCCGATCGAGCCGGTCAGCTGGCATGCACCCGCTGCACCGGGCTATGCCGGGCCACATGCGGTCAACCACAAGCTGGCCAAGCTCAACATGATCGACCTGGGTGCCGAGGCGGGGCCGGAGCACATCGCCATGGGGCCTGACGGCAAGCTCTACACCACGGTGGAGAGTGGCCGCATTTTGCGCATGCAGCCAGACGGCTCGCAGCAAGAGGTGTTTGGCCAGACAGGTGGCAGGGTACTGGGTTTTGACTTTGACGCCCGTGGCCACCTGATCGCGGCCGATGCGGTCAAGGGCTTGCTGTCGATTGCGCCCGACAAATCCATCCAGCTGCTGACCGACAAGGTGGCGGTGAACGGTCAGCCCGACCCGATCCGTTATGCCGACGCGGTGGTGGTGGCCCAAAACGGCAAGATGTACCTGAGCGATGCGTCCACCCGTTTTGCCCCCAAGGACTGGGGCGGCACCTTCGAGGCCAGCGTGCTCGACATCCTGGAGCAAGCGGCCACGGGCCGGGTGCTGGAGTTTGACCCGGCCAGCGGCCAAACCCGCGTGGTGGCCCGGGGCCTGAGCTTTGCCAACGGCGTGGCGCTGAGCCAAGATGAAAAACACCTGTTTGTGAATGAGACGGGCAAATACCGCGTCTGGAAAATCGACGTCAACGCCCAGAACCTGGACGTGGCCCAAGGCGGCGCACAGGCCCGCGTGTTGTTCGACAACCTGCCGGGTTACCCCGACAACCTGATGCGGGGGCGGGACGGCAAGATCTGGCTGGGCTTTGCCAAACCGCGCAATCCGACCATCGACCAGCTGGCAGACCAGCCCTTCATGCGCAAGGTCACGCTGCGCCTGCCCCGTGCCCTGTGGCCCATTCCCAAAGCCTACGGCCATGTGATGGCTTTCACCGAAGACGGCCAAGTCGTCCAAGACCTGCAAGACCCCAGCGGCCTTTACCCCGAGAGCACGGGCGTGACCGAGACAGCGGACCGGCTCTACATCCACAGCCTGCACGCCAAGGGGCTGGGCTGGTTGCCGCGCTGAGGCTTCAGCCGCGTGTGTAGGTGAGCATGCGGCCTTTGTAGGCGGCCACGCCCTCGTGCGCGGGCTGATCCAGCACCTGTTCATGACGGGCAAAGCCCAGCCGGGCCATCTGCTTGTGAAAGGCCGCACGGTTGCCCCGATTGGGATCGACCACCCAGATTTCCGAGCGGCTGGCGGCATGCGCCTGGATGAAACTGGCCAGCGTGCCCTCGTCATCGCGCTCATACAAGATGTCGCTGCCCATGATCAGGTCAAAAACGCCGCTGGGCAGGGCATCCTGGGCGGTCGTCAAGACGGGCAAACCATCTTCGCGCAAGGCCGCCTTGCCCCACAGGCCGTGACAGTAAGCCATGGGGGGCAAACCGTTCAATCGCGTGTTTTCATCCAGAAAGGCGTGCGCCAAGGGGTGGCAATCACTGGCGGTGACCGAGGCCCCTCGCCGATGCGCCACCAGACTGGCCAACCCCAGACCGCAGCCAATTTCCAAAATGCGCTCGACGGATACCGGGCGTTTGGCCATGCGATCGGCCATGTGTTGGCCAGAGGGCCAAAGCAAGCCAAACAAAGGCCAGGTGGCCGAGGAGATGCCCAAGTTCAGGGCCTCATCCAGGGGGTCGTGGAATTGGTTGTTGTTCAGCAGAGCGCGGATGAGCAGCTTATCCGCCCCCGCAATGGCAACGCTGTGGTGCTGGGTCAAATAGCCGGGTGAAGTGGTGTGCAAACAGACAATCGTTGCAGCGCAAAAGCCAAAAATCAAAAGGCGCTGGCTGCGTTGGACTGTACACGCCCGTGTCGGCCTGTTCTGTTGATCCCATCACGTTGAGCGCATGGTCGATAATTTGCAGCATGCTGCAATACCAAACCATCCCTGTCACGCCTTTTCAGCAAAACTGCTCCCTTGTTTGGGACGACCAAAGCCGTCAAGCGGCGGTGGTCGATCCGGGGGGCGATCTCGAATTGATATTGGCTGCCGTCAAAACCCATGGCCTGCGTTTGGAGCAGATTTGGATCACCCACGGGCACCTGGACCACGCTTCGGGCACCGCCGACTTGGCCGAGCAGCTGGGCGGATTGCCCATCATCGGGCCGCACCCGGCAGACCAGTTCTGGATTGATGGACTGCCTCAGGCGGCGGCCGCTTATGGATTTCCCCCCGCCCGGGTTTTTCATCCCACACGTTGGCTGGCCGATGGCGACACGGTGAGCCTGGGGGCGCACACTTTGCAGGTACGCCATTGCCCTGGGCACACGCCGGGCCATGTGGTGTTTTATTCACCGGAGATCAAACGGGCCTTTGTGGGGGATGTGTTGTTTGCTGGCAGCATTGGCCGCACGGATTTTCCGCAAGGCAATCACGACGATTTGATCGCCAGCATCACCCAACGCCTGTGGCCCATGGGCAATGACACCGTGTTCATTCCCGGGCATGGCCCCGAAAGCACCTTTGGCCGTGAGCGCAAAAGCAACCCCTATGTGGGCGGAACCTGAACCCAGTTCTGTACGCCATGGGCGCATCTGATGTGGCCGGTTTGCCAGCCGCTCGGTGGTCACACACCCAGAGGGGGGCAAAGTGCTGCGTGCATCAGCCCCGGCGGGCTTGTTCGTAAAGGTGTTGAACCTTGGGCAAGTTGGCCTGCAATTCTTCAATGCGGTTGCTGCCACTGGGGTGGGTGGACAAAAAGGATGGGCCGCCATTGCCATTGGCGGCCAACATTTTCTGCCACAAGCTGACACTGGCTTCGGGGCGGAAGCCGCCACGCGCGGCCATCTCCAAGCCCACCAGATCGGATTCGGTTTCATCGTCACGGCCATATTTCAGGGTCAACAACTGTGTGCCCAGATTGGCCGCAGCATCTCCCAAAGAGCCCAGGCCCAGCAGTTGTGAGGCAATGGACAGGCCCATGCCGGTCACCTGTGTTTTGGCCAATCGCTCGCGGGCGTGCTCACGCAGCGCGTGCGCCATTTCATGGCCCATGATCATGGCCACTTCATCGTCGTTGAGTTTGAGTTGGTCCAGGATGCCTGTGTAAAAAGCGATCTTGCCGCCCGGCATGCACCAGGCATTGATTTGTTTGCTGCCCACCAGATTGACTTGCCATTTCCATTCGCGTGAACGGGGGTTCCACGGTGCGGCGTGCGGGATGAGTCTTTGTGCAATGGCGTGCAGACGCTGCAATTGTGGATGTCCTTCAGGGGCCAAGGCATTCTTGGCACGCGCTTCGGCCAAAACCTGGGCGTATTGCTGGCGTGCTGAAGCTTCCAGGGTTTCAGCGGGGACCAGTTTGCGAAGGCCAGATGAAGAGCCGACTTCCACTTGTGCCAAGGCAGACCCTGCGGCACCGGCACCTGCCGCCAGGAGGAATGCCCGTCGTGCTTGCCACCGGGCAGGGTGGAGGGCCTTGACATCGTGAGGGTCGTGGGCGGCAGGGGTTTTGAAATTGCAAATAAAGCACATAGTTCGCAAATGATAACGAATGGCCAGAAATCAAGCGAGCCACCGTGTGTCCCTGTGGGCGTGGCTGGGTCACTTGGCTCGCAGGCGCTGATAATTCCATGATGTCCAACGCCACTCTCCCCCCCGCTGACCTTGCCCAAAACCCAACGGTGCGCACCTGGCGCGAGGCGCTGCGCCTGTATTTGCAGCCCGCCAGCCTGCGCATGCTGGCGCTGGGTTTTGCAGCGGGCTTGCCGCTGCTGTTGGTGCTGGGCACGCTCAGTTTTCGGCTGCGCGAGGCGGGCATTGACCGCAGCACCATTGGTTACCTCAGCTGGGTGGGTCTCGCGTATGGCGTGAAATGGATGTGGGCCCCGCTGGTGGACCGCATGCCCATTCCTTGGCTCACACGGCAGCTGGGGCGCAGGCGCAGCTGGCTGCTGGTGTCGCAGCTGGTGATTGCGCTGGGCTTGGTGGGCATGGCCCTGAACGACCCTTCGCAATTGCTCGGGCCCTTGGTGGCGTGCGCTTTGGCGGTGGCCATCGCTTCGGCCACACAAGACATTGCGCTGGACGCCTACCGCATCGAGTCGGCCGAGGTCAACGCCCAAGCCGCCTTGGCGGCCAGTTACCAGACGGGTTACCGCCTGGCCATGATCTGGGCCGGGGCGGGCGTGTTGTGGGTGGCGGCCTGGGCGCAAGGCGAACAAGCTGCGGGTTACTCACAATCGGCCTGGCAAGCGGCCTATCTGGTCATGGCACTGAGCATGCTGCCGGGCATGGGGGTGGTGCTGGCCTCGCCCGAGCCGGTGCCCGCGCCTTTTGCGCCAGCGCGCAACGTGGCCGAGTGGCTCAAGGGCGCGGTGCTCGATCCCTTTGCCGATTTTTGGTTGCGCTACCGCTGGCAAGCGGTGCTGCTGCTGGCGCTGATCGCGGTGTACCGCATCTCCGACGTGGTCATGGGCATCATGGCCAACCCGTTTTATGTCGACATGGGCTTCACCAAAAGCGAAGTGGCCAGTGTGACCAAGGTCTACGGCGTCATCATGACTTTGGTGGGGGCGTTTGTGGGCGGCGTGCTGTCGGCGCGGCTGGGTGTCATGCGTGTGCTCATGCTGGGCGCGGCGCTCAGTGCGGCCAGCAATTTGCTGTTTGTCTGGCTCAGCGGCGTGGGCCACGATGTGCAGGCCTTGATCTGGGTCATCTCGGCCGACAACCTGGCCAGCGGCATTGCGTCTGCGGCCTTCATTGCTTACTTGTCCTCGCTCACCAACATCAGCTATTCGGCCACGCAATACGCGCTGCTGAGCTCCATGATGCTGCTGCTGCCCAAGTTCATCGCCGGGTTTTCGGGGGAGTTTGTGGATGCCCACGGCTACGCCAGCTTCTTCACGGCCACGGCCTGGTTGGGCTTGCCCGTGCTGCTGCTGGTGGCGCTGGCGTCCAGGGTGCATGCGCGCAAGGCTTGAAGCCATGGCCCCCCGGTGAGGTAGGGTCCAGGATTTACCCAGCTTTACAAAAGCGAAACCCTGGGCTCTTCGGCTTGGAGGATGATCACCCCATGCAACAACTCTTGATGATCGAAGACGATGTGCGCCTGGCTGGCATGGTGGCGGACTATCTGGGGCAAAACGGTTTTGCCGTGGCCCATGCGCCCGATGCCCGCAGTGGTTTGGACCGTTTACAAACACCGGGCATTGAGCTGGTGATCCTGGACCTGATGCTGCCTGACATGGACGGCCTGCAGGTGTGCCAACGCATCCGCGCACTGCCCGGCAGCGTGGGCCAAGTGCCGGTGCTCATGCTCACGGCCAAAGGCGACCCGATGGACCGCATCATTGGTCTGGAGATGGGTGCCGACGATTACTTGCCCAAGCCCTTTGAGCCGCGCGAGTTGCTGGCCCGCATCAAGGCCATTTTGCGACGCAAAAACAAGGTGAACGACACACCCCCTCAACTCATGCAGTTTGGCTCGCTGGAAATTGACCGCGATGCCCGCCGCGTGAGCGTCAAGGGGCAGGACTGCGAGTTGACCTCGTACCAATACGACCTGTTGGTGGCGCTGGCCGAACGCGCCGGGCGTGTGCTCACACGCGACCAGATCATGGAGGCGGTGCGGGGCCGTGAACTCGAGGCCTTCGACCGTTCGATCGACGTGCACATGGGCCGCATCCGCGCCGCCATCGAGGCCGACCCCAAAGCGCCACAACGCATCCTCACCGTGCGCGGTGTGGGCTATGTGTTTGCCCGCCAGCAAGACTGAGCGCCAATCATGCCCATTCGCAGCCTGTCACGACACTGGTCACGCCACCTTTACCTGCGCATTTGGTTGGCCGTGGTGGCGGGCGTGGCGCTGCTCATGCTGGTGGTGGGCTGGGCCTGGCGGGCCACGGTGGAGCACCATGCTGCGCCACCCGCACCGCGTGAATGGCTGGTGCTGAACGCCCAGGGCGATGTGCTGGCCAGCACCACCCGGGCCGGGCCGGGTGCGCCTTTGGTCTTTGAGGTGCCTTTGCCGGGCGGCCAGACCCTGCCGCTGCAAGTGCAGCGCAGCGGCGAACGCTCGGCCGAGCACCCCCGCGCCTCCGCGATGCACGGCATGCCCGGTACAGGGCACGGTTCAGAGGGTCGTTTGCCGCCGCACCTGCGCCAGGACATGCCTTGGTGGGCCAAGCCCTCGGGTTTTTTCTGGATGCTGGGCCTCATTGGCCTGGCCGTGGCGCTGGGCCTGTACCCGGTGGTGCGCAGGCTCACGCAACGCCTCGAAGGCCTGCAGCGCGGCGTGCAGCGCTGGGGTGAGGGCGACTTGTCGGTGCGTGTGCCGGTGCAGGGCGACGACGAGGTGGCCGACCTGTCCGAGCGCTTCAACGCGGCGGCCGAGCGCATTGAGGGCCTCATGGCTTCGCAAAAGTCTTTGCTGGCCAACGCCTCACACGAGTTGCGCTCGCCGCTGGCGCGCATCCGCATGGGTCTGGAGCTGATGAACAGCCCGACCGATTCGGACGCTTTGGCCCGCAGCCGCGCCGAAATCTTGCGCAACATGGCCGAGCTGGACCAACTGATCGACGAGATCTTGCTGGCCAGCCGCCTGGACGCCCAAGAGGCCAACATCGGCACCGTGGAGTCTGTGGATTTGGTGGGCTTGTGCGCCGAAGAGTGTGCGCGGGTGGGGGCGAGGTTTGAGGTTCCCGAGGGCCTGGCCCAGCTCGAAGTGCCCGGCGTGTCCAAACTGCTTCGGCGCTTGGTGCGCAACCTGCTGGAAAACGCGGGGCGGTACGGGGCTGGCAGCCAGGATGCAACGCAGGGCGGTGGCATCGAGCTGTCTTTGCAAACCCTGGGTCAACAAGTTCTGATTGCGGTGGGTGACCGTGGCCCTGGCGTGCCCCTCGAATACCGAGATCGGATTTTTGAGCCGTTTTTCCGCTTGCCTGGGGCCAGCGAGCGTGTGGGTGGCGTGGGCTTGGGGCTGTCGCTGGTCAAGTCAATTGCCGAGCGCCACGGCGGGCGGGTGCGGTGCGCAGACCGACCGGGTGGCGGTGCTTGTTTCGAAGTGAGCTTGCCCCAAAGCAAAACGGCGAACACCTGAGTGTTCGCCGTGGGGCGGCCCTGCCATCGGCAAGATGGCTGAGCGCGAACTTCAGTGGTGTGCCACCACTTCACCCGCTTTCAGTTTGTAAACCGTGCCGCAATAAGGGCACTTGGCTTCACCGGTTTTGGCCACATCCAAATAAACCTTGGGGTGGCTGTTCCACAGTTTCATGTCGGCTTTGGGGCTGGGGCAAAACACACCGCCTTGGGGGTTCAGGTCGGTGGCCAGCAGTTCAACAGCTTGGGTGCTCATCGGTGCTCCTCAGACCAAAGTCAGCCAATGGGCGTACTTGGGGTTGCGGCCGTTGACGATGTCAAAGAAGGCGCTTTGGATCTTCTCGGTGATGGGGCCGCGGCTGCCTACATAGCCTTCTTTGCCCAGTTCAATGCGGTCGAGTTCACGAATCGGCGTGACTTCGGCGGCGGTGCCGGTGAAGAAGGCTTCGTCAGCGATGTAAACCTCGTCGCGGGTGATGCGCTTTTGCACGATCTCCAGACCCAGGTCTTTGGCGATGTGGAACACCGTGTTGCGGGTGATGCCGTTCAGGGCACCGGCCGACAAGTCGGGGGTGTAGATCACGCCGTTTTTGACCACAAAAATGTTCTCGCCCGCACCCTCAGACACAAAACCCGAAGTGTCGAGCAACAGGGCTTCGTCGTAACCCTCGTCGGTCACTTCCATGTTGGCCAAAATGCTGTTGGTGTAGTTGCTCACCGCCTTGGCCTGCGTCATGGTGATGTTGACGTGGTGGCGGGTGTAGCTGCTGGTTTTCACGCGGATGCCGCGCTTCATGCCTTCTTCGCCCAGGTACGCGCCCCAGGTCCAGGCGGCCACCATCAGGTGGATGGTGTTGCCCTTGGGGCTGACGCCCAGCTTTTTGTCGCCAATCCAGGTCAGGGGGCGGATGTAGCCGCTTTCCAGCTTGTTCTCGCGCACCACGGCGCGTTGGGCTTCGTTGACCTGCGCTTGGGTGAAGGGGATGTTCATGCGCAAGATCTTGGCGCTGTTGAACAGGCGCTCAGTGTGCTCGGCCAAGCGGAAGATGGCGGTGCCTTGCTCGGTTTTGTAAGCGCGCACGCCTTCAAAAGCGCCGCAGCCGTAGTGCAGGGTGTGGCTCAGCACATGGATCTTGGCATCGCGCCAATCGACCATCTGGCCGTCCATCCAGATTTTGCCGTCACGGTCTGACATGGAGGGAATGACAACGCTCATGAAAGTGTCCTTTGAATTAGCTGCAATAAACAGGGTTGGCGTGGATTTTAAGGGTTTGGCTCTTCGGGGCGCACTTCAGGGCGCATCAGGGTCCATTCGGTCAACTTGCCGCCCACAAAGGTGCAGGTGACCACCGAATCGCTGGTGTCGGTCCAGGTGTAGATCTCGGGCTGGGCGTCTTTGTCGGTCACAAGCTGGCCCAAAGAGCGCGTCATGGCGATGACGTGCATCAAATTGACGCCTTTTTTCAGCTTGGCGTTGAGCATCACGGCGCTGGCCACATGGCCAATGGGCCGGTCGGCGGCTTTTTTGAGGATGGTGACCATGCGGGTGAAGTGCAGCAGCACCCACATGACCACGCCGCCCACGGCCAGGGCAATGCCCGCCCACTGAAAAGCCTGCCAAGCCCCAATGGTGAAAACAAGAATGGCCAGTGGCGCAAGTATTTTGTTGAAATTCATGGGGGCCGATTGTGCCTTGTGATCACCTGCGGTCAAAGGATATCTGCCACTCTGTTGGACCCATTCAAACCATTGAAGTTCTTTGTTTTGATGACTTTCGGTTAAAAAATTATTCTTAAGTGTTGACAAAAAAACTGATAAGTTTTAAATTTAAACTCATAAGTAGTAAAAAATACTGATTTTTAAACAATCTTCAGGGCGAAGGAGAACATCATGCAATGGAACATCAAAAGATGGTTGGCCACTTTGATCACAGCGAGTGCAGCACTGCTGTCAGCTTGTGGAGGGGGCGGTAGCGGTGAGCACGAAACTTTGGACGTCGTGAGACTGGCCAAAAGCAATGCCAACTTGAGCGTTTTGGCCGAGGCCATCGATGCGGCAGGTTTGGCAACGACATTGAGCGCAGCAGGGCCTTACACGGTGTTTGCCCCCACCAACCAGGCATTCCTTGACTTGTTGGCTGAACTCAAGATAAGCAAAGCCGAGTTGCTGGCCAACAAAGACTTCCTGACTTCGGTGCTGACCTACCATGTCTTGGGCAGCAAAGTGGTGTCGAGCGCGGTGCCTGTGGGCCAACCCATCACCACGGTGCAAAAAGGTTATTTCAAAGCCGGGACTCTGGGCCGGAGTTTGACAATCACGGACGGGCGCAACCGCGTCAGCAACGTGGTGACTGCAGACGTGGTGGCCCAAAATGGGGTGGTACACACCATCGACAAGGTCTTGCTGCCCGCTAACAAAAACGTGCTGCAAACGGCCATCGCTTTGAGCACAGAAGCTCAGCCTGAGTTCAGCATTCTGGTCGAGGCCGTGGTTGCGGCAGACTTGGTCACCACCTTGAGTGGCGACGGACCGTTCACGGTCTTTGCCCCGAACAATGCAGCCTTTGCGGCACTGTTGACTGAACTTGGCACGACCAAGGCCGCTTTGCTGGCGGACAAGCCCCTTTTGACGAAAGTGTTGACTTACCACGTGGTGCCCGGTTTGGTGTTGAAAGCGCAAGTGCCTGTGGGCAGTCCCATCACCACCGTGCAAAAGGACACCTTCACGGTCAATGCCGCTTTGGCCATCACCGATCAAAGAGCACGCAGTGCAAACATCACCGCCACCGATGTGTTGGCCAGCAATGGTGTGATTCACGCGATCGACAAGGTGATCCTGCCCAAACCTTGATGG
Organism: Limnohabitans sp. WS1; assembly: GCF_003063265.1. GTDB lineage: Bacteria > Pseudomonadota > Gammaproteobacteria > Burkholderiales > Burkholderiaceae_C > Limnohabitans_A. The sequence goes on from NZ_NERU01000024.1 coordinate 47,776, forward strand.
CCTGACAAAGGCACCTCACCCCCCAAGACCGCCTTTTGGCGGTCTTGGGGTGCGGCACTTGATGGTGATGCGCAGATGACACACGCAGGAAGATTTCAGCTGTCATCAAGTCAGTGATCGGATGAGGCTCATGGCCTCCTCAATCCTTTCAACCCCATGCACAGTCATGCCCTGAATGGGGTTTTTGGGTGCATTCGCTTTGGGGATGATCGCAGCCGTGAAGCCCAGTTTGGCCGCCTCTTTCAAGCGGTCTTGCCCACGTGGTGCAGGGCGTACTTCGCCCGCCAAGCCGACTTCGCCAAAAGCCAAAAAACCTTTGGGCAAGGCTTTGCCGCGCAAGCTGCTGGTGATGGCCAGCATCACCGCCAAGTCGGCCGCTGGTTCGCTGATGCGCACGCCGCCGACCGCATTCACAAAGACGTCTTGGTCCATGCAGGCCACGCCCGCATGGCGGTGCAGCACCGCCAGCAGCATGGCCAGGCGGTCGCGGTCCAGGCCCACGCTCAAGCGGCGGGGCGATGGGCCGCCGCTGTCCACCAGGGCTTGAATCTCGACCAACAACGGTCGCGTGCCTTCGAGCGTGACCATCACGCAGCTGCCGGGCACGGGCTCGGCGTGCTGGCTCAAAAAGATGGCGCTGGGGTTGCTGACACCTTTGAGGCCTTTTTCGGTCATGGCGAACACGCCAATTTCGTTCACCGCGCCAAATCGGTTCTTGATGGCGCGGATCAGGCGGAAGTTGGAATGCGTGTCGCCTTCAAAGTAGAGCACCGTGTCCACCATGTGTTCCAGCACACGGGGGCCAGCCAGAGCCCCTTCTTTGGTGACGTGGCCCACGAGCACGATGGTGGTGCCCGTCGATTTGGCGGTGCGCGTCAGGTGCGCCGCGCATTCACGCACCTGCGCCACCGAGCCGGGTGCGCTGGTCAATTGGTCCGAATACACCGTCTGAATCGAGTCGATGATGGCGATGCCCGGCTGGCGCGATTGCAAGGTGTGCAGGATTTTTTCGAGCTGAATTTCGGGCAGCACCGGCACTTGCGAGTCGGGCAGGCCCAGGCGGCGCGAGCGCATGGCCACTTGCGCACCGCTTTCCTCACCCGTCACGTACAGGGTGTTCATGCCGCTGCGCTGCAAGGCGTCCACCGCCTGCAGCAGCAAGGTGGATTTGCCAATGCCCGGGTCACCGCCGATCAGCACCACCCCGCCTTCGACCATGCCGCCGCCCAACACCCGGTCGAGCTCGTCGATGCCCGTGGGGTGGCGTTCAAAGTCGGCCGCTTCGATTTGTGCCAAGGGCAGCACTTCAGACGTGGGCGCCAGCGAGGCGTGCACCGAGCCAAAGCGGTTTTTGCCGCCTGCGGGCTCGGCCGAGGCTTCGATCAGGGTGTTCCAGGCGTTGCAGCTGGGGCATTTGCCCATCCAGCGGGCGCTGATGCCACCGCATTCGGTGCAGGTGAATATCGATTTGTCTTTGGCCATGGGGGTGATTGTGCCTTTGAGGTCAGGCGGACCAAGCCAGCGCTCTAGCCCGCGTCGTGGTTCCTCAGGGGGGCATGTGGCGCTGGTGTGGGGCTGCTGTGGGGCTTGGCCATTTCGGGCGCATCCAGCCAGGCCTGCACAAACTCGCGGGTGATGTCGGAGGCACTCAGGCTGCGTGCAAGACTTGCATTTTGTCCGGCCCACAAAGGCGTGAAGTCGGTCCTGCCCAAGGCTTCGGCGGCCGTTCTTAAGGGGGTGATGTCGGCCGTGGCCAGCGGGAAGGCGGGTGCTTGGCTGCTCACCGGGCCGAGTTCGCGCATGGCCCGGTTGACGATGCCTCGGGCCGGCCGGCCGCTGAACACCGGGGTCAAGGCGGTGTGTCGGGCAGCGTCTGATTGGAGCGCTGCACGGTGCAAGGCGCTGGTGGTGGCTTCATGGCTGCACAAATAAGCCGTGCCGATTTGCACGCCATGCGCGCCGAGCATTTTGGCGGCTGCAATGCTTTGTGCACTGCCAATGCCCCCTGCTGCAATGACGGGCACATCGAGGGCGTGCACGATTTGCGGCAACAAGGCGAAGGTGCCGACTTGGGTGCTCAGGTCTTGGGTCAAAAACATCCCGCGATGTCCACCGGCTTCCAGTCCTTGTGCGATCACGGCGTCCACCCCGTTCGCTTGGAGCCACAGGGCTTCTTGCACGGTGGTCGCGCTCGAGAGCACCATGGATCCCCAACTTTTGACCCGGGCCAGCAAGTCGGGTGCGGGCAGGCCAAAGTGAAAACTCACCACCGCAGGTGCAAAGGCCTCCAGCACATCGGCGCTGTCGTGGTTGAAGGGCAATCGGCCGGGCTCGGTGCTGGGGGGCCTTGTGTCAAGTCCGAGTTCACGGCGGTAGGGGGCCAGTATTTCTTGCCAGTGTGCTTGGATAACCGGGTCGGGTGTGGGCGTGGTGTGGCAAAAGAAGTTGACGTTGAACGGACCGTTCGTTGCCGATTTCAGGGCCTGCAATTGCGCCTGCAAGGCCGGTGGGTTGAGCATGGCGGCAGGCAAGGAGCCGAGGCCACCGGCTTGACACACGGCGATGGCCAAGTCGTGATTTTGGACACCCGCCATGGGGGCTTGAATGATCGGGGCCGACAGCCCCAGTGTTTTGAAGAAAGCGTGCATGCATGCACTTTAGCGTCAAGGCCAAGGCGTGCAAAGACTTGACCGTATCAAGCGCCGGGCCTTGTCGGTTGGGGGAGCAGACGTTTGATTTCGGTGCGCAAGGCCTCCACCGCAATGGGTTTGGACACATAGCCGTCCATGCCCGACTCGATGTAACGCTCTCGGTCCCCTTTGAGGGCGTTGGCCGTGACGGCAATGATCGGGGTGCGTCGCATCTTTTGAGCCAGTTCCATGGCGCGGATGGCCTGCGTGGCCTCAATGCCGCCCATCTCGGGCATCTGGATGTCCATCATGATCAGGTCAAAGGTGCTTGCCGTGCAGGCCTCGATGGCTTCAACGCCATTGTTGGCAATGGTGACTTCATAGCCCATGCGGGTCAACAAAATGGTTTCCAGCGTTTGGTTGATGGGCGTGTCTTCGACGAGTAAAACCCGCTGAGGGCTTGCGGGTGAGTTTGAGCTCGGGGCAGGTTCTTCCTTGCCCTCAGCCAAAGGACAGGTCAAGGTGTTGAGCATGGACACCAATTCATGGGTGTCGATGGGTTTGACCAAAAACCCCTGGATCCCCAGTGGGTCCAGTTGTTCCTGGCTGGTTTGTTCGCTCAAGGCCCCCATCATGATGATGGGCATCTGGGTGGCTGTGCGAATCTGCCTCAACTGAGACACCAGGGCGTAGCCATCAATGTCGGGCATGTTGACGTCGATCAATGCGCAACGCGCTTGCGCCAACTGGGGTGAGTGCAAGGCTTGTGCTGCGCCGTCTACGGCGGCCGCATGCAGGCCAATGGTCTGCAATTGTTGGCTCAGAACCTTGCGGCAACTGGCGTTGTCGTCGACCACGAGCAGGGTTTGACCCGCCAGTTGACGCGGAATCTCGTTTTGGTTCAAGGGCGCACTGACGGCTTGCTGCAGGTTCACGCCAAAACTGAAGGTGCTGCCGTGACCCAATTGACTGCTCACGCTGATGTCGCCGCCCATCATCTGAACCAAGCTGCGACTGATGGCCAGACCCAGACCTGAACCGCCAAAACGGCGCACCGTGCTGGAGTCGGCCTGGGTGAACACGTCAAAAATGATGGCTTGCTTGTCTGGGGAAATGCCAATGCCCGTGTCTTTGATGGAAAACTCCAGCCAGATGCCCTCGCTGCCCGGGGGGGTGGCCATGGGCTTGACACTGAGGACGATCTCGCCTTGAGCGGTGAATTTGATGGCGTTGCCCAGCAAGTTGGTGATGACCTGCTGCAAGCGCAGAGGGTCGCCGATCACCTGATCGGGCACCTTGCAGGCCATGTCGCACACCAGTTCCAGCTCTTTCTCGGATGCGCGCAAGGACAAGGTGCGGGTGGCCTGGCGGACCAGGCTGTGCAGTGAAAACAGGTGAGGATCCAGGCTCAGTTTGCGCGCTTCTATTTTGGAAAAATCGAGGATGTCGTTGATCACGGCCAGCAAGGAGTTGGCCGAGGTGGACACCATGTCCAAATAGCTGCGTTGCTCGGCCGTCATGCGGGTCTGAAGGCACAGCTCGGTCATGCCCAGAATGCCATTCATGGGGGTGCGGATTTCATGGCTCATGTTGGCCAGAAAATGGCTTTTCGAGGCGTTGGCCGCTTGTGCGGCATCGCGCGCTTTGGACAGGTCGTTTTCGGCGCGGATCCGCGCTTCCACAAATTCATTGAAGGCGTGCACCACGGTTTTGATTTCTTTGCCCCCCAGCGCCCCAATGGGCGCGGCCAGGCGGCCATCGCGCATTTTGGAGGCCGTCTCGTGCATGGCTTTGGCCAGCAAACCCAGAGGTCGGACCAATCGCCCCACAAAGGTCCACATGAGCGGCACCATCACCAGCATCAGCAAAATGCTGATCCAGATCATTTTTTGAAACAAATCTTCAATGGGTGCAAAGGCCTCAGCCGAAGGAACCACCGAGGCCACCACCCAGTCGGTGGTTGTGAGCTTTTTGAAGGTGAACAAGCCTTTGAGTCCCCGCGTTGTGTAGCCTTCTTGGGTGCCCTCAAAACCGTTCATGGCGTTTTCAAAAGGGACGTTGATGCTGCCTTCGGGAACTTTTTTGAAAATCAGTTCTGTGTCGGGGTGGGCAATGCGCAGTCGGTCCTTGGTGACCAAGTAAAAGTACCCTGTTTCGCCATTTTTTCGGTTGGCGATGGAGCCCAACAAATTGGGTTTGTACAGATTGAGCACGCCCCCCATGATCCCGATCAATTGGTTGTTTTTGCCCAAGATGGGCGCCGCGATCACCACGATGGGTTGTTTGGTGGCTTTGCCCAAAAATGGCTTGGAGATGACGGGCTCTTTGCTGGCGATGACGTCTTGGATGTAGTCCCTTGACGACATGTCCAGGTTTCTGCGTCCGGGCTTGATGGGCCAATCCACCAGCAAGACACCCTTGGCGTCAAAAACATACAAGTCGTCGTAGGTGGTGAGCAAGGCATGCTCGTTTTGCAATAAGCGTTCGAGTGTTGCGGTCTGGCCCATCGACTCAGCAGGCACATTCAAGGCCACATTGGCCAACATGCTGATGTTGTCTTGCAGTCTTTCGTCCAGGTGTGTGGCGAAATCTGACAGCAAGCGAAACTCGTGTTTTTCAATCCTTTGAACGATGTCTGCACGCATCACGTAAAACTGCAAACCCAACTGTGCAAGCAGCAAGAGGATGACCATGGCAATGGCACTGAGGGACAGTTGGAGTTTGATGCTGAGGTTTTTCATCGGTCGTTTTGCCATCGGGGGGCTTGCCCTGCAGGTCGTCAAGGTGGACTCAAAGGGGGCTGTTGACCCTTTTTATTGCGAACAAAAGAGTTCTTAATATTCTTAATTCTATTCTTATGCATGTTAAATATTTAAAAATCAAGGGATCGTGATCGGATGGGCGGTGCGGCGCTTTCGTCAAGCGCCAAAACACGGGTAAACCCTCGGACGTGGATCCATTTAATCATTTAACATGTTAAATAAATGACCACTCTACCGTTTGTTCACCGCAATCTCCCACTTTTGCTTTTACAGGCGCGTGAGGCCGTGATGGCGCACACCCGTCCCAGTTTGCGAGCCCACGGTCTGTCGGATCAGCAGTGGCGTGTTTTGCGTGTGTTGGGAGAGCATGCACAAGACCCGGAAGGCGTGGAAACCGGGCGTGTGGCCAAAGAGGCTTTTTTGCTCGGACCCAGTCTGACGGGGGTGCTGACTCGCATGGCCAGGGACGGTTTGATTGAGCGAAGCCCTTGCCCACAAGACGCACGCCGCACCGTGGTTCGCGCCACGGCTGCCGGTCTGGAGAAGGTTCAGGCTTTGTCGCAAAGTATCGAAGCCCATTACGACTGGATGGAGCGACAACTGGGCAAACAGGCCCTGCAAAACCTTTATGTGTGGCTGGACACGGTGATCGCCATGGAGGTGGACCCGGCATGTGAACAGCAAAGGCCGCAAGGCCAGGAGGACGAATGAACCATTGGCAACCCCAGGGCACGGTGTATGGCACCTTGCTCAATTTTCGGCGTGAATGGGACTTTTGGGTCCCGAAAATGACGCAAGACCCCCACAAAGCGGCACCGCAAGCCCCTGTGCTTTACGTCAAGTCGGCCAACACTTTCAACCCGGGTAAGGTTTTGACGCTCCAAGACGGGATCAAAGAGGTGGACATCGGGGCCTGCTTGGGTCTGGTCATGGGCGAGCAAGGGCTCGTTGAGGGGGTGGTATTGCTCAATGACTGGTCGGTGCCCCACAGCAGTTATTTCCGTCCGCCGGTCAAGTTTCGCTGCCGTGACGGCTATTTGGGCTGCGGTGTGCCGCCCGTGCCTCTGTCGGCATTGGACCTGGCATCACTGAGCATCACGGTGCAGGTCAACGGGCAACGTGTTCAGACGGTGCACCTGTCCGATGTGGTGCGGCCCATGGACCGTTTGCTGGCCGATGTGGCCGAGTTCATGACTTTGCAAGTGGGCGATGTGCTGATGCTGGGCACCGATGTGCTCGAGACAGGCCAAAGGCCTCGAGCCCGTGCGGGCGATACCGTCTGCTTGATGGTGCCAGGCTTCGCACCTTGTGTTCAAACCGTTCAAGCGGAGGCCGCATGAAACACGCACGCATCGCCTGGTCGGGCGCCATCCAGCAAGCCGTGGAATCCGACGGCCAGCTGCTCATCACCCAAGGCCCGCACAAGGGCCACCGTGTGGCTTTTGACGAGGTCGTCTGGTTGCCCCCGCTTGCACCCGTGCCGCAAGCACGCACCGTCATCGCGCTGGGGTTGAACTACGCCGACCACGCCAAGGAACTGGCCTTCAAGGCCCCCGAAGAGCCGCTGGCCTTCATGAAGGGCGAAGCCTCGCTGATCGGGCACAAGGCCTTCACGAAGCGCCCCGCCGATGTGAAGTACATGCATTACGAATGCGAGCTGGCCGTGGTCATTGGCCGCACAGCGCGTCGTGTGAAAAAGGCCGACGCCTATGACTTTGTGAGCGGTTACACCGTGGCCAACGACTACGCCATCCGCGACTACCTGGAAAACTGGTACCGCCCCAACCTGCGCGTGAAAAACCGCGACACCTGCACACCCATCGGCCCCTGGCTGGTCGATGCGGCGGATGTGCCCAACCCCATGGCGCTGAAATTGCAGACCACCGTGAACGGCCAAATCACACAAAGTGGCAGCACGGCCGACATGATTTTCGATGTACCGACCCTCATCGAATACTTCAGCAGCTTCATGACGCTCAAGCCCGGTGACCTGATCCTGACCGGCACGCCCGACGGGATCGTGAACGTGAATCCGGGCGATGTGGTTGTGACCGAAATTGAAGGCATCGGGGCGCTCACCAACACCCTCGTTTCATCATGACCTGAATCTGTGGGAGCGACGACCCCGTCGCGATGTGGCATTTGCAAGCTGAGTGCTTCACTGATCGCGACGAGGGCGTCGCTCCTACAAAAAAACCGAGGAAGACCCGCTATGAAAATCAACCACCTCATCAATGGCCAAAGCGTCGCAGGCGGCGACTATTTCGAGACCATCAACCCCGCCACGCAAGAAGTGCTGGCCGAAGTCGCCTCGGGCGGCGAGGCAGAAGTCAATGCCGCCGTCGCCGCGGCCAAAGCTGCTTTCCCGAAATGGGCCAACACGCCCGCCACCGAGCGCGCCAAGATCATGCGCAAGCTGGGCGATCTGATCACGAAACATGTGCCTGAAATCTCGGAGACCGAGACAAAAGACTGCGGCCAAACCATCAGCCAGACGGGCAAGCAGCTGGTGCCGCGTGCGGCCGACAACTTCCACTACTTTGCCGAGATGTGCACCCGCGTGGACGGCCACACTTACCCCACGCCCACACACCTGAACTACACACTGTTCCACCCGGTGGGCGTGTGCGCCCTCATCAGCCCCTGGAACGTGCCCTTCATGACAGCCACCTGGAAGGTCGCACCCTGCCTGGCTTTTGGCAACACCGCCGTGCTCAAGATGAGCGAGCTCTCACCCTTGAGCGCAGCGCGTCTGGGCGAGCTGGCGCTGGAGGCGGGCGTGCCCGCTGGCGTGCTGAATCTGGTGCACGGCTACGGCAAGGAAGCGGGCGAGCCCCTGGTGTCGCACCGCGATGTGCGCGCCATCAGCTTCACCGGCTCCACCGTCACCGGCAACCGCATCGTGCAAAGCGCGGGTCTTAAAAAGTTCAGCATGGAACTCGGCGGCAAGAGCCCCTTCGTGATCTTCGAAGACGCCGATTTGGACCGCGCACTCGATGCCGCCATCTTCATGATCTTCAGCAACAACGGCGAGCGCTGCACCGCAGGCAGCCGCATCCTGGTGCAGCAAAGCATCTACGCTGACTTTGCCGCCAAATTTGCAGCGCGCGCCAAACGCATCACCGTGGGCGACCCGCTCGATGAAAAAACCATCGTCGGTCCCATGATCAGCCAGGCCCATCTGGCCAAAGTGCGCAGCTACATTGAGCTGGGCCCCAAAGAAGGCGCGACGATGCTCTGTGGCGGTCTGGACCAACCCGGCTACGCCTCCGACTTGCCAGCGCACGTGAAGCACGGCAACTTCGTCTGGCCCACCGTGTTTGCCGATGTCGACAACCGCATGCGCATCGCCCAAGAAGAAATCTTCGGACCCGTCGCCTGCCTGATCCCCTTCAAGGACGAGGCCGACGCGATTGAAAAAGCCAACGACATCGAATACGGCCTGTCCAGCTACGTGTGGACCGAGAACCTGGGCAAAGCCCACCGCGTGGCCGCAGCCGTGGAGGCCGGCATGTGCTTCGTCAACAGCCAAAACGTGCGCGACCTGCGCCAACCCTTTGGCGGCACCAAGGCCAGCGGCACGGGGCGCGAAGGCGGCACCTGGAGCTACGAAGTGTTTTGCGAACCCAAAAACGTGGCGGTGTCCTTGGGCGGTCACCACATCCCACATTGGGGTGTATGACAATTTCCCGCCATCTGTCATACTTGATGTCATACATTCATTTTGAATGTGTATGACAAGGAGTGAGCCATGTTGTCTGTCCGCCTGCCTGAAACCGTTGAACGTGAACTGACCCAGTATTGCGCTGCGCGCAAGCTGAGCAAGTCACACGTCGTGCAAGAAGCACTGGCCGAATATTTGGTGGCGGCCAAAACCGCCGCCAGCCACAACGCAGCGCCGGAGCATGACCTGTCGTTTTTGGCACCCGATGACCCGATCCGTCAGTTCATTGGCATTGCCAAAGATGGCATGAGCACCGATGAACTGATGCGCATGACCCGTGGCGATGATTGGAATCAGCCATGATTTTGGTGGACACCAACGTGTTTGTGGACGTGATCCATCAGGACCCGATTTGGTTGGACTGGTCGCTCAGAGAGTTGAGCAAAGCCAAAAGCCAGCAGATCGTGACCAACTTTGTGGTCTATGCCGAACTGCACACCCACAATACTGCAGGACCGCACATCGATGCGTTTTTGCAAAAGTTAGGGGTGCAAGTTCTGGACTTGACGCGTCCAACTGCGCAACTGGCCGCCAACGTGTTCCGGTCTTACCGCCAACGCGGCGGCACCAAAACCGGCGTCCTGCCCGACTTTTTCATTGGCGCACATGCCCAAGCTGAGGGTTATCAGTTGCTCACCCGCGATGCGGGGCGCTACCGCAGCTACTTTCCGGGCATTGACCTGATCAGTCCCTGACCCATCCCCCCACACGCACAGACAGGACACCCCCATGGGACAACTCGCCCTCGCCGCCAAAATCACCCATGTGCCCAGCATGTACCTGAGTGAGATCCCCGGCCCACGCTTTGGCACGCGCCAAAGCGCCATCGACGGCCACCATGAAATCAGCCGCCGCTGCCGCGCCATGGGGGTGGACACCTTGGTGGTGTTTGACACGCACTGGCTGGTCAACGCCAGTTACCACATCAACTGTGGTCGGCACTTCAAGGGCGTGTACACCAGCAACGAGTTGCCACACTTCATCAGCAACATGGCGTTTGAGTCACCCGGTAACCCTGCGCTGGGGCACTTGCTGGCCCAAGTGGCAAACGACCATGGCGTGGAAACCCTGGCGCACGACGCCACCACTTTGCAGCCCGAATACGGCACGCTGGTGCCGCTGCGTTACATGAACGCCGACCAGCACTTCAAGGTGGTCTCGGTCTCAGCTTTGTGCACCTCGCACTATTTGGCCGACAGCGCCCGTCTGGGTTGGGCCATGCGCGAGGCGGTGGAAAAGCATTACGACGGCAAGGTGGCGTTTTTGGCCAGCGGCAGTCTGAGCCACCGTTTTGCGCAAAACGGTTTGGCCCCCGAGTTCGCCCACAAAATCTGGAGCCCTTTCCTCGAAAAACTCGACGAGCAGGTGCTGCGCATGTGGGACCAGCGCGAGTGGAAAGCCTTTTGCGAGATGCTGCCCGAATACGCCAGCAAAGGCCATGGCGAAGGCTTCATGCACGATACCGCCATGCTGATGGGGGCGCTGGGTTGGACGGACTATGACGGCGCGGTGGACATGGTGACCCCTTACTTTGGGGCCTCGGGCACGGGTCAACTGAACGCCATTTTTGATGTGACGCCGCAAACCGGGCAGCACATTCCGGCAGCCGTGGCCAGCAGCGCGGCGGGTTACACGGCTGTGAGCACGAGGTTATGAACCTTCCCCGCAGGTCGGCGGCTTTAGCCCCGACATGGACCTTTACCAAACCACCCATGTCGGACCTGAAGGTCCGACCTACAAAGACCTCGCTATGCCCCATCTTGTGATTCTCTACACCGGCCAGCTCGACGCCGAGGTCAACATGACGACCCTGTGCCGCCAGATGGCTGACGCCATGCTCACCGTCAAAGATGACGAAGGCAAGCAAGTCTTTCCGACCGGTGGCACACGCGTGCTGGCCTACCCTGCACCGCACTATGCCGTGGCCGATGGCGGTGCTGCAGGCCAAGCCGCCGGTGGCACGGGCGACTACGCTTTTGTCTACCTGAACGTGCGCATGGGCCGGGGCCGCAGCGAGGCCACGCAACAACGCGCTGGGCAAACATTGCTCGAAGTGGCCAAGGCCTTTTTTGCCCCCGTCATGGCGCAGCGCCACATCGGCATCACGCTGCAGATCGACGTGGGACCCGAGGTGTTTGATGCCAAGCACAGCAATATCCATCCTTTGTTCAACAAGACCTGATTGGTCCTGACCTGGTTGTGGGAGCCGCGCCCTCGCGGCGATGAACCCCGGCAAGGTCAATGAAAGCTTCGCGGCGAGGGTGCCGCTCTGACAGGAAACACCATGTTTGACGACACATTGATCCAGCAGCTCGCCCACGAGCTCAACCAGTCCGAAAAATCCCGGGTGCAAATCGAGCACTTTTCCAAGCGCTACCCAGGCATGACCATCGAAGACGGCTACCGCATCAACCGCGCCTGGATGCAGATCAAGTTCGCAGAAGGGCGCACCATGATTGGGCACAAAATTGGGCTGACCAGCCGCGCCATGCAAGTCTCCAGCCAGATTGACGAGCCCGACTACGGCACCTTGCTCGACGACATGCGCTACACCTGCACACCCGGTCAGGTGCTGGACATCCCCTTCACCAATTTCATCGCCCCGCGTGTCGAGGTGGAGCTGGCCTTCATCCTCAAGAAAGAACTGCGCGGCCCCAACGTGACGGTGCAGCAGGTGCTGGAAGCCACCGACTACGTGACGCCCGCCATCGAGATCATCGATTCGCGCATCGAGCAGTTCGACCGCCACACCAAGGTCATGCGCAAGGTGTACGACACCATCAGCGACAACGCCGCCAATGCGGGCATCGTGCTCGGAGCCAAGCGGGTCGACCCGCTCACCACCGACCTGCCTTGGTGCGGTGCGGTGTTGCGCCAAAACGGCGTGGTCGAAGAAACGGGTCTGGCTGCGGGCGTGCAAGGACACCCGGCCGTGGGCATTGCCTGGCTGGCCAACAAGTTGGCGCCGTGGGGTGAACACCTGCAAGCGGGTGAGATTGTGCTGGCCGGCTCGTTCACCAAACCCGCACTCGCCAAGGTGGGCGATGTGTTTGACGTGGACTACGGACCTTTGGGCAAACTGGAGTTCAAATTCACTTAACACCAGGGCGTTTTGCAAGCCCACGCTGATCGGGTCTGGTGGGCCTGGTTGGGCGATGTGGCAAAGCGAAGCGCCTCTGAGCCCGGCCAGGCCCGCCAGACCCGATCAGCATCCTCGTCGAAGCCATTAACAAAGGAACCAACCCATGAACACCCCTGTGAACTTATTCAAACAAGCCCTGCAACACCAACAGCCCCAAATCGGCCTGTGGATGGGCCTGGCCAGCGCCTACACCGCCGAAATCTGCGCCCTGGCGGGCTTTGATTGGTTGGTGATCGACGGCGAACACGCGCCCAACGACCTGCGCAGCATCCAGGCCCAACTGCAAACCCTGGCCGCTTACCCGGGCAGCCACCCGGTGTGCCGTGTGCCTTTGGGTGAGACGGCGCTCATCAAGCAATACCTCGACCTCGGGGCGCAAAACATCTTGGTGCCCATGGTCGACACGGCCGAGCAAGCCTCGCAATTGGTGCAAGCCATGCGTTACCCGCAGGACGATGGCCAAGGCGGCGTGCGCGGCATGGCGGGCGCACGGGCCTCGCGCTGGGGCCATTACCCTGATTACTTCAAGCGTGCCAACGAAGAGGTCTGCCTCTTGGTGCAGGTCGAATCGCGCGAAGCGCTGAAGAACCTGGACGCGATTGTCGCCACGCCCGGCGTGGACGGTGTGTTCATCGGCCCGGCCGACCTCTCGGCCTCCATGGGCCATGTGGGCAATGCGGCGCACCCCGAAGTGCAAGCGGCCATCGAAGACGCCATCGCCCGCATTCTCAAGGCCGGCAAAGCGCCCGGCATCCTCACACCCGACCGCGCTCTGGCCGCCCATTACCTGAAGCTGGGGGCGGTGTTTGTGGCCGTGGGTCTGGACACCCAACTCTTGATGCGCCACACCACCGATCTGGCAGCGCATTTCAAGGCCGAAGTGACGGCCATCACCCCCAACAAAGGCGCAACTTATTAATGGGGATCTGACCCCCATGGCACTACCTTAAGCAAACTGTGCCCGGATCTGCTGGCGAGCCAGCACGCGTGGGAGCGTCAATAAAGGCAGCGGCTTGGGTCTTCTCTTTTTGGCGCGTGGCTCAATTCGTCCTGGTCGCTTGGGTAAAACGCACTCAGAAATCTTGCGCAGCAATGTGGCCGTCAGCTCACTTAATTTATCAACAAAGCACGCACTCATGCGGGACGCAAAAGCCAATAGCAAGCGCCGAGCACCCGTAAAGCTCAAGTCTCTGGGGGCCACCTTCACCAACTGCGCCGCACGCATCATGCTCCAACGCACCAAGTTATAGGTCAACAAAAACACCGCGATTTCTTTTCTCACCATGTCCGGCGACTTGCAACGTAAAACATCCATATCCATGGCCA
>NZ_NERU01000025.1 GCF_003063265.1 Limnohabitans sp. WS1
AGTATCTGGGGGATGCCACGATGGCCAGCACGATTTTGGACAGGTTGATGCACCGCTGCGTGATGTTGGAGTTTGAGGGCAAGAGCTACAGGCTCAAGGAGGCGGCTGCTCGCTTGGCCGTCCAGCCTGAAACGTCATAATCTGGCAGCGCTGCCTGGGGGAATTTGGGGTGGCCACGGGTGGGGGAATTTGGACTGGCCATCAGGGGGATGTCTGCAGCGTTGGAAAATCGACCATAAGCTTTTAGTGGTTTAACTTGGAGCAAACCGGACTGCGACAGATAAACGAAGCCGGTCAAAAATGAAATGATGCCCGACGCAGCCACGCTGAAGGACGTCCGGTTAACAAGGGGCTAGGCCTCAACTCGCCACGGAGGATTTAGGCGATTGCTGCCCGCCCAATACAGGCAGATGACGTTGCCCGCTGGGTCTTTGACTCTTGCCTCACGCCACAACCACGGTTCATCACGGGGCTCCTGAAAGAATTCGATTCCATGCGCCTGGAGGTGCTTGACCGTTTGATCGAGTGATTCGTCCTCGAAGTAGACCACCACATCCGACGATTCGGATACGCCCCCGACCTGATGCACCGAAAACGAGGCGCTGCCATTTGGACACTTGAAGCGGGCGTAGTGCGGTGCGTCAACAATGAGTTCAAACCCCATGCGCTTGTAGAAGTCAACCGACTCCGCAACATTGACAGCCGGCGGGGTAACTTGGTTCAGGTTCATGGGGCCTGACGCTCGCGGTAGGCTGCTTCGCAAGACACAAAGCGAGTGGGTGGAACCAAAAAGTGCATGGCCCTTTTTGGCGTTAACTTGACCAGCCAGCCAGGCCACACACCGTGTTCCGAACACTTGAATACTGCAGTTGATTTCATGCTTGCCGCTCCTGATGCGCTTCACTTTGTGTGGTGACAACACGACCAGCCAATGGATGTTGGATTCCATTGTCGCCATACGTGCCGGTGACTTGAGCGATGACCACTTGAAAGCCATTGAGCCAACGCGATTGCTGTTGCTTTGCCTTCATGTGCTCAGGGTGCTTCATCAATGATTGCAATGCAGCCATCGACTCCCAGTAGTACACATTTGAGATGAGTCCGGTTTGTTGGTTTTCCCAAGACTCTTCACCCAAGTAACCTGGGATGGACTTCGCTATCTGTGCAATGACATCGTCAAGGGCATAGAACTCTGTGTCGTATTGCCTTTTTGCAAACGTAAAGGTGGATGTGTACATGTGTCCAGTCCGCATAACCGAAGGGATGGGCGTCATTGCGCGGCCTCCCTTGCTTGTCTGAACTTCATTCGGAGCCCGCTGATCGCCGTTGACTCAAGTGATAGTTCATGTTCTGACGACACGCCAAGCAAACCATTCGCCGATAGAAAATCTCTGGCGGATTCCAACGATCTGACTCCGAAAGTCAGTGATTGAATAACCTGGCGGCTGCCCTGAGTCAATCTTAGGACCATGTCCTCGGTCAGCTCGATCCCTGTTCCCGATGACTCTGTCAGAAGCCTCCATTTTTCTCTGCCTCAGACAGATTCGGAGTTGACATCTCGATTTCCGACAACCCGACAAGCCCAATCGTTCCGCCTCCACGCTTTGTCATCTCAAGTTGATCCCTGGATCTCCGTTCGGCTGTAGTCAACCGCTCCTTCCATGGATAGATTGTTCCTTCAGGATTCCATGCGCAAAAAAAGATGCAACAGGAATCGGAAGAGAGATCCAGCAATACCGAGTTTGTGAAGTTTGTAGTGAGAGAACCGTCTGCGGTCTTGGTCTGGTAAGGCCGGGGGGATTTGCATTGAAGTCCCGCTTGGGTAAGGTGCTCTACGCTGGCCTCCAAGTCAACAGGTTCCATAGCAAACCCATGAATGAGCGGCGGCTGACTTTCTTTGGGAAGATCTGAATTGCTTGCGGCGGCCCACAACTCAAGTTCAGTGTTTCCCACATGCACCCATGCGAACGTCGCAAAGCTGCTGCTTTGCTTTGGCCATGAAACGGGAAGGCCGAACACATCGGTAAAGAGCGAGAGCAAGGGATCGATGTCCAACAAGCGGATCATCACATGGTCAACGGTGGAATAGACAGCGGTGTGGCTCATGACGCGCTTGTAGTTCGAGTTAAGTTGGCGGCCTCGGCAAGACCCTGGGTGTGTTTGTGGGGCCTAACGGCTCAATTCACCGGCGCTGCGCGGCGTCATCACGCCGCCTCCGGAGGAATAATGGGCTGGGCCGCACTTCGAGCCTCTGCAAGTGCCCTCAGGTTTCGGAGCGTGACGGGCAGACCTGAATTGATTTGTTTCGCAAGCATCGGGCCCAGCACAATGGATAGCAGCCCAGAAAAAGTAACCCGGTGAACTACCTCCGTGGCACCCGGCACCGGGACAAGCTCATGCTCGAAAACCATACGAAACAGAGGAATCCTCGACTCAACGGTGAAGCACCTGGCGGGCACGACTTGCGTGAGGACCATAGGAACCGTGTTGCCCTTCGTAGGAGTGAGACGGCCACGGCTTCCAACTTGGAACGGACCATCAATATTGGCTCGCTTTGTGTCTGGATCCCAAGTCGGCCAGTTCTCGACATCTGCATAGATTTCAAAAATCACCTCCGGCGAGGCGGCTACTGCGATTCGGTGTTCAATTTGCATTGGATGTAAGGAGCTGTGAGAACGTGGTTTGCGCGGTCAGCGCTGACGTTGAACGACAGCTTTCATGGGCCGGCGCGAAGCGGACCATTCGCGGGCTGCGGTTCGTCGGCCCATGAAAGCCGTCCGCTCTAACTTTGAATTGGGCACTGTTTCTTTCCTAATCATGCTTTGCAAAGACCCGAGAGGCGAAACCATCCAATTCGCTTAACGGCCTGCCGTAGAGGTGAAGATGAAACGTCGGTCCTTCTCCGACGACCTCTGTTGAGTGAATGGCGTCTGCCGCAAGAACCATTGACTCACCGGGGCCGACGACTACGCGGTCGATCGGCGCGACACGTCTGCCCGGAACCCTCCGATACAGATCATTGGCCTCATTCCCACGGACCCCGGCGATAACCGTCCATGTTCCGTGTTCGTGGGGCGGACTTGTGAGGCCCTGCCCATCCGACACCAGATACAGCGACGGGGCGCCCGCGAGAACGGCCAACTCGTAGAGGAGTTCCTCGCTCGGAGCCGCCGCGCGCCAAGATGTCGCCCTCCAGTGCGGCGATCGCGCAAGGCGCTGAAGCACAGCGGCGACCTCCTCAAGCGCGCTTTCGCCGCTTCTCTGCGTTAACGCGCGGATCGTAGACATCGCCGCGATTGAATCGCGCAGCGCTTCGGAAGAAGAAGTCATCATGTCTGCCTAACGTTTTAGATGAGCCGACAGCAGCGGCTGGCTGCGTAAGGCCCAGAATGAAATGGTGGCTTGGAGTGACCAGCCGTTGCGATTCGGCTCGAACGCCCGGTTAGAGCACATGACTGCCACGCCTCTGCATTACGACGCTTATGAGTACCCGAACCTGAATGAAGAAAGCCACAATGAACGCTAGAAGTACCAGGGCCCAGTGAAAAAGTTCAAACCCATTTTGGGTGAAGCGAACAGGCAGGTTGGTTGCCTCAACCAACACGCCGACCTCCACCAACGATAGCAGCCCTGAAACCGCCAAGATCCAACGTGGTGTACGTAGTGCCGAAGGATCGCTTGCCACCCTTCGGCCGGAAATCCGAAGGAAGAAACCTAAAGCGAGGGCACCGAGGACTACAGCGAGCAGGGCTTTTCCGAAAACAGCTGCAGCGGTTGCCCCAGACAGAGAAAAAGCGATTCCGCCTAAGTCGGCAAGAAATTCGATTCGCTTTGTTGCGGCGGTGCGAAGATTCATTAACATGTTCGGTGTGCTCTAACGTGATACAGACCGCAAAACCCGGTGGATACATCCGGGTACAGTCGATACATCTTTTTGATGGAATGCCTGCAAGCCTCTTGTGCCGTGGCTCACAGGCTCGCACACCGTAATTTGATGCAGGTACAAATTTGCCATGAAACCCGGTGCCCCTTCTTTGCAGTTCACTCGCTTGCTTGATCTGGTGCGCGAGCGGGTACGGTTTCTAAACTATAGCCTCAAAAAAGAAAATTATTAATTTCAATGTATTTGTTTTTTTATCCATTGAATTGCAATGTAGTCCAGTGACATGCGTCACCCGCACGAGATGGGTGTGGCCGATTTGGAAGCGTTTTTGTCAGGGCATTCGAGCCACATGACGATTTTTATGCGGCGTTGAAACGGTGATGGGCCACGGCCATCGGACATTGCAGAGATCGTGGAGATTCATGCATTGAAGTGTGTCGCCAGATGGTCCGCAGCTGGCTCCGTTGCGGCGATCATCGACTGTGCACAACCAAAGCAGCCATGCACCGCAAAAAAGTGCCGCAATGGCACAAGGCGTACCGCCGTCATACCGCTTGAGCCACGTGAATGGTCAAGTGCATTGGCAAGAAAAAAGATATTTTCTGTAGGGAACAAACCAACGCCCAGAACCGGGCTCGTCCAACAAACAAACGGATCAGGTCGCGGCTTCGTGTGACCTATCCTTACTCGAGCGCATTGCGCAAGCCGCGCGCTGCCGTAAGAGCTTGGACTAGAGCCTCAACTTCAGTATCTGTGCTCCCTCACCCGTTTGGATTCATTGCTTCAAGTCTGAAAAGACTTCACAAGCGCACAGGAATCCCACGCTCCCGCATCCGCTCTTTCGCCTGCTGCACGGTGTATTCACCATAGTGAAAGATACTGGCCGCCAGCACCGCATCCGCGCCGCCGATGCTCACGCCGTCGGCCAGGTGGTCGAGGTTGCCCACTCCGCCTGATGCGATCACGGGCACGGTCACCGCGTCGCTCACGGCGCGGGTCAGTTGCAGGTCAAAACCGCTTTTGGTGCCGTCGCGGTCCATGCTGGTGAGCAGTATTTCGCCCGCACCGTATTCGGCCATTTGGGTGGCCCAAGCCACGGCGTCAAGGCCCACGTTTTTGCGGCCACCGTGGCTGTAAACGTCCCAGCCGGGGCCCATGGGCAGACCGTGGGTGCCAATGCGTTGCTCGTCTTCGGCGCTGCGGCGCTTGGCGTCGATGGCGACCACGATACATTGCGCGCCGTATTTGGCAGACGCTTCGCGGATGACTTGCGGGTTGGCAATGGCGGCCGAGTTGAAGCTGGTTTTGTCGGCCCCGGCGTTGAGCAATCGGCGCACGTCTTCCACCGTGCGCACACCGCCGCCCACCGTGAGCGGAATGAAGACCTGGCTGGCCACGGCTTCGATGATGTGCAGGATCACGTCGCGGCCGTCGCTGGTGGCGGTGATGTCGAGGAAGGTGAGTTCGTCAGCGCCCTGCTCGTTGTAGCGGGCCGCGATTTCGACCGGGTCTCCGGCGTCGCGCAGTTCAACAAAGTTTACGCCCTTGACCACACGACCGCCGGTCACGTCGAGGCAAGGGATGATGCGTTTGGCGAGCATGTTTCAGTGACCCTCTTGCGGTTCGATAGAGACGGTGATGGGTTTGATGTCGGCTTGTGTGGCCGAGATGTACAGATGCTCCAGAACGCCATTGCGCTCGACGACCACAGCGGTTTGGGTTTGCGCAGCCGTTCGCCGAGCTTGATTGGCCGCCCTGGCCATGGCAGCCACCGATCCTCTCAGGCTGCTGCTGCGTGCTTGTTCAATTGACATCATCTGACTCATTTTTTTGCCCAATCCAAAGTTGCTTGCATCATGCACGCAAAGCCAAGCGCTGCCAGCCCGCCCAGCGCTCGCCCGCAGGCAAGGTGATGGGCGTGTAGACCTGCGCGGCTTCGACGCACATCATGTGCCGCCAGCCGTCGTCTGGCATGTCGGCCAGGCGCTTGCACAGGTCTTGCGCGGGGTTCCAGACCACGGTGTTGGCCCAGCTGGGGCTTTGGCTGATGTGCAGGGTCTGGTTCAGCGTCATGGGCTGTGGCCCAGCTTCGTACACGCGGTCAAATTCGGCGGCAAAGCGGATCGTCTCGGCAGCAGGCGCATGGGTGTCGGTGAGTGAATCCCACTCGGGTTGACCACCCAGGCCATGCAGCGTGGCCTGCGTCACATCGGGCACGGCCAAATAGGTGTGCAGTGCACCAGAGAACGCCAGCGCTTGGGTGTCTGTGTTGTGCACGTCCAGCGTCAGTTGCACGGCACCCGGGCTCAGGTCGATGTGCAGCGCCAAGGCAAAGGCTTGGGGCCACCAGGCGCGGGTCTGAAAGTTGTCCTTCAGGCGCAGCGTGAGGCGGGCATGCTCGGCTCCCAGTTCGGGCGCATCGGCCAACCAGGCCACGTTGCGGGCAAAACCGTGTTTGGGCAGGCACTCGGCCATGGGGCCGCGTTGGTTGAACTGCGGAAAGCACACGGGCACACCGCCGCGAATGGCGGCTTGGCCGTCCATCACGCTAAGGGGGCTGAGGTACAGGCGCTCTTGCCCGCCCGACACCCAAGACAGCACATGCGCACCGTGCAGCGCCACCCGCAAGCGGTCGCCTTGCGGCAGTGTCAATTCGCAAGCGGGCAGGCCCGCGAACGCGGTGTCGCGACAAGTGGCCTGAGCGCTCATGGGCAATAGCGAGGGGATGGATCAGCCGTTGAGTTCGTCGGCGCGTTGCTGCGCCAGCGCGAAGTCGAGGTCGCCCGAATACACGGCGCGGCCACAAATCACACCTTCCACGCCTTCATCTTCGACAGCGCACAGCTGCTCGATGTCGGCCATGTTGGACAGACCACCCGAGGCGATCACGGGGATGGTCAGGGCTTGGGCCAGCTTGACGGTAGCGTCGATGTTGATGCCGCTGAGCATGCCGTCGCGGCCGATGTCGGTGTAGATGATGGACTCGACGCCCCAGTCTTCGAACTTCTTGGCCAGGTCCACCACTTCGTGGCCGGTGAGCTTGCTCCAGCCGTCGGTGGCGACTTTGCCGTCTTTGGCGTCGAGGCCGACGATGATGTGGCCGCCAAAGGCGGTGCAGGCGTCTTTCAAAAAGCCGGGGTTCTTGACGGCGGCGGTGCCGATGATGACGTAGCGCAGGCCGCTGTCGATGTATTTTTCAATCGTGTCCAGATCGCGGATACCGCCACCCAGCTGCACCGGGATGTCGTCGCCCACGGCCTTGAGGATGGACTTGATGGCGCTGAAGTTTTGCGGCTTGCCCGCGAACGCGCCGTTCAGATCCACCAGGTGCAGGCGGCGTGCGCCTTTTTCGAGCCAGGTGCGGGCCATGGCGGCGGGGTCTTCGCCAAAGGTCGTGGCTTGGTCCATATCGCCTTGCTTGAGGCGAACGCAGTGGCCGTCTTTGAGGTCAATGGCGGGGATCAGAATCATGGCGAATTAAAAAAAGACTGAGGGGCTGAAAAACGGCAGTGAAAACTTCTCAAGGCTGCCAGTGGAGGAAATTGCGGAACAAGGCCAGGCCTTGGGCCGCGCTTTTTTCGGGGTGAAACTGGGTGGCAAATATGTTGTCACGGGCAATGGCGCAAGCAAAGCGGCCGCCGTAATCGGTCTGGGCCGCGCTGTGCGCCGGGTTGGCCACCTGGGCATAGAAGCTGTGCACAAAATAATACCAGCTGCCGTCCTCAACGCCTTGCCACAGGGCGTGCGCTGGTTGGTCTTGCCAAACCTGGTTCCAGCCCATTTGCGGCACTTTGTAGCGGGTGCCGTCCGGCTGAATGCGTCCGGCCAAATCGAACTTGACGACACGGCCAGGGATCAGGCCCAAGCCAGGCGTATCGCCTTCGTCGCTGTGGTCCAGCAACATTTGCATGCCCACACACACGCCAAACAGGGGTTTGCTGGCGGCGGCTTCGAGCACGGCGTCCATCAGGCCCGACTCGCGCAGCTCGCGCATGCAGTCGGGCATGGCGCCCTGCCCCGGCAAGACCACGCGGTGTGCGTTGCGCACTACTTGCGGGTCGGATGTGACGGTGACTTCGGCATGGTCCACGCTGGAGGCGGCGTGCATCACCGCCTGCGCCACGCTGCGCAGGTTGCCCATACCGTAGTCCACAACGGCGACGCGGTTGACGCTCATGTTCAGAGACTGCCTTTGGTGGAAGGGATCACGCCCGCCGAGCGCGGATCGAGTTCGAGGGCGGCACGCACGGCGCGGGCGAAGGCCTTGAAAATCGTCTCGCACTGGTGGTGCGCGTTCACACCCTTGAGGTTGTCGATGTGCAAGGTGCACAGCGCGTGGTTCACAAAGCCTTGGAAGAACTCGTAGACCAATTGGGTGTCGAGTGTGCCCAGAGAGCCGGAGGTGAAATTCACGTCCATGTGCAAACCGGGGCGACCCGAAAAGTCCACCACCACGCGGCTCAGGGCCTCGTCGAGCGGCACATAGGCGTGGCCATAACGGCGGATGCCTTTTTTGTCACTAATCGCTTGCGCGAACGCCTGGCCCAAGGTGATGCCGATGTCTTCGACCGTGTGGTGGCCGTCGATGTGCAAGTCGCCTTCGCACGCGATGTCCAGATCGATCAAGCCGTGGCGGGCGATCTGGTCGAGCATGTGGTCCAGAAAACCGATGCCGCTGGCCAGCTTGGCTTGGCCTGTGCCGTCGAGGTTGAGGGCGACGCGGATGTTCGTCTCGGCGGTCTTGCGCGTGACATCGGCGATGCGGTCAGCACTGCGGTTCATAAGGAGGCTTTCAGAGCGGCAAGGAGTTGGTCGTTTTCTGCGGCGGTGCCCACCGTCAGGCGCAAGCAGTTGGCCAGCAATGGGTGCATTTTAGAAATGTTCTTGATCAGCACACCGTGGGCCTTCAGACCGTCAAAAGTTTTGGCCGCATCGGGCACGCGGGCCAGGATCATGTTGGCCTCGCTCGGGAACGGGGTTACACCGGGCAAGGTGGCCAGTTCTTTCAGCAAACGGGTGCGCTGCTCGCGCAGGTCTTTGGCTTGGGCTGCAAACACCTCGGTGTGCTCCAAGGCAAACAGAGCGCATTCGGTGTTGAGCACGCTGATGTTGTAGGGCGGGCGCACTTTGTCGATCTCGGCCACCAAAGCCTTGGGGCCGATCATGTAGCCCAAACGCACACCGGCCAGGCCAAACTTGCTGAGCGTGCGCATGAGCAAGACGTGCGAGTGGCGAGTGATGCGGTCTGCGTAGCTGCGGCTGGCAAAAGGCTGGTAGGCCTCGTCCATGACCACCAAGCCGCCTTGTGCGCCTTGTGCGAGGACGATCTTTTCGATCGTGTCGTCGTTCCACAGGTTGCCCGTGGGGTTGTTGGGGTAAGCCAGGTAGACGATGGAGGGCTTGTGCTCGGCAATCGCGGCCAGCATGGCGGCTTCGTCGAGTTCAAAGTCGGCGGTGAGCGGCACGCCGTGGAAGGCCAGGCCTTGCAGCTGGGCGCTCATGGCGTACATCACAAAGCCCGGCAAGGGCGAGAGGATGGAGGCGCCAGGCACATCGCAAGCCATGGCCAGCAAAGAGATCAACTCGTCCGAGCCGTTGCCCAGCATGATGTCGAAGCCTTCGGGCATGCCGGCGTGCTGGGCCAAAGCATGGCGCAGTTCGTTCACGCGGCCGTCGGGGTAGCGGTTGAGCGCCAAGGCACCCAGTCGCTCGCCCAGCGCTTTTTGCAGATCAGCCGGCAGTCTGTGCGGGTTTTCCATCGCGTCGAGCTTGACCATGCCGACCGAGTCCTGGATGGCGTAGGCGTGCATGGACTTCACGTCCTGGCGGATGCGTTGCATCAGTTGGGGGCTCACGGTCATGTCGGCTCTCGCATGGGGGGAACAGGGTTCAAGCGCAATTCGGCGGCGCGGGCGTGCGCTTGCAGGCCTTCGCCATAAGCCAGCTCGGCGGCGATGCGGCCCAGTGGCTGTGCACCCGCTTCGCTCACCTCGATCAAGCTGCTGCGTTTTTGGAAGTCGTACACGCCCAAAGGCGAGGAAAAACGCGCCGTGCCGCTGGTGGGCAACACGTGGTTAGGGCCAGCGCAGTAGTCGCCCAGCGACTCGCTGGTGAACGCCCCCAAAAAGATGGCCCCCGCGTGGCGCAGCAGCGGCTCCCAGCGGTGCGGCTCGCTGCTCGACACCTCCAGGTGCTCGGGCGCGATGCGGTTGCTGATGGCGCAAGCTTCTTCCATGCTACGGGTCAAAATCAATGCACCACGGTCGTTGAGCGACTTGGCGATGATCTCGCGGCGGGGCATTGTGGGCAGCAGGCGGTCAATGACGGCTTGCACTTCGGCGATGTAGGCCGCATCGGGGCAGAGCAAAATGCTTTGCGCCAGTTCGTCGTGCTCGGCCTGGCTGAACAAATCCATCGCCACCCATTCGGCGGGCGTGCTGCCATCGGCCAACACCAAAATTTCTGAGGGGCCCGCGATCATGTCGATGCCCACGGTGCCGAACACACGCTTTTTGGCGCTGGCCACATAGGCGTTGCCGGGGCCGGTGATCTTGTCCACCTTGGGGATGGTGGCCGTGCCGTAGGCCAAAGCCCCCACCGCTTGCGCGCCGCCCACGGTGAAGGCACGCGTGACGCCCGCCACATAGGCGGCGGCCAAGACGAGTTCATTGCGTTCGCCCCGGCTGGAAGCGGCCGCCTCTCCAGATCCGCCCGTCGCCACGCTGCCGCGCACTGGCGTGGGCACGACCATGATGATGTCTTGCACACCGGCCACATGGGCGGGGATGGCGTTCATCAACACCGAAGAGGGGTAAGCCGCTTTGCCACCGGGCACATAAATGCCCACGCGGTCGAGCGGCGTGACTTTTTGGCCGAGCAGCGTGCCGTCTTCGTCGCGGTAGCTCCAGCTCTCGCCCGAGGCCTTTTTCTGGGCTTCGTGGTACTTGCGCACGCGTGCGGCGGCGGCTTGCAGGGCTTCGCGTTGTGCGGCGGGCAGGCTGTCGAGTGCCGCTTTCAGTTCGGCTTGGGTGATCTCCAAAGCTTTCACATCGGGCGCTTGCAGGCCATCAAAACGCTGGGTGTATTCCAGCACGGCGTCATCGCCACGCTTTTGCACATCGGCCAGGATGTCGGCCACGCGCTGCTCGATGGCGGCGTCGGTGTCGGCAGACCAATGCAGGCGGGCCGCAAAGGCCGCTTCAAAACCGGCATCGGCCGTGTTCAGTTGCAATGGTTTGGCGTGCAGTGCCATCGGGTCCATGGGATTCAGTCTTTCTTCACTGCGCCCGCAAAGGCGTCGATGATGGCGCGGATCGGCGCCTGCTTGAGCTTGAGCGCGGCCTGGTTCACGACCAAGCGCGAGCTGATGTCCATGATGCGTTCGACTTCAACCAAGTGATTGGCCTTGAGCGTGTTGCCTGTGGACACCAGATCCACAATCGCATCGGCCAGGCCCGTGAGTGGAGCCAGCTCCATGCTGCCGTAGAGCTTGATCATGTCGACGTGCACACCCTTGGTGGCAAAGAAGTCACGGGCAATGGTGGTGTATTTGGTGGCCACTTTCAGGCGCGAACCCGTTCGCACGGCACTGGCGTAGTCGTAGTCGGCGCGCACCGCCACGCTCATGCGGCATTTGGCGATGTTCAGGTCCAACGGCTGGTACAGGCCCTGGCCGCCGTGTTCGATCAGGGTGTCCAGACCGGTCACGCCCAGATCGGCACCGCCGTATTCCACATAGGTGGGCACGTCGCTGGCCCGCACCAGCACCACACGCACATTGGCCTGGTTGGTGGGCAAGATCAGCTTGCGTGATTTTTCGGGGTCTTCGAGCACCTCGATACCCGCGGCTTTGAGCAGCGGCAGGGTTTCGTCAAAGATGCGTCCTTTGGACAGGGCCAGCGTGATCATTTCACTCTTTCAATGTCGGCACCCAAGCCGCGCAGTTTCAATTCCATGCGGTCATAGCCACGGTCCAGGTGGTAAATGCGGTCGACGATGGTTTCGCCTTCGGCCACCAAGCCGGCAATCACCAAGCTGGCCGAAGCGCGCAAGTCGGTGGCCATCACGGTGGCCCCTGAGAGTTTTTCCACGCCCTCGATCACCGACACTTTGCCGTCGATTTGGATGTGCGCGCCCAGGCGCACCAGTTCGTTGACGTGCATGAAGCGGTTTTCAAAAATGGTTTCGGTCACCTTGCTCGCACCTTGCGCGACGCAGTTGAGCGCCATGAACTGGGCTTGCATGTCGGTCGGAAAACCCGGGTATTCGGTGGTGCGAAAGCTCTGGGCTTTCAAGCGGCCATCGGCCTTGATGCGGATGAAGCCTTCGCCCGCTTCGATGGTGGCACCGGCATCGCGCAGCTTTTCGATGACCACTTCGAGGTGGTCGGCGCGGCCGTGGCGCAGCACCACATCACCGCCCGAGGCGGCTACGGCGCACAAGAAGGTGCCCGCCTCGATGCGGTCAGCCACCACCTGGTGATCGCAACCGTGCAGACGGTCCACACCCTGAATGCGGATGCGGCGTGTGCCGTGGCCTTCGATCTTCGCGCCCATTTTGATGAGCATCTCGGCCAAGTCGGGAATTTCGGGCTCTTGGGCTGCGTTTTCCAGCACCGTCTCGCCTTCGGCCAAAGCCGCGGCCATCATGAAGTTTTCCGTACCCGTCACGGTGACCATGTCGGTC
Source organism: Limnohabitans sp. WS1 (assembly GCF_003063265.1). GTDB lineage: Bacteria > Pseudomonadota > Gammaproteobacteria > Burkholderiales > Burkholderiaceae_C > Limnohabitans_A. The sequence goes on from NZ_NERU01000025.1 coordinate 12,569, forward strand.
GTGATGTGCGCGCCCTTCAGGCGCGAGCGGCCCTCGGGCAGGCTGGCCAGCATGTAGCCGTGGTCCACCGTGATGACGGCGCCCATGGCCTGCAGGCCTTTGATGTGCTGGTCTACGGGCCGCGAGCCAATGGCGCAACCGCCCGGCAAAGACACTTTGGCATGACCAAAACGGGCCAGCAAGGGCCCCAGCGCCAGCACCGAGGCCCGCATGGTTTTCACCAACTCATAGGGTGCTTCTGGGTTGTTCAAAGCCCCCGCATCCAGCGTGACGCGGCTGTCTTCGTGGTGCTCGGCCGTCACGCCCATGTTGCGGATCAGCTTGAGCATGGTCGAGACGTCTTGCAGGCGCGGCACATTGGCCAGCGTGACGGGCTCGGCGCTCAGCAAAGCGGCGCACAGCTCGGGCAGAGCGGCGTTTTTGGCACCCGACACATCGAGCGTGCCTTGCAGGCGGTGGCCACCGCGAATTTTCAGTTTGTCCATGGGTCAGGTCGGTGCGTTTCGGCCCAAAGGCCTTCGGATCATGGGGCTTGCGCAGCCCATTCGGCGGGCGTGAAGGTTTTCATGGACAGGGCGTGAACTTCGTCGGTGTGCATTTTTTGGCCCAGCGTGGCGTAAACCCGCTGGTGCCGCGCAATGGGGCGCATGCCGGCAAAGGCTTCGGACACCACCACGGCGCTCCAATGGCGGCCATCGCCCTCCACCGTGAGGTGGGTGCACGAAAGGCCTGCGGCGATGATGGCTTGGAGTTGCTCTGCGTTCATGGGGTTTTCAGCTTCGGATTTTGTAGCCGATGCGCAAAAGGTGAAGGGTCAAGGCACTGATGAGGGCCAAGGCGGTGCCCACCACCGCCAAACTGACCCAAGGCGACACATCGCTTTGGCCAAAAAAGCCGTAACGAAATCCGTCGATCATGTAGAAAAACGGGTTCAGGTGACTGAGCTTTTGCCAAAACGGCGGCAATGAATGGATGGAATAAAACACGCCCGACAAAAACGTCATGGGCATGATGATGAAATTCTGGAAGGCGGCCATTTGGTCGAACTTTTCAGCCCACAGCCCGGCAATCACACCCAGCGAGCCCATCATGGCCGCGCCCATCACGGCAAAAGTCAAAATCCACAGAGGGTTGACGAAGGTGATGTTGATCATCCAGCCTGTGATGACAAACACCCCCAAGCCCACGGCAAGTCCGCGCACCACCGAAGAGCCCACATAGGCCACAAACCAGCTGCGGTGCGACAAGGGCGTGAGCAACAAAAACACCAAACTGCCCATGATCTTGCTTTGCACCAGGCTCGACGAGCTGTTGGCAAAAGCGTTTTGCAGCACGCCCATCATCATCAGGCCCGGCAGCAAAAACGAGGTGTAGGGCACGTTGTCGTACACCTTGACATGGTCTTCGAGCACATGGCCGAAGATGAGCATGTACAGCACCGAGGTGAGCACGGGTGCGCCCACCGTCTGGAAAGCGACTTTCCAGAAACGCAGCACCTCTTTGTAGAGCAGGGTTTGCCAGCCGGTCATGCCAGGGCTCCCGAGGCGGTTTGTTTGCGGTTCATGACTTCAAGAAACACGTCTTCCAGGTCGGCTTGGCGAATCTCCACGTCTTCCACCACCAGACCCGCCGTGCGCAGGGTGGCCAAGTGGTTTTCGATCTCGACCGCGTTGTGCACGGGCAACTGCACGATGCGGCCTGTGACACGCGCAATGGCCGCCACGGCGGGTGGCAAGTCGCCGTCGAGTTTGAAGCGCAGCACTTGGCTGGTGGCCGAGCGCAGCAAGTCGGATGTGCGCTCGAGTGCCAGCAACTGGCCGCGCTTAAGCATGGCGATGCGGCCACACAGGGCTTCGGCTTCTTCGAGGTAATGGGTGGTGAGCAAGACGGTGTGACCTTGCTTGTTGAGTTTGGCGATGAAGGCCCACAAAGTCTGGCGCAGCTCGACATCGACCCCGGCCGTCGGCTCATCAAGCACGATCACGCGGGGCTTGTGCACCAAGGCTTGCGCCACCAGCACGCGGCGCTTCATGCCGCCCGAGAGTTGACGCATGTTGGAACCTGCCTTGTCGGCCAAACCCAGGCTCTCCAGCAACTCGTCGATCCAGGCCTCGTTTTTCTTGACACCGAAATAGCCCGACTGGATGCGCAGCGCCTCGCGCACCGTGAAAAACGGGTCAAACACCAACTCTTGCGGCACCACGCCCAAGAGGCGGCGGGCAGCGGCGTAATCGGTTTGCACGTCATGACCATGCACCAACACGCGCCCGGTGGTGGGGCGGCTGAGGCCCGCCAAAGTGCTGATCAGGGTGGTTTTGCCTGCGCCGTTAGGGCCCAGCAGGCCGAAGAATTCGCCCTCCTCCACATCAAAGCTGACTTGGTCGAGGGCTTTGAACGCGGCTGCGCCCGCCTGTTTGGCCGGGTAAATCTTGGAGACGGTTTGGAAAGAGAGCGCTGGCATGTGAGGGGTTTATTTTAAGTGCTGAGCGGCTGCCCCATGGCGCTACAGGGTGAACGGGGGTGAAAAACCCCTCACCAGTCGTTCAAACGGGCTCCAGCAAGTCGATCACGCCATAAAGACGGGCCAACTCCCTTAAACGAGAGGTCATGCCCGAAATTTGCAATGTTCCACCTTGGGCCAGTACCTCACGACGCAAACCCAAAAGCGCAGCCAAAGCGGACGAATCAAAAGCCGTGAGTGCAGAGGCATCGACACTGACCACAGATGACCCCATGGGCTTGCATTGTGCCACCCACAATGCCAAACAAGCTGGTGCATGCTCGTGAAGCAAGGTTTCAGGCATGGTCAAGACGCTCATGGTTTTGCGCTCAGGAGGCTTTGGCGTTGGTTTTGTTGCGCGCCACCAAACTGGCGATCAAGGCATCGATGCCGCCCGCGTTGATCTCTTTGGTGAACTGGGTTCTGTAGTTTTCAATCAACCAGACACCCAGAACGTTCAAGTCAAAAATCATCCAACCTGCACCTTGTCCAGGTGTTTTTTCAAGGCGGTAATCGAGCTGAATCGGATCACCTTTGCCTCGCACCTCGGTGTTGACCACCAAATTTTTATCCTCTTGACCTGCTCGCAGAGGTTTGACGACCACAACCTGGTCGCTGACCTGACTGAGTGCACCAGCGTAGGTGCGGACCAACAAGGTCTTGAACTCGGTCTGCAAACGGCCCTGTTGCTCTGGCGTGGCTTTTCGCCAAGCGGGGCCTGTGGCCAAAGACGTCATCCGCCGAAAATTCACATGTGGCATGAGTTTGTCATCCACCAATTGCATGATTTTGGCAATATCACCGTTGCGCAGCGCCTTGTCTGCCTTGATCGTTTCCAAGGTGTCGTTGGTGATGCGCTTGACAAAGGCTTCGGGGGCCTCTTCAGAGGCCCAGGCAGCACCAAGACCCAAGCTCAAACAGGCAGCACCCAGTACGGTTAAGCCTTGGCGACGGTTCATGGACAAAGAAGTGAAATATTTTTGCATTGAATAACTATAGGGCCAGTCAGCCAGGGCCGTGTGAGCAACTGTAACGGGGTTTATTTGGACGGTGGGTCAGATTCACCGTAATCGAAATCAGAAGGAGGATTGCCATCATGGATGTCATTGTTGCGCTTTTGCAAATAAGCATCGCGCACAAAGGTGTAGGGGTCCAAGGAGGCTGCCTTGATGACATCCACCGTCTGCAGCAAACTTGCACGCACATCCAATACACGGGCCGCAGTCAATGCGTTGCGCGTGGTCTCAGCGGTGAACGCCTGGGAAGGATTGGCTTGCATGTCCAGTGGGGTTGCCAGGCCGTCACGCAAAGTGGAAGGACCCAACAAAGGCAACATCAGGTAAGGACCCGGCTTGACACCCCAATAACCCAAGGTTTGGCCAAAGTCTTCTTTTCTTTTTTCAAGGCCCATTTCGCTGGCCACATCCAGCAAACCACCCAGACCCAAGAAGGTGTTGACATTGATGCGCATGAACGTTTCGGCGGTGGCTTGACCCTTCAACTGCATGGCGCTGTTGGCCATGGACCAGACATCGCTCAAGTTGCCCAAGACATTGTGCACCCCTGTACGAACGAACGAGGGAATCACTGTGACATACGCTTGAGCCAGTGGTTTGATGGCCACGTTGTCCACCACATCGTTGAACTTGTAAACGCTGCGGTTCATCGGCTCCCATGGATCTCGGGCATCCGCGTTTTGGACCGTTGCACAGCCTTGAAGTCCGAACAGCACCAACACAAGCAAGGGCATGGCCCATCGTTTCATTGACATCATCATGGCTTTTGACTTTCGGCCTTGGGTTTTTCAGCCTGGTTGAACAAAAACTGACTGATCAAGTTTTCCAGAATCACGGCTGACTGGGTTGATCCGATCTTGTCGCCTGCAACCAGGTTCTTTTCGTCAGCGCCCGGCGTCACGTCCAAATATTGTTCGCCGAGCAAGCCACTGGTCAGAATTTTCAAGGAACTGTCTTGAGGAAAAGCCAGCCCCGTCTGCAGGGCCAAGGTCACCTTGGCCTGAAAAGATTCACCGTCGAATTCAATTTTCTTGACACGGCCAACCACCACCCCAGCGCTTTTGACTGCCGCACCCGGTTTGAGTCCACCAATGTTGTCAAACTTGGCACTGACTTCGTAATCCTTGCTGAAACTCCAGGTCAGCAAATTGGCCGCTTTGAGGGCCAAAAAAAGCACAGCCACTGCGCCGAGCATCACAAACAACCCGACCCACACATCATTTTTTGAACGTTGCATGCCGTCCTCCTCAAATGCTGAACATCATCGCGGTGAGGATGAAATCCAACCCCAACACCGACAAAGAAGAAACCACCACACTGCGCGTGGTGGCACTGGCCACACCCTCTGGGGTCGGCTTGGCCACATAGCCTTGCAGCAAAGCGATGAAGGTCACCGCCACACCAAACACCACGCTTTTGATGATGCCATTGCCCACGTCCTTGAACACATCGACGCCGCCTTGCATCTGGCTCCAGAACGACCCTGCATCGACACCGATGAGCAGCACGCCCACCACGTAGCCCCCCAAAATGCCCACGGCGCTGAACACTGCGGCAAGCAAGGGCAACGCAATGACACCGCCCCAAAAGCGGGGGGCCAAGATGCGCTGGACCGGGTCCACCGCCATCATCTCCAAAGCGGTGAGTTGCTCACCCGCACGCATCAAGCCAATCTCGGCCGTGAGTGAGGCCCCAGCCCGTCCCGCATAAAGCAAAGCCGCCACCACCGGACCCAACTCGCGCACCAAGCTCAAGGCCACCAACAAACCCAAGGCCTCGGCTGAACCATAGCGTTGCAAGGTGTAGTAACCCTGCAAACCCAACACAAAGCCCACAAACAAGCCGGACACTGTGATGATGGCCAGCGAATAGTTGCCCAAAAAATGAACCTGGTCGCGCACCAAACCAAAACGCTTGAGGACAACTCCGGAGAGGCTCAGCAATTTGAAAAACAAACGAGCGGCAAAACCCCAATCGGCCAACATCTGGCGGGTGCTCGCGCCCAAGGCGGCCAACAAAGACGTGATCATGAAGACCTCCGGTCATAGTCGCGAGCAGCCGATGGTGCAGGGTAATGAAAGGGCACGGGGCCATCACTCAAAGCGTGCACAAACTGGTAAATCAGGGGGTCGTTGCTGGCACGCAACTCAGCGGGTGTCCCTTGTGCAGCCACCCCACCGTTGGCCAAAATGACCACATGGTCGGCGATTTCAAAGGTCTCGGTCACATCGTGCGACACGACCACGCTGGTGATGCCCAGGCTGTCGTTGAGACGGCGAATCAGCCGCGCAGCCGTGCCCAGTGAAATGGGATCGAGGCCCGCAAAGGGCTCGTCGTACATGATCAAGTCCGGGTCCAGCGCGATGGCGCGGGCCAAGGCCACTCGGCGGCTCATGCCGCCTGAAATTTCGGAGGGTTTCAAGTCTCGTGCACCGCGCAAACCGACCGCATCGAGTTTCATCAGCACAATGTCACGGATCAGGTCTTCAGACAAATGCGTGTGTTCGCGCAAAGGAAATGCCACGTTGTCAAACACGCTCATGTCGGTGAACAGCGCACCGAACTGAAACAACATGCCCATTCGACGCCGTGCTGCATACAACTCGGCTTGACGCATGGGGGTGATGTCCTTGCCGTCAAACAGCAGTTGACCTGCAGTGGCACGGATCTGGCCACCGATCAATCGCAACACCGTGGTCTTTCCACCTCCCGAAACCCCCATCAAGGCCGTGACTTGTCCTCGTGGCACATTGAAGCTCAGGTTCTTCAAAATGACACGGTCGCCATACCCGAACGTCAGGTCGCGCAGTTCAACAAGGGGCTGTGATGTGGTGGTGTTCATGAAAAACAAAAGCCGGTCAGGGTCCGGCTCTTGTGATGTTAGCGGCCCAAGGTCAACGGGATGTCAACCTTGGTTCTCTAGGGATTTTACCTAGAACCCGGTAGCCTTAGCGAGGCAAATCGCTTTTCCCCATCAGGAATTCGTCGACCGCGCGTGCGGCCTGACGGCCTTCGCGGATGGCCCACACCACCAGCGACTGACCCCGGCGCATGTCGCCTGCTGCAAACACCTTGTTCACGTTGGTGGCGTAGCCGCCTGTGAAGTCGGTGCTGGCCTTGGCGTTGCCACGGGCGTCCTTGTCGATGCCAAAGGCGTCGAGCACAGTGGCGACCGGGTTGGTGAAGCCCATGGCCAGCAAGACCATGTCGGCTTTGTATTCCTTCTCGGTGCCGGGCACTTCAACCATCTTGCCGTCTTTGAATTCGACATGCACCGTGGTCAATCCGGTGACTTTGCCTTTTTCGCCAGTGAACGCTTTGGTGGAGATGGCGAATTCACGCTTGAGCAAGCCTTTTTCGGCGCTCTCGTCATGGCTGGAGCTGGTGCGCAGCTTCATGGGCCAGTAGGGCCAGACCATCGCTTTGTTTTCTTTTTCGGGTGGCTCGGGCATCACCTCGAACTGGGTGACGCTCACGGCACCGTGGCGTGTGCTGGTGCCCACACAGTCGCTGCCGGTGTCGCCGCCGCCGATCACGATGACGTTTTTGCCGTCAGCACGCAGTTGGCCTTTGAGCTTGTCGCCTGCGTTGACCTTGTTTTGCTGGGGCAGGAATTCCATCGCAAAGTGGATGCCGTCCAGTTCGCGGCCGGGCACGGGCAGGTCACGCGACTGCTCGGAGCCGCCTGTGAGCAGCACTGCGTCAAAGTCCTTCTTGAGCTGTTCAGCCGAGATGGTTTCTTTGGCCCAGTTGGTGACCTTGGAGTCCTTTGGCCATTCCCCCACCAGCACGCTGGTGCGGATCTTCACGCCTTCGGCTTCAAGCTGCTGGACGCGGCGGTCGATGTGCGTCTTTTCCATCTTGAAGTCAGGGATGCCGTAGCGCAGCAAACCACCCACGCGGTCGTTCTTCTCGAACAAGGTCACGTCGTGGCCAGCGCGTGCCAGCTGCTGGGCAGCGGCCAAGCCAGCGGGGCCTGCGCCAATGATGGCCACGGTTTTGCCGGTCTTGACCTTGGCAGGGCGGGGCGTGACCCAGCCTTCGGCCCAGGCGCGGTCGATGATGGCGTGCTCGATGGACTTGATGCCCACGGCGTCGTCGTTGAAGTTGACCACGCAAGCTGCTTCGCAAGGTGCGGGGCAGATGCGGCCAGTGAACTCGGGGAAGTTGTTGGTGCTGTGCAGCACCTCGATCGCGTTCTTCCAATCGCCCTGGTACACCAAGTCGTTGAAGTCCGGAATGATGTTGTTGACCGGGCAGCCGTTGTTGCAAAACGGCGTGCCGCAATCCATGCAGCGTGCGGCCTGGGTTTTGGACTGCTCGGGTGTCAAGCCGATCACGAACTCGCCGTAGTTCTTCAAGCGCTCGGTGACGGGCTTGTAACCCTCTTCGATGCGCTCAAATTCCATGAAACCTGTGATTTTTCCCATGATGTTTCCTTAACTTTTTGACGTGGGGCTCAGGCGACAACAGGCTTGGCGGCTTTGGCCGCGTTTGCCGCTTTGCGTGCGTTGATCTCGCCCAAGGCGCGCTTGTATTCGTTCGGGAACACTTTCACGAACTTGGCGCGAGCGGTGGCCCAGTTGTCCAGCAACTCGCGGGCACGCTGGCTGCCGGTCCACTTGTGGTGCTCTTCCAGCAGTTTCTTGAGTTGCGCTTCGTCGGCCTGGTCGCGGTGCCAGACCTTGCGGTCCACTTGTGCTTCCTGCTCGGCCACCGTCAGCACTTTTTCCATGCTGACCATGGCCGTGTTGCAGCGCGAGGCGAACTCGCCGTCTTCGTCGTAGACATAAGCGATACCGCCGCTCATGCCTGCGCCGAAGTTGCGGCCGGTCTTGCCCAGCACAGCCACGGTGCCGCCAGTCATGTATTCGCAACCATGGTCGCCTGTGCCTTCGACCACGGCGGTGGCGCCGGACAGACGCACTGCAAAGCGCTCGCCAGCCACGCCAGCAAAGAAGGCCTCACCCGTGGTCGCGCCGTACATGACGGTGTTGCCCACGATGATGTTTTGCGAGGCCACGCCACGGAACTCCAGGCTCGGGCGCACCACGATGCGGCCACCCGACAAACCTTTGCCGGTGTAGTCGTTGGCTTCGCCGATCAGGTACAGCGTGATGCCTTTGGCCAAGAAAGCGCCAAAGGACTGACCGCCTGTGCCTTCGAGCTGAATGCGCAAAGTATCGTCAGGCAAACCTTCGGGGTGCACTTTGGTCACCGCACCGGACAACATGGCACCGACCGAGCGGTTCACGTTGCGGGCGACTTCCATGAACTGCACTTTTTCGCCCTTGTCGATGGCGGCGCGGCTCTTGGCGATCAGCACGTTGTCCAGGGCTTTTTCGAGGCCGTGGTCTTGTGTGTCCACATGGCGCACGGCCACGGTAGAGGCGACCTGAGGCACAGCCAGCAGGCGACCAAAGTCCAAACCTTTGGCTTTCCAGTGTTCCACACCGCTCTTCATGTCGAGCAGGTCGGCGCGGCCCACCAGATCGTCGAATTTGGCGATGCCCAGCTGGGCCATGATCTGGCGCACTTCTTCGGCGATGAAGAAGAAATAGTTCACGACATGCTCGGGCTTGCCGGTGAACTTCTTGCGCAGTGTGGGGTCTTGTGTGGCCACGCCCACCGGGCAAGTATTCAGGTGGCACTTGCGCATCATGATGCAGCCCTCGACCACCAGCGGTGCGGTGGCAAAGCCGAACTCGTCTGCGCCGAGCAATGCGCCAATCGCGACGTCGCGGCCGGTCTTCATCTGGCCATCGGCCTGCACACGGATGCGACCACGCAGGCCGTTGAGCACCAGGGTCTGCTGGGTTTCGGCCAGACCGATTTCCCAAGGTGAGCCAGCATGCTTGACCGACGACCAAGGCGATGCGCCCGTGCCGCCGTCGTGACCGGCGATCACCACATGGTCGGCCTTGCACTTGGCCACACCGGCGGCGATGGTGCCGACGCCGATTTCGGACACGAGCTTGACGCTGATGTCGCTGTGTGGGGCCACGTTCTTCAGGTCGTGGATCAGCTGAGCTAAATCCTCGATGGAGTAGATGTCGTGGTGTGGAGGTGGCGAAATCAAACCGACACCGGGCACCGAGTGGCGCAGCTTGCCGATGTAGTCGGACACTTTGCCGCCAGGCAACTGACCGCCTTCACCGGGCTTTGCGCCCTGAGCCATCTTGATCTGGATCTGGTCGGCGCTGGACAGGTATTCGGCCGTCACACCAAAGCGGCCCGAAGCGACTTGTTTGATGCGCGAACGCAGGCTGTCACCGGCAGCCAAAGGCATGTCGACTTCGACGTTCTCTTCGCCGATCACGCTCTTCAAAGAATCACCCAACTTGATCGGGATGCCCTTGAGTTCGTTGCGGTAACGGTTGGCGTCTTCACCGCCCTCGCCCGTGTTGCTCTTGCCGCCAATGCGGTTCATGGCCACGGCCAGAGTGGCGTGCGCTTCGGTGGAGATCGAACCCAGCGACATCGCGCCGGTGGCAAAACGCTTAACGATCTCGGCGGCAGGCTCGACCTGCTCCAGCGGGATGGCTTTGGAAGGGTCAATCTTGAACTCGAACAAACCGCGCAGCGTCATGTGGCGCTTGCTTTGGTCGTTGATGATCTGCGCGTATTCCTTGTAAGTGCTGAAGTTGTTGGCACGGGTGGAGTGCTGCAACTTGGCAATCGCATCGGGCGTCCACATGTGCTCTTCGCCACGGGCGCGCCATGCGTATTCGCCGCCAGCGTCCAGCATGGTGGCCAGGATCGGGTCGTCGCCAAAGGCGGCGGTGTGCATGCGGAAGGCTTCTTCAGCGATCTCGAACACGCCGATACCGCCCACGCGGCTGGAGGTACCGGTGAAGTACTTGTTGATGGTCTCGGTGTTGATGCCGATGGCTTCGAACAACTGCGCGCCGCAGTACGACATGTAAGTCGACACGCCCATCTTGGACATGATCTTGGACAGGCCCTTGCCGATTGCCTTGACGTAGTTGTAGATGGCCTTCTCAGCTGACAAGTCACCGGGCAGCTCTTTGTGCAGCGCAGCCAGGGTTTCCATCGCCAAGTAGGGGTGCACGGCTTCTGCGCCGTAACCGGCCAGCACCGCAAAGTGGTGCACTTCGCGGGCGGTGCCGGTTTCAACCACCAGGCCAGCGGTGGTGCGCAGCCCTTCGGTCACCAGATGCTGGTGAATGGCCGACAGCGCCAGCAGCGCAGGCACAGCCACTTGGGTGGCGTTCACGCCACGGTCGCTGATGATCAGGATGTTGTGGCCGCCCTTGATGGCGTCCACGGCTTCAGCGCACAGCGATGCCAGTTTGGCTTCCACACCTTCGCGGCCCCACAAGGCGGGGTAAGTGATGTCCAGCGTCGCGCTCTTGAACTTGCCCTTGGTGGCTTGCTCGATGTTGCGCAGCTTGGCCATGTCGGCGAAGTCCAGAATGGGCTGGCTCACCTCCAAGCGCATGGGCGGGTTGACCTGGTTGATGTCCAGCAGGTTCGGCTTGGGGCCGATGAAGGACACCAAGGACATCACTATCGCTTCGCGGATCGGGTCGATCGGGGGGTTGGTCACCTGCGCGAACAACTGTTTGAAGTAGTTGTACAGCGGCTTGTTCTTGTCAGACAGCACGGCCAGCGGGCTGTCGTTGCCCATGGAGCCAATGGCTTCTTCACCGGCCGAGGCCATGGGGGCCAACAAGAACTTGATGTCTTCTTGGGTGGTGCCAAAGGCTTGTTGCAGGTCGAGCAAGGCCACATCCGAGGCGGGGGCCAAGGGAGCAGCAGCCACATCGTCCAGCTTGACGCGCAGGTTTTCGATCCACTGCTTGTAAGGCTTGGCACTGGCCAAACCGGCTTTCAACTCTTCGTCGTTGATCATGCGGCCTTGTTCCAAGTCAATCAGGAACATCTTGCCGGGCTGCAGACGCCACTTGCGCACGATCTTGCTCTCAGGAATCGGCAGCACGCCGGTCTCGGAGCCCATGATGACCATGTCGTCGTCGGTGATGATGTAACGCGAAGGGCGCAGGCCGTTGCGGTCCAGCGTGGCGCCGATCTGGCGGCCGTCAGTGAACACAATGGATGCGGGGCCATCCCATGGCTCCAGCATCGCAGCGTGGTATTCATAGAAGGCCTTGCGGCGCTCGTCCATGGTGGTGTGCTGTTCCCATGGCTCGGGGATCATCATCATCACGGCCTGGCTGATGGGGTAACCTGCCATCGTCAGCAGTTCCAAGCAGTTGTCAAAAGTCGCGGTGTCAGACTGACCGGCGAAGCTGATGGGGTAGAGCTTTTGCAGGTCGGCGGCCAACACGGGCGAAGACATCACGCCTTCACGGGCCTTCATCCAGTTGTAGTTGCCCTTGACGGTGTTGATCTCACCGTTGTGCGCCACATAGCGGTAAGGGTGAGCCAATGGCCACTCGGGGAAAGTGTTGGTGGAGAAACGCTGGTGCACCAGGCCCAAAGCCGAGACGCAGCGCTCGTCTTGCAGGTCCAGGTAATAGGTGCCCACTTGGTCGGCCAGCAGCAAGCCCTTGTAGACCGCGGTGCGGCTGGACATGCTGGGGATGTAGTACTCGTTGCTGTGCGTCAGGCGCAGGTTCTGGATGGCGGCGCTGGCGGTCTTGCGGATCACGTACAGCTTGCGCTCCAAGGCGTCTTGCACGATCACGTCGGCACCGCGGCCGATGAAGATCTGGCGCATGACCGGCTCTTTTTGGCGCACGGTGGGCGACATGGGCATGTCGCGGTTCACGGGCACATCGCGCCAGCCCAGCACCACTTGGCCTTCGGCCTTGACGGCGCGTTCGAGTTCTTGCTCGCAAGCCATGCGAGAAGCATGCTCTTTGGGCAAGAAGACCATGCCGACGCCGTACTCACCAAAGGGCGGCAGGTTCACGCCCTGCTTGGCCATCTCGTCGCGGTACAGCGCGTCGGGCAACTGGATCAGGATACCGGCACCGTCACCCATGAGCGCATCCGCGCCCACAGCACCCCGGTGGTCGAGGTTTTCCAGGATCTTCAGGGCCTGGGTCACGATGGCGTGAGTCTTGTGCCCTTTGATGTGGGCCACAAAGCCGACACCACAAGCATCGTGCTCATTGGCGGGGTCATAGAGACCGGTTGATTGGAAATGTTCTTTTGCACTGGCCGAAGTCATGGGCGCTCCTAAGGGTTTTCACGCAGACCGAAGAGTGTAGTGCACTGCAGCATCCATGCCAAACTTTTTAATTGGGGTCAGATCCCAATTAATTTGGCTTTTGGTTTGGCCTTGATTTAATTGGGGACAGATTCAATCGAGGGTCTTTTTGGCAGGTCGACCCGCCTTGCCCGGCACCAAGCGACGCTGGGTGTTTTGCTGCAAACCACTCACAAAATGGGCCGATCCCAGCGCCCAGCCCGACAAGGCGCTTTGCGTGAGTTGGTCCTTTTCCCGCTGCGCCAGGCCCGTCTGCACCAACTCCGCATAAGCCGCCTCACGGGCAAAAGGGGTGTTGCCCAAGCCCCAAAACAGGGCGTGCGGCGTCACCAACTTGTCGCTCAACTGACCAATACAGTGCCTGTGGCTGGACCATTTGTAGTCGGCAGCTTGCCCCACCATGCCCGCCCGCACCGGGTTCAAGTCGATGTAGACCATGCAGGCCAAAAGATAGCGCTCGCTTTCAATCAGGTTGCTGCGGTATCGCCCTTCCCACAGCGTGCCGGTGCGCTGGTGTCGCAAATTGAAGTAGCGCACATAGGCCCGCCCCACCGCCTGCATCATCTGCGGCAGGCCCTCGTCGGTTTCTGGGGTGAGCAGCAAATGGAAGTGGTTGTCCATGATCACATAGGCATGAATGGCCACCTTGAAAGTTTGCGCATGCTCTTGCCACAGCGCCAGCAAACGCTCGCGGTCCGCATCGTCGCGCACGATGGCCTGACGGTCATTGCCGCGCTGAATAACGTGGTGGGGATAGCCTGCAACGGTCAGGCGGGGTTGGCGGGCCATGGGAACTCCCTGTTTGAGACCCGAAGTTTAATTGGGATCTGACCCCAATTAAAGTGAATATCAAATAACTCATTTTTAATGCAAAAATACTCGCCAGTTTGTCCACTGTTGTGCAAGGTCCTGATGAGCCGTGTTTTCAAAGCATTGACTGTGTGCCTGTCGCTTTGGCTGTCCGCCAACTCACAGGCCATGACACTGGAACGGGTGGGCCATGACCTTTTTGCCACGGGCCCCACCGTTGATCAGGACTTTTTACAGTTCAAGGAGGCCTTGGCCCAAGGCGGCATTGAGCGGCTGATTTTGGTCAACGGGCCTGGGGGTGACCTCTGGACGGGCATGCAAGTGGCGCGCATGGTCCGTGACGCCAAGATCATCACCGTGGCTTCGGGGGCCTGCATGTCGGCATGCTCGTTGATTTTCATGGCCGGGCAAGCACGCGTCTTTGGCACGGGAAGCTTGCCAAGGGGAACCGTGGTCGGCATTCACGGCGCGCACGACCGGGACTCCAAACGCGTCAATCCCAGTTTGATGCCCCAGATGTACGCCTGGTACAAACTGCAAATGGGTGACAAATTTGATGCCCAGGTCATCAACCAAGCCCTGTACGACATCCAGGAGGCCTCTGGATTTTTAAGGGTTCGCGAACTCCAACGCACGCAAGAAAAAGACAGAACGCCGTGGTTCTGCCCCACCGGTCAAACGCCTTTCGATCAATGCCAACAACATACTGGCAAAGACGCCTTGAGTCTGGGCGTGGTGACCCAAACCGAGACCGTGCCGCTGCAATTGCCCGCCAGCATGAAAGTACAGATGGGCTTTTTTGGTAAATCACTGGGCGAGCCCATGGTGGACATGCATGACCGCGCCGGAGCACTGATTGAGGGACTGTGCAAAGGCCAATTGCTGTGCAAGACCATTGGACAACGCACTTTCAACAACTACCTGAGCGCCAATCACAACAAAGCCATGGCGATTGGCTGGGGCAAAACGGGGTATGGCGTGCGCTGGGACGTGGATGACCCCGGGCAGGCCATGTTGCGAGCGCTTTACAACTGCAACCACGCCAAAAACAACCCCAAACTCTGCCGCCTGGTGTCCGTCAACGAGCACGAGGTGCTGCCGCTCTACGACGAGGCAAGCACCCAAGCCGCTGCCATGTTGGGCCAGTTGCCAACACCATCGCCCGAACACCTCCAGGCAGAGCGCGATGAACCGGGTGCACGCACCCCGTCCAAATTGCGTTGGGGACAGGCGCTCACGGGCATGACCCCCAAAGCACTGGATGGCATTCAACGCTGGGATACCGGCACATTGGCCCAAGCCCTTGGGCAAGCCGAACGCCCTGTGTTGATTGATGCAGCCAGCTTTGGCCAGGTGATTCCCGGAGCACTCAGCTTCATCAACAGCGGCCTGGCTTTCGAAGACGACAAGTTGGAGCAGCCCTATGCCGAGCGCTTTGCCCAAATGCTGCGGGCAGCAGCTCCCGACCTGAACAAACCGGTGGTTTTTTACTGCAGCCACTCGGAAAGCTGGTTGTCGGTGAATGCAGCCATGCGTGCGCGCCAACTGGGCTACACCCAGGTCATTTGGTACCGAGGGGGCTTCAAGGCATGGACCCAAGCGGGCTTGCCCACCGTCGGGCGGGTGCCTGTGGCGGTGTTGTATTGAGCACAAACGCTGATCATCAGCGGGATGGTGCCTGACCATTTCCAGGCTTTTTTGTCCCGTCAGAGCGTCTGCGGGCGGAGCGCTCAACCGTCCCGTTTGAGCTTCCTTGTTTTCAACCCATCACCCCAAACACAAACCAACCGACAGTGCAAATTTGTGATTCATTTGTAAAAATTTGATAAATTTAATAATTCGTTATAGAATATTTTTTGACAACGAATTAGTACAATTTTTCGAAAAAGCAACAAACCATTTCACAAGGGGTTTTCATGAAGAAACGAAGCCATCGCACTGCTTACACACTGTCTCAAGCCATCATCACGGCCGCCACGGTCATCCTCGCGGGCTGCGGAGGCGGCGGTGGAGGAGCCACACCAGAGCCCTCTTTGGAGACAACAAACTCAGCGCCGGCCACAACCCCAGCGCCGAACAACACCACAACACCTGACACGGCTGCAGTGACAACGCCGTCACCTGCCCCCGTTTCAACACCATTGACCACCCCATTCACAACGCCCGTCACACCTCCCGCATCCGGATCAACACCCGCCACCACACCCGGGACAACCCCCTCAACAACACCGGCAACGACTCCTGTCACGACACCCGTCACAACACCCGTCACAACACCCGTCACAACACCTGTCACGACACCCATCACAACACCTGTGACACCTCCCGTGACCACACCTGTGACACCACCCGTGACCACACCTGTGACACCCCCTGTGACCTTGCCTGTGACCACACCCGTGGCCAGCATTCTTCTTGGCGGCACTGTGGCCACGGGTGCGCCGTTGACCAACTCCACCGTGACGTTCCTCGATGCCAAACCCTCCAGCGTCACCACGGTCACGGACACCGCAGGCAAATTCAGCATTGACATGTCCAAAGTCAAGAGTCCCGCCATCATGTCGGTCACATTGAGCGATGGACGCAAGATGTACTCGATCTGGGATGGCAGCACGCAAGGGAGCTCGGCCACCACCAACATCACACCCTTGACCGATGCAGTGGTCAGCGAATACGCCAAATCCAAAAACATCAAACCGTCCGACATCAGCGCCACCAGTGTGGACACCACGGCGCTTAAAACTGCCAAAAATACGGTGAAAGAGTGGATTGTCTCGGCCTATCAAACCACAGGCGGCAATGCCACCAGTCTGGACATCTTGAACACCCCCTTTGACGCCTCCGGCAAAGGCCTGGATGCGGTATTGGACTCCCTGAACTTCACCCGAAACAGTGACGGTCTGACGGTGCTGTACCCCAAGCAAGTCATGCTTTCAGACTCGGAATCTCCCAGCCCTTTGCGTCCACTGAGCGCCAGCAACAAACTGACCAGCGTGTCCAGCGGCAATGACGTTTTCCCTTTGTCCCAATTGGGCAGCTGGCGCAATCGAATGAACGATTGCATGAAAGTCACGGTGAGCGCACGCGCGGCCAGCGCCGCCTGTGCCGGCCTCGCCCCCTTGGCCTACAAACATGACAGCGTGAACTTTCAGACCCACCTGTTTTCAGACATCGGTGAAAGCAATTCGGTGGGCGCTGTTTTTGAGTACCCCAAAATCATGTCCATCAGTTCAGGCACATCGGCCACTGTTGAATTGCGCTGGTATCAGCCCTTGACACAAACCACGCACAGCCGACTGGCCATCTTCCGTGACCTGGGTGAATCTGGGCGCTTGCAAGACAACAAAGTGGCTTCGGCCACAGGCAGCACTTGGTGGCTTTATGGCAATCAACGGGATTTGGAGATCCGCATCGAGCCTCGCTTGAGTCGCTACGAAAACATGAACGCGAGCAGCCAGGGCACATCTCCCAGCGCCCTCTTCTCGGGCATCCACATCCTGATCAACAATTACAAACAGGTCAATGGCAACTGGGTGTCGACCAATATTTTGGCAGCCAACGTCACAGGTCCAGGTTTGCCCGCAGCAGGCTTGGTTCTGGCACCCGTTGATCCAAGCTTGTACAGCTCACCCTACCTGGGCATTTTGAACCGCAGCGGCCAAATGCCTGCACAACTGACTTACGCACCCGACAGCGTGAACGAGTTCAGACTGGGCGGCATCCCTTTGAGCGCCAACATCAGCACATCCGCACTGGACACCTGGTGGAGCAGCCAAAGTGCCAGCAACCAGTTTTACAACAACACCCGTTTGTTGGACTTCTCTTCGATCCAAAGCCAATCTTTGTACACGGTGAAAGTGGTGTACGTCTCCGGTCAAGAAGAGATCCACAAACTTCGCCTGCCAGGGGCATTGCCCTCACCAACCGATGCCAAAGGCGTTGCATGGCCAGTGTTGACCAACTCCGCAGAGGTCAAGGACGCCATCTTGAAACCCTCCAGTGCCGTCACTGCCAAGTGGTCTTTTGACAGCGCGTCTTTGGTCCCTGAAGTTTCCTTCATTGCCGGTTATGCCCCCCCTTTGGATGCTTGCACCAACAAAAGAGCACGCATTTGGCAAGTTGAAAAATACATGGGCAAAAACGACAAAACGATTGCGTTCACCCCCTTGGACACCTCTGCTTGCTGGGGCCCCAACTTCCCAGGAAACTCAAGCACCACCACCACCGACATTGGTATCCGTTCTTTGCAAAACGGCACCCGGTACTATTCATTCATCACCTGGCGTCTTTGAACTGAGCGCTTGCTGTCCCAGCCTCTGACCGGGGGCTGTGGGACAAATCCCAATGGCGTTGGAATGCAAGGCTGTGATCAAATCACAGCCTTTCTCTTTGGAACAGCACCATGAACACCACCCGCATCGCAGGTCTGCTGAGTCTTTTGTTCGGGCTTAGCCTGAACGCCACACAGTCACTGGCTCAGTCCTACCCCAACAAACCCATCAAAGCCGTTGTGCCCTTTGCTGCGGGCAGCGCCACCGACCAAATTGGCCGCGCTTTTGCACAAAAAATGTCAGAAGTTCTGGGCCAACCCGTGGTGGTGGACAACAAAGCCGGCGTCAACGGCATGCTCGGTGCCGATGCGGTGGCCAAGTCGGCCCCCGACGGCTACACCATTCTGATCGGCACCAACAGCACCAATGCGGCGCTGAAAAGCCTGATGAAAAAGCTGCCCTATGACCAGGACACCGCCTTTGCGCCCGTGGCCTACATGGGCTCGGTGCCGCTGATCGTGGCCGTGAACAACGACGTGCCCGCCAAAACCCTCAAAGAGTTTGTGGACCTGGCCAAATCCAAGCCTACACAAATCACCTTTGCCAGCGCCAGCACCTCGCAATTGGTGTCCAGCGAGGTGCTCTCCAGCATGGCCGGCATCCAGATGACCAACGTGCCTTACAAAAGTGGCCCTGCGGCCATGACCGACCTGATTGGCGGCCAGGTGAACATGTTCACCGCCGACTTTGCGGTCATGCTGCCCCAAGTCAAGGCGGGCAAGATCCGCGGCTTGGCCGTCACTTCGACCCAGCGCTCCAAAGCCATCCCCGAGTTGCCCACCGTGAACGAAGCCCTGGGCCTGAAGGACTATGAACTGATCGCCTACTTTGCGGTCTTTGCCCCTGCAGGTACACCCGTCGACATCGTCAACAAACTCAACGCCGCTGTGAACGCTGCGGCCACCGACAAGACCATCCTGGAGCGCTTCTCCGCCTTGGGCTTCGAAACCGCCCCAGCCTCACCCGAGGCATTGGCACAACGCTCCAAAGCCGAAACCGCCAAATGGGCCAAGGCCATTCGCGACGCGAAGATTGAGCCGCAATAAGGCGATCACCTGAAACCCAACGGTCGCGCCAATGACCGTCTTTCATCCGAAACGGAGCAGCTCCGATTCGGATGAAAACCAGGCATCTGGGTGCCAGGTGTCGCCCATCAAGCGTCGGTCTTTTCGCCGAGACCTCTGAGCTTTTGCATCAATTCAACCGCGCCAACGGTGCAGTCATCACCACGCCACACCACATGCTGGTCGGTCCGGCAAATCAGCAATTTGTGTGTGTAGGCGGATGGAACCTCCGACTGCTCACTCAAAACCAGCACCTTCAAGGGCACTTGCGCTTGCTGCGCGGCCTCCAGCAAAGGCATCACCTGTGCACTGGCGTCCAGCACCATCAAGGTGTAAGCGGGTCCCAGTTCATCGTACAAAGAGCGTCCATCATTCAACCAGAAGTGGGGCGCACGGCACCCCGGCACCGTGGACGCGGTGAAGTCGCCCATGGTGTAGGCCGGAGCAGACTCTTCGTCAAAGGCAATGATGGGTGACTTTTCGTAAAAATAACCAAAATTCAAACCCGCACAACAAAACTGCTGCACATTGAGCGCGTAAGCCTCTTGACCCATGTGAAGCCGCGCGGCCTGTCCTGCTTCGTTGTCCGCTTCAATCTCTGCAGGCACGGCACTTCTCGCCTTGATCATTTTTTGAGCGTGGTTCATAACGAAGTGCGACACCTGCTCGGTGATCGGTTGACGCTCGGCTTCGTAGGCATCCAGAATCGATTCGTCTGCCCACCCTTTGACACGGGCCGACAGCAACCAAGCCAGGTTGGTGGCGTCCGCAATGCCAGCATTCATGCCGTAACCGGCATAAGGCACCCAAAGGTGCGCGGCGTCTCCGGCCAAAAACACCTTGCCGTTGCGAAAACGGTTGGCCACCAAACGGCGTCCGACCCAATCTTCCTTGGTGATGATCTGGTACTCAAAATCGGGCCCCACGCCCAGAATATGCCGAATCGACTTGTCACGATCGACCGAATCGAACTCCAGTTCTTGCGCATTCAGATGGTTGTGGACCAACCAGGTTTCTTGACCATCGATGGCAAAAACCGTTCCGCAACGATCCGGGTTGACCGAGTAATAACACCAAGCCAATTTGCCCGGCAGCAAGGCTGCCAATTGGGGGGCACGAATGTGCGTTGACTGCACACGCTGAATCACCTCGGTGCCTTGCAGTTGAGCCCCCATTTTTTTGCGCACGCCAGAGCTGCCGCCATCACAACCGACCAGGTAAAGAACGCGCAATTGCCGAACTTCTTGGGTGTCCAAATCTTCCAGACTCACCAAGACCCCGTGATCGTCCTGTTCAAAATCAACCATGCGGGTCCTGCTGAGCAAGCTCAAGCCTTCTTGCTTGACGGCATGCGCCAGCAGCAAAGGCTCCAGGTAAATCTGGTTGATGCGGTGGGGTGGCTCCGGCGTGGGCCATCCGGTGTCCGGGCCTTCAAGCTCGGTGTAGCGGTCACGCCGGCAGGGAATCGGGATGCGGGTCAACTCCTCACCGGTCATGCGCGTGCGAAACACCACATCGTTGGGAAAGTCTTCCGGCAATCCCGCTTGGCGCAAAACAGACGACACGCCCAAACGCCTGAATTGCTCCATGGACCGTGCCGACACATGGTTGCACTTCACATTGGGTGGTTCACCAAAGCGCCGCACCTCGACCACGGTCACCCGGACACCCGACCTGGCCAGATCCATCGCCAAAGTCAGGCCCACAGGCCCTGCGCCCACCACCAACACATCGCTTGCAAAATCCTTGTTCATGGCCACCGGTTCTCACTGAAGTTTGATGTTGGCCTTGCGAATGACTTCACCCCACTTGCGCGTTTCGCTTTTCATGTAGGTGTCGAACGCCTCGGTGGATGAAGGCACGGGCTCCATACCAATGTTGCGCATCTGAGTGCGAATGCCCTCGTCGTTCAATGCCGCTGTGAATTCCGCATGCAGTCGGCTCAGGATCGGCTCTGGCGTTCCCGCAGGAGCCACCAGGCCGAACCAGCCCGTGGAGTCATAGCCGGTCAGACCCGACTGGGCCAAGGTCGGCACATCCGGCAAAGATGCCAACCTGTTGGGGCTGGTGACAGCGAATGCCTTGAGCTTGCCTGCCTTGATGTGCTGCAACGCTGCGGGCAAATCGGTCAACGCCAGCGGGACCTGACCCGACAAGGCATCCATGGCAGCAGGGCCTGAACCACGGTAGGGCACCTCCGTCAATTTGATGTCCGCCATCTGAGAGAACAAAGCTGTCGACAGATGCATGGCCGTGCCATTGCCGCCATGCCCGATGGCATATTTGCCCGGTTGACTTTTGGCCGAGGCGATCAGTTGCGCCACCGTGTTGGCTTGCACGGAGGGGTGACCCACGATCACAAACGGAATGGCTGCCAACATGGTGATGGGTGCCAACTCCTTGGCGGGGTCAAATGGCATTTGCGGGTAAAGGCTGACGTTGGCCGTCAAGCCACCTGCCGCCCCCACACCCAACATGTAACCATCGGGCGCAGCCTTGGCCACGGCAGCCAATCCGATGTTGCCGCCTGCGCCAGGACGGTTTTCCACCACCAACTGCTGGCCCAGCTTCTCGTTCAGACGCGGCGACAGGATGCGGATCATGGCATCCGCGCTGCCCCCCGGCGGAAAGGTCACCACCACCCGGATCGGTTTTTGCGGATAGGCGTTTTGGGCCATGACCGCCAGAGGCAGGATGGCCCCCGACAGCGTCAAGGCCAACAAGCGGGTGATTGCTCGAAACTTTTGAAACATGTTGTCTCCTTTTGTAGGGATGTGAACGTCCACACAGGGCCAGTCCAAAAATGATTGGAATCAATGTTGTTTCATTTGTAAATTGAAATATTGCGAACCAGCTATGATTTTTACTTATGAATGGCAAAAATCGATTCCAACCCACCTTGGGGCAACTGAGGGCTTTTTCTGCCGCCTACCGCCTGCGCAAGCTCAGCGCTGCAGCGGACAGCCTGAACATCACGCAATCAGCGGTCAGCGTCTCGATCAAACAATTGGAAGAAGGCTTGGGCGTGCGCCTGTTTGACCGAACCACCCGGTCCCTGCACATCACTCCTGCGGCGCAAGACGCCATCGTGTTGGCCGATCGCATCCTCCGCGATGTGGACGCCCTGCGCAACAACCAGCTGGAATTGGTGGACCTGCACAGAGGACGGATCAGCATGGCCGTCACGCCCACCCTGGCAGAAATTCTTCTGCCCCAAGTCATTCAGACCTTTCGCCTGCAACACCCCGGGGTGAAAGTGGTGATCGAGGACTGCGCACCCGACCAGTTTTTGCCGCGCATCCTGTCCCAGCAAGTGGATTTCGGTATCGGCACACCAGAGAACCACGCAGGCACCGAGATTGAAAAAGAAACCTTGATGCGCGACCAACTCAGCGCCATCGTGCCCAAGACCCACCCGCTGGCACAGCGCAAGGCCATCCATTGGCGCGACCTGGAGGGCCACCCCATCAGCACCATGCGCCACGGCTATGGCGTGCGGCACATGATCGAGATGACGGCCGCCAAAGAAGGGGTGAAGCTGCAAGTGGCCAATGAGGTGGCTTTTTTGTCCACCGCCTTGTGGATGGCCAGCTGCAACATGGGCGTTGCCGTCATGCCCGCAGCCTATGTCAAATTTGCCCGCGATCCCGAGCTGGTCGCCCTGCCCTTGAACTCCCCCAAAGTCACACGCGACATCTCGATCGTGACGCCCGCAGGACGCTCGCTGTCACATGCCGCACGCGTTTTCATCGATGTGCTCAAGGCGGGGACAGCTTGAGCCCGGCAACCAGCGGATACCGCCCACCCATCAGCGCCTCCACCCCAAACTCCTGGAGCAGCGCCAGCAGGCGCTCGCCCGACGTGCGCTTTTTCTGGCCGGTGTACTTGGCCAGAATCAGCTCGTTTTTCATGCTGTGTTCCCAGCCCACCAGTTCGGTCACCGTGACCTGGTAGCCCTGTGACTCCAGATACAGACAGCGCAAAACGTTGGTCAGCTGGCTGCCCACTTCGCGGGTGTGCAAGGGGTGACGCCACAGCTCGGCCAAAGGCGTGCGCTGCAGGTTGAGTGCCTTGTTCTGGTTGAGGGCTCGGGCCAGCTCGGCCTGGCAGCAAGGCACCAGCACCATGTACTTGGCTTTCTTTTGCAGGCCGAAGGCAATGGCGTCGTCGGTGGCGGTGTCGCAGGCGTGAAGTGCGGTGACCACGTCGATCTGCGCGGGCAATTCATCGCTTTGCGTGGATTCGGCCACACTCACGTTCAAAAAGCGCATGCGATCAAAGCCCAGCTTTTGGGCCAACGCTTTGGACGACTCCACCAGTTCGCTACGCGTCTCAATGCCGTAGATCGTGCCTTGACCCAGCGCCTTGAAAAACAGGTCGTAGATGATGAAACCCAGATAGGACTTGCCCGCACCGTGGTCGGCCAGCGTGGGGCCGCTGTCGCTGGCGGGCAACTCTTTGAGCAGTTTTTCGATGAACTGGAACAGGTGGTAAACCTGCTTGAGCTTGCGGCGCGAATCCTGGTTGAGCTTGCCCTCGCGGGTCAGGATGTGCAACTGCTTGAGCAACTCGACCGATTGGCCGGGGCGCACTTCGGGCGGCAAGGCTTGGATGTCGACGGTAGGTGTTTTTTTCTTCATGGTTTTTGTGTGGGAGCCGCGCCCTCGCGGCGATCAGGCTGGGTCAATCGCGACGAGGGCGTCACTCCTGCAAGTTCAGGGGGTTGGACCTACATCCAGCTTTTTCCAGCCCTCAGCCCCCAGCTTGTCCATGGTCTCGATGTTGGTCTCGTAAATCATTTCGGCCTCGGGAAAAGCCTCCACCGCCCGGTCGATGCTCTCCTCGCGCAGCAGGTGCAGCGTGGGGTAAGGCGAGCGGTTGGTGAAGTTGCCGATGTCGTCGGGCTCGGTGTCGGCAAACTGGAACTGCGGATGGAAACTCGCGACCTGGAACAGGCCTTCCATGTCGAGCTCTTGCAGCACGGCATCGGCCTCGTCCAGAAAGTCGTTGAACTCCAAAAAGTCTTGCAGCATCTGCGGCACGATCAAAAGCACGGTCTCGCGCTCTTCGGCCGGCATGGCAGCCAGCGCCTGCAGCTGCTCAATCAGCTCATCGCGCAAGCCTTCGAGGCCTTTGGCCTCGCTCAGCACGTAATGGATCTGGCCTTTAACGTGCGGGGCTTTGGCAAAGGGGCACAGGTTCAGGCCAATAACGGCGCGTTCGAGCCAGCGCACGGTGTCGGTGATTTCGGGGGTGTTGATGTCGGTCATGGGCGAGATTGTGCCTGCTGGCACAGGGTCTTATCAGGAAGACTCATCCTCGGGCAGGCCGCCCCGTTCGATACGTTTGAACAAGCGGTCAAAGTCACTTTCAAACAAACGGTCCTGCACGATGCGGTATTTCTCAAACTCACTTTCGGCATGCGCCTTGGCAATTTCGGCCGACACCTTGCCTGCGTCTTGCAGAACACTGCGGTCCGTGGCATCGATGAAACGGTTCAGACGCGTTTCCCAATCTTGCATGGTCATGGGCATCTTGCGCTGCGCCATGTCTTCGGCCACATCCAGATAGGCGTTGACCAAACGCAACAGCTGCGCCATTTCCGTCTCTGTCAGGTAATTTTTGGCGACCGACACGTCGAATTTCTGGATCTTGCCTGTCGGCCCATCCTTCCAGGTGCTCAGCCCCATATGGGGTTGGTCGGCATCAGCACGGTGAAAAACAACCTCGGCCGCAGTCTGCCCGTGGATGGCCCAATGCAGCTTGTTTTGCACGGTGGCAAAAAACCGCTGGGTGGCCTGCGCCGTCACATCGTAGTCAATGGCCGTGGCATAGATGTCGGTGATCTTTTGGTAGAACTTGCGCTCGGAGAGCCGAATCTCACGCACGCGCTGAAGCTGCTCTTCAAAATACTGCGCCGTCAGGATGGATCCGCCTGCCTTGATGCGCTCGTCATCCATCACATAGGCTTTGATGGTGAACTGCTCAATGATGCCTGTGGCCCACTTGCGAAACTGCACGGCCCGTTCGGAATTGACCTTGTAGCCCACCGCGATGATGGCGCTCAGATGGTAGTGCTGGGTGTTGTAGTTTTTGCCGTCCGCAGCAGTTATTCGAAAATTTCGAATAACTGAGGACTCTTGCAACTCATTGTCTGAAAACACCCTTTTGAGGTGATAGTTGATTGTTTGAGTTTCTACGTCGTACAGCTGCCCCATCATCTTCTGGGTCAGCCAGATGCTCTCATCGGCGTAAATGGCCTCCACACCGCCTTGCCCACTGGCGGCGATGAAGGTCAGGTACTCCGCTGCAGAGGAACGGACGAGAGAGACTTCGGTCTTTTTGCGCCCGGGTTTGCCGCGGCTGGAAAATTGCCCGCTCATGCTTTCCCCTCCAATTCGCGTTCGATTTCTTCGATGGTCGGCAGGCTGGATTCCAGACTCTCGGGCAGCGCTCGGGTGAGCTCGAAACTGGAAACACCTATGGGCTTGTCCATGCCGCGCAGCGCATATTCCGCCAGCACTCGGTTGGGTTGCTGGCAAAGAATCAGCCCGATGGTGGGTCTGTCGCTTTCATGGCGCAGCCGATCATCCACCACGCTGCAATAGAAATTCATCTTTCCCGCATATTCAGGCTTGAAATCACCGCGCTTGAGGTCAATCACCACGTAGCAACGCAGCTTCAAGTGATAAAAAAGCAAGTCGACATAAAAGTCCTGATCGCCAACATCGAGGTGGTATTGCCTCCCAACGAAGGCAAAGCCCTGCCCCAGCTCCAACAGAAACTTTTCCAGATGCGCGATGAGGCCGGTTTCGAGTTCGCGCTCATGGAAGCCCGATGCCAGCGTCAGAAAGTCAAACAGATAGGGGTCTTTCAGGGTTTGCTGCACCAGATCTGAATCGGGCAAGGGAAGGCGCTTGGCAAAGTTGGTGGTAGCTCGTCCTTGGCGCTGATGCGCGGCCACTTCGATTTGCATGACCAGAATGTTGCGGCTCCAGCCATTGGCCAGGCAGGCCTGCATATACCAATGGCGGGCAGCCAGGTCCTTGACCTTGGCCATCAACTCGGTGTGGTGCCCCCAAGGGATGGACTGAACCAAGTCCACCGGGAAAAGTGCCACAGCCTGTGGCACTTTGGGTTCTGGCTCCATTTGTGCCACAACTTGTGGCACAAATTCCAAGTACGGATATTCGCGGTAAAACGCCAACATCCGCTTGATGTTGCGCTCGGAAAAGCCCTTTTCCTCCGGCAATTCGTTGTGCAAATCACGCGCCAAACGCGGAATCACCCCGGCTCCCCAGCCTTCTTGCTGCTGGCGAGCGTGGATCAGCGCGCCAATGTCCCAATACAGGCGAATGAGCTCGGCATTGACAGCCAGCACCGCCCGCGTTTGCCCATGGCGCACGCGTTGCTTGATGTCACCGAGCAGAGCAGCGTAATTGGCAGAGACAAGAGAGGCGGGTTGGTCGGTCATGGTTTCTCCCTTATTGCACCGTCACCTGGCCGTTCATCAGCAGAGGCAGCAGCCAGTCTGATAGTGGACCAACAGCCCACCCCTGCGGAATTTCACGACCCAGCGTGGCGTTGTAGACCATCTTGCCGCCGGACGATTTATGGGGTTTGCCATCGGCGTCGGGAAAGTCGAACTGCACAAACCAGTAGTCATACAGCGCCTTGGCCATCGACTCCAGCTCGGCGTTGATACGGTTGTTGCAGTCAATTTTTGAATCTATGTGACCCAGTAAGTCCGCGACTTTTTTTTGCTCGCCCAAGCCAGGTATACGCACTGGAAAGCTCGGAATTTCACTCACTGAAATTCGATTAACGGTGGCTCCAGTGATCGTATTGGCAATAATGGTCTGCTGAAATGCTGGCGACAAGTAGGCGTAAAGAAGGTACTTCGGAATTACTTTATCTAAACGTGGACGCAACAAACCCATGCGACGGCCCAAAGATGCCTTTATTTCATCAGGCATCAAAGCTGCTTCACCCAATCGTGTTTCGTAAGAGAACAAAACATCACCCTTTCTTGGCGTGATCCGTTTTGTCCATTTTTTGAAATCGTCTTCGCTCAGATGGGAAGATTTCGATAAGTCAAGCCGTCCGTTTTCAAGACTCGAAATGCTCAAGAAAAATGGTCCGTGGCTTGTTTTAAATGGTGTTGCGTGTGGACCGTCAAAAATCTCAGCGACGCGTCCAATGGTAGTCATGTAGTCAGCCATTAAAAATCTCCCCCATCAACCACATCTTGTTTCCCAGATGCATCCGTCCCTAGCCTCCCCGCATGCGTCAACCGGTATTTTTGCAGGCGGCTTTGGGGTTTATCGGGCAGGGTTCTTTCAATCCAATGGGCCTCCAGCAGCGCGTTGACTGCGCGGTTCAGTGCGCCAGTGACGGACTTGAGGCCCAATTGGCTTGAGAGTTCGGACTTGGATAAAGCGGCGTCGCGAAGAAGATGCAGGATTTTTTTCGATAACGACTCTGCCCCTGACTCTGCCCCTGACTCTGCCCCCGACTCTGCCACTTCGGGGATAAGCGCCAAGGCTTCAGACGACATCGGAAAACGCAGTTCAAAAAAGTGCTCGCTGATGTGAACAATGCTGCTGTCGTAGGCGTTCAGAATGCGCCGCATGCCCGAGCCCAGGTGCTCGACCAGTTCCATGTCCCGAAAAATCCGCATCAGTTCGCGGTTGCGCGGCATGGATCGGCCGCTCAGGCATTCCTCCAGACTCAAACCGCTGAGCAGCCCGCCATAAGAGGTGATGCTGATGCGGTCAGCATAAATCTCCACCAGCGGCGGCACCTCAGCGGTGTAGTCGTTGTGGATGATGGCGTTGATCAACGCTTCGCGCAGGGCTCGGGCGTTGAACAAGCGGCGCTGCTCGCGCTCTGCCGCGCCGGTGATGCGCGTCAGGGTGCGGTTTTCGATTTCGAGCTTGTCGAGCACACGGTGCGTCGCCTTGAGCAGTGAGCAGTAGCCGTATTCCTGGTTTTCAATCAGGTCGCATTTGTCAGTGCCTGCATATTTGGCGACCTTGATGGAAATGCTGTTGGTGTCGGCCAACAAATAGGAGGCGTAGTTCAGGCGTTCGCTGTCGGGTACGTAAAGATCGAGGTTGTGCAAAAAGGTGTCGTTGATCTCGAAGCCTTTTTCCTGGTAGTAAATCTTCAACTGTTGGAACGTGAGTTTAAGCGTGGTCGGCGCAGGGATGTTGCGCAGAGAGTGGCGAACCCGACCGGCATAGAGCTGATCAATCATGCCCGTGGTCATAGGCTGCACGCCGCTGCCAACCCGAGTGAAACAACCTGCAGGTGATTGACCGTAGCGTTTGAGGTAGTACGGTTTTTCGGTGCCGCGCGTCACCACCACATGAATCACGGTTTTGCCCTCGTGTTCCTGCGCATACACGTCGTACAGCCCGAGGCAAGAGGGCAAGATGTTGTTGCGGATGCGGTCAGAAATCGCCAGCATCTGGGCGTCCACATCGCTGACGCCCAGCACTTCACCGTCGTCATCCACACCGATGTACAGATCGCCGCCCTTGGCTGAATTGAGAAAAGCCACCACTTCTTTTTCCAGCGCATCGCTGAGCTGGCGTTTGAATTCGGTGGTGCTGTTCTCTTGGCCAAATTTGGTCATGATGTCAACCCGCTCACTGCTTCTTGATTTCTTATTTCCGCCCAGTCAATGACTGGAGCAACGCCTACAGATGGCACAAAAAGACAGCCGCAACTCAGCCCAAGCACTGAAGATGCGCACGACAATGTGCCCCTTGAAATGTCGCTCCAAACCATTGAACCTGCTCCTTATTTCAACATCTCGTGCTTCGCACAAAAGTCTGGCTCACATTGTCAACGCATCACGTTGGCTGGCCTGCGGCGTTACTCGATCAAGCCAGTCGGCTTCAAAATATCAGAGCCATGCATTTTTTGAAGAATGAATTGATCAGCTTAACAAACGCAGCCGCTCTTAACTTGCAGGTTTGTTTTGCAGTTCGACACGCCGCGCCAACTCCTGCCCGGCAGCCCAAGCCAGCACCGCACCCACCCCACAACACCCCACCGTGACCAGCGGCGTGAGCTGCCAGCCGCCTGCCCGCGCGGCCACGGCCGCCACCACGGGCGGCCCGACAAACTGGCCCAGGGCCGAGAGTTGCTGCACCCAGCCCACAGTGGTGGCCACTTGCTGTTCGCCCGGGGCCAGACGCACCGCAAGGCTGAACAGCGTGCCTGGCACCAAACCGCCCATGCCCGAGAACAGCAACACCCCGGCAAAACGCAACCAAGGCAGACTCTCGGTGAAGGGTGCAAAAGCCACCGCGCTGCCCAAAGCCATGGCGCCAAAGCCCAGCCACAGCGTGCTGCGGGGTGCCCAACCGCGCTGCAGCAAACGGCCCGAAGCCATGTTGCCCACGATGTTGACGGCCGCTGCCAAGGCCGTGAGCACGCCCAGCAGCGCACCACCCACACCCGCTGCGGCGTAAATGGACGGCAAGAACCCCACCACCGCCAACCACTGACCCGAATACATGCCAAAGGTGAGTGCCACAAGCCAGGGGCCACGGGCGCTCAAGGTGCGGCGCAAGCGTTGCCATGCACCGGGTCCAGCGGCAACGTGGGCCACCGGGTCGGCGGGCACGCTGCGCCACAGCCACGCGGCCATCAGCAGTGACACGCCAGCAAACAACCACCACCACGCCCCCCAGCCCCAAGCCGGAATGAACAGCGGCCCCAGCAACAAAGCCACTGCCGTGCCCGTGGGCATGTAAGCACCCCACACGCCCAGCATGCCAGGCAGCTGCGCGGGCGGCACCAGTCGGCGGATCAAGGCGGGGGCGGGCAAGGCCACCAGCAAAAAACCCAGGCCTTCGATGGCCCGCAGCACCAGCAAAGCGGTCACCGACGTGGCGAAACCACCCAAGCCACTGGCCAGCGCCAGCAGGCACAGGCCCCTCACCATGCTGCGCTTGAGCCCCATGCCATCGGCCAGCAAGCCCATGAACACCGCCAGACTCAGGCCCGCCAACTGCACGATGGACAAAAGAAAGCCCGACTGAACCAGCGTCAGGCCCAACTCAGCCTGCAGCGCTGGCAAGGCCGGCGGCAGCTTGCCCACCTGCAAGGCCGCCACGCCGCCAGCGAGGACGACGAGCCAGGCGGCGCGGTGTTCAAGCGTTGCGGTCATGGCATCGAATGGGTGATGCGGTGAGGGCGTGGCCGACGTCGGCCGTTTTGACAGACGCTTGTCGGACCTGAAGGTGCCGACCTACAAGATACCCAACACGCGCCCTGTAGGTCGGCGGCTTCAGCCCCGACATGGCGGGCCGTTGTCGGACCTGAAGGTGCCGACCTACAAGATACCCAACACGCGCCCTTGTAGGTCGGTGGCTTCAGCCCCGACATGGCGGGCCGTTGTCGGACCTGAAGGTGCCGACCTACAAGATGCCGAACTGCAAAAAATGACCCCGCCGAGCTCACAACAACTTGCGCCCCGTCAGGCGTTCGTGTTCACGCAGGGCGAAGCGGTCGGTCATGCCCGCAATGTAGTCGGCCACCGAACGGTGCAGGTCAGCGTTGGCAGCGAAATCGGCGGACATTTCGGCGGGCTTGGCGATGTAAGCCGCAAACAACTCGCGCACCGCCTGCTGCGCCTGTCCGGTGGTGTGCATGACCTGCGGATGGCGGTAGAGCTGCGCGAACAAAAACCTTTTGAGCTCACTGCTGCGGGCCTTCATGCCAGGGCTGAACGCCACCAGCGGGCCAGCCAAGCGGGCTTCTTCCAACGAAGCAACACCCGCGTCGGATACGGCTCGGCGGGTGGTGTCGATCACGTCGTACACCTGGTCGCTCAGCATGCGGCGGATGGTTTCGTACAAAACGCGGCGCGGCTTTTCTGACAAGCCCGGGTGCTCGGCCAGCGTCTGCTGGTGGTAGTGCGCAAACAGTTCCACCTGCAGCAGTTGCTCGATGCTGATCAGCCCCGAACGCACGCCGTCGTCGATGTCGTGCGCGTTGTAGGCAATGGCGTCGGCCAGGTTGCACAGCTGCGCCTCCAGACTGGGCTGGGTGCGGTCGATGAAGCGCCGCCCCACGCCGCCCGGATCGGTCAACTCCAGATGCTCGGCATTCGTGCGGGAGCAATGTTTGAGCACGCCCTCACGGGTTTCAAAGCACAGGTTCAGGCCATCGAACGCGGGGTAGCGCTCTTCTAACTTATCCACCACGCGCAGGCTTTGCAGGTTGTGCTCAAAGCCGCCGTGCTCGGCCATGCATTCGTTGAGGGCGTCTTGCCCTGCATGCCCAAAAGGCGTGTGGCCCAAGTCGTGCGCCAGCGCCACCGCCTCGACCAGGTCCTCATTGAGCCCCAGCGCCCGGGCAATCGAGCGGCCCAATTGCGCGACTTCGAGCGAGTGTGTGAGCCGCGTGCGGAACAAGTCGCCTTCGTGGTTCAAAAACACCTGTGTTTTGTAGACCAGCCGCCGAAACGCGGTGGAGTGCACGATGCGGTCACGGTCGCGCTGA
This sequence comes from Limnohabitans sp. WS1, assembly GCF_003063265.1. Taxonomy (GTDB): domain Bacteria; phylum Pseudomonadota; class Gammaproteobacteria; order Burkholderiales; family Burkholderiaceae_C; genus Limnohabitans_A. The sequence goes on from NZ_NERU01000025.1 coordinate 44,011, forward strand.
AAATCATTGCGCGTGGGCGCGGCAGGCTCGGCGAACCGTCGGCCCCGGGTGTGCGCTGGGTCGCAGGCCAAAGCCGACAAGCTGGCCTGTCCCGGGTTTGCACCCACCAAGACATCCCGTAACGCGGCGTGCATGGGCATCAGGCGCAACAGGCCTCGATCACCTCGCGCACCAGGGCGTCAGGGGCACCACACACGGTAGCTTTGCCTGGGCCGTGGATCACCACAAACTGAATGTCGCCGCCCACCGCTTTTTTATCCAGACGCATGTGTTCGATGTAATGGCCTGCGTTGTCGCTCGGATCGATGATGGGGCCGCGCACGGGCAGACCGGCTCGCGCGATCAAGGCCCGCAGCCGCGCCACAAAGGCGGCATCAACGTGCCCCAAACGCTGCGACAACTCGGCCGCCATGACCATGCCGCAGCCCACGGCTTCGCCGTGTAACCACACGCCAAAACCCAGACCGGCTTCAATGGCGTGGCCAAAGGTGTGGCCAAAATTGAGAATGGCTCGCAGGCCGGCTTCGCGCTCGTCTTGCCCCACCACCCAGGCCTTGATTTCGCAGCTGCGCTTGACGGCATGGGCCAGCGCAGCCGGGTCTTGCGCCATCAAGGCGTCGATGTTGGCCTCAATCCAGTCCAAAAAGGCCATGTCGGCAATCGGGCCGTATTTGATGACCTCGGCCAAGCCCGCGCTCAGCTCACGCGGGGGCAAGGTGCTCAGGGTGTTCAGGTCGCAGACCACGCGCACGGGTTGGTAGAACGCGCCGATCATGTTTTTGCCCAGCGGGTGGTTGATGGCGGTCTTGCCGCCCACCGACGAATCGACCTGCGACAAGAGCGTGGTCGGCACCTGCACAAAGGGCACGCCACGCATGTAGCTGGCGGCCGCAAAGCCGGTCATGTCGCCCACCACGCCACCGCCCAAGGCAAACAGCACCGTCTTGCGGTCACAAGCTTGGCCCAGCAAGGCATCAAAAATCAAATTCAGGGTAGACCAGTCTTTGTGCGCCTCGCCATCGGGCAGCACCACGGTGTGGACTTTTTTGTAATGCGGGGCAATGGCGCTGCGCAATGCGGCTTCGTACAGCGGGGCGATCGTGTCGTTGGTCACGATCATGGCCGTTGTCGCCTTGGGCAGACCTGCCCAGGTTTCGGGTCGGCCGAGCAGGCCTTGGCCTATCTGGATGTCATAACTGCGGTCGTCCAGCGAAATGGCAACCGTTTGGAGGGGGAATGTGGACTCGGACATAACCCCCAAGTGTAGAGCTTTCGTGTGGCGATCCCACCGACAGATCGGCTCAATAAGGGGCGTCAGGTGTCCCGGTGCACGGCGACGGGGCACATGCATGGCTGGGTTGTCCACCCAAGCCATGCGCGATGGTGGTGCCTCAGAGCTTAAAAGCCACCACGTTTTGCGTTTGCTCACCCAGGCCTTCGATGCCCAAACGCATCACATCGCCCCGCTTCAAGTAAACCGGCGCAGGCTTGCCATCGACCTTGACGCCCATGCCCACGCCCGGAGGTGTGCCGGTGGTGATGATGTCGCCCGGCTCCAGCGTCATGAACTGGCTCACGTAGCTCACCAGCTTGGCCACGCCAAAAATCATGGTCTTGGTGTTGCCGGTTTGATAACGCACGCCGTTCACATCGAGCCACATGCCCAAGGCTTGTGGGTTGGGCACTTCGTCACGGGTCACCAACCAAGGGCCGACGGGGCCGAAAGTGTCGCAACCCTTGCCCTTGTCCCAGCTGCCGCCCAGCTCCAGCTGGTATTCGCGCTCGCTCACGTCGTTGACAACGCAATAACCGGCCACATGGTTGAGGGCTTCTTTTTGCGTGACGTAACGTGCGCGGGTGCCGATCACGATGCCCAACTCGACTTCCCAGTCGGACTTCTTGGAGCCTTTGGGCAGCATGACGTCATCGTTGGCACCCTGGATGCAGGAGATCGTTTTGGTGAACACGATGGGTTCTTTGGGAATGGGCATGCCCGATTCGGCCGCGTGGTCGGCGTAGTTCAAGCCAATGGCGATGAACTTGCTGGTGAACGAGATGGGCGTGCCAAAACGCTTTTTACCGCGCACCAAAGGCAGCTTGTCGGTTTTGACTTTGGCCAGCTTGGCCAAAGCCTTGTCGTTCAGCAGATCGGGCGTGATGTCTTTGACCACACTGCTCAGGTCGCGCAAGCGGCCATCGACGTCGATCAGACCGGGTTTTTCTTTGCCGGGTTGGCCATAACGAACAAGTTTCATAAATACCTTTCAGTGCTTGAACAGAATCAATAAGTGGAACGACCACCCGACAGATCAAAGACCGCGCCGGTGGAGAAGGAACATTCTTCGGTGCTCAACCAAGTCACCATGGCGGCGACTTCTTCGGGCTCGCCAAAACGGGCCATCGGGATTTTAGAGAGCATGAACTGGATGTGCTCGGGCGTCATTTGATCAAAGATCGCCGTCTTCACAGCCGCCGGGGTGACACAGTTCACGCGCACGCCCGTGTCGGCCAGCTCTTTGCCCAGCGATTTGGTGAGACCGATGACCGCTGCCTTGCTCGCACTGTAAGCGCTGGCGTTGGGGTTGCCATCCTTGCCTGCGACCGAGGCGATGTTGATGATGCGCCCGTAGTTGCGGGTCTTCATGTGGGCGCTGAGTTCGCGGCAGCAATGAAACAAACCGTGCACGTTCACATCAAACACCTGTTTCCAGGCGTCCACCGGATAGTCCCAGACCTTGACGTTGGGGCCAGTGATCCCCGCGCTGTTGACCAGCACATCGACGCCTGCCAGCGCCGTGGTTTGTGCGGTGGCTTGTACCACCGAGCCGTGGTCGGCCACATCCACCTGCACCGTGTTGACCACCGCACCCAACTGGCCTTGGCGCAGCTGTTCGGCGGCTTGGGCCATGCCTGCGGCATCGCGGTCCCATATGGTGACGCGTGCGCCCGAGGCCAGCATGCGCTGCGCAATGGCAAAACCCAGGCCGGTGGCGCCGCCGGTGATGACCGCGTGGCGGCCTTTCATGTCGAGCAAGTTCATGTGTAGCTTTCAGTCATTCAATGGGGGGTCAGATGGTCATGCCACCGTCGACCATGTAGGCATTGCCCGTGGCGAAGATGGATTCGTCAGAAGCGAGGAAGGTGACGATGGGCGCGATTTCGTGCGCCTGCGCCAAACGACCCATGGGCTGGCGGTTGATGAAATCTTGCCTGGCCTGCACCGGGTCGGCATAGCTGTTGATGCGGTCTTGCAGCGAAGGCGTGTCCACGGTGCCGGGGCAGATGCAGTTGCAGCGCACCCCTTGGCGCACATAGTCGGCGGCCACGCTTTTGGTCAGGCCAATCACGGCAGCCTTGCTGGTGCCGTAAATGAATCGGTTGGGCAAGCCGCGCACGCTGGAGCACACACTGGCCATGTTGATGATGCTGCCGCCGTGGCCGGTTTGTGCAAACTGCGCCACCATTTTGGGAATGACCGCCTGGATCATCCAGAACTGCGAACGCACATTCAAATTGAAGGCGAAGTCCCAGTCCTCTTCAGTGGCCAATTCAATGCTGCCGTTGTGCACAAAGCCTGCGCAGTTGAAGACGATGTCAATGCGGTCAAGGCTGGCCACTTGGGCGGCGATGGCTGCTTTGTCGAGCACGTTGAGCACGGCGGTGTGCACATTGGCCACGCCCTCGTAGCTCTTGAGCAATTCGGGGTTCACATCGGTGGCATAGACCGTGGCACCCTCAGCGGCCATGGCCAATGCGGCCGCTTGGCCAATGCCTTGGCCAGCGGCGGTGACCAGTGCGATTTTTCCTTTGAGTCTCATGGTGCTTGGATCTCCAGTTGCGTGATTTGTTTTGCGTTGATGGCGGCCCAGTCCCAGGCAATGCCAAGGCCTGGGGTGTCCGGTGGCAGGGCAAAGCCGTCCTGCACTTGCATGCGCGAGGTGGTGATGTCGTCGAGCTGCGGGATGTATTCGACCCAAGTGGCGTTGGGCACGGCAGCGCACAGGCTCACATGCAACTCCATCAAGAAGTGCGGGCACACCGCCACGTCAAAAGTTTCGGCCAAGTGCGCGGTTTTGATCCAGGGCGTGATGCCGCCAATGCGGGCCACATCGGGCTGCACGATCGAACACGCGCCCTGCTCCAGGTACTCGCGGAACTGCATCGGGTGGTACATCGACTCGCCCACCGCCACGGGAATGGTGGTGTGCTCGCGCAACTGGCAGTGGCCCGACACGTCTTCGGCGGGCAAAGGCTCCTCCATCCACGCCAAGCCCAAGCCGTCAAAAGCCCGCGCCCGGCGCACGGCCTCGGCGCGGTTGAAGCCCTGGTTGGCATCGGTCATCAAGTCAAAGCCCGGGCCCACCGCGTCACGCACGGCACTCAGGCGCGCCACGTCTTCGCTCACATGAGGTCTGCCGATCTTGATCTTCGCGCCTTTGAAGCCTTGGGCTTGTGCCTCCAGGGTCTGATCCACCAGCGCCTCAGGCGATAAATGCAACCAACCACCTTCGGTGGTGTAGAGCGGCACACGCGCTTGCGCACCGCCCAGCAGCTGCCACAGCGGCAGGCCCTGGCTTTGCGCACGCCAGTCCCACAAAGCCGTGTCCACGCAGGCCAGCGCCAGGCTGGTCATGGCCCCCACGGCTGTGGCATGGGTGTGAAAAAACAGGTCCTTCCAGATCGCTTCGACCAGGACCGGGTTGCGGCCGATCAGGCGCGGCACCAAATGGTCCTTGAGCAAGGCCATCACCGACGAGCCGCCGGTGCCAATGGTGTAGGCGTAACCCGTGGCCGCGATGCCGTCGCTGCAGTGCAGCGTGAGCAAGAGGGTCTCTTGTGTCACAAAGGACTGGATGGCGTCGGTGCGCAAAACCTTGGGCGGCAAGTTCACTTGCCGAAGGCTCACGCGGTCAATGGTGACGGGGGTCATAGGGGGCAGCAGGGATGGTGAAAAACAGGTGCAGCAGGATCAGGTGAAGTAGAAAAAACCACCAACCGCGACACCAGCAACAACAAGGGCTTCAAGGCTTCGCAGCATGCGACACGCCCACTGCGCCGCACGTCTTTTGTGTGACAGCCGCCATGCGGGTTTGTGCGGAGTTGCAATGGCTTTTGAACATGTGATGATTCTGCAACTGGTCTGACCACTTGTCCAATTCACGTTATCCCTGATCACCCCCATGCCCTTGCACACCGTGGCCCCGCAACGCCTGTACCGCCAGATTGCCGAACAAGTTCGGCAATTGATGGCGTCTGGCGAGTTCGCCTTGGGCTCGCGTTTGCCGGCCGAACGCGACTTGGCGTTGCAACTGGGCGTGAGCCGCCCCTCGGTGCGCGAAGCCCTCATTGCGCTGGAGGTCGAGGGCATGATCGAGGTGCGCACGGGCTCCGGCATTTATGTGCAGCGCATTGAACCGCACAGCAAGTCTGCCGCCACTGAAACCGATGCCAACACCCCGGCTGACTGGGGTCCACTGGAGGTGATGAGCGCCCGTTTGTTGGTGGAAGCCGAAGTGGCCGCGCTGGCAGCCACCCACGCGCAAAAAGCCGACCTCAAAGCCATCAAAGCGGGCTTGCAGCAAATGAAGCTGGAAGCCGCTCGCGACCAAGTGCCACGCGAAGGCGACGAAGCCTTTCACGAAGCCATTGCCCAGGCCTGCGGCAACAGCGTGCTGCTTGACACCGTGCAGCGCTACTGGCAAGCCCGCAACGGCCCGCTGTTTGAGCGGCTGGGCGACTACTTTGAACACCCCGAATCCTGGCAAGCGGCCATTGGCGAGCACCAACAGGTGCTGCTGGCCATTGAGGCTCACGACGCCAGCGCCGCCCGCAAAACCATGCAAAAGCACCTGAGACAAGCCTACAAAAGATACAGCGCGAGCTGGCGCCGCGCACCTGCCCGATAGCGCACCCCAAAGAGGGTCCGCTAGAAGGCATGCATTTTCCCGCGTCAGCATTTTTTTCAATACCAACGAGGAGACTTTGATGAGCAAACGATTGACCCTGAAAACCCTGGCCACCGTCGGCGCTTTTGCCGTGGGTGCCATGACCGTGTTGGGCAGCACTGCGGTGCAGGCCCAGCAAAAACTCAAGTGGGCCCACGTCTACGAGACGTCCGAGCCCTTCCACACCGAATCGGTGTGGGCCGCCGAAGAAATCAAAAAACGCAGCAACGGCAAGTTTGACATCCAGGTCTTCCCGGCCTCCACCTTGGGCAAGGAAACCGACATCAACCAGGGCCTGACCCTGGGCACGGTAGACATGATCATCAGCGGCCCCTCATTTGCAGCCCGCACCTACCCCCGTTTTGGCATTGCCTACTACCCCTTCATCTTCCGCGATGGCGACCACCTGATTGCCTACTCCAAGAGCCCCGTGTTCCAGGAAATGGTGAGCGAATTCCGCACCCGCACTGGCATCCAGGTGACGGCCTACACCTACTACGGTGCACGCCACACCACCGCCCAAAAAGCCTTCACCAACTGCGCTGGCATGAAGGGCATCAAGATCCGCGTGCCCGATGTGCCGGCTTACCGTGCCACGCCTGAAGCTTGCGGCGCCAACCCCACACCGATTGCTTTTGCCGAGGTGTACCTGGCCCTGCAAAACGGCACCGTGGAAGCGCAAGAAAACCCATTGACCACCATCGAAGCCAAGAAGTTCTTTGAAGTGCAAAAGGCCATCATGCTCACCGGGCACATCGTCGACGGCCTGACCACCCAGATCGCCCCGCATGTCTGGAACAAGCTGAGCGATGCCGAAAAGAAAATATTCACCGATGTGACCCAGGAAGCCGCTGTCCGCGCATCGTCCAAAGTCAAGGCCCGCGAAGCCGAGTTGGTGGACGAGTTCAAGAAAAAAGGCCTGCAAGTGGTGCAGGTGGACCGCAAGTCTTTCCAGGATGCTGTCCTGAAAAACAAGCCCCTGACCGGCATGGGTTTCACGCAGTCTGACTTCGACAAGATCCAGGCCGCCAAATAAGGCGCTCACGCATCAGGTTTTGTGCCGATGGCACAGGTCTGATGCTTTGGCTATTCCTTGCAGACCGAACTCACCGAGTTCGGTCTGCTCATCTGGCCAAGTTTTAGATCCCAAGGACACACCATGAGCAATCTTCCCGACCTCGACGCCATGCCCAAAGTCATGGGCGACGATGGCCAGTTTCACGCGACCGACGACGACGTCGATCTGTCGGGCACACCCATCGAAGCTTGGGTGGCCTTGGCGTTCTTCTGGGCCTTGGGCCTGACGGTTTTTTACCAATTTTTCACGCGCTACGTGATGAACAACTCGGCCTCGTGGACCGAGGAAATTGCGCGCTATTTGTTGATCGCCACCGTCTTCACAGGGGCCACGATTGGCGTGGCCAAAAACAACCACATCCAGGTGGACTTTTTCTTTCGCTTCATGCCCGACTGGATGGGTCGCGCCATGGGCACGGTGGTCGATGTGATGCGCATCGCTTTTTTTGCTGCCGCCACCTTCCTCACGGGCCAGATGATGGAAAAACTGGGCAGCTACAAGATGACCATCATCGACTTGCCCATGAACCTGGTTTATGGCGTGGTGATGGCCGGTTTTGCCGCCATGTGCCTGCGCGCCGTGTGGGTGGCCAAGGTGCATTGGCAGCGAGGTTACACCGTGCTGCAACGCCCCGAATCCGAAATGACCGACCGCTGAAACGCCCTTAGAAAGTTCTCCATGTTGAAGATCCTTTTTCTCATTCTCATGAGCGGCGGCATCCCAGTGGCCATTGCCATGGCGGGCGCGTCGCTGATTTACCTCTTGTTTGCTGAAAGCTCGCCGCCTTTTGTGGTGATCCACCGCATGGTCTCTGGCATCGACAGCTTTCCGCTGCTGGCCGTGCCCTTCTTCATTTTGGCCGGCAACCTGATGAACAACGCGGGCATCACCAACCGCATTTACAACTACGCGCTGGCCTTGGTGGGCTGGCTCAAAGGGGGCCTCGGCCACGTCAACGTGGTGGGCTCGGTCGTGTTTGCGGGCATGAGCGGCACGGCCATTGCCGACGCGGCAGGCCTGGGCACCATCGAGATCAAAGCCATGAAAGACCATGGCTACAGCACCGAGTTTGCAGTCGGCGTCACAGCCGCTTCGGCCACGCTGGGGCCCATCATTCCACCCAGCCTGCCCTTTGTGATCTACGGCATGATGGCCAACGTGTCGGTGGGTGCGCTGTTCCTCGCGGGCATCTTGCCGGGCATCTTCATGGCGCTGCTCATGATGCTGACGGTGGCCTATTTCGCGCACAAAAACGGCTGGGGTGCCGATGTGAAATTCGAGTGGCCCAAGGTCATCAAGGCCCTGGCCGAAACCGCTGTGGTGGTGGGCTGGCCCTTGTCCATTTGGTGGTTGGTGACCGCCATGGGCACACCCCCTCAGATCACGGTGTTTGTGGCCCTGATCGTTTTGTTCGCTGCTGACAAGTTCTTCAACTTCCAGGCCGTATTGCCCATCATGACCCCGGTCATCCTGATTGGCGGCATGACCACCGGCGTGTTCACCCCCACCGAAGGCGCGATTGCCGCTTGCGTTTGGGCCATCGCGCTGGGCTTCTTTTGGTACCGCACACTCAACTTCAAGATGTTCGTGAAGATCTGCCTGGACACGGTGGAAACCACCGCCACGGTGTTGTTCATCGTGGCCGCAGCCAGTATCTTTGGCTGGATGCTCACCGCCACCGGCGTGACCACCGCCATCTCTGCTTGGGTGCTGGGCTTCACCCAAGAGCCATGGGTGTTCTTGCTGCTGGCCAATGCGCTGATGCTGTTTGTGGGCTGCTTCCTGGAGCCCACCGCCGCCATCACCATCCTCGTGCCCATCCTGGTGCCGATTTGCCAGCAACTGGGCATTGACCTGGTGCACTTCGGTCTGGTCATGGTGCTGAACCTGATGATCGGCTTGTTGCATCCCCCCATGGGCATGGTGCTGTTCGTATTGGCTCGCGTGGCCAAGCTCAGCGTCGAGCGCACCACCATGGCCATCTTGCCTTGGCTGTTCCCTTTGCTGGGCAGCCTGGCCGTTATCACCTATGCGCCCAGCTTGGTGCTGTGGTTGCCCAAGCAGTTTTATTGAGGACTTTTCATGAGCAGTTTCATCCGTTTGCATCCAGCCGATGACGTGGTCATCGCTCGCAGCCAACTCATGAGCGGCAGCGCCGTCGAGGGCGTGCCCGTGCGCGGCCTGATCCCGCCGGGCCACAAGGTGGCCACCCGCGCCATCGCCGTGGGCGAACCGGTGCGCCGCTACAACCAGATCATTGGCTTTGCGCACCAGCCCATTGCGCCGGGCGAGCATGTGCACACCCACAACCTGAACATGGGCGCAGAAAAAGGCAACTTCGAGCGCGACTACGCCATTGGCCAAGACGTGAAACCCGAGCCGGTGCGCCAACAAGCGAGCTTCATGGGCTACAAGCGCAGCGACGGCCGCGTGGCCACACGCAACTACATCGGCGTGTTATCCAGCGTGAACTGCTCGGCCACCGCCGCACGCGCCATTGCAGACCATTTCTCCAAACGCAACAACCCTGCTGCGCTGGCCAACTTTCCGAATGTCGATGGCGTGGTGGCTTTGACACACGGCACCGGCTGCGGCATGGACACCGAAGGGCTGGGCATCCAGCTGCTCGAGCGCACGCTGGCCGGCTACGCCACACACGCCAACTTCTGGGGCGTGGTGGTGGTGGGATTGGGCTGCGAGGCCAACCAGCTCAGCACCTGGCTGGCGCACAGCAGCTTGCGCGTGGGCGACACGCTCAAGGTCTTTAACATCCAGGACTCGGGCGGCACGCGTCTGACGGTCGAAAAAGGCATTGCCTTGATCGAAGAAATGCTGCCCCGCGCCAACGCCATCACCCGCGAGCCTTGCAGCGCCGAACACATCACCGTGGGTCTGCAGTGCGGCGGCTCGGATGGGTATTCGGGCATCAGCGCCAACCCGGCTTTAGGTGCAGCGGTGGACTTGTTGGTGCAACACGGCGGCACCGCCATCCTGAGCGAAACGCCCGAGATTTATGGCGCAGAGCATTTGCTCACGCGCCGTGCTGTGAAGCCCGAAGTAGCGCACAAACTGATCGAGCGCATCCACTGGTGGGAAAACTACACCGCCATCAACGGCGGTGAGATGAACAACAACCCCTCGCCCGGCAACAAGGCCGGTGGCCTGACCACCATCCTGGAGAAGTCTTTGGGTGCAGTGGCCAAGGGCGGCACCAGCAACCTGCAAGCGGTGTACGAATACGCTGAGACGGTCACCGCCAAAGGCTTTGTTTACATGGACACGCCCGGCTACGACCCGGTGAGCGCAACGGGCCAGGTGGCGGGTGGCGCCAACCTGATTTGCTTCACCACCGGGCGTGGCAGCGCCTATGGCTGCGCCCCGTCGCCGAGCCTCAAGTTCTCGACCAACACCGCCCTGTGGAAAAAGCAGGAAGAGGACATGGACCTGAACTGCGGCGAGATCGTAGACGGCGGCGTGAGCATTGCCGAGATGGGCCAGCGCATCTTCGAGATGATCCTCGCCGCCGCCTCGGGCGAGCCCACCAAGAGCGAACGCCATGGCTACGGTCAAAACGAGTTTGTGCCATGGCAAGTGGGCGCGGTGATGTGAGCCCTGTCGTGATCCGCGTTTCGACATCGGGCAGACAGGCGGGCTGCTGTAGGTCGGCACCTTCAGGTCCTACGTTTGTCCGCCTCGCCAAAGGCCTCATGTCGGGGCTAAAGCCACCGACCTACTCAAACCATCGGTGCAAACCGTTCTGATGATTTTTTGACAGACGACAAGACCTCTATGAGCCACACCATTTCCGCCGCAGAACTGCGCGCCAAAGTCGCCCGCATCATTGAACAAGCGGGCAGCGCCCCCGACGAAGCCGCCCAGGTGGCCGACAACCTGGTCATGGCCAACTTGAGTGGCCACGACTCGCACGGCGTGGGCATGGTGCCGCGCTATGTGGACGCCGTGCTCGAAGGCGGCCTGAGCCCCAACACGGGCGTGAAGGTCTTGCTCGACACCGGCCCCTTGCTCAACCTCGACGGCCAACGCGGCTACGGCCAAATCACCGGCGTGCAGGCCATGCAAATGGGCATTGAACGCGCCAAGCAACACGGCGTGTGCACCGTGGCCCTGAGCCGCTCGCACCACCTGGGCCGCATTGGCCACTTTGCCGAAATGGCTGTGACGCAAGGCTTGGTGTCGGTGCATTTTGTGAACGTGCTCTCGCGCCCCGTGGTCGCGCCCTTTGGCGGTGGCGACGGGCGCTTTGGCACCAACCCCTGCTGCATTGGCGTGCCCATGGGCGACCGTGCCCCCTTTGTGCTCGACTTTGCCACAAGCCGTGTGGCGCAAGGCAAGATGCGCGTGGCGCACAACAAGGGCGAACAGGTCCCACCCGGTTATTTGATCGACGAACACGGCCACCCCACCACCGACCCGGGCGTGGTGGTGGTGCCGCAATCCAACGGTTTGTTTGGTGCGCTCATGACCTTTGGTGACCACAAAGGCTTTGGCATGGCCATGGCCTGCGAGCTGCTGGGTGGTGCGCTGACCGGCGGCGGGACATGGCACCGCGAGGCGGATAACCAACGCGCCGTGCTCAACAGCATGCTGACGATGTTGATTGACCCTGTGCGCCTGGGCACACAAGCCATGTTCGAGCAAGAAGCCCTGGCCTTTGCCGACTGGCTGCGCCAAAGCCCCGATGCACCCGGCAGCGATGGCGTCAAGCTCGCAGGCGAGCCCGAACGCACGGCACGCGCCGACCGCGAACAAAACGGCATCTGGATCGACGACACAACCTGGGCAGAGATCGAAGCGTCTGAACAGAAACTCCAACAGCCTTGAGCGCATGGCCGCTGGCCCTGCGCTCAAGGTCTACACACCTCACACCATGACCCTGTCTGCTGCAACACTCCGCGCCCTGCCCGAGTCCGTGCACACCCCCACCTATGACCGCACGGCCCACGCCCCTGGCGTGGTGCACCTGGGTCTGGGCGCTTTTCACCGCGCCCACCAGGCCATGGTGTTTGACCAACTGCTGGCCAGTGGCGACACGCGCTGGGGCATTCACGGTGTGGGCATGACACGTCCTGACTTGGTGAAACAACTGCGTGCGCAAGATGGCTTGTACGCCGTGCGTGTGGCCGATGGGCAAGGCGTCAGGTGGCAAGTGCCCGGCGCACTTTGGCGCATGAATGTGGCCGCCACCGAGCGCGATGCGGTGGTGCAAGCCATCGCCGCACCCACCACCCGCTGGGTCACGCTCACCGTGACAGAAAAAGGCTACACCCCCGCTTTAGGCCAACTGCTGCTCGACGGCTTGCGCCTGCGCCAGCAAGCAGGCTTGCCCGGCGTCACCGTGGCTTCGTGCGACAACCTGCAAGGCAATGGCCACAAGCTGCAAGCCTTGGTCAAGGCCGAGATTCCAGCCAAAGACATGACAGCGCAAGACGCCGAGCTGCTGCGCTGGCTGGACGCGCAATGCGCTTTTCCGTGCAGCATGGTCGACCGCATCGTGCCTGCCGCCACGCCCGAAGTGATGGCGGCTGCGCAAGAGGCGCTGGGCCTGCAAGACCACTGCGCCCTGAGCACCGAAGGTTTTTGGGAATGGGTGATCGAAGACCGCTTTGCCGACCCTGCCGACGCGGCCCTGCTGCAAAGCGCCGGTGTGCGCGTGACGGGCGATGTGCACAGCTACGAAGAGGCCAAGCTGCGCATGCTCAACGGCAGCCACACGGCCATGGCGCTCATGGGGGCCATCACCGGCAGACCCTTCATTGCCAGCTGCATTGGGGTGCCGCACATCCGAGAATTTGTGCACCAACTGATGGGCCACGAAGTTGCGCCGCACCTGAGTCGCAGCGACTGGGCAGATTACCGCGACGCACTGATTGAGCGTTTTGGCAACCCCTACTTGAAGCACAGCGTGCACCAGATCGCCACCGACAGCTCGCAAAAAATTCCGCAGCGCTGGCCGCCCTCGGTGCTCGGTCAAATCGAGCAAGGCGCTTCATTTGAACACCACGCACTGGCCGCTGCCGTGTTCGTGCGCTACACGCTGGCTGTGGACGAGCAAGGCCAAGCCTATGCCCTGAACGATCCGCAAGCCGAAAGCCTGATGGCCCTGGGCGCTGCCCAGCGCACCGAGCATGCAGCCTGCGTGCGCGCCCTGCTGGCCCGTGAAGACCTGTGGGGCAACGCCTTGCCCCAACACGCAGGCTGGATCGCCCGCGTCACGCACTGGCACCAGCAAGTGCTGCTGCACGGTGTGGACGCCGCAGTCCAACAACTGTTGACCACAACACCATGACAAAAGCCGCCACAGCTTCCTGTAGGTCGGCACCTTCAGGTCCGACGTTTATCCGTTTGCCAAGGACTCATGTCGGGGCTAAAGCCACCGACCTACAAAACGAACCACCCCGTAGATCGGCACCTTCAGGTCCGACGTTTACCCGTTTGCCAAGTACTCATGTCGGGGCTAAAGCCGCCGACCTACAAAACGAACCACCCCGTAGGTCGGCAGCTTCAGCTCCGACGTTTACCCGTTTGCCAAGGACTCATGTCGGGGCTAAAGCCGCCGACCTACAAAACGAACCACCCCGTAGGTCGGCACCTTCAGGTCCGACGTTTACCCGTTTGCCAAGGACTCATGTCGGGGCTAAAGCCGCCGACCTACAAAACGAGCCGCCCCGTAGGTCGGCAGCTTCAGCTCCGACATGACCGGTTGACCGCAGGTCCTTACCGATGCGAAAACCGTCGACAACACCTATTGCCAACGCATGAACTTGCGCCTACCGAACAGATCTGAGCCATGAAAATCACCACCGCCCGCGTCATCGTCTGCAGCCCCGGCCGCAACTTCGTCACCCTCAAGATCGAGACCGACCAAGGCGTTTATGGCGTGGGTGACGCCACGCTCAACGGCCGCGAGCTGGCGGTGGTCAGCTACCTCGAAGACCATGTGATCCCCTGCCTGATCGGGCGCGACCCGCAGCAGATCGAAGACATCTGGCAATACCTCTACAAAGGCGCCTACTGGCGACGCGGCCCGGTGACCATGAGCGCGATTGCCGCCGTGGACACCGCGTTGTGGGACATCAAGGCCAAGATGGCGAACATGCCGCTGTACCAGTTGCTGGGTGGGCGCAGCCGCACCGGGGTCATGGTCTACGGCCACGCCAACGGCCGCGACACCGCCGAAACGGTGGATGAAGTCTTGCGCCACAAAGAAGAAGGCTACTTGGCCATCCGCGCCCAAAGCGGCGTGCCGGGCCTGAACAAGGTCTATGGTGTGAGTGGCACGAATCGCCTGTACGAACCCGCCGACGGCAACTTGCCGAGCGAGCACGACTGGAGCACCGAGAAGTATTTGCGCCACACCCCCGGCCTGTTTGAAGCCGTGCGCGAAGCCGTGGGCCCCGACATCCATTTGCTGCACGACGTGCACCACCGCCTGACGCCCATCGAGGCAGGGCAACTGGGCAAGGCGCTGGAGCCCATGCGCCTGTTCTGGATGGAAGACCCAACGCCCGCCGAAAACCAGGACGCCTTTGCATGGATACGCCACCACACCACCACGCCGATCGCGGTGGGTGAGATTTTCAACAGCATCTGGGACTGCAAGACGCTGATCGAAAAGCAGCTGATCGACTACATCCGCACCACCGTGGTCCACGCAGGCGGCATCACCCACCTGCGGCGCATCGCCGACTTGGCCAGCCTCTACCAAGTGCGCACCGGCTGCCACGGCGCGACCGATTTGTCACCCGTGTGCATGGGCGCGGCCCTGCACTTTGACACCTGGGTGCCCAACTTTGGCGTGCAAGAGTTCATGCCGCACAGCGAAGAAATGCTGTCGGTCTTTCCGCACGACTACCGCTTTGAGCGCGGCATGATGCACTGCGGCGAGTCACCCGGCCACGGGGTGGACATCGACGAAAAGCTGGCTGCGAAGTACCCGTATCAAAGAGCCTATCTGCCGGTGAACCGGTTGCAGCATGATGGGACTTTGTGGAGTTGGTGAGGTGAGCTGAACGTGGATGGGCTGCTTTGCAGCGTCTTACGACCTTCGGTGCTTCGCGCTGTACGAACGCTTTACGGAAACAAGCAGTCATTCGACTCGACCACTCTGACCTTAACTAATGTAAGACTTTGATGTTGTGCCAACAGCAGGATACGCGATGCCCGCTGGCTAGCGGAGCCTCAAGCGAACGTGGGGGCGCTTGAGTTACCGGGAGTTCAACGTGACTCGCGCCGCAAGACGTCCGTGGACATGGCGCAGCAGGTAGTAAACAAGGCGTCCAGCACGGTTCTAAGCTTGCTGATTTCGTAGGTGCCGTTTGCAACGTCCTCGACGCTTGCCTCGTAGAAGGCTTTGGCGTAGCTTTCCTTGAAGTCCAGCGCGCCTTGATAGATGCCCATTGAAGCCTTGAAGTTGGTCCAAGTCACCTGTGCTTCAGGACGACCTGCTAGGCGGAGATCTAGTGTAGTGTTTCACTCTTGATAATACATAAATTATCTCCATCTATAGCGTATTGTTTTTAGCCAAGATGGATGACCAAGATGCGCGTAGCCCCCACGATCACGCTTACCGACGATGAGCGTA
>NZ_NERU01000026.1 GCF_003063265.1 Limnohabitans sp. WS1
CGGGTGGCATCGGTCAAGGGCAGGCCAGCACCCCAGCCGCTGGCGCTGGGCACCGCAAACCGCACCAGGTCAAGGGCTGGGTTTCGTTTGTGCCTTGCATGGTGCAAAGCCCTTGCACACCGATTCGCAGCGCAAAGGGGAACCCTGCCCGCCCCCTTATCGGCGGGCCACCACTCAGGGGTACACGGCCCCCAATGGCACGGGTTCACAGGTCAAGGGCGAAGATATCAGGGGTGATCCGGTAGCAGCGGGACAGGCCCAAACCGGGTAGGCGGGGCTTACAGTCAAAGCGGCCTTTGGCTTCGGGCACCAGGCACCCATGTTCAACCAGCACACGGGCCACAGCGCCAGCCTCGAAGCCCCTGCACACCTCAGCCTTGAACACCTCAGCGTGAATGAAATATTCGGTACTGACTGATTCGGCCATGGTTGACGCCATGCGCTCCCCGTATTCCCGTTGGTGTTCGGCATCGTTCTTGATCGGCTTGCCGTCCTCGCTCACCATGCGCCTGAAACCGGCCCGATTCAGGGTCTTGGCTGCATGGTCATCACCAGCCCTGTGCCACCAGGTAAACCGGCCCTCACCGTGCGATTCAAGGAACGCCCGCACTTGTCGCAGCATCGCGCTAACCTCACCGTCACCAGCGCCGCCCCTTGACGCCATCCATGCGTTAAAACAGGTGGTCGCGGCCCGTTCGCTCTCGCCCGGCTCCCAGCCTGTCAAACCCGCCTTTGTGGCCATCTCGCCCGCTGCACCTACCAGGGCAAAGCGCAAACCCACTCGGTGAACCTGCCCGCCCCCGGCTTCTGGGATCATGCGGGCCTGTATCGCCTGCACCCGCTGGCGTATGTCGGCTTTCAGCGTTTGGGCGTTTTCGGTCAGCCACTGCAACCAGGCACGGCCCGGGCCACCGTAGCAGCGGCCCGCCTGTTCAACGATGTGGCGAGAAAACGCAGACCCGCCGCCCTCTAACCCGTGCGTGGTTTCCAGCATTCCCAAACCAGCGCCAGCATCAGCGGGAATATCGGCCATTCGCACTTCTTGCCCGGTTCGTGCCCGCTTCATGCCTTCGGCCATGTGATCGGCCAAACCCAATTCACCCGCAGACAGGAACAGCAGCCGCCAGGACAGCCGGGGCCGTAGTGCGACGCTACGGTTTACCCGTGCTTTGCTTGATTCGTTGGCCAGCATGTAGGCGCACTCACCCGCCGTTTTAGGGTCCACCTGTGCCAGTTCATCCAGCACCAGCAGCGAATCGCAATGTTGGGCTGCAATCGCTTCTAGGGCGTTGTCGGTGGTGCGCCAGCGTTGCAGGTAGTTGGGGCCACCGTTCACGCTTGCGGCCACCTTCAAGGCCGTGGTTTTGCCCGTGCTCGATCCACCTCGAAAGTGGAACCCGCCCGATTCAACCCCAGCCGGGCGCAGCAAAGGCCCGGCAAAGGCGCTGGCCACAGCAAACACCAGGCGGGAATTACCCGCACACAGTGCCCCCACACGGTCACGCCATTGGTCAGCAGTGCCTTTGACTGTGAATGTGTTTTCCATGGCTTGGTCACTTTGAAACACGATGCGTTCGGCTTCATCGCCCATGGTTTCGCGTGGCAACACAAAGGCCAAGCCGTGCCATCCTATGCGGTCGGTGCAGATGGTGAAGTCATCGGGCTGGCGCGTTTGAATGTATTGGGTCAGCAGGTTACGGGCGCGGGGTGAAGCGCCAATTAACAAGCCCTGAGACATAAGATAAGCCCGGTATTCGGCCCCATCGCTTGACAGGGTACGGGCAGGCATCGCCCATGTTTTGACCTGCCCCAATGGATCGGCAAAGCGCAGCAAGTACCCCCAGCCGCCGCCGTCCTGATCGCGGGTCCGGGCCAATACATCCAAGCGGCTGCACAGCCATTCGGCCTTTGTGGGTTCCCCGTCCTTGTCCACACCCGCATAAAAAACCCCGTCCTCGTTCACACTGAAACGGTCCCATTCGTTTGATGCTTTTCGGTCGGTGCGGTCATCGTCACCGCCGTGGCCACCATCGCCACCAGCAGCGCCAGCACCGGCCCCGCTTGAAGGCTTTTTCTTTCGTGCTGTGGGCTTGGTCTTGCCGGGCGCGTTTGCGGGGCGCGTGGCCTTGTCTGGTGCGTCCTGTGCGTCCTGTGCGTCATCGGGCGCGTCATCCTGTGCGGCCAATGCTGCCAGTTCGTGATCGGCAATCGCAGACAACACGCAGTCACGCACAGCGTCAAGGCCGTGGGCTTGGTGCATGTCGTTGAAGTCGCTTTGATCCGGGGTCAGATCGGCCGGAAAAATGGCCACACCTTGCACAGCCACAGCCGCCGCCGTGGCCTTGATCTTGCCGGGGTTGCTGCCCGTCTTGGTGTACGTGGCTTGGTCATCGTCACCACACAGCACCAGCAGCGCCGCCGGGTAATGCTGGCGCAGGGCGCGGGCCACTTTGTCCAGGTTGCCCGCATCGAAGGCCACAGCCACCGGGTAGCCCGTGGCCTCGTGCAAGCTGGCCGCCGTGGCGTAACCCTCAGCCACCAAAATGACCCGCACAGCCGCCGCATGATCGCCGCCATGTTCGCCCGTCTGATCGCCATCACGGGCACCAGCGCCAGCCACAGCAGCCGGGGCAGGGACAGCACCCAGCAAGTGCCACAGGCCCGATTTGCGGCCATCCTTCAAAAACCGCTTTTGGCCGTCAGCCTTCACGTTTTGCAGGTTCCACAGCTTGCCGGTCAGATCACGCAGGGGCACCATCAAAGCGCCGTCAGCCGCCGTGTAGCGCAGACCGTGACCCTTCACACCTTTTCGCACCAGGTAAGCGGATTCGCCTTGATCGCTGCCTGCCGCCCATGCCTTCACAGCAGCCACCGCCGCCGCCTCATGGCGCAGGCTTTGGGCTTCGGCTTCTTTGGCCATGGCTTCGGCCTGTTCTTGCTGGCGCTGGGCGAGTACTTCGGGCGAAGGTTTGGCCGCTGCCTGCCCGTCTTTGGGCAAGGTGTAGCCGTGTTGTTTGGCCAGGTGGATCAATGACCCCATGGTCACAGACCCGCCCGCCTTGAAAGATTTCCAAGCCGTTCGGCACTCGCTGGCCTTGAAGCCCGGGGCGGTTTCAGACCATTGGGCGAACAGGTCATAACCGCCTTCATCGGGGAATTCTGATTTGATCGCCATGCCTACCCGTGCCCATTCATCGCGGGGCAGGTTCGCCGGGATATGCGCCAGGGCTTGCCGGGTTGTTTCGTGTGTGTGGTGGGTCATGGGGGTGTCATGGTTTTGATTGTGGGCACGGCATCAGCTCCGAAAAGGTCGGCATGGCGGGCGCTTGCAGCGGAAACCGCCCGGGCGTACACCGGGGGCAAATGGCAAGGGCCGGGGGGTTTGTGGCGGTGCGGTCGGTGCGACTACACCAGCAGGCACAGACAGCAGCGCCAGCAGCAACACGGGGGCACCTTGCAGCCTGCCCGGGGTCACACTTAGGCCGTGCTGGCGCAGGCGGGCGGTTTGTGTGGGGTTTAAAGCCATCACCGCCCCAGCCCAAACACGGCATTACTCAGATCACCCACAGCGCCGCCGATTCGCTCGCCGGTATCGTCCAGGCTTTGAGCAACCCCCAGCAGCGCCAGCGTTTGCGCGTGTTGAATGACGTTTTCAGCCGTGGGCGCTTTGTCACCACAAAGGGTAGAAAGCTGATCCGCTGCAAGGGCCAGCAAACCCGGGCCGAAAGTCTTGGCGTAGTCATCGCTACCCCTTGCCTTGTCAGTGGCGTGGGGGGTGGTATCGGTGGGGGTCGTGTTCTTCATTGCTGGGCCTCCTGAATACGGTCTTGCACCCATTGGTGAACGGCACTTTCTGGCCATGCGCTCATGCGGCCTATCTGGATCGGGCGGGGAAACTTGCCCTCTTTGATCCAGCCATAAATGGTTGATTTTTGGAAATTCACAACTGCCACCACTTGGGGCAGGCGAATCAGTCGATCCCGGGGTGTCACGGGCTTGGCCGTGTGCGCCAGGTGCAGGGCTGGGGCTTGGGTTTGTGCGTCCATTGCGGTTCCTTTTCCATTTGCCGCCACCCAAAACCGGGATTGGCCGGGGGCGTTGGATCGGAATTTGAAAGCCGCAAGCCCCTTGCATACAACTTGCAAACATCCGCGCTATGAGGCTGCAAGATGTTTGCAAGTTATTGGCAATTCAGGCCGCTTTTACATTCGTCCAATGATCCTGCAAGGCTGCACCGCCTCGGGCTGAGGTTGCGGCCTGTATCTGCCCTAGGTCGGGCTTGTCGTGCCCGTTGGGGTTGGCCTTGTACTTTTTTAGAGCCCCCTCCAGCGCCTGCCGTGTAATGCCCGCCTTCTTTGCTATGAGGGTCGGTTTAACACCGCTTTCAACCGCCTCGCAAATGGGCTTTAGTTTTGCGTGGGTCCATTCAGGTTTTTTACCGCCCTCGGATTGGCTTTTGTGCAGTTCCGCTGCCTCTTGCCATGTCTTGATTTCTTCGGCATTTTCATCCGCCCCTTTGGAAAAATTCTCCAAAGCCCAACGCAGATCAAATGCCCATGGCAAGTGCTCCATGAGGTCGGTTAACTGCCCAACAGACAGAACCCATTCGCTTTGATTGGCCTCCGGTACGGGCAACAAAGAAACACCGTGCAGCGGGATCAATATCGCCTCATTGATACCTCGATCAATAACCCGCTTCCAATGCGACAGGGCTGTTTTCAATTGATCCTCGGGGAGTTCATCGCCTTTGTGGGACTCCAACACCCACAGCACAACAGCGAAAAACTGCAAGGGCGTCATCAATCCAGAAAATGCAACCCCTTTGGCCCATGACCTCCAATTTTCCAAAACGGCTTCAACACGATGGTGGAATTCATCGCCGGTTTTTTTGCTGTCTTTGCATTGATCCATAGGGGCCGTGGGCGGGCGTTCGCTGGCCTTGCTGGCCTGCCGTGTGGTGGTGGTCTTGATGGTCATGATCGGCCCTTCGAACTATTGCGCTCCCACTGCATAACGTCTGCAAGAAACCAAAACCCATGCTTGTCCGGCAAAGGGAAGCCGGGTTCTTTTACTCGCTTGGTCATTGTGTTACGGCTGATTTTTAATCGCTCGCACATTTGGGCACGGGTAAGCCGCACGCCCATTGCTTGCGTCAGTGCATTTATTGCGTCCGTCAGCAACTCAAGCCGTTGGATTATTTCAGCGTTGGTCATGTCTCATCCTTCAACAATAGGCAAAACAACGGGCGTGTAATCGCAGGTTGTTGGTTCATTCATCCAGTTTGACCAGCGTGGTTCATCCAACAGGCCCGGACAGGCCAGACTTGAAGCCACTTGGTTGACGTAACCGATACGCTGCACCATCAGCTCCATGTGTGAAGCCATGGCCTCCAAACGGCTTGTTTCCGTTGCCTCTGGTGCGCGAAGGGCATCCAGCATTTCAAGCACCATGCTGGCGCAGGCGTTGACCTCTACAAAGGCACCGGCCAGGCGTTGCGCGTTGGTGGGTTTGTGTGGGTTGGTGGTGTTGGTCTTGGTGGTCTTGGTGGTCATGCTGCACCGCCTTCCAATTTGGCCAATCGCTTCGTGAGCGTTCGTTCAATTGCTTTGGCCACCGCCTTGGATTCGGTTGCACTGAGCACCAGTTCACCGTATGCGGTTGCTGCAACAAGCCCATGTAAACGAATGTCGGGGAGTTGCTTGGAAATGGCATAACGGGTTTCGTTGATTTGCTGGGTGGTCATGCTGCACCGCCGTTCTGAGTACGGGCACCAGCGCCGGGCCTCGTGGCCTGTTCGTGGTTCCCAATGCCTTGATGCATGGATTGGGTCAACTCGATGGCGAATGACAGCAGGTGGTAAACGCTCCATGCAGCAGCAGGGGCGCGTTCAACGTCATCGCACAGGGCGATATTTTCGGCCCCGGCTTGTGCCGCTGCCAGCAGGGTTGTCAGGTGGTCAAAGGCATCACCCAGGGGCACACCTTCACGCACTGAAAACAGGGTGTCGCCGTTGGCGTTGGCTTTGTGAAAGTGGTGCAGGCCCGTCACTGGCGTGGTTTGGTTTTGCTGCATGGTTCAACCCTCCAACGATGCGAAGGCCCGGGCACCAGCGCCAGCAGGTGCGGGCGTGTGGGTGGGTTTGTTCAGGCGGTTCAGTGCCCCCAATGCCTGCACCGCTTTGCGGGTAGCGCCGGGGATGTTGCCCGCATTGGATCGCAGGTAGTGCAGCGCCATGGCCAGGGCGTTTTCTGCCTCTTGGTGCGCTGCCATCGTGGCCAGGTCGTGCGGGGTGTTGGTGGGTGTTGCCGTGCTGGGTCGGCGGGTCAAGTGAATGACGTTGGGTGTCATGGCTTCATGCTCCTAACTGAGACTTGAAAACCACTCGCCACGTTTTGAAGCGCAGCGGGTGGGCGGGATGTTCAAAACACGTAGTTAGACGTGCGCCGGGCGTTGCCGCTTCGGCCATCCCGCCCGAAAACCAAAGCCCCCGCCGCCGTGGCGTGGGCATGTTCAGACGTGACAAAACGCCACTATCGGGGGCGTTGCACCGCTAACTACAAAGGTGTTTTGAAGCACCGGCCCCGGTCAGGGGTTGGGCGAATTATTGCACGGGCTGGGGCGTAGGTGTCGCAGGCATCAGGACAGGCGAAGGCATCGCAGCAAGCAACCCGCCCGGGCATCGCTGGCGCAGGGCACCGGCTGCACTCGATCACGTCACCGGTCAAGCCGTGGCCACCAGCAGCCGCACCAGGTCAACACCACACAGCGCCCGCCTGATCCGGGGCCGTGCCTGTGCCTGTGCCTGTGCCCTTGCCCGTGGCCGTGCCCGTGGCCGCCGCACAGCAGCGCCAGCACCAACAAGCAACCCGCCCGGCCATCGCTGGCGCAGGCCACCGCCTGCACTCGATCACGCCACCGGGCAGGCCGTGGCCACCAGCCACCGCACCAGGTCAACACCACACAGCGCCCGCCTGATCCGTGGCCGGGGTCTTGCCCGTGCCCGTGCCCGTGCCCGTGCCCTTGGCCGTGGCCGTGGCCTTGCCATCTTTGCCACCACACCGCACAGCAGCGCCAGCACCAACAAGCAACCCGCCCGGCCATCGCTGGCGCAGCGCACCGGCTGCACTCGATCACGCCACCGGGCACCGGGCCTGCAAGGCCGCACGGGCCTAAACCGGGCCGGTCGCAGGCAGGCAGGCACCGCACCAGGTCAAGGGCAAGCGATCACGCAGCAAGGCACCGGGCACCGACAAGGCAGGCCGCACGGGTGGCATCGATCCGGGCGGGGTAGCACCCAGCACCCAGCCGCTGGCGCTGGCCATCGGACACCGCACGGGCAAGGCCAGCACCTGCAAGGCACCGGGCCTGCAAGTTCAGTCGGGCCGCATCGATTCGGTCGCAGGCAGGCACCGCACCAGGTCAAGGGCAATCGATCACGCAGCAAGGCACCGGGCCACCGACAAGGCAGGCCGCATAGGTGGCATCGATCCGGGCGGGGTGGCACCCAGCACCCAGCCACTGGCGAAAGCCACCGGGCACCGTACCGCACAGGGCAAGGCCAGCACCTGCAAGGCACCGGGCCTGCAAGTTCAAGCGAACCGCACCGGGCCGGTAAGCACCCAGCCGCTGGCGCTGGCCATCGGGCAACCGCACAGGGCAAAGCCACACGGGCTAAACCGGGCCGGTCGCAGGCAGGCACCGCACCAGGTCAAGGGCAATCGATCACGCAGCAAGGCACCGGGCCACCGACAAGGCAGGCCGCATAGGTGGCATCGATCCGGGCGGGGTGGCACCCAGCACCCAGCCGCTGGCGAAGGCCACCGGGCACCGTACCGCACAGGGCAAGGCCACACGGGCTAAACCGGGCCGGTCGCAGGCAGGCACCGCACCAGGTCAAGGGCAATCGATCACGCAGCAAGGCACCGGGCCACCGACAAGGCAGGCCGCACAAGTGGCATAAATCCGGGCGGGGTGACACCCAGCACCCAGCCACTGGCGAAGGCCACCGGGCACCGTACCGCACAGGGCAAGGCCAGCACCTGCAAGGCACCGGGCCTGCAAGGTCAAGCGGGCCGCACCGGGCCGGTCAGCACCCAGCCGCTGGCGCTGGCGCTGGCCATCAGGCACCGCAAACACCACACAGGCGGGCAAGCCACACCCAAAGGGTCAGCAGCGCCGCCGATAAGGGGGCAAAGGGGGGCACTTTTCGCGGCCATTTCCGGGGCCGTGCGTTCGCGTCCGTTGGGGTGGGCATCGAATACCGCACCAGGGCAAACAGCAAAGCACCGGGGGCACCGTGCAGGCGTGTGGACAGCCGCACCATCAACACCGTCCAAAAACGTCAAAACCATGGGCGGGCCGTTGCTCACTGGAACAAAACACCAAAAACGGGCACCAGCGCCAGCGATTCAAGCGGGTATGGCAAAACCAGCGAAGGCAAAGGGCGAAGGCAGGCGAAAAAAAAGGGGGTGAATGTATGTGAATGAGTGATTTTTTTCACATACTGATATTGTCCCCACACTGTACCCGCTTTGTCCCCGTTTTGTCCCCGCACCTCAAACCGCTTCAAACCCGCATAAAACCTCAGTTCTTTGAATTTGTCCCCGCTGTCCCCGCACTTTTTCAAAATAGCAGCCGGTAAAAATGGTGAAAACACTGTTCACACGCCTGCACGGGCGTAAAAAAACCGCCTCGGTGGGCGGTTCGGTCGGTCGCTGGGGCGGGTTATGCGGCTCGGTGCGCGTTCAAGTCGATCACAGGGGCACCATCACGCAGGCGGTCAAGGTAATCGGCCCATTGCTGAATCTGATCAAAGCGTTTTTTCAGGTACTGGGTCCGGTTGTAACTTCGCCCGTTGCTGTCTTTCACGGCATGGGCTAGGTTCGCTTCAATGGCCAGGGGGTCGGCGTCCAGTTCATCCACCATCATGGTCCGGGCGCTTGCCCTGAAGCCGTGCCATGACTGTTCAGACCCGTAGCCCATGGCGTACAGGGCGCTTCTGACTGAGTTGTCAGACAGCGGGCGGTCATGGCTTCGCTCACCCGGGAAAACGTATTTACCGTGGCCTGTCAGGGGTTGCAGATCACGCAGCAAGGCCACCGCTTGCGAAGGCAGGGGCACCAGGTGGGGCGGGCCGGTTTCTTTGTCCTTGACCGTGCGTTTCATCTTGGCACCCGGGATGGTCCACAGGGCTGCATCCAGGTCAAGTTCTGCCCATTCCATCGCCCGCAGGTTGCCGGGCCGTTGGTACAGCAGCGGGGCAAGGCGAAGGGCCACCGTGACCAATGGCCCGCCCTTATAGGCATAGATCGCCCGCAGCAACTCGCCAAAGCGCCGGGGTTCGGTGATCGCAGGAAAACGGCCCTCGATCCGGGGTTGCAAACGTGCCCGCAATCCCTCGGTTATGTTGCGGTATTGGGGCGGGGCCATGGGCAACCAGTGTTTGAAAACTTGGCTTGCCGTGTCCAGGACTCGCCGGGCCGCTTCCAACGAACCGCGTTTTTCAACTGCCTGCACCGCTGTCAGGACTTGCATGGGGTGAATCTCGGTCATGGGCAGTGCGCCCACATAGGGGAACAGGTCTTTGTCAAGGTTGCGCCTGTGCCGCACAGCGTATGACTCGCTCCAGTTGGGGCGCTGCAACTCGAACCACTCCAAGGCCATCGCCTTGAATGTCTGGTCGGTGGTGTCGGTCATCAGTTTGGCCACCTTGCGGGCCTTGATCGGGTCGTTGCCCCCGGTCTTTTGGGCTTTGGCTGCATCCCTTGCTGCCCGTGCGTCCTTTGGGCCTGTGCTGGGGTAGCTGCCCAATGCCAGGCGCTTTTCTTTGCCCTCGGTGCGGTACTTCCAAAACCATCGCTTTGAACCGTTGGGACTGACTTCAAGGTAAAGCCCCCCAGCATCGGCCAAACGTGCCCGGGGCTTGCCGGGTGGGCATGTGGCGTTTCTACATTCGGCATCGGTCAGCATGGGGGCACCTCTCTGGTTTCGCTGGGGAATGGGGGAACAAAACACGTTTTTTCGTGTTCCCCCGTTTTTGTTCCCCCAATTGTTCCCCCGCTTTGAACCGGCTGTCAACGAACGCTAATGAACGTCCTTGCACTGTAAAAACCGGATTTACCAATGAAAAAGGCCGTTCACTGGATGTCAGTGAACGGCCTTGGATCATGTCTTGGTGGTGATAGGTGGATTTGAACCACCGACATCAGCATTATGAATGCTGCGCTCTAACCAACTGAGCTATATCACCTAAATTTTTTTAACGTTGCCGTCAAACCCAAAATTATACACAAATTTTTTCGCGTTTTCGTGCCACTTCGCGCAACAATTGACAGATGAGTATTCAAGCCAAGCAACCCGCACAAACCGAGCATCAAGCGGCCACGCAAGCCGCTCAAATCATTTGGCAACATTGGCAATCTGATCAAGTGTTGATCACCCTGCCCATGAACTGTCGTCCTGTGAATGCTCAACAAGGCTACGCCGCCCAAGCCCAGCTGCCTCTCGTTTCCGGGCGCAGCGTGCTAGGCTGGAAAATCGCAGCCACCAGTGCGAACGGGCAAGCCCACATCAACGTGAGTGGCCCCATGGCCGGGCGGCTGTTGTCGGGTCAGGTGTTTGACAACGGGGCCACCGTGCCGTCTGTGGGCAACCGCATGCGGGTGGCCGAGCCGGAATTTGCCTTTGCCATGGCGCAAGACCTGCCGCCACAAGCCGCACCCTACACCCAGCAACAAGTCATGGCCGCCGTGGCCACTTTGCACCCCGCCCTTGAAGTGCCCGACTCGCGCCTGGACCCTTTTACTGCAGCGGGCGAAGCGCAACTGCTGGCCGACAACGCCTGCGCACGCCACTTTGTGCTGGGCCCGGCCGCGCCCGATCTCTGGCGCGACCTGGACTTGAGCACCTACCCGGTGCACGCCCGGGTCCAACACGGCAGCACGCTCAAGTACACCCGTGACGGCACAGGCGGCAACGTGCTGGGCGACCCGCGCATTGCTCTGACCTGGCTGGCCAACCAGCTGTCAGACTTGGGCATCACGCTGCAAAAAGGTCAGGTGGTGACCACCGGCACCTGCATGGTGCCGCTCGAACTGGCGCCCGGCGACAGTGCCAGCGCCGATTACGGCCCACTGGGCTGCGTGAACATGATTTTTTCGGAGACTTGAACCATGACAAAACCCCGTTTGGCCCTGATCGGCACGGGCGGCACCATCGCAGGCGCGGCCAGCGCTGCCTCGGTCAGCACCGACTACCAACCCGCCAGCCTGAGCCTGGCCGCTGTGGTCGACACCGTGCCCGAGCTGCGTCAGCGTTACGACATCGAGGTCACTCAACCCATGCAATTGGCCAGCTACGACGTGCGCCCCGAGCACTGGCTGGACCTGCATGCCGCTGTGATGAAAGCCGTGCACAACCCCGATGTGGTGGGCATTGTCGTCACACACGGCACCGACACGCTGGAAGAAACCGCGACCTTTTTGCACCTGAGCGTGGACACGCACAAACCCATCGTGGTGGTGGGGGCCATGCGCCCGGCCACCGCCTACTCGGCCGATGGTCCAGCCAATTTGCTGGACGCTTGCAGTGTGGCCGCCTGCCCTGGTGCACAGGGCAGGGGCACGCTGGTGGTGATGAACGGCCGGATTCACTCGGGCCTGTGGGTGGGCAAACGCCATGTGAGCAGCGTAGAAGCCTTTGACAGCCCTCTGGCCGGTGCCGTGGGCGAGGTGGCCGACCAAGCAGTGCAGTGGTTTCGCGCCGCCGCACGGGCCCCCACGGTGGCTTGGCAAACCCCCGCCAGCTGGCCAAGGGTGGACATCGCCGTGGCCTATGCAGGGGTGGACGAGACCGCGATGCGGGCCTTTGTGGCCGCCGGGGCGCAGGGCATTGTGCACGCAGGTCTGGGCAACGCCAACACGCCCACGGCTTACCGCGCCTTCATCCAATCACTGCCCGCCCAAGGCGTGCTGGTGGCCCGTTGCGCCCGATTCATCACCGGCAGCGTGACGCGGGCCAGCGTGTACGCCGACGCGCAGTACGGGATTTTGACGGCAGGCCCCTTGCCACCGCACAAAGTGCGCATCGTCATGCTGCTGGGTCTGGCACACGGCATGGACGGTCCCGCCATTCAAGCTTGGATCGACCAGATATTGCTGGCGGCCTGAAAGCCCATGCTCAACGCTGGCGTTGGCTCCAATAGAGTACCGTGCCGCTGACGCTGGCCATGACCATCAGGCCGACAAAACCGGCCCGGTAGGTGCCAAACAAGCCCGACAAGGCCCCAAACATCGGTGGCCCCACCACCACACCCAAAAACGTGAAGGCCAAGGTGCCGCCTGTGGCCATGCTGGCCATGCCAGCGGGTGCACGACGCGCCACCTCAGCCAAGTACACGCCGTTCCAGCCAATGGCCGATGCACCAAAGGCCACCAAAATGCCAATCACAACACTTTGCGGTGTTTCTGGCGTCAAAAAGGCCGAGGCCAAAGCCCCCAAGGCCATCATGCTGGCCAACAGCAGCAGCATGCGACGTGCGCCCAACCATCGGTCGGCCACATACCCCCAGGCAATGCGCCCACCAATGCCCCCGATTTGTGTGGCCGACAAAGCCAGGCCCGCTGCAACCAAACCATAAGACAGGTCATCGTGCAAAAAGGTCACCAGGTAAGTGGTCAGCGACAGCTGAACCATGGAAAACATGAACGAACAAGACGCCATGGTGAGCAAAGCGCGGTGCGCCAACACCAGCCGGATGGGCTGGATCAGGCTGCGCCATTGCACCAGCGTCTCTGGCCGACGGTCACCGTCCAGCTCGGTGCGCAAAGCTTGTGACACCCAAGCGCAGAGCACACACACCACCGCCACAGCGACCAAGCTGGCCTGCCAGTTCATGACCAGCAGCAAAGGCGGGACGATGGCACCGGCCAACATGCTGCCCAAGGGCACGCCTGTTTGCTTGAGCGAAAACACCAGCGACATGCGGTCTTTGGGCGTGGTCCGCGCCAGCAAATGGGAACTGGCCGGGGTGATCGGGCCGTAACCCAAACCAATCAACACCGCCCCCAGCACCATGGCCGGAAACCAAGGCACAGCGCACAGCAACAAACCCAAGGCGCACAAGATCAACCCCCATTGGCTGACTCGGATGGCCCCCAGACGGGCCACCGTGGCGCCCCCCATCAAGGTGGACACCATGGCCCCGGCATAGGTCACTGACACATACAAACCCACCAAAGCCGGAGAGACTTGCATGGCCTCCGCCACCACCGGTGCCATCACTGGCAAGGTGAGCAAGGCCATGGCCACCATGGCCTGGATCACCAGGGTCAACAGCAAAGGCCACCAATTTTTCATCAATTCATCTCCCGTACAGGCGAGAGGGACACCTCATGGCCTCAACACCATCGCATGCGCTCAGTTGGCTTTCACACCCGCCTTGATCAACAAACCACCCAGCGTGTCGATTTCGTTTTTCAGGTGCGCACGCAAGGCCTCGGGACGGGCCAAGTCAGCAGACACCGCAGAGATGCCCATGGCCTCCAAACGCTGGCGCACCTCGGGATCACTCACCGATTTTTGCAAAGCCCCCGTCAACTGATCCAGCACAGGTTTGGGCGTGCCTTTTGGCGCATACAGCCCAAAGGAAATGTTGATGTCAAAACCTTCTACACCCGCATCTGAAATGGCGGGAACTTCGGGCAGTTGCGGCAGGCGGGTCTTGCCCGCCGAGGCATAGGCCTTGATCTTGCCCGTCTTGACCGAAGGCACGGTGCCCGAAGTCTGGTCACACAAAAGGTCCACCTGACCGCCCATCAAATCGGTCAAGGCCGGACCTGTACCCTTGTAGGGAATCTCATTGAGCTTGACGTTCAAGGCGTTCATCATCATCAAGCCACAAAGGTGCGAGGCCGATCCGACACCCGCATGCGCAAGACTGACCTTGGCCGCATTGGCTTTGAGGTAGGCCACAAACTCGTTGAGGTTTTTAGCCGGGAAATCGTTGCGTGCCACGATCACCATGGGGCCACTGGTGGCCCGGCCAATCGGCTCAAAGTCATCCACCGGGTGGTAAGGCAGGCTTTTGTACATGGCCTGATTGGTTGCATGGCTGACGTGGATCATCAGCAAGGTGTAGCCGTCGGCTTTGGCACGGGCCACCTTGGCGGTGCCGATCGAGCCCGAAGCGCCTGCGGTGTTGTCCACCACGATTTGCTGACCCAAATGCTTTTGCATGGCCCCCGCAAACACACGCGTGATGGTGTCGCCCGGGCCGCCCGCGGCATAAGGCATCACCATGGTGATGGCACGGTTGGGAAAGTCTTGTGCCCAGGCTTGCAAAGCGCTGGCTGCAAGCAGCATGGCCAAGCCCGTGCGGATGAAACGAAGGGTCATGGTTGTCTCCTTTTATGAACGCCGCAGTGTGACCGATCAGGCCAACAAACGCTGGCGAATGTCCAGAGGGCTCAACACCTGCAAGGGTTCAGCACCGCCGCCGGGAATGCCCACTTGCGTGGCGTTGAGCAGCATGGACACCATCACATAGGTGCCCGACAAGACCGTGAGGTCCACCACCGCCTGCTCGCCCATTTGGGTCACAGCCTCGTGCCAAAGCGCATCGGGCACGCGGTGGTTGAGAGACAGTTGAATACAGAAGTCATACACCAGGCGCTCGTCGTCTTGCATGCTGGTCGGCCGTTGGCACAGCTGCAAGTCACGCATCACCGCATCAGACAAGCCTGCTTTGCGGGCAATGGTTTCGTGTGCCCACCACTCGTATTGCGCATTCGAAATGCGCGCCTGAATCAGGATGGCGAATTCATTGAGGCGTTTGTTGACCGAAGTCTTGAAGCGCAGGTAATCCAGAAAATCAAAGGCACGCCGGGCCATGTCCGGGCTGCGCAACAAGGCGTTGTAGGGGCCACCCAGCGCGGCACTGGAGACCTTGAGGATGTCGTCGGCCAAAGGTTTCACCTCGGCGGGCAAATCGTCATAGCGGATCTGGGCCAATCGTTCGGTCATGAAGGGTTCCTGAGGAAAAAGATGAAATTCAATGGCAAGAGGACAAGCGTCTGTTCGGCGGTCTTGAACAACAGCCTGGCCGTGAGCAAGCGGCGAACGTAACAACAAAGCGCGACCCCCTGAGTCACACACATGACTGGCAAGTGGCCCCAGCCAGGTCGGGTCTGGGCGACACTTGAACGGGTTGGGCCGTGGGCATTGGATGCTGGGCCGCTTTACCCTTTAACCATCATGCCTTTAACCATCACGCTCTTTGACCTTCACCCCCTTTGAATGGAAAGCTCTCATGCTGAAATTTTTCTTCAACGCCGCACCCAACCCCATGAAGATCGCCCTGCTGCTCGAAGAGCTGGGCCTGCCTTTTGAAGCCGTGCCGGTGGACACGCGCAAGGGCGAGCAATTTGCACCCGCCTTTTTGGCCGTCAACCCCAATGCCAAAGTGCCCGCCATCACCGATGGCGACGTGACCGTGTTCGACAGCAACGCCATCTTGCTGTACTTGGCCGACCGCGAACAAAAGTTCATGCCAGCGATCGCTCAAGCCAAAGAGCGTGGCGCGGCACTGTCCTGGCTGCTCTTCATCGCCAGCGGCATTGGCCCGTTTTCTGGCCAGTCGGTGCACTTTCGGCATGCCGCCCCCGAGCCCAAAGAGTACGCCCTGAACCGCTACGACTTTGAAGCCCACCGCCACTGGACGGTGTTGGAAAAACATTTGTCGCACAACACCTACATGCTGGGCGAACACTACAGCGTGGTGGACATGGCCCTGTGGGGCTGGGCCCGCATGCTGCCCTATGTGCTGGGCACGGGGGACGCCACTTGGACACAATACCCCCACATCAAACGCCTGCTCGACTTGGTCAACGCCCGCCCAGCGGCCCAGCGTGCCGAAGCGTTCAAAGCGAAATACACCTTCAAGACCGAGATGGACGCGGACGCCAAGAAGTTCATGTTTCCGCAAAACGAACGGCTCAATCAAGGCTGAACTTCGGCGATTCACCCCACGCGGCGCAGGGCACAACCTTGTCCCCGTGTGGGTGCTTGAACGCTCCCCTCAGTGGCGGAACCAGCGCATGGACAAGCCCATGGCCAACAACACGAACACACCCGCCAGCGCCGCCATCAGGGTGCTGATTTCGGTATCGCGACGCTCCAAGGTGAACTTGGACGACAAGTGCTGGTAAATCATGGCCAAGTCATTGGCATTGGTCGCCCTGAAAAACTCCGCACCTGTGGTCTCAGCCACCTTTTGCAAAGCTTCTTCATCGACCTTGGCGTAAAAAGAAAAGCCTTCGAAGCCCGGAATGAAACCATTGGGCGTCCCAAAAGCGACGGTGTAGACACGCACACCTTTGGAGGCAGCCCACTTGGCCACCTCGACCGGATCAGGCCCGGTGGTGCGGCGGCCATCTGACAACAAGATCACGGCTCCGGCCGTGTACGAGCCCACTGGCACCGACTTGGGAGACTCAGAAGTTGCAGGCGCAGAACGCTGGTCCAGCGAACGCCCAGCCGAGCCGCCGCCTTGCGCGGTCAGGCTGCCCGACTTGAACTCTGCACCGTACAACACCGACTCCAAATCAATGGCCGATTCGGGCAGCAAGGTGTTCAGGGCGACCAGCAAGCCGCTGCCGGTGGCCGTGCCGCGCTGCAACTGAAAGCCATCAATCGCGGCCAGCAAAGCTTCTTTCTGGTCCGTCACGCCCTGCACCAGCTGCGCATTGCCCGCAAAAGACACCACAGCCACACGTACATGACCGGGCAGTTCCTGAAGAAAAGATTTGGCCGCCTGCTGGGCCGCAACGATTCGGCTGGGCGGCACGTCTTCTGCCAGCATGCTGCGCGACACGTCCATCGCCAGCACCAAAGTCAGGTAGTCCGCCGGCAAGGTGATCCGGGCACTGGGCCTGGCCGTGCCCAGCAGCACCAGCGTCAAGGCACACAACAGCAAAGCAGGGGGAATGTGTCTGCGGATGCGGTGTCCGGGACCCAATGCAGGTCGAATCAAGTTCAAACTGGAGTAACGCACCACCTCGGTGCGTTTGCGGCGCAAAGCCCGGATGTACCCCACCACCAGCAGGGGGATCAACAGCAATAGCCAAAGCAGCTCGGGCCAGATAAAGTGCATGTTGTGTGGCGTGCAATGAAGTCAGGTCACTGTATCACCGAAGACCCCCACAACGATGAAACGCGCCGCACTCTACAGCCGAAAGCCTTCAGCACAAGGGACTCACCAACTGCCTGCAACAGAAGTAGCGGCGGTCGTCACCCCTTCAGCACCCTCGGCTTCCCGCAGCGCCAGCCACATCCATCAGCGCTTGCAGCGTCTGCCGCTTTGGACCACTTTGTTGCTGTGCGCCTTGCTCAGCGCCACGCTGACTTGGGCCCTGACCCGGCAGGTGGGTGCGCCGCAGCGGCTGACCCAAGACGACATCAACGCGGCGGTGCTGCACACCCTGAACACCCAAGAGCTGCCATCGCGGGCCGCCCGTGCCGCGCAGTTGATTGCACCCTCCGTGGTGCGTGTGCACACCCAGGACGAAGACAAGAAAAACCCCAAAGGCGAGATGCAAAACACGGGTGTGGGCTCGGGTGTGGTCATCTCGGAAGAAGGCGTCATCCTGACCAACTTGCATGTGGTGCAAGGCGCCAAACGCATCCAGGTCACTTTTGCCGATGGCACGGAATCGGAAGCGCTGGTGATCGGCGTGCAACCCGAAAACGATCTGGCCGTGATCAAGGCCAAGCGCCTGCCCGATGACCTGCAGCCCGCCACGCTGGGCAGCAGCCAGAACCTGCAACCCGGTGACGAAGTGGTGGCCGTGGGCTTTCCCTTTGGCATTGGTCCCTCCGTCTCGGCCGGTGTGGTCTCGGGCCTGAACAGGTCCTTCGGCTCCGAGGGTAAAACCATGATGCGCGGCCTGATCCAGGCCGATGCCGCTGCCAACCCCGGCAACTCGGGCGGGCCGCTCATCAACATGGCCGGCGAGGTGGTGGGCATCGTGACCGCCATCCTCAATCCCACCTCGGCCCGCACCTTCATTGGCATCGTGTTTGCCGCCACCATTGAAAGCGCGGGCGGTGGCATGGGCGTGTCGCCGTTTTGAATTTTGATGACCCCAGCAATCTTGAAAGGCTTTGTGCATGAACCCCTCTGAATTGGCATGGAACCAGGGCCAGACGCCCAAAAGCGCTGGCGTCAACGCCCCTAACGCCGCGCTGATGGAACGCGTGCTCTACGAAGTCAAACGCGTGGTGGTGGGGCAAGACGCCTTCCTCGAACGCATTTTGGTGGCCATCCTCGCGCAAGGCCACTTGCTGATTGAAGGCGTGCCAGGGTTGGCCAAAACACTCACCGTGAACACGCTCGCCAAAACTGTGAGTGGCAGCTTCAAGCGCATCCAGTTCACGCCCGACCTGCTGCCCGCCGACTTGGTGGGCACCCGCATCTTCAACCCCAAAACAAGCGAGTTCAGCACCGTGCTGGGGCCGGTGTTTGCCAACTTGTTGCTGGCCGACGAAATCAACCGTGCACCCGCCAAAGTGCAAAGCGCCCTGCTCGAAGTCATGCAAGAGCGGCAAGTGACGATTGCGGGCGAAACCCATGCGGTGCCCCGCCCCTTTTTGGTGATGGCCACACAAAACCCGATCGAAACCGAGGGCACCTACCCCTTGCCCGAAGCGCAGGTGGACCGCTTCATGATGAAGGTGCTGGTGGGCTACCCCACCGAGGAAGAAGAGTTCGTGATCGTGCAGCGCGTGACCGGCATGCCCGCCACCGCAGCGGCCGTAGCCGACACCGCACAACTCATGGCGCTGCAAGCACAGTGCCGCCAAGGCTATGTCGACCCGGCCCTGGTGCAGTACGCCGTGAAACTGGTGGCCGCCACGCGCGACCCCGTGCGCTGTGGCTTGCCCGAACTGGCGCCCTATTTGACCTTTGGTGCCAGCCCCCGCGCCACCATTTCCCTGATCGAAGGGGCCCGTGCGCTGGCCTTCTTGCGCGGTCGCCCCTACGCCCTGCCGCAAGACCTGATCGACCTGGTGCCCGACGTGCTGCGCCACCGCCTGGTGCTGTCGTACGAAGCCTTGTCCGACGGCATGACGGCCGATGCGCTGATCCTGAAAATCCTGCAGGCCGTGCCCGCACCGAGTCACCCCCTGGACCGCCATGTTCAGCTGGCTGCGCAAGAAGCGAACTGAGGCCACGGCGGCCGCTGACAGCGGCCAGCCCCAGGCTGTGGTGTCTGACACACCTAGCGCAAACACGCCATGGCCCAATGCAGCGCAATGGCTGCAAAGGCTGGAATGGACCGTACTCAAACGGCTCGACGGCCAGCTGCAAGGCGACTACCGAAGCCTGTTTCGCGGCAGCGGCCTGGTGCTGGCCGATCTGCGCGAATACCAAGCGCACGACGACGTGCGCCACATCGACTGGAACGTGACCGCCCGCATGCAAACACCGTATGTGCGCGAACACCAGGAAGACCGCGAAATCGCCGCTTGGTTTGTGGTCGACTTGTCGGCCTCGGTGGCGTTTGGCTCGGGCCCGACCAGCAAGCGCCAATTGGCCTGCAGCATCGTGACCGTGCTGTCCAAGCTGCTGTCACAACACGGCAACCGCGTGGGCCTGATGCTGTTCACCGGGCAAGACCGAGCCCACAGCGTGGTGCCCGCACGCTCTGGCAGGCGGCATCTGCTGCACATCGTTCACCAGATGCTGCAGGCGGGTCAAAACCAAAACCAAAACCCAAGCCAAGCCCAGGCCGTGCAGACCAGCGCGCTGGGGCCATGGTTGATGCAGGCTCAGTCGGTGCTCAAACGCCGCTCGGCGGTGTTTGTGGTGTCCGACTTCATCAGCCCACCCGGCTGGGAAAAACCGCTGGCCCAGTTGGCCCGGCGTCATGAAGTGGTGGCCGTGCGTCTGCGCGACCCGCTGGAGATGGCCTGGCCCGACAACACCGGCATGCTGCTGGTGCAAGACGCGGAGTCGGGTGAGCAGCTGCTGGTGGATGGCAACGATGCGGCTTTCCGACAGCGTTTTGCACAACATGCGCAGGAGCGTGAAGCGGCTTTGCTGAGCAGCCTGAGCCAAGCCGGTGTGGACTGCCTGGAGCTGAACACCGACGAAGCTCTCGACCAGGCCTTGCTGCGTTTTGCACAACTGCGCAAACGCGCCAGCCAGTTGAGCACCGGTGGCCGTGCAGCCCCTTTGGGCAGCCAGCGGCCCGTTCAAGCTGGAGGTGTTCATGCTTGAATGGCATTCGATTCAGTTCGTCTGGCCGAGCCTGCTGTGGCTGCTGGCCACCTTGCCGCTGTGGCTGGGCGTGTACATCGCTTGGCAGCGCCGTGGCGTGCAGCGGGCATGGCCCTCGGCCAATATGAACACCGGTGCGACCAACATCCGCTTCAGGCGACACGCTCCGGCGCTGCTGGTGCTGCTGGGTCTGGGTGGCTTGCTGGTGGCGATCGCCAGGCCCCAGGCCATCTTGCTCTTGCCCAGCCGCATCGACACCGTGATGCTGGCCATCGACAGCTCGGGCAGCATGCGGGCCGGCGATGTTCAACCCAGCCGCATCGAAGCGGCTCAGGCGGCAGCCAAAAGCTTTGTGCTGGGGCAACCTGGCCAAGTCAAGTTGGGCGTGGTCAGCGTGGCGGGTGCAGCGGCCTTGGTGCAAGCCCCCACCGACCAGCGCGATCTGGTCATCCAGGCCATCGACCAACTCAGTCTGCAGCCGGGCTCTGCCCTGGGCAGCGGCATCGTGATTGCGCTCCATGCCATGCTGCCCGGCTCAGGCTTGGACGTGCGTGGTCTGATCGACGGCGAAACCACGCCGCCAGCCTCGACGGGTACACCTCTGGGTGGACCCAAACCGGCCCCAACCGGCCCAGCATCGGGCACCGCGCCCCTACGGCCAATCAGCCTGCCCAAAGTGCCCCCCGGCTCCAACACCGCAGCAGCCATCGTTTTGCTCAGCGATGGCCAAGGCAATGCGGGGCCAGACCCCATCAAAATGGCGCAGGTGGCCGCCGACCTGGGGGTGCGTGTCTACACCGTGGGTGTGGGCACAGCGCAAGGCACCGTGCTCAAAGCCCAAGGCATGCAAATGCGGGTCAAGCTGGACGAGACCAGCCTGAAAAAAATCGCCGAGATCACCAAGGCTGAATACTTCAGCGCCGACAACCGCCAGGACCTGCTGCAGATTTACCAATCCCTGAGCAGCAAGATCGTGCTCAAAAAGCACCGGCGTACCGAGATCTCCGCTTTGTGTGCATTGCTGGGCATGCTGCTGGTGTCCTGGGGCTGCGCCTGGGCCTGGTGGCGTCATGGGCGGATCATTTGAACCCGCCGATGCAGGACAAAACACCTCGCTCAAGGTTTAAAGTTCGGTCATGAACCTGACTGGCGGATGGCATTGGCACTGGCGCGCTTGGCGATCCCAAGCACACTGGGCGAGCGCGTCTGCACAAATCGCCGACTGGTTGACGGCGCAAACCATGCCACGCCAACAGCTGGTTTTATTGGGCGCCAGTGCGGGCTGGATGTTGCCCACCGACTGGCTGGCGCAATTTGACGAGGTTCACGCCTGGGACATCGACCCCTTGGCCGCGCCCTTGTTTCGCTGGCGGCACGGTCGGCACTTGCAAAGACAAGGCACGCGCCTGCACCTGCACACGGGCGATGGCTTGGCCCAATTGAGCGAATGCACCCAGGCCATGCCAGGGGCCTTTTTCTGGTTCGACAACCTGCTGGGACAGTTGAGGTTCACCCACGAACCCCTGGATGCGGTCAGCCGCCGTTTGCGATCGCTGCAAAAAACCTTAAAACATGTCGCTTGGGGCAGCGTGCATGACCGCATGTCTGGTCGCACCCTGCCGGGCACCGCGATGCCTGTGTCGCGCCAGGGCCTGGCCAGGGTGGCCATGGAGACTGCCGAAGGGCAAGCCTGGCTGCAACAGCTGGGGGCCATCAGCCCCTGGCTGGACCATCTGACCGAACCGGTGTTGCCTGCAGGCACCCCGGTACAACACACGGCCTGGCCCTTCAAGCCAGGCTATGCGCACTGGCTTGAAATGGGCTGGTGCCCCGCCCGAACCTGAAGCTTCAGACGATCTTCACGCTCAAGTTGGGAAAGCCATCGACGTGCATCTCGATCACATCTCCGCGCACCACCGGCCCGACGTTTTCAGGGGTGCCTGAATAAATGATGTCGCCCGGGAACAGCTCAAAGGCTTCGGACAACTGCGCGATCTGCTCGGCCACCGACCAGATCATCTGGTTCAAATTGGCGTTTTGTTTGACTTGACCATTGACCTTCAGCCAGATGCTGCCTTGGGTGATGTGGCCGGTTTGTGCGAGTTTGCGGATGGCACCGATGGGCGCCGACTTGTCAAAACTCTTGCCGATTTCCCAAGGCTTTTTCTGGTCACCCATGCCGCGCTGCAAATCACGGCGCGTCATGTCCAGCCCCAGGGTGTAGCCATACACATGGTCCAGCGCCTTGTCTCTGGCAATGTTGCGCCCGCCCTTGTGCAGCACGGCCACCAACTCGGCCTCGTAATGGTAATTTTTGGTCAGCGGCGGATAGGGGTGATCGGCCACCGTGCCGGCCTTCACGTACTGGATGGCGTCGGTGGGTTTTTGAAAAAAGAACGGTGGCTCGCGTGTGGGGTCTGATCCCATTTCACGGGCATGGGCGGCGTAGTTGCGGCCGATGCAATAAATGCGGCGAACCGGGAACATTTCGTCGCTGCCTTCGATGGGAATGTAAGTGGCAGGCACCGAAAAAGGCGTTTTCGGCTGGTTCTGGGCCACACCGGGCAAAGCACAACCTGCAAGGGCACCGGTGGTGACCAGGGCACTGTTTTGAAAAAAGTTTCTTCTGTCCATGTTTGTCTCCATGTCAATGGCTTGTCTCCACCACGTCACACAGGCCCATCGGCTGGTGTATGCAATGGTTGCTTATTTATAGCAGTGAACAAACTTTGAAATGACACGCTTGGGACAGACGCCAAACCCAAACCAGCTTTCATTCTCAATGGGACAGACCCACTCTGTGCAAAAGGGGGGATTCAAGCTCAATCCGGCAGATTGCTGGACCCCGCCTGCAGGTCCAGCGACCAGTACTGCCCCACCAGATCGGCACCAAAAGAATGGTGCGGCTCTTCAGACACCAACACGAACCCGGCCTCTTGGTAAATGCGGCGGGCTGCATGCAAGATGTCATTGGTCCACAAAGTGAGCTTTTCGTAACCCTTGGCTTGCGCAAAAGCGATGCATTCTTGCGTCAAGCGCCGACCCAGGCCCGCGCCACGCGCATCGGGCTCCACGTACAGCAAGCGCAGCTTGGCCTCTTGCTCGGACACCTTGACCAAAAACACCGAGCCCAGAACCTGACCATCGCGTTCAGCGATCCAGGCGCTCTCCCATTCAGCGTCAAAGTTCTTCACGAACTGCGCGGCGATTTCGGCCACCAAGGCCTCAAAGGTGCCGTCCCAGCCGTATTCTTGCGCGTACAACATGCCCTGGCGGTGCGCCACCCAACCGATGTCGCCCACTCGCAGGCCGCGCAAAACGATGTGGGGTGTCATGACTTTTCACTGCTTTCGTAGCGCTGCCCCAGCGCCAGCAATTGAGGCGTTTCAATGACAGCGTTCAGGCCATCAAAATCCAACATGTGGTCTTGCCAGGGCCGCGTGGTCTGGTGGGTGTGCAAGCTCGCGTAGTAGCCCTGCAAGGTGTGCAGCACCGCCCGCGCCGTGCCACCCGGAAAAATCACGATCTTGAAGCCACGCTCGCCCAACTCGGCCGCGCTTTGCACCGGCGTCTTGCCGCCTTCGACCATGTTGGCCAAGAGCGGCACACGATTGGCAAACTGGGCGCAGGCACGGTTCATTTGTTCATCAGACCTGAGCGCCTCGATGAAGAGCGCATCCACCCCGCATTCCAGATAGCGCTCGGCCCGCTCCAGCGCGGCGTCCAGGCCTTCCACGGCCACCGCGTCGGTGCGCGCCAAAATCAAGGTGTTTTGGTCGTGGCGGGCGTCCAGCGCCGCACGCAACTTACCATGCATCTCGGCCACCGGCACCACGCCTTTGCCGTCCAGGTGGCCGCAGCGCTTGGGGAAAGTCTGGTCTTCGATCTGGATCATCGCGGCCCCGGCCCGCTCGAAGTCGCGCACGGTGCGCTGGGTGTTGAGTGCATTGCCAAAGCCGGTGTCGGCGTCCACGATCACGGGAATGTTCACCCGGTCGGTGATGTGGGCCAGGGTCTGTGCGACTTCGGTGGCGGTGGTCAGGCCAATGTCGGAGCGACCCAGGCGCGTGTAGGCGATCGATGCACCCGACAGGTACACGGCTTCAAAACCGGCTTGCTGGGCCACCAGCGCGGTTAGCGCGTCGTACACACCGGGGGCGAGCAAGGCCTGGTCTTGTTGCAGGCGTTGGGCCAAATTGTGCGGCTGACTCATGGCGTGTCTTTCAAAAGTTGTTGTGCGGTGTGTGCCGCAATGTGCCCACCCGCGATGGCGCTGAGCAAACCATTGCCCGACAAATAACCCCAGACTTCTTGGCCCGACACACCCCGTGCTGCGCCGCCTGCGGCCAGCACATTGGGCAGAGGTGTGCCGTCTTGGCGCAACACGCGGGTTTGCGCGTCGATGTCCAAACCCCCTTGGGTGTGGAACAAAGCGCCTGTCACCTTGATGGCGTGAAACGGGGCTTGCAGGGCGCGTTTGAACGTGCGGCCTGTCGCCGGGTCGGTACCCGGCTGCACGGCGGTCAAAGTGGCTTGCAAAGCGTCTGGCGGGCAGCCGATCAGCTGCGCCAGTGCAAGCGCATCGGCGGCGTGTTGCACCGCGCCTGCACCTTGCGCCGCTACGAAATCGGGAAACTCTTGCGCAAAGGCCAGCAGCGCATCGTCAAACACATTCCAGGCCACACCACCCGGCTGTGCCAGCACATGCACCGCCGCCTCCGAGTAGCCCTGGGTTTCGTCGTGAAAGCGTTGGCCTTGGGCATTGATCTGCACGCCGCCTTCCATCATCAGCGCCCACGAGATCAATGCGCCCTGCGGCACGGCCCACGAGCCGTGGCCTTGGTACGCGCCCAAGTCGGCCAGGCGTGCGCCCAGTTGTTGGCCCCACGCAATGGCACTGCCGTCGTTGCCCACATGCCCCGCATAAGTGGCTTCGGCCATCTCGGGCAGCATCTCTTTCACCATGGCCGCAGCCCCACCAAAACCGTTGCAAGCCAAGATCACCGCATCGCAGCGGATGCGCTCGGTCTGGCCATCGGGCCTGACAAAACCCACACCGTGGATGCGCTGTGCGTCGTCGGCCCACAGCTCGGTCACTTGCGCTTGTGTGAGCACCACCACGCCTGCGGCGTCGGCCGCCGCTTGCAGGCGGCTCATGAGACCGGCTCCAGTTTTTTCGGGCACGGCGTGCATGCGGTGGGCGCTGTGGCCGGGGTACAAAAAGTTGTCCAACACCTGCCAAGGCAGGCCGTGGTGTTGGGCCAGCGCGTCCATGGCAGGGCCGATGTTTTGGGCATAGGCTTGCACCAGGTGCGGTGCGGCTTGGCCGTGGGCCTTGGCCTGAATGTCTGATGCGAACAAGTCCACGCTGTCGGTGATGCCTTGGGCCTGTTGGGCTTGTGTGCAAGGTGCCGGAATGAAACCCGACGACAAAGCGGTAGAGCCCGCAGCAAACGCATCGCGCTCCAACACCACACAATCCAAACCCAAGCGGTGCAATGCCAGCGCGGCCGTGAGGCCACAAGCGCCAGCGCCCACGATCACGACCGGTGTGTGGTCCTCGGCTTGCAAATCAGCAGCCCGGCGAACTTGCGGCAGCGGCGCGTTCATGGTGTCAGCCCAGTTGTTTCAAAAAAGTGGCGCTGTCCATGACATCACCCACCGACCCCATGTCGGCCAGCGCGGCCTGGTGCGCGGCGTCGCTGAAGGCGGCGCAACCGTCGGACAAGACGATGGCGTGGTAATCACGCACATGGGCATCGCGCACCGTGCTGGCCACGCCACCGTTGGTGACGATCCCGCATACCACCAAGGTGTCGATGCCCGATTTTTTCAGCACCCAGTCGAGTTGCGTGTTGAAGAAAGCCGAATACGCCACTTTGAACACCGACACATCGACCAGCGGGGCCAACAGGTCCACATTGGCCTGACCCCGGCTGCCGGGCGCGAAGTCGCCCTTGCGCAAAAACGGGCGGCGCTCTTTGAGGTGGGCCGAAATCATGGGCTCGCCCTGCGCATCGGGCCAGAGGGTGAACAGGCTGGCGGTGACCAAGCCGCCATGGGCTTTGATGGCACGCGCCACCGGGGCCATGCGCTCGGGCAGCTTCACCGCCTCGGCGCTCAGGGTGTTGCCCCGGGCATAAGCGCCGTCGGGCGCGAGAAAGTCGTTTTGCAGGTCCACGATGACCATGCCCAATTTGGCGTTCTTCAAATTCATACGTTCTCCTCGTGTTGTCCAAGTACCCCAAAACTTTGTCGGACTGCAGCATGGATACGGCCAGATGAAGCCTGAAATGTTGGCCCCCCGATCAGCCCGTAGGTCGGTGGCTTCAGCCCCGACATGCAACCTTAGCCCCATTGAGCCATGTCGGACCTGAAGGTACCGACCTACAAAAGCCCAATGAAATTCCACCTCATCCACCACTGCTTTCCTTCACACTTCAGCCCAACTGAGCACTGGTGCGCTCCACCAACAGGTTGCCCAGTTTGTCTACACGGCCTTCAAAGCCCGGCTCCAACCACACGGTCGTATCAGGCTGCTCCAAAATTGCCGGGCCTTGCACCACGGTGCCCACGGGCAGGCTCAAGCGTTCGTAGCGCTGCGCCGTCCACCACTGGCCCTGGTGGTACACCTGCTGCTCGCCCACGGGGGCCGTACGACCTTCGCCTTGCGGGGCCAGTACAGCCAGGTCAAACTTGGGCCGCCGCCCGATGCGGGCATAACGCAGGTTCATCACGCGGATCACCGGGCCTTGCAGCACGCGACCAAAGGCGTGTTGGTAGGCCGTTTCAAACGCCGCCAACAATCCGGCGGCATTCAAAGCTTCGCGCTTCAGGGGCACTTGCAGCGTGTGGGTTTGGCCCATGTAGAGCATGTCAAAGCTGATGACCTCGTCCACCCGCACAAAATTCACACCGGCAGAATCCAGGCGCACCTGGCAGGCTTCGGCCAAGCCATCCACGCGTTCCAGCAAAGCAGGCCAAGCCACATCGGCCAAGGCCACGTTCAAGGTCTGCACCGCGTCGTGGCGCATGTCGGCCATCACGCAGCCCAGCGCCGAGGTCACGCCAGGGTAACGCGGCACGATGCCAGTGGTCACGCCCACCTCGCGCATCATGGCGCAGACATGCAAACCGCCGCCGCCGCCAAAAGGCATGTAGGCAAACTGGCGCGGATCGTGCCCGCGCTCGATCGACACCACGCGGATCGCGCCCGCCATGCGGGCATTGGCCACCGTCAAAATCGCTTCGGCCGCCGCCAGCGCCGTCAAACCCAAGGGCTCGGCCACATGCTGGGCAATGGCTGTTTCTGACAAACCTGAATCGAGCTTTTGCAGCAAACCGCCGCCCAAAGGTCGGTCGGCCGCAATGCGGCCCAGCAGCACATTGGCATCGGTCACCGTGGGGCGAGTGTTGCCGCGCCCATAGCAGGCCGGGCCGGGAATGCTGCCGGCCGACTCGGGGCCCACTTGCAGCATGCCACCCGCATCGACCGAGGCGATCGAGCCGCCACCGGCGCCGATGGTCTCGATCTGGATCATGGGCGAGCGCACCACCAGTCCAAACTCGATCGAGGTTTGCGCGGCGAGGGCCGCTTCGCCACCGGCCACCAAAGACACGTCAAACGAGGTGCCACCGATGTCGCCAGTGATCACGTTTTCAAAGCCCGAAGCGCGGGCGATTTCGGCGCAGGCCATCACGCCCGCCGCCGGACCCGACAGCGCGGTGCGTACCGGCACATCACAAGCAGTCTGGCGCGACATCACGCCGCCATTGCTTTGAACGATCAAGAGTTCACCGCCAAAGCCTTGGGCACGCAAGTCGCCATCCAAGCGCTGCAAATAGCTGCCCACCACGGGCTGCAAGGCGGCATTGAGCGTGGCGGTGGAGCAGCGCTCGAACTCACGGATCTCGGGCAGCACTTCGCTGGCGGCGGTCACATAGCTGTTGGGCCAGATTTCACGCACGGCGGCCACAGCGGCTTGTTCGTTGCCGGGGTTGGCATAGGCGTGCACAAAGAACACACACACCGCCTCGCAGCCTTCGGCCAGCAGGGCGCGGGCTTGTTCGCGCACC
Source organism: Limnohabitans sp. WS1 (assembly GCF_003063265.1). Classification (GTDB taxonomy): domain Bacteria; phylum Pseudomonadota; class Gammaproteobacteria; order Burkholderiales; family Burkholderiaceae_C; genus Limnohabitans_A. The sequence continues at coordinate 28,355 of NZ_NERU01000026.1, forward strand.
TGATCCAGATTCACGGGCGTGTGCAACTGGCCATCGGCCAACACGCGCTCGTCCACTTCCAGACGCCAGGCGCGGGGCACCACCGGAGTGTAGCTGCCGCGCAGGCCCCAGGTTTGCGGGCGGTCGCGGCGGCGCATTTCCAGCACGTCGCGGAACCCGCGCGTGGTGATGATGCCGGTGCGGGCGATCTTGCGCTCCAGCAAGGCGTTGGTCCCCACTGTCGTGCCGTGCACGATCGTGGCAATCTCTTTGGCGCCATCGGCACCGGTGTTGCCGGTCACTTTGGCGATGCCGTTCATGAAGCCCCGGGCTTCTTCGCCTCGGGTCGACGGCACCTTGACAATGCGGGCCTGGCCGGTTTTTTCGTCCAGCACAAACAGGTCGGTAAACGTACCACCCACGTCCACACCCACCACCCAATGCGGCTGATTCACTGCTGCCTCGCTCATGCTTGTTCCTTGGTGTAACCCAGTGCGCTGTCTTTGGCACGGTCTTGCGCCGAGCGCTCAGCGGGCGATCCCCAGCCGCCGCCGCCCGGGGTTTGCAGGCGCACGCGGTCGCCTTTTTTCAGGTGGATGCCCAACATCTTGGACACCATGGGTGGCGTCTTCCATTCGCCGTTTTGGCAATACTCGAACACATTGGGCAGCGCAGGCTGGCCACCGTGAATGCCTTTGGGCGCGGACTTGCCGCGCTCGCCAAAAATGAAAGCCTCGGCGCTGTCTTCAAGCAATTCAATTTCGTAAATCGCGCCCAAGCCGCCCCGGTGCTGGCCATCGCCGCCCGAGCCGGGGCGCAAGGCCCATTGCGTGAAGCGCACCGGGTAGGCCGCTTCCAAAATTTCCATGGGCGGGATGGTGGCGGTCGAGATGGGCGCATTGCCATGCGACAAGCCGTCGCCATCCGAATGGCCGCCGTGCCCGCCACCAAAGAAGCTGAACATCACCCAGCGCTGGCCTTTGCGCTTGTCGTCGGTGCGGTGCCCGGCGATCGACAAGGCGTTGATGGTGCCGTAGGCATGGGCCACTGCCCGCTGCGGGTCGGCCAGGGCCGTGGCGCTGAAGATCACATCGATCATGCGCAAAATGGTTTCGGTGTAGCCACCCACCGGACGCGGGCGCGAAGCGCTGATGACCAGGCCATCGGGGATCACAAAGTCCACCGCATCGAGCACACCCGCGTTGGCGGGCACGTCGGGGAAGACATGCTTCAAAGCCACATAACAAGCGGCCACCGCTGTGGCGCGTGAGATGTTCACCGGACCCGCGCACTGCGCCGAGGTGCGCGAAAAGTCCAGCGTCAGCCGGTCACCGGCCACCGTCATGTCGAGTGCAATGGTGAGCAGCTCGTCTTTCACACCGTCGTTGTCCAGCACGTCTTCAAAGCTGTAGCGGCCATCGGGCAGGCTGGTGATGTGCGAGCGCATCAGGCGCACGGCGCGTGTGCGCAACTCCACCAGGGCCTGCGCCACTTTGGCGTCGCCGTATTCGTCGAGCAAACCGTCCAGGCGGCGGGCACCCAATTCGAGCGCGGCCAGCTGGCCGTTCAGGTCACCCCACAGGCTGTCGGGCAAGCGGGTGTTGGCGCGAAGGATGGCCAGCACGTCGTCGTCGAGCACACCGCCGCGCAAGATGCGCACCGGCGGGATCTGCACCGCTTCTTGCCAGCACTCGGTCGCCGCTGGGTTGTAGTTGCCGGGCACCGCACCACCCACGTCGTGCCAGTGCGCGGCCGAGGCCAAAAAGCAATACAACTGCCCATTGCGAAAGCAGGGCTTGACCAGCTTGAAGTCGTTGGCGTGGGTGCCGCCCTCGTAGGGGTCGTTGAACAGCCAGACATCACCCGGCTGCATGCCGCCGCGCTCGGCGGCCACGCGCATGGCGGCGCGCACGGCAAAAGCCATGGCCCCCACAAACACAGGCAAGCCCGACTTGCCCTGGATCAGGGTGTCACCGGTGAGGGCGTCGTACAGGCCGTGGCAAGCGTCGTGCGCCTCGGCAATGATGGGGTTGAAGGCGCTGCGGTACAGCGTCGCGTCCATCTCGTCGGCAATCTGTTCAAGTCGGCCGCGCAGCACGGCCAATGTCACGGGGTCCATCACCGGTTCAATTACACGTTCAGTCGGGTTCATGCAGGCTTTCTTTGTTTGAGCAGAGGCAGCAAGCCCCCTGCATCGACCATGTCCATCAAAAATTCAGGAATCGGGGCGCAGGCCAAGCGCTGACCGTTCGCGCGAATCACCACCGGGGTGTCGCCCTCAAACGTCACACCCACACGCTCGCCCTCTTCGATCTTGTCGGCTTCTGGGCATGTCAAGAGCAGCAGGCCCAGGTTGAAGGCGTTGCGGAAATACAGACCGCTGTAAGACGGTGCAATCACCGCCGCCAGGCCCAGGTGCCGCAGCACACCGGCCGCCTGTTCGCGCGATGACCCGATGCCAAAGTTGGCCCCGGCCACAATCACATCGCCCTCGCGCACGCCCGAAGCGAAGTCGGTGCGCACCGCCTCAAGGCAATGCCAGCCGATCACTTCCAGGCCATGCTTCATGTAAGCGCCGGGGGCCAGGGCATCGGTGTCCACATCGGCACCGAGCCGCCACACCCGTGCGTTGTCAAATGCGCGCTGTGTCATGCCAGCACCTCGCGTGCATCGCTGATGCGCCCGCGCAAAGCCGAGGCTGCCACGGTGTAGGGCGAAGCCAAATACACGTTCACGCTGGCCGGGCCCATGCGGCCTTTGAAGTTGCGGGCGGTGGTTGAGATCACGGTGGAGCCTTCGGGGAAAGTCGCGCCGTAGCCCGCACACGCGCCGCAGCTGTTGGGCAGCACCATGGCCCCGGCGTCCAGCAAGGTTTGCATCACGCCTTCTTGTGTGGCCTGGGCTTGTTCACGGGCGCTGGCGGGTGCCACCATGAGCTGCACACCCGCAGCCACGCGCTGGCCCTTGAGCACCGAAGCGGCGGCACGCAGGTCTTCGAGCTTGGCACCGGTGCAGGCACCGATGTACGCAATGTTCGGCATCACGTCGGCAAACTTGGCCACATCCCGCGTGTTGGCGGGGCTGTGCGGCGCGGCCACCTGGGGGCTGAGGCTGCTCGCATCAAAGCTGTGCTGTTCAAAATCGGCATCTTCGTCGGTGTGCCACTGCTCAGCCCCTGCCAGATGTTCAGGTGCCACGCCAATGCCGCGCAGGTGCTGCAAGGTGGTCTCGTCTGCCGCGATCAAGCCGGCCTGCGCGCCCATCTCAGCACTCATGTTGGACAGCGTCATGCGCTCGGCCATGCTCAGTGCCTGCACCGCAGGCCCTGCAAACTCCACTGCCTGGTATTGCCCGCCATTCATGCCAAAGCGCCCCACCATGTGCAGCATCATGTCTTTGGCCGACACGCCATGTTGCAGGCGGCCCGACCAGTGCATGCGCAAGGTGCGTGGCACCTGCACCCAAATTTGGCCCGTCACACACACCCCCAGCATTTCGGTCGCACCGATGCCGAACATGTAGCAACCAAAAGCACCGCCTGTGGGCGAATGGGAGTCGCCCCCCACACAAAACATGCCGGGCTTCAAGTGACCGCGCTCGGGCAGCACCACATGGCAAATGCCCTCGCTGTCGATCACATGGGGCAACTTCCATTGTTTGGCCGTGTCGCGTGCGATCTGCACAATCTGCTGCGCATCCGCGTCTTGTGCGGGCACATAGTGGTCCAGCACCAGCACCACTTTGTTTTTGTCCCAAATTTCAGCCCCCAGCTCGTCCAGCATGGGTTTCAAGCGGCGCGGACCCGATGAGTCGTGGAACATGGCCAGGTCGACGTTGCAAGTGACCACCTCACCCACGGCCACATGGCTGCGGCCAGCGGCACGGGCGATCAGCTTTTGGGCCAGGGTTTGTGGCCGTAAAGGGCTTGTGTTCATTCGGGCTTGGCTCCTGCGTACTGCACCACCGCCCGCCAACGCACGATTTCGCTGTCGACAAAGCGGGCAAACTCCTCTGGGCTGTTGCCCACGGGCGTGGCACCTTCATGCTCGATGCGGCGCTTGACTTCGGGCGACTGCACGGCTGCGCGGGCGGCATCGGCCAAACGGCGTGTCAATTCGGGGCTCATGCGGCCCGGGCCAAACAAACCAAACCAAGCGCTCGACTCGTAACCGGGCAAGCTCTCGCCAATGGCGGGGACTTGGGGAAATGCGGGCAGACGCTTGGCGCTGGTCACCCCCAAGGCCTTGAGCTTGCCGGCCTTGATGTGCGCTTGCACATTCCCAATGGCGGCGAACATCAAATCGACTTGTCCAGCCAGCACGTCTTGCACCGCAGGCGCTGTGCCCCGGTAGGGGATGTTCACGATGTACACGCCCGACTGCATCTTGAAGGCGTCACCGGCCATGTGCAGAGAAGAGCCCAATGCACCAATCGCAAAGTTCAGCTGCCCCGGCTTGGACTTGGCCAGCGAGATCAATTCCTTGACATTGTTGGCCGCGACTTTGGGGTGCGCCACCAGGATCGACGGCGAAGTCGACACCATGGTCAAGGGCGTGAAGTCTTTCACCGGGTCAAAAGGCAAGCTGGGGTAGAGCGAGGCGTTGATGGCGTGGCTGGTAAAGCTCATGAGCAGTGTGTTGCCATCGGGCGCGGCCTTGGCCACAGCGTCTGCGGCCAAATTGCCGCCCGCGCCGGGCTTGTTCTCGACCACCACGGTGCGGCCCAACTGGGTGCCCAGCACCGTGGCCAAGGTGCGGGCCATGGTGTCGGTGGTGCCGCCAGCGGGGGCACCCACCAAAATTTTGATGGGCGGCTGGGTTTGGGCTTGCACCCAACCGGAGGTGGCCGCACAGGCCAAGGCTGCGATCAGCACCAAAGCGCGGCGTGAAGTTGTGGGCCGTTGAAAAATCGGGGTGTATGTCATGCGGCAGTCCTCCAAGTCAAAAATTCAATCGGTTGTCTGAAAACGCTGGCCTGCGAACGCTGGCTATGCCATGGGGACAGCTCAGCTCAAGGGCATTGGCCTCCCCTGCAGAGGACCCTCACATGCCCAAATAGGCTTGCCTGAGGGTGTCGCTGGCCAACAACTCAGACGGAGTGCCAGAAAAACGGATCTGCCCGTTTTCCATCACATACGCCCGATCAGCGATGTCCAGGGACTGCCCCACGTTTTGCTCCACCAGCAAGATGGCCAAGCCGCTGCTGCGCAGCTGCGAGATCAGGCCAAACATCTCTTCCACCAACAGCGGCGACAAACCCAGCGAGGGCTCGTCCAGAATCAGCAAGCGTGGCTCGGCCATCAGGCCCCGCCCAATGGCCAACATCTGCTGCTCGCCACCGCTCAAAGTGCCGGCCAACTGGGCCACACGCTCTTTCAGTCGCGGAAAAGTGTCGTAGACCTTGTCCAAGTTTTGCTGCTTGCGCTCACGGCCCCGAGTGAAGGCCCCCAGCTCCAAGTTCTCGTGCACGCTCAGGTTGGGGAAAACCTTGCGGCCTTCGGGCACCTGAATCAAGCCCTGCATGACCACCTGGCGCGAATGCAAACCGGTGATGTTTTGACCATCAAAACCCACTTGCCCCCCACGCGTGCCCACCAGACCGCTGAGCGTGAGGTTGAGCGTGGTCTTGCCCGCGCCGTTGCTGCCGAGCAGCGCCACCAGCTCACCCGGCATGACCTGCAGGTCCACACCCCGCAAAACCTCAACCACGCCGTAGCCGGATTTGAGGCCCTGCACATTCAACAAAGCGCTCATGCCTGTGCCTCCTGAACTGTTTTGGCGACGTTCTTTTGCAAACGCTCGGCCGTGCCATGGCCCAGATAAGCCTCGACCACGGCTTTGTTGTTCGTCACCTCAGCGGGTGTGCCTTGGGCAATCAACTGCCCTTGCGCCAGCACCCACACCTCTTGCGCCAGGCTCATCACCGCTTGCATGACGTGCTCGATCATCAACACCGTCACGCCGCTTTGGGCAATGCCTTGCACCACCGGGATCATCTCGGCAATTTCTTGCGGGTTCAGGCCTGCCAGCACTTCGTCCAGCAGCAGCAAGCGCGGACGCGTGGCCAGTGCGCGGGCCAACTCCAAGCGCTTGCGGCCCGCCACCGTCAGGTCGCTGGCCAGCTTGTCGAGCTGGGGCGTCAAGCCCACTTGGCTCGCCACCGATTCGGCAAACGCCAACGCTTGGGCTCGGCGCGGCAAATGCAGGTGCGCCCCCACCGCGATGTTTTCGCGCACTGTTTGTGCAGCAAAAGGCTGCACGATCTGGAAGGTGCGTGTCAGGCCCATGCGGGCGTTCAGGTGCGGCGGCTGGCCGGTGATGTCCTGGCCCGCAAACACCACACGGCCCGTGTCGGGTGTCAAAAAGCCCGACATGAGGGCAAACAAAGTGGTTTTGCCCGCACCGTTGGGACCAATCAAGGCGCTCAAGCGCCCTTCAGTCACCGACAGGCTCACGTTTTGCACGGCCTTCAAGCCGCCAAAGGACTTGCCCACGCCCTCGATTTGCAGCAGCGTGCTCATGGTTTATCTCCATCCGTCTTGCTGCCACGCAAGAATTGCAATGGTTTTTTGAGACCCAGGCCAGAAATGCCACGGGGCAAAAACATCACGATCACGATCAGCACCACGCCATAAATGACCATGTTGATGCCCGGCAGCTGGCCAAACAAATTGCGTGTGAGGTCGGCCAGGATGTGCAGACTCACGGCACCCAGCAGCGGCCCCCACAGCGTGCCCAGCCCCCCCACAATCGCGCCCACCAAGGCTTCGACCGAGGTGTGTGAGCCAAAGGCGATGCCCGGGTCGATGTATTGAAACACCTGCACATAAAACGCACCGCCTGCGCCCATCAGGCCGCCCGACAACACGGTGGCGATCAGCTTGACACTGAAGGGGTTCACGCCAATGGCGCGGGCCGCGTCTTCGTTGTCGCGCACGGCCTGCAAATAGGCCCCAAAACGTGAATGGCGCAGCCAGGCGGTGATGCACAGCGCCAACGTGACCAAGCCCAGCATGAGCCAAATGAAACCGGCGCGGCTGCCAAACTGCATGTTCGCAGTCGACTCCTTGAGCGGCAGCATCAGGCCCACACCTGCACCCGTGAAGGACACCGAGGTCGCCAAAATGCGAAACACCTCGGCAAAAGCCAGCGTGACCAGCGCAAAGTAAGAACCCTTGAGGCCATAACGGAACGAGGCCGCGCCCACAAAAGCGCCCACGCCCGCCGCAAACACCATGGCCAGCGGCAAAGCCACCCAGGGGCTTAAGCCCCACTGCATTTGCGCAATGGCTTGCACATAAGCGCCCGTGCCAAAGAACAGCGCATGGCCAAAAGAAAACTGACCGCCAAAACCGCCCAGCACGTTCCAGGCTTGCGAGAGCAAGCAGGCGTACAAAGCGGTCATCACAAAGTTGAGCATCACGCCCGAGTCGGTGAGAAAAGGCACCATGCCCACCAACAGCACAAACAGTGCAATGTTGCGAAAGTCTTTCATGCCTTAGCTCCAAAAAAGCCTTGGGGTCTGAGCAAGAGCACCACAATGAAAATCACAAAAATGCCCACCTGGCCCAGCGACTCACCCAGCAGCAAACCCCCCAGCGACTCCACCACACCGATCAGCAAGCCACCCAGCAAAGCCCCGGCAAAACTGCCCATGCCGCCCAGCACCACAATGGTGAAGGCCACCAGCACAAAGCCGTTGCCCACTTGCGGGTTCACGTAATAGGCCGGCATCAAAAAGCAGGCCGCTGCGCCCAGACTGGCCAGGCCCAAACCAAAACACATGGCGTACACATGGTCCACATCGATGCCCATCAAGCGTGCGCCTTGCTTTTCTTTGGAGACGGCGCGAATGGCACGACCCAAATCGGTCTTTTGCACAATGAGCAACAAAACAGCCGACACCACCAAGGCACCGGCAAAAGACACCAGCTTGGGCAGCGCGATGAAGGCGGGCCCGATCTCGACCGTGGTCAAGGTGTAGGCGGTCTCGATGGTGCGGGTGTCGGACTTGAAGAACAAAAGTGCCAAATTTTCGAGCACGATGGAGATGCCCAGCGTGACGAGCAGGATGTTTTCATCCTTGCCATGGCTGGCACGGTTGATGACGCCGCGTTGCAGCGCATAACCCAGCACAAACATGGCCGGAACCATGATGGGCAGGGCCATGTAGGGATCGACCCCGAAGTGTTGCTTCAGCATGTACACGCCATACAGCGCCACCATCAGGGCCGCGCCATGCGCGAAATTGATGATGTGCAGCACGCCATAAATCAGCGTGAGGCCCAGCGCGATCAGCGCGTACACGGCACCGGTGGTGATGCCGTTGAGCACCGAAGGAAACAGGATGTTGAAGTCCAGCATCGGGGTCTTTCAGTTCAGCGCAGCTCAGCCCTTGAGCGGGAAAACAGGCTCAATCTCGCGGTAGTCGCGCGGCACGATGACCTTGATGTCACCTTTGTGGACCTGGGTCATCAAAGGCTGTGCGCCCATGTTCTGGCCATTCACAAACTGTGTGGGGCCGTAGGGCATGATGTGGTTTTGGAACTTGCTCGAAGCCAGCGCGTCAATGATGGCGGCGCGGTCGGGCGACTTGGCACGCTCAATCGCATCGGCCAGCAGCATCATGGCGGTGTAGGTCATGAACACTTCGTAGCTGAAGAACTGGCCCTGTGCTTCGACGCGCTTGCGCAACTCGGCCGAGCGCTTGTCCTTGGGGTTGAACCAGTGGTTGCAGTCGATGATGCCGTTGGCCGCATCGGGGAATTCCTTGACGAACTTGTAGCTCGACGCCGCGCCACCCAGCACCGAGTAGATGGCCTTGGGCGTGATTTTTTGCTGCTGCAAAGTGCGCACCAGCAAAGCGTATTCGTTGTAGTAGTTGGCCGGGATCAGGATGTCGGGGTTGACCTGCTTGATGCGCAGCGCAATGTTGTTGAAGTCACGCGTGGGGTTGGCGTGCTTGATGATTTCCTTGACTTCGTAACCGTAGCCGGGCAGCTCTTTGGCCAGCAAGTTGGCGGTGCCTGTGCCGAACAAAGACTCTTCGTGCACGATCATCACGGTGCGGGCGGGCTTGCCAGCGGCGGTGTTGAGGGCGTGGAGGCTGGCCACAGCCACTTCGGCGCACTTTTTGTAGCCAGGGCCAAAGCGGAAGGTATTTTTCAGGCCACGCTCAACGATCTGGTCGGCCACGCCGACGTCGACCACATGGGGCAGGTTGTACTTGGCCGCTGCTTGTGTGGTGGCCAGGCAAATGGCCGATGCAAAGGCACCGACCACGGCGCTCACACCCGCTTCGTTCATCTTCTCGATCTCAGCCGTGCCCGCTTGGGGGCTGGACTGCGCGTCGCCCAGCATGGCTTCGATCTTGGCGCCGCCCAGCGACTTGATGCCGCCAGCCTTGTTGATGTCTTCAATCGCCATCAAGGCACCCATGCGGCACTGCTGGCCCGAATAAGCCAAGGCACCGGTGACGGGGTGTAGGACACCGACTTTGATGGGCTTGGGCTGAGCCCCGCCTACCAATGGAAAGGCAAGAGCCGAGGCCGCAGCAGCGGACTGGCCCATGAAAGTGCGACGTGAGGTCATGAGAACATCCTTTAAGTAGGTCAATGAAAGTTGGCGGACAGCTCTTGGCTTACCCACACCTTGGCGTCAATGCTGCCAACGCGGGATAACTGCATCTGGTATTCGTACCGGTCCGGTCGGTACAAGCCATGCAGCCATTGGACGGGACGGTCGTCCTCGTCATAAATCAAACGCCGCACCGCCAGCAAGGCCGATCCGACAGAAACATCCAAATGCTGGGCCAGCGCCATATCGGCCAAGCGGGCCGAGATCGTTTGTTCGGCGCGGCCGACTTTGACGCCCGACTCTTCGAGCAACACAAGAATAGGTTTTTGCGCCAATTCGCGCTTGCCAAAACCCGATGAAATCGCATCGGGTACCCAAGTGGTGATGTGCGACAAGGGACCTTCGGGGGTGCTGCGAACACGCTCAGCTTTTTGCACCCAAGCGGTGCCAGGCAGTTTCAAGGCAGCGGCCACATCCACCGGCGCACGCAAACGCTCTACCGACAGGACATTGACCTGCGTTCGCAAGCCCATGGTGACCAGGTTTTCCAGCAAACCCGTCAGGCGGGCTTGTTGACCCGTGGCCATGGTAGAGGCTTGCATCTGAACCTCTTGCGCACGAGCAGACACAGGCCGGGTGCCACGCCCGGGCTCCCGGTGGATCAAACCCTCTTCGGCCAGTTGCGCCAAAGCCCGTCGCACGGTGACACGCGCCACACCAAACTGACCCATCAAGGCCAACTCACCCGGCAATCCTGCGTCAAAACGCCCTTCGCGCAATTGCTCACGCAACACCAGGTAAATCTGGTGGTATTTGGGCAAAGGCAGATGGGCATTCATGGGGCGCTATCGTGAAACAGTCCCATTGTCCTGTCAATAGGACATTCAAGTCTTCATCATGGGACATTTGATCGGGGATTTCCCTAATCTCACATGCTTTGGAACTTTTGCCCCGCAGCGCGAGGCCCCCACGCCGAGCACTGAACGCACTGTTGGTTCGGCCCGATGAAGTTTGCAAAAACGCTTTTTGTGGAAGCGACGCCCTCGTAGCGATCACCCTCGCAGACCCCCAACCATCGCCCCGAGGGCGGGGCTCCCACAAAACACAGGCAGCCTCCTGATAGGGGTAGGAAAGGCCAAGGCCTCCCCTCCCTCCGAACCGTGCGTGCAGTTTTCCCGCACACGGCTCTCCAGTCAGTGGTTTCCTCATCGGGATTGGCTCGCTTGCATTCGGGCCTGCGTCAT
>NZ_NERU01000027.1 GCF_003063265.1 Limnohabitans sp. WS1
ATGACGCAGGCCCGAATGCAAGCGAGCCAATCCCGATGAGGAAACCACTGACTGGAGAGCCGTGTGCGGGAAAACTGCACGCACGGTTCGGAGGGAGGGGAGGCCTTGGCCTTTCCTACCCCTATCAGGGGGCATGTCCTGCAACTTGATCGCGACGGGGCCGTCGCTCCCACAAAGGGCATGCCCTGCATTGTGTAGGAGCCCCGCCCTCGGGGCGATGGTGCGTTGTCTGCGAGACTTGATCGCGACGGGGGCGTCGATCCTACAGGGGGTATGCCCTGCAACTTGATCGCGACGGGGGCGTCGAGCCCACAAAGGGCATGTCCTGCATTTTGTGGGAGCCCCGCCCTCGGGGCGATGGTGCGTGGTCTGCGAGGGTTTTCGCGACGGGGGCGTCGCTCCTACAGGGGGCATGCCCTGCAACTTGATCGCGACGGGGGCGTCGCGCCTACAGGCAGACGCAGGTTAACAGGCGGTTGCAGCTTGGGCGGCAATGCCTTGCAGTTGGGCAGCCGTCAGGCGGTTGCCGTGTTGGCTGACCACGGCTGCGGCGGCGCGGTTGGCCAGGGCGGCGGCTTGCGCCGGGCTTTGGCCGTGGGTGATGCCGTACAAAAAGGCCCCGGCAAACATGTCGCCTGCGCCGTTGGTGTCCACCGCTTGGGTGGGCACGGCGGCCACTTCGATGCGCTGAGCGCCTTGCACCACGATGCAGCCCTTGGGGCCCCGTGTCAGGCAGACCGTGCTGGCCAAAGCCGATAGCTGGGTGATGATGGCGTCCAGATCGGTCGTGCCGCACCAGGTTTGTGCTTCTTCTTCGTTGGCAAACAAATAATCCAGGCCATTGCCGATCATGGCTTCCAGGCCAGGGCGGCAGAAGTTGATCATGCTCACATCGCTGAGGGTCAGCGCGGTTTGCACCTTGTGCTCGATGGCGATTTGGCGGCCTTTGACGGCGGCTTCGAGGCCTGTGGGCGAGGCGGCCAGGTAGCCTTCCATGTAATAAATCTTGGACTTGGCGATGTCTTGGGGGTGCAGGGCGCTGGCGTCCAGTTGCGAGGTGGCACCGAGGAAGGTGCACATGCTGCGCTCGGCATCGGGCGTGACCAGCACCATGCAGCTGCCGGTCTGGCCTTCTTGGGCGGCGGTGTGGCTCAGGTTGGTGGCCACGCCGTTGGCTTGCAGGTCCTGGCTGTAAAAAGCGCCAAGTTCATCGTCTGCCACGCGGCACGAATAAAACGCTTGGCCGCCCAGCTGGGCCAGCGCCACCAGGGTGTTCCCGGCCGAGCCGCCGCCGGTGCGGCGGGCGTGCAGGCCTTGCACATGGGTGAGCAGTTCGGCGCGTTGGGCGGTGTCGATCAGGGTCATGTGGCGCTTGCTCACGCCCATGGTCTGCAGCAAGGCGTCAGAGACTTCGTATTCGGTATCGACCAGGGCGTTGCCGATGGCGTAGAGGTGGTAGTGGGGCATGGCCAGTATGAAGATTCAAAACCATCGAGTTTAGCGGGGACTCACATCAAACCCTGCTCGGCCATGGACAAGGCCTGGCCTTGCCCCACGATGATGTGGTCCAGCACGCGCACATCCACCAAGGCCAGCGAGGCCTTGAGGGTCTGGGTCAGGTGTTCGTCGGCGCGGCTGGGTTGTACCGATCCGCTGGGGTGGTTGTGCGACAGCACCACGGCCGCCGCCTGATGGTGCAGGGCGCGCATGACCACTTCGCGGGGATAGACCGAGGTCTGGCTGAGCGTGCCTCGAAAAAGCTCTTCCATGGCCAGCATGCGGTTTTGGCTGTCCAAAAACAACACCGCAAAAACTTCGTGGTTTTTGTGCGCCAGCTGCAGCTGCAGGTATTGTTTGACAGCGCCGGGCGTGTGAAAAGCCTCGCGTTCCTTCAGGCGCTGGCTCAGTGCACGGCGGGCCATCTCGAACACAGCCAGCAGCTCGGCCTGCTTGGCAGGCCCAAGACCCTTGACCTGTTGTAGCGATGGCACGGTGGCATTGAGCAAGCCCGCAATGCCATCTGAGCCCAACAGCTCTTCGGACAGCTGAAACACGTTTTTACCCGCCATGCCGGTGCGCAGCAAAATGGCCAACAGTTCCACATCGCTCAGCGCCTGAGGGCCTCTGGCCAGCAGTTTTTCGCGCGGACGCGCATCGAGTGGCAAGTCTTTGATGCTCATTTGAACGCCCCTCCCCGGAGCTGCCTGGGGTCCTGCTTGCCCCTTTTTGTCCCTGAGGTCAGGCAGGTTGGTCAAGCTTTTTACAATAGTGCCTTCTTTATGCCTGTTTCACCGCTTTGGCGGCATTCCAGAAAACCCTTATGTCCATTGTCGAACCCGGTTCCTTTTTGACCCTTCACTACCGCCTGGCCGGGCCGCAGGGGGACATCATCAACACTTTCAACGAAAAACCGGCGACTTTGTCCCTAGGTTCGGGCACCTTGTCACCCGCGTTGGAGCAGCGCTTGTTGGGCCTGGCCGAAGGGACCCGGGCGGTCATGGACATCCCGGCGGGTGAAGCTTTTGGCGACCACATCGCCGAGATGCAGCAATGGGTGGCCCGCAAGCTCTTGAACGAACTGGGTGACCCGACCGAAAAATACGCGTCAGGCGATGTGGTGCAGTTCCCCACGCCCGATGGGCTCGGCTCATACGCCGGGACTGTGCTGCAAGTGAACGAAGAGGGTGCGGTCTTGTTTGACTTCAACCACCCGCTGGCCGGTCAGCCTGTGACCTTTGAAGTCGAACTGATTGGGGTGCTGTGATGACATCTGAAGTGCTGTTGGCCGAGCCGCGTGGCTTTTGCGCCGGGGTGGACCGGGCGATCGACATCGTGGAGCACGCGCTCACCAAGTTTGGCCGCCCCATTTATGTGCGCCACGAGATCGTGCACAACACCTATGTGGTCAATGACCTGAAGGAAAAAGGCGCGATTTTCATCGAAGAGCTGGCCGATGTGCCGCCTGGGGCCACGCTGATTTTCAGCGCACATGGCGTGAGCCTGGCCATTCAGGATGAGGCCGAGCGGCGCGGCTTTCGCATTTTTGACGCCACCTGCCCGCTGGTGAGCAAGGTGCATGTGGAGCTGGCCAAGCTGCACAAAGAAGGCTACGAATTCATCATGATCGGCCACAAGGGCCACCCCGAGGTGGAAGGCACCATGGGCCAGCTCGACAGCGGCATCCATTTGGTGGAAGACGTGGAAGATGTGGCCAAGGTGCAGCCTGCCCAGACGGATTTGCTGGCGGTGGTCACGCAGACCACACTCAGCGTGGACGATGCGGCCGAGATTGTGGCGGCCGTGAAAGCGCGTTTTCCGCAAGTGCGCGAACCCAAACAACAAGACATTTGCTACGCCACCCAAAACCGGCAAGACGCAGTCAAGTTGATGAGCCCGCTGGTGGATGTGGTGATCGTGGTGGGCAGCCCCACCAGCTCCAACAGCAACCGCCTGCGCGAACTCGCCGACCGCCTGGGCACGCCCGCCTACATGGTGGACAGCGCGGCCGATTTGCAAGAGGCCTGGTTTGAAGGATCGCAAAAGGTGGGCCTGACGGCCGGTGCCTCGGCGCCGGATGTGCTGGTACAAGAGGTGATTGCCCGTTTGCGCGCCATGGGCGCGGTATCGGTGCGCACCTTGGATGGGATCCAAGAAACCATCAAATTTCCCTTGCCCAAAGGCTTGAAGCTCGATTGACCCAGCGGCCTGCCCCCACGGGCTGATCTCGTTGGGGGTGTGGGGGTCACTACAATCAGGCCATGCTTGATATTGTTCTACTCCGCAAAGATCTGGACGCTGCCGTGGCGCGTCTGCAGACCCGTAAAACCCCCCAGCCTTTTCTGAACGTCGAGGCCTTCCGCGCTTTGGAGGGCGAGCGTAAAACGCTGCAAACCCGCACCGAAGAGCTGCAAAGCCAGCGCAACAGCCTGTCCAAGCAAATTGGCATGCTCAAGGGCAAAGGCCAGCACGCCGAGGCCGATGCGGTCATGGCCCAGGTGGGGGAGATCAAAGACGAGCTGGACGCTTCTGCCCAGCGCTTGGAAGTGATCCAGGCCGAATTGCAGACCCTGCTGTTGGCGGTGCCCAATTTGCCGCACGAGTCGGTGCCTGTCGGCGCGGGCGAAGAAGGCAACGTCGAGGTGCGCCGCTGGGGCACGGTGCGCAGCTTTGACTTTGAGCTCAAGGACCATGTGGACATCGGCGGCCCACTGGGTCTGGACTTTGAGACCGGCACCAAACTGACAGGCTCGCGCTTCACCTTCATGCGTGGCCCGGTGGCCCGTTTGCACCGGGCGCTGGCCCAGTTCATGTTGGATGTGCAAACGCAAGAGCACGGCTACACCGAGTGCTACACCCCTTACATCGTGAACGCCGACACGCTGCGCGGCACGGGCCAGTTGCCCAAGTTCGAAGCCGATTTGTTTGCCGCCAACAAGGGCGGCCAAGAGGGTGAAGAAAGCCAGGCGCTGTACCTTATCCCCACTTCAGAGGTGACGCTGACCAACGTGGTGCGTGACGAGGTGCTGGCCGAAGCCGATTTGCCGATCAAACTCACGGCACACACCCCGTGCTTCCGGTCCGAGGCGGGCAGCGGCGGGCGTGATGTGCGTGGCCTGATCCGCCAACACCAGTTTGACAAAGTGGAGATGGTGCAGATCGTGCACCCCGAGCACAGCTACGAAGCGCTCGAAGCGATGACCGGCCACGCCGAAGCCATTTTGCAAAAGCTGGGCCTGCCCTACCGCGTGATGAGCCTGTGCACCGGCGACATGGGCTTTGGCGCGAGCAAGACCTATGACCTGGAGGTCTGGGTGCCCGCGCAAAACACTTACCGCGAGATC
Source organism: Limnohabitans sp. WS1 (assembly GCF_003063265.1). Taxonomy (GTDB): domain Bacteria; phylum Pseudomonadota; class Gammaproteobacteria; order Burkholderiales; family Burkholderiaceae_C; genus Limnohabitans_A. The sequence continues at coordinate 4,842 of NZ_NERU01000027.1, forward strand.
AGCTCGGTGTCCAACTGCGAGGCCTTCCAGGCCCGCCGCCTGCAAGCACGTTTCAAAAATGCCCAAGGCAAGAACGAACTGGTGCACACCCTGAACGGCTCGGGCCTGGCTGTGGGCCGTGCGCTGGTGGCTGTGCTTGAGAACTACCAAAACGCCGACGGCTCGGTCACTGTGCCCGAAGTGCTGCGACCTTACATGGGCGGTTTGAAGACCTTGATTGCCTGATAGAATATCGGCTTCGACAAACGAAACCGAATCCGGAGAGGTGGCAGAGTGGTCGAATGTACCTGACTCGAAATCAGGCGTAGGGGCGACCCTACCGAGGGTTCGAATCCCTCCCTCTCCGCCAAAACAAAACCCGCAGTTGATTTCAACTGCGGGTTTTTTTTGGTAATTCCCGCCAACTTTTGGGGTCCGCTTCCATGAAATTGTTCACGCTGACCGCAGCGCTCTTTGTGTGCCTGACCCTGCAGGGCTGCACTGTATTGGCCATTGCAGACGTGGCGGCCTCTACCGTGGTGTATGGCGTGAAGACCGTGGTCAATGTGGTGGACGCGGTCACGCCCGACATCGTCAACAAAAAGAAAAAAGACTAAGACAGTAGCGCTGCAGAAGGCGATCACGGCATGGCGAATGAGCCCCGTGAGGTTGAGAGGTCAAGCTTGGCGGTGCTCTGCCAGGTCGTTCCAGACGTCTTGGCGTGTGATCAAACCGTCTTGAACCTCGAACCGGTCGATGAAACGGATGCCGGCAAAAGCTTCGCCATTGAGCCAACTGCCCTGCAAGGTGCCATGGCAAAACACCACCGTGACATCGCCTTGCCAACTTTCTTCGATGCGCTCGTATTGTTTGGCAATGTGGCTGTAACGTGACTGCGCCCAAGTCACCAGCTCTGCCAAGGCGTGCATGACCACGCCGCCGGGAAAGCACATTTGAAAGTCGGGGTGCAAAAAAGATTGCGCCGCTTGCAGATCCCGATTTTGCATGGCCAGCAAAAATTCATTGACCAGATCCGAGGCCACCGGATGCGGGGCACGGCCACCACTGAACACCTTGCCGTCGCGTCGGTAGGTGCTGACCTCGTTGATGAACACAGTGGTGCCGGCCTCGGGCGTGGCGATGACCGAGCGCACCGCATTGGCCACACGGTTGACCATGCGGTGCTGCGTGTCCGGGTCATAGCCGGGCAGCAGCGTGATGGAGACGACAGGCATGCGGGTAAAAGCCTTGTGGAAGGGTTTTAAATGCCCAGCCAGCCGTTGGTTCGGGCGAAGTGCAGGGCTTGTGTGCGGCTGTTGACGCCCAAACGACGGAACAGACGCCAGAAGTGCACCTTGACGGTGTGCTCGCTGATTTCGAGTTTGTCGGCAATGTCGCGGTTGGACAGGCCCTGGTCCAGCATCAAAATCAACTGTTTTTGACGCTTGGAGAGCTTGGTCGGGCCTGAAGGGGTAGCTGCATCTTCGATGGCGGCATCTTCATCGCTGACCAGCAGGGTGCGCAAAGCTGCAATGATTTGCGTGGGGCTGTTGGATTTTTCGATGAAGGCATCGGCACCGGCTTCCATGCAGCGTTCTTCGAACTCGCTGGCGCTGGAGCTGGTGATGACGGCCAAGGGCACGTTTGGAAATTTCGCCTTCAGAACCTGAACGCCCGAAATGCCCAAGGTGTCGGGCAATTGCAGGTCAAGGCAGAAGAGTTCGGCTTGGCCGTTCTTCTCCACTGTGGACTCGACCACGTTCAACTTCTGGACAGGGATGATTTTCAGACCAGGTTTGACTCGGTGGACCAACATGGTCAGGGCATCCCGCATCAAAGGGTGATCGTCAATGACGTAGACAGTCATGATTAAGTTAACTCCACACTAAACTGAAAACATAAGGGTAACAGTTTTTTGGGATTATTTGTAAAATTTTGTTGAAAACAACAAAATCAGTGCAATATATTTTTTAATTGATTTACAAAATACGTAAATTTTCGACAATTTGTGCCCGAATTTCGGAAGAAATCGGTTCCAGGGTGTGGCTCAAAGCCGACAGGCCTTCTGCGCCCATCGCCTGAAGTTGGGCAATGGTTTGCCCTGCTGCTTTGGGTGAGTCAAAGCCCAGGCTTTGCAGCAGGACTTGGCCTTTGGCGTCGACGAACTTGAAGTAAAAAAGTCCGTCTTTGTCGCGGTATTGTTTGAAGCTGGGCTGAGCCACCTTGGTGTCGGCGGGTGCGGCGGTGGCGGCGCTTGAAGCCAAGGAGCGCAGGCCCACCGCATGGCGCAACTCGCGCATGAAGGGCGTGGCCAATTGGCGGGCCTTGTCGGCACCGGCCAACAAAATTTGGTCCATTTGGGCGGGGTTGTTGATGAGTGCCTGGTATTGCTCGCGCATGGGGGTGATTTCGCGGTCAATCCGTTCAAACAGCATTTGTTTGGCATCACCCCAGCCGATGCCGTCGGCATAGGCTTGGGCCAATGCAGCGGTTTCTTCGGCGCTGGCAAAGGCCTGGTAAATCTGGAACAGGGCCGAGCCTTCGGTGGTCTTGGGCTCGCCCGGGGCTTTGGAGTCGGTCACGATGGCCGCGATCTGTTTGCGCATCTGGGCAGCTGGCGCAAACAGTGGAATGGTGTTGTCGTAGCTTTTGCTCATCTTGCGGCCGTCGAGGCCGGGCAGCAGGGCCACGGACTCTTCGATGACGGCTTCGGGCAGCACGAAGTGTTCCCCATACAGGTGGTTGAAGCTCGAGGCCATGTCACGCGCCATCTCGATGTGCTGGATTTGATCGCGGCCCACAGGCACTTTGTGTGCCTTGAACATCAAAATATCCGCCCCCATCAGCACCGGGTACATGAACAGGCCTGCGGTCACATCGGCATCGGTGTCCTTGCCCGCTTCGTGGTTTTTGTCCACCGACGCTTTGTAGGCGTGAGCGCGGTTGAGCAGGCCTTTGCCCGTGACACAGGTCAGCAACCAGGTGAGTTCAGGAATTTCGGGGATGTCGGACTGGCGGTAAAAGGTGACTTTTTCGGGGTCCAGCCCCGAGGCGATCCAGCTGGCAGCGATCTCCAGTGTAGAGCGCTGAATGCGGGCGGGTTCATCGCATTTGATGAGGGCGTGGTAGTCGGCCAAAAAGTAAAAGCCATCGGTGCTGGCGTCGCGGCTCGCTTGCACGGTGGGCCGGATGGCGCCCACGTAGTTGCCCAAGTGGGGCGTGCCTGTGGTGGTGATGCCGGTGAGAACGCGGGTTCGGGTCTTGGAAGTCATGGAAAAAGCAAACAATCAAAAACGAATGAAAAATCAGCGCAACAAGGCGGCCAAGGGGCTCAGGGTGAGTTTGATCAAGTCAAAGGTCACGCCCATCAGGGGTTGCATCCACCAGGCGCTGATGAGGCCCGTGAGCACCAAGGCCATGACGATGAAAAAGCCCCAAGGCTCGACCCGCGAAAACATCACCGCCTGACGCCAAGGCAGCAGTCCCACCACAATACGGCCACCGTCCAAAGGCGGCAGTGGAAAAAGGTTGAAAGCAAACATCACCACATTGGTCAACATGCCGGCTTTGCACATTTCGAGGAAAAAACGCTCTGAAACGCCACTACCGGCCAAGACGTAAAGCAGCACCCCCCACATCAAGGCTTGCACCAGATTGGAGCCCGGACCGGCCAAAGCCACCCAGACCATGTCGCGTTTGGGGTTGTGCAGTCGGTCAAACCGCACCGGCACCGGCTTGGCGTAACCGAACAAAAAAGCGCCACTGGTGCTGAAGTACAGCAACAGCGGCAGCAAGATGGTGCCCATCAGGTCGATGTGGACCAGCGGGTTGAGGGTGACACGGCCCAGCATGGCTGCGGTGTTGTCCCCCAAGCGCAAAGCCGCGTAGCCATGCGCGGCTTCGTGCAAGGTGATGGCGAAGATCACGGGCAGGGCATAAATCAGGACAGTTTGGATGAGGTCGTACATGTTCACCCCCTGATTGTCTCAGACCCTATGGTGCCAGGCCACGCAAGGGGTCAAGGCATGCCCGAGGCTCAGTCGCGTTCAGCCAAAAACCGTTCCACCAGCAAGGACCAGTAAGCCGAGCCGATGGCCACGTTTTGGTCATTGAAATCGTAGCCGGGGTTGTGCACCATGCAGACCCCGTGGCCATCGCCAGTCCCGTCACCGTTGCCAATGAGCAAATAGCTGCCGGGCACCTCTTCGAGCATGAAGGCGAAGTCTTCGCTGCCGGTCAGGGCGCGACCTTGGCGCGTGACCTTGTCTGCACCGACCAGTTCCTCGCCGACATCTCGGGCAAAGTCGGTTTCTTTCAAGTGGTTCACCAGCACCGGGTAGCCCCGCTTGTAATCGATGTGGGCTTTCACGCCGTAGCTCTGCGCTTGGGCATGGACCAGCTCGGTGATGCGTTGCTCCAGCAAGATGCGCACTTCACGGTTGAGCGAACGCACACTCAGTTTGAGTGTGGCGTGTTGCGGAATCACGTTGTTGGCCACCCCCGCATTGAAGGCCCCCACGGTGATGATGGCCATTTCTTGCGGGTCGATGTTGCGGGCCACGATGCTTTGCAGGCCCATGACAATGGCCGAGCCAGCCACCACCGGGTCGGCTGCGCGGTGGGGCACAGCGCCGTGGCCGCCTGTGCCTTCGATGGTGATGGTCACGTTGTCCGAAGACGCCATGGCCGATCCATCGCGAAACACCAGCTGGCCTTGAGGGTGGCCGGGCATGTTGTGCATGCCAAAAACGGCATCGCATGGAAACTGGGTGAACAGGCCGTCTTCCATCATCTTTTTGGCACCGCCCAGGCCTTCTTCGGCCGGCTGGAAAATCAGATTGACCGTGCCCGAGAAGACGCCTTTTTGCGCGATGTGCTTGGCCGCTGCCAGCAGCATGGCCGTGTGCCCGTCGTGGCCACAGGCGTGCATGATGCCCACATTGCAGCTGGCATAGGGCAGGCCCGTGGCCTCGTCAATGGGCAGGGCGTCCATGTCGGCACGGATGCCGATGCTTTTGCTGCCCGTGCCCTTTTTGATCTGACCCACCACGCCCGTACCGCCCAGGCCGCGTGTCACCTCGTAGCCCCAGGCCGTCAACTGCTCGGCCACCAGATCGCTGGTGCGGTACTCCTTGTAGCCCATCTCCGGGTGCTTGTGGATGTCACGGCGCACCGCGATGAATTCATCCGCTTGGGCATGTAAGGCGTGCAGTTTGTCGTGCAGAAAAGCGTCGCTGGGAGCGTTCATGAAAGGCCTCTTGGGGGAGTGGATCACTGGGCTTGCAGATTAATCGATTTGGCAATGGCGCGGTAGCGCTCGATGTCGCCAAGGTAAATGCGGGCCAGCTCGGCGGGTGTGCGCGAAGGCAGCACCACATTGCCGCTGGCTTCCAGGGCCTTGCGGGTTTCGGGCACTTCAGCGGCTGCATAAAAGGCCTTGTTCAGGGTGTTGACGACCGCGTCCGAGGTGTTTTTGTGCACCTGCACACCTGCCCAGATGTCAAAGTCCATGGTTTCCAACCCTTTCATGGCGGCCATGGCCGGGAACTGCTTGAACAGCGGGTGTGGGGTTTTGGCCGTGACCGCCAGACCCTGGATTTTTCCGTCGATGAGGGTTTGAGGAATGGAGCCGGCCATGGGCAAGAAAGCCATGTCGATTTGCCCGCCCATCAAATCGGTGATCAAAGGGGCAATGCCTTTGTAGGGCACATGCAGCATCTCTACCTTGGTCAACTGCGAGAACTTCTCGCCCACCAGGTGGTACAGCGAACCCGGGCCCACACTGCCATAGCTCAGGGGCTTGTTGGCGTTCTTGCGGGCCAGTGCCAGCAGATCGTCCACGGTCTTGACGTTGAGCGAGTTGCGCACGGCCAAGATGGTCGTGGTGGTGGCAAATTGCGCCACCAGTTTGAAGTCTTCAGATTTGTACTTCACACCTTGAATGGCCATGGGGGCCAGCACCAGCTCCATGGGGCTGCCCAGGCTCAAGGTGTAGCCATCAGCCGGTGCATTGACCAATTTGGCCATGCCAATCGCGCCGCCTGCGCCGCCGATGTTCTCGATGATCATGGTTTGGCCCAATTTGGCCGCAGCATCGGGCTGCACCTTGCGGGCAAAAAAGTCCGAGGGGCCACCTGCCGGGTAAGGCACGATCAGGTTGATCGTTTTGGCGGGATAGGTTTGCGCGAGGGCGGGGCTGAGAGCGCTGGCGGCCACGAGCAGGCTGCCGAGAAGGGTTTTAACGTTCATGTTGTCTCCTGAAGGTTGGGGTTCTGTATGGCTGAAATGACCATCCGACGGATCGTAAAAATGAAAAACTAATGTGTCCAATGACTTATTTTTCTGATTTTGATGCGTAAAATGAATACATGAACCTCAGGCACCTTGAGCATTGGCTGGCACTGGCCGAAACCGGCTCCTTCAGCCGCGCGGCCGAAAAACTGCACATCACCCAGTCGGCCTTGAGCCGCAGCATCCAGGCGCTGGAGGATGACCTGGGCGGGATGCTGGTGGACCGGATCGGCAAAAAAAACGAGCTCACGCCCCTGGGCCGCTCGGTGTTAGGGCGGGCGCGGCGCATCGTGCATGAAGCCCAAGAGCTCCAAGAAGGTGCTGCATTGCTTCAGCAAGGTGGCTTGGGTGCATTGCGTGTGGGCTTGGGTTCGGGTCCCGGGGCGATGCTGATGACGCCCTGGTTGGTCTACATGGCCAAGAACCACCCAACGGTACAGGTCACGGTTTCACGCGGGTCGACCGAGTTGCAACTGGCCCAGTTGCGTGAGCGGCAGCTCGATGCCTTGGTGGTGGACGTGCGCCGGGTGGAGGCCGCGCCAGACCTGAAAATGACGCATGTGGTGGAGATGCGAGCCGGCTTTGTGTGCCGCCATGGACACCCGCTGCTCAGCCTTCATCCCACTGGTGTGCCCTTCGACGCTTTGTTGGCTTACCCCATCGCCTCCATCCCCTTGTCGCAAGAAGTGGCCCGATTGCTGGTGGACCACTATGGGCCGAAGGCCAATCCGGCACAAATGACCACCTTGCAGTGCGAGGACATCGCCAGCTTGCTCGATGTGGTGGGGCAAACCGATGCGATTTACCTGGGCATCGTGGGGGCTGCGCGAGAGGGCATGGCTCAAGGCCGTTTGGTCGAACTGGGCATGTGCACGCCCCTCCAAGGGCAGGCTCGACTGGCCCTTATCACCTTGATGGGACGAACCGAGTTGCCCGTCATGTCCGTTTTTCGCGACTTTGTGCAGCAGCATTTGACCGATTGACATCAAAAAAGGAAGCAGGATGCAAGAGTGGCTTTACCCCATGGGGGTGGTTTTACTGGGTTACACCGTGCTGGGACTGACGGGATTTGGCTCTGCGCTGGTCATCGTGCCGCTGCTGGCTTGGCAGTGGCCATTGCCACAGGTGGTGGCACTGACTTTGCTGATGGATGTGCCCGCTTCGGCGTTTCACAGTGGGCTGAACTGGCGGCAGGTGCAGTGGCGTGAGTTGGGGCGTTTGGTGCCCGGGCTGGTGCTGGGCACCTTGCTGGGCTTGTGGCTCATGCCGCATTTGCAGGCCCGTTGGCCACTGTTGCTGTTGGGTTTGTATGTGGCGGCTGTGGGCGTCAATGCTTTGCGCCCAGCTGCCAAGCGCACAGGGTTGCCCGCACCCCGCTGGGCTTATCCGGTGGGCACGGCCATTGGCTTGGTGGAAATGCTGTTTGGCACCGCGGGGCCGCTCGTGGTGGCCTGGCTGAGCCGCCGTGTGGCCGATGTGCAGCAAATGCGTGCCAGCACGCCCATGATCATCACCGTGGCCGCCAGCACGGTGTTGGTGGGCATGGGCTGGGAGGGGCGTTTGAGCAGTGACGTGCTCTGGCAACGCTGGCTGGTGCTGATGGGTATGGCCTTGTGTGGCGTCTGGCTGGGCCACCGTGTGGCCCACCGGGTGCCGGTGGCGCGGTTGCGCCAGATCATTTGCGGCCTGTTGGTCGTCAGCGGCTTGATGCTGACGCTGCGGGCTTTGTCATAACGGTTGTGCAGGTCGGCGCTTCAGCGCCGACGATGCAGGTCCACGGGTGCACGTTCACGGCTGCATGTTCACGGCTGCATGTTGTAGAAGTTCAAGCTCCGACTTAACGATGAATCCACAAAAAAGGGAGCCCATGGCTCCCTTTTTTTTGAACGCGCAGAGGGTTTACATCAACAGATGTTCGCCAGCGTTGTCGCCACCCAATGTCACGTAGTTCACCTTGCGGATGTCCATCAGCTTGGTGCCACCCGCGTAGCTGATCGAGCTTTGCACGTCCTGCTCCATCTCGATGAGGGTGTTGGCCAGTTTGCCCTTGATCGGCTCCAAAATGCGCTTGCCTTCGACGTGCTTGTACTCGCCCTTGTTGAAGTCAGATGCCGAGCCGTAGTACTCCTTGAACATCTCGCCATCGACTTCCACGGTCTTGCCGGGTGACTCTTCGTGACCCGCAAACAGCGAGCCGATCATGACCATGCTCGCGCCAAAGCGGATGCTCTTGGCGATGTCGCCGTGGCTGCGGATGCCGCCGTCGGCAATGATGGGCTTGGTCGCCACGCGGGCGCACCACTTGAGCGCCGACAACTGCCAGCCGCCCGTGCCAAAACCCGTCTTGAGCTTGGTGATGCAGACCTTGCCCGGGCCCACGCCCACTTTGGTCGCGTCAGCGCCCCAGTTTTCCAGGTCGATCACGGCTTCGGGCGTGGCCACGTTGCCTGCGATCACAAAGCTCGTGGGCAGTTTGGCCTTGATGTAGCCAATCATGTCGCGCACGCTGTCGGCATGGCCGTGGGCGATGTCGATGGTGATGTACTCGGGCACCAAATTTTCGGCAGCCAGCTGGTCCACCGTGGCGCGGTCGGGGGCTTTGACGCCCAATGAGATCGAGGCGTAAACACCTTTGGCGTGCATGTCGCGCACGAACTGGACGTTGTCCAGGTCAAAGCGGTGCATGACGTAGAAGTAATCGTTTTGCGCCATCCACAGGCAGATGGACTCGTCCACCACCGTTTTCATGTTGGCAGGCACCACCGGCAGGCGGAACTTGCGGCCACCCAGCTCGACGCCCGCGTCGCACTCGGAACGGCTTTCCACGCGGCACTTGCGTGGCAAAAGCAGGATGTTGTCGTAATCAAAAATTTCCATGAGAAAACCAAGCTCCAAAAAAGGATTCGTTGAAAGAACGAGTGAGCGCTTGGCCTGGCCGGTTTTTTGGCCCTTGGCATGAACCCGTTGCAGGTTCAGGGCAAAAAAAACCGGGCGCAAGAATCTTGGGCCCGGTGGCTGATTCTACTCGTTTCAAGGGTGTCTGAATTGACAACATGCCCATGGCGGGTGAGAAACTTCAATCCCAAGCGACCGGCTCAGTGGCGCTGTTTTTTGAACCGGTGCAAGGCAAAAAATGGATTTATTTCAGCGGATAGGCCCAGTTGATGACTGGCGGCGTCAGGGGTTGGCTGAGTTCAGCGCTGCCATTGTTTTGCACCGGCACATTGCGGATGTTTTGCACCGTGGTGTTCAGCCCCGAAATCACACGCCCAAACACCGCATAGCCACCTGAGCTGTCGTTCAAAAAGGTGTTGTCCACGGTGTTGATGAAAAATTCGCGGGTGGCACTGTTGAGCACATTGGTTCTGGCCATGGCGAGCGTGCCCACGGTGTTGCTCAGCCCGGTCTTTTGGGTGGTTTCCAGTTCAATCGGGTCGTAGAGGGTGCCTTTTTTGGCGTTGGCAGAGCTGATGGGCACGCCCGTGAAACCTCCCCCCTGGATCATGAAGTTGGAGATGACGCGGTGAAACACGGTCTGACTGAAATAACCGTCGTTGACGTATTTGAGAAAGTTGGCGCTGGTGATAGGCGCTTTGGAAGACTCCAGCGCCACGACCATTTCTCCCAAGCTGGTGGAGATGCAGACGGTGGGCAAGTTGACGGTTTGTGAGGCGGTTACCCCTTCATTGGAGCAGGCCCCCGTGACGCGGTTGAAGGCCGAACTGACGTTGTTGACGCTGTCTTTGGCCCATGCGAAATAAGGAGTTGGTGTGGCAGGGGTGGCCACACTTTGGCTGGCCGATGCGGTGAAACAAGCGTCGCTGGCCAGAGGTGCCGTGGCATTGGTTTTCAAGCAATAGCCTGTGACCCGCAAATCGTCGTTGGCCGATACCGTGAGGGTGAGCTGCCCATTGCTGGGGGCCGACACATTGACGGCTGAGATGACCGGGGCAGTCGTGTCGGTATAAAAAGGACCTTCGACCATGAACAGGGCGCTGACGTTGTTGGCCGCATCTTTGGCCCAGATGTATTGTTTGTTTTTGGCTGTCGGATCTGCAATGGCTTTGGAGCCGGAAGCCGTGAAGCAACTGTTCGAGGCCGCCGGTGCAGAAGACTCTGTTTTGAAGCAATAGGCGGTCACACCGACCGCATCGCTGGCCTCTGCCGTGAGCGTGACTTGGCCATTGACAAGGGGGCCGATGCTGACCTTGGAGACAAGGGGGGATGTGGTGTCTGGCGCAGAACTGCCGCCGCCGCATGCAGCCAAGAGCAAGGAAAAGGACGATGCCAAGAGTGCAGATAAAAATTTCATTTTCAACACTTTAAGTTTAAAAATGTTGAAATTTTAACCCTCGACAATGCTTGCTTGCATGCTCTTTCACCCTGATGCTGGCCATGACGCCCATCGGGTGGCTAGGCGGTGGCGCTGTTAAGCCTTGGTGTCCGGCAGCACCGGTTTGGTGGCCAGCATGAAAGACAGCGAACCCAGGGCCGCCAGCAGAGCCAGCAAAGAGAAGCCCAGTTCGTAATTGCCGGTCAGGTCGGCCAGCACGCCTGCGATCATGGGACCGGCAATTTGCCCCATGGCAATGATGGCGGCCGACAGGCCCAGGATCAGGCCAATCGCATTGCGCCCAAAGTAGTCGGCCCGAATGGCTTGCATGAACGGGCCACGCAGCCCCCAAGCGATGCCATGGAACACCCCAAACGCCACCAGCATGGCCATGTGGGAGCCGTAGGTCAGGCACAGCATGCCCGCCCCATGGGCCAGCATGCACAGCGCAGCCACTTTCCTTTTTTCGAACCAGTCACCCATGCTGGCCCCCATCAATACCCCGACCAGTTGGCCAAATGTCATGATCAAAATCACCCAACTGGCCGTGGCCACCGAATAGCCCAAGCCCTCTTTCATGTGGGTGATGGCGTGCACATTGACCGCCGAAACCACCAAAAGCGCCAAACCATGCCCAATGGCCAACATCCAAAAAGCCCTGGTTCTTAAGGCTTGGGCGACAGTGAATTCAATGGCGGGTGCTGGGGCATGGGTGCCATTGGCCCGCTCGGCGGCGCGTTGGGCAGGGTCAATCCCGTCGATGTGTTCGCCATGGTCTTCAGGGCGTCTGCGGATGATGCTGGCCATGGGCAAACCCGTCAGCAAGACCAGCACGCCTGACCCCGCCGCTGTGGCCCGCCAGCCCCACAGTTGCATGGACCACGCCATCAAAGGCACGACCAAGCCGCCCATGGCCAGCCCCAGGCTCATGATGGACAGAGCGCGGGCGCGGAATTTTTCGAACCACTGCACCAGCGCCACAGACAGCGGAAAGTACCCCCCCAAACTGGCACCTATGGCCATCAGGATGGCACTGAGGTAGAAGGTGGTGACGGTGTTGACTTGGCTGAGCAACAACAGGCCCGCACTGAACATGACCATGCCCACCCGGATCATTTTTTGCGGCCCAAAGCGGTCCATGACCCAGCCCAGAACCGGCCCGATGATGGCCGCCTCGACCGACTGCAAGGCCGCTGCGCCCGACAACGTGGTTTTGCTCCAGCCCATTTCGTCGGACAAGACAGCAATATAAAGACCCAGCGCTTGTGTGAGAAACGCAGCCAGCAAAAACTGAATACCGCAGGATGCCCCCACCATCCGCCAGCCATAAAAAACCTTCATGCCGCCTCCTTTTTGTCGTCCCAAACCAGACGGCCAGTGGGCGGTGTCGGCGTGGTCTGGGCGAGTGATGTCATGGGAGCGCGGTCAGGCGGAGGGTTCTTTGAGCAGCCTGCATCGTGGCATGCTCGGGCCGCGCCATGTGTCTCAAAGCGGACGACATCCAGCCATCATGATTCTGCTGCGCAAGCTCCGCATCAAAAAATCAGAACGTGGCTGCCAATATGCACCCACACTCAATGCTGATAAATTTCTTTTTTGTGGACCGTACGCCATTCGGGGCTGGCCATGACACCGTTGAAAAAGGCACGTAACCACTCGTGATTCAGGGGGTCGTTCGAGATTTGAATGGCGGAATTCAATTTTCCTTGAAGTCTCAATGCCAAATCAGTGATGTTGGTTGAGAAGATGACCGATATGTACTTTTCAGATGAGTCAATAAAATTATTCAAATCCAAAATAATGGCAATTTGCTGGGCAACAGGCATGCTGGTTTGGATGATCAATATGTCGGGTATTTTTTGAGAAAAAGACAAATAAGTTTCTGCAATGGATTTTTTAATGTTGAATTCCATGATTTCTTGCCATTGCACCCCAATGCTCTTGAGTTCATTGGCCATCAAAGTGTCTTCAAGCATAAAACTGATGGACGGAAGGGGCTTGGGTTTTGATGAGGATTCGATGGGTTTTTTGAGTTTTTTTTGATACTTTCGAATCGATTCCATGTCAATTCGGCGATGCCCACCTTGGGTTTTCCAGCCAATTAATTCTTGGTTATCTACCAAAAGTTTGACCGAGGTAATCGATAAGCCCAGTATTTCAGACGCTTTTCCCGTGCCAATCGTGTAATTTTTAATTTTTTGATTGCCGTTGTTTATCATTTCTTGGTATTTTGTAAATAACATTTTAATTGACTTTAATTTAAAAATTCATGATGGATGAAAAGCAATGGGAAGTGTTTCACCAGACGGCATCGGCAGACATAAGGCAGTGGTGTGTGGCATCTTCATCAAACACTCAGTACATCCAGGCGATGCTGCCTTTGGAAAGCCAAGTCCACATCAGCGAAGGCAGCAGCACCAAACTGACCACCCACAACAAAGCGAGCCAGGCTTGCTTGGGGTTGCGGATGTAAGGAACTTTGTTCAGATGCCGACAATGCGGGCACTTGGACAAGCGGTTTTTTCCCAATGCCCAAGGTTGAAATACATTGGCCGTCTCGCAACCTTTGCAGATGTAAGAGTGACGAGGTTGATTGAGTGATTTCATGAATTTCAGCTTTAATAATGAATATTTTGATTATTAAAAATGATGCTTGAAATGATTGTTAATAGATAAGATGTTAAAAAATAGTTATATCATTTGTGAAAATTGATTTTCTATTTGGGTACACGTTTTTACGTCCATGACTCCGGTCTATTCTTGAAAAAGCCATTTTCAGATGTTCAAATGAAGTTTTGAAGCAGCAAATTCAATTAAATCATTCGAAATTTGCGTTTTCTTTCATTTCCTTGCAGGCCAAATCCCGAACTTGACGCAGATGATCGCCTCATCAGAAGGCCAGTCAGCCATTGCGCAGGCAAGCGGTGTCAATGGGCCAAGTTGGAGACGATCAAAACCAGAAGCCGACGGACATGGACCTTGGCCACGTCCAGACCCTCGGCGTGTGACTTTGGAGTCAGCTTGCAGACGCGATGTGCATTGAATGTGACGATTTTCAGAGCCACGGATGCCAATTTCTTGCAGAGGCTTGCACCTTGATTCAACTAAGATGAAAAAATGTTGAAAACGCCAAAAATGTTTTTTGTGGCCCTTGCCATTTGGCTTTGTGCAGGGATGGCCGTGGCGAAGGACCTCGTGGTGGATCGCGCCACTTTTGAAGACACCACGGGCGTGATGGGGCTGTCTCAAGTCCAGGAGGGCACATTCACACCGGCCTTGAAAGTCATCAACGAGGGCTACAGCCGTTCTGCTGTTTGGGTCCGGCTGAAGGTGGATGTTCCCGCAGGATCGGGCCCATTGGCGGTGCGCATACGGCCAACACTGCTGGACAGTGCGACGCTTTACTACCCTGCCGCCGCAGGGAGTGAGCCTGAACTGGCCATCGACGTGAGTGCAAGGTCAGCGCAAAAAGACACCAGGATTGAACTCCCACCGGGTTTGAACACCGTTTATCTGCGTGCCAAGTCCATTGGTGTTTTGCTGATCAAGACAGAAGTGCTGACTCACGACGCGGCCATCGAGCAAGACCTTCAAGAGGCCTTGGAGTTGGGCGCTGTTTTGTCCATTTATTCGGTCATGTCCTTGGTGATGCTGGGGCTGGTATGGATTCGCAGAGACGGTCTGACGGTGTTTATATTCATTCACCTGCTCGTTTGTGTGGTCTTGTATTTTTTTCTGTTCGGGTTTATCGATCATTTGATCACGGCGGACTGGTTACACGGGAAAACAGCCACCCGGCTGACCATCATCCTCAATGTATTGAGCTTTCTCCTGTTCATGCAGTCTGCGCAGGGCCATTTCGGCTGGATGCGCTTGCAGAAATGGACACGATGTGTTGCGGCGAGTTTTGCGTGTGTGGTCGTTTTGTTTTTTGTGGCCGATCGGCATCTGGTTTTGAAATGGAATGCCTTGTTTGGATCGATGGTGATCATTGCGCTGATGTGTATTTTTTTAATACTCACATTGGACATTTATAAAAATAAAACGCTTTCAGTGAGCACCCGTCTGATCACAGGCCTTTTGGTCATTTCCTTCTTTCTGTTTGTTTGCCGATCCATGCTGGAGGTGGTGGGTGTCATCGAAGGTGGTGAGTTCTTGTTGAGGAGTCCGGACTGGCGGGGGGTATTCATCCCGCTGGCGATTCTTGGGATTCAGTTGCAACGCGACCGTTCACAATCTCAACAACTGCTGCAACAGCAGATTGAAAAGGCCGTCTCAGAAGCGCAAATGCAAGAGCAAAGCAAGCGCTTGGCCACGCAAGCGCAGTTTTTGGCGATGTTGATGCATGAGGTCAAAACGCCGCTTTCCATCATTCAGTTTGCCGTTGCTTCGATGTTGCGCAACAGACCGCCCAGCAGCGCAGACGCACAACGCTTGGACAACATTGCTCGGGCTGCAGACGACTTGAACTTCATCATTGACCAATGCATGGAAGCCGAAAAAGTTGAACAAAGCGATGTTCCTGCCAAGAAGACACCGGTGTCGCTGAGCAGTTTGATCTCAGAGATGAAGCAGATCCCAGGGTATGAGCGCGTCACCTTGATCGGTTTTGACCGAATCATGGTTTTGACCGATTTTCAGTACGCCCGAATCATTCTGAGCAACCTGGTCACCAATGCGCTCAAGTATTCATGGCCTGAGAGTTCGGTGCAATTGACGGTTGAGCCCGTTCATCTGGGCAGCACTTCTGGAATGAACTTGAGGGTCTCCAACACCATTGGCAGCGCGGGTCGACCCGATCCACTTCAGGTGTTTACCCGCTACTACCGAGCCGAAGGTGCTAAAAAACAAATGGGTGCAGGCTTGGGCCTCTGGCTGGCCCATCAACTGGCCACCAAACTGGGTACCGAGTTGCGCTGCACCTGTGATGATGAATGGGTGCATTTTGAATTCACGTTGGAGCGGTCATGATGTCATCCACCCAAGCAAAACCGGCTGTACTGCTGGTTGAAGACAATTACCGACTGAGCGAAGAGCTCAAGCTTTACCTGAGTGAGGAAGGCTTTGATGTGCGGTGTGCAGATTGCGGCGAGGCGATGGATCAGGCGCTCAAAAAACGCACCGCCGATGTTTTGATACTGGACCTGAACTTGCCCGAAGAAGATGGCATCAGCATTGTCAAGCGCATTCACACCAGTTTGCCTGCGGTGCGCATTTTGATATTGACGGCACGCACCATGAGTTCGGACAAAGTGATGGGCTATGAAAGCGGTGCCGACGTTTACATGACCAAGCCGGCCAGACCCGCCGAGCTGGCCGCAGCGCTCAGGAATTTGTATGGCCGAATGGCACCCACGCCAGCGCAAGATCGGTGGGTTTTGAACACGAAGATGATGACGCTGCAATTCAACAAATTGCCCCCCATTGCCTTGACGTACATGGAAAACGAGATTTTGAAGATTTTGGCGCTGAACCAAGGCAGTGTTCACAGCGAAACCATCCAAACTTTGCTGCTCGATGATAGCTTGGACGGCGAGGAAGGCAGCGCCAGATTCAAGTTCCGCTTGGAGGTCTTGATCAGCCGTTTGCGTGCCAAGCTCAAGCCGCACATTGGTGAAATCAATCCCATCAAGTCTGTGCGCGGCAAGGGTTACCAAATCAGCTTCGAGCTGCAAATTCAGTGAACTGGGCCTGTTTCGGCACATCAGGGTGCGATTTTTAGAAGGAGCCAACCTCTGTGGGCGATGGGCGTGGCACACGCCCTCAACTTCGCCCCGCAAGCCAGTGCAGCCCATCAAAGCCAAGTCTCAGCAGCGCCCCAACCAAAGTCCCGATGATGCGGATGAACTGCAAGTCGCGGCCCACGCAGCGCTCCAGTTCATCAACCAGCTGCTGGTCGCCCCAGGCCTTGTAATGCGCGTTCGGATGCATGGCCAAGCGGGTGTTTTCTGAGGCCAAATCGGCCATCAGCCGCGCCTTCACATCCATCCAGACGGTGCCCAGAAAATCGCGCACTTGGGGCGACTGAAGCAGCCTGTCTTTGATGTCATTGAAATCGTTTTGCAAACCTTCGTCGTTGCCCAGCCCTCGGCCAGAGCCAAGAGGATGATGGCGGCGAGGAGAAGGCGCGGGGTGAGGGGGCGTGATGGGGGCTTGTGATCGTGGCGAGATGGTGGTTGAATTTTGAAGGGTGCATGATGGCGTGCGAAATGAATGCAATATTTATTGGGGGTACAATAATTCAGTGCTCATCGTGGATGCCCGTCTGGTTGTATTGGTTTGGACACCGCGCGGCGAGGTGCGCCGCATCATCAGCATGAGGAAAGCCAATGACCGCGAAAAAACGCTCTACGCCAGTTACCTGGAATGACCCAGACGATGCGCCGGAATTGACGGCAGCATTTTTCAAATCTGCCGACCTGTACGAGGGCACCCAACTCAAAACGCGTGGCCGCCCCAAAGCAGTCACAACCAAGGAAGCGGTCAAGCTGCGCCTGGATGCCGATGTGCTGGCTGCTCTGCGTGCCAGCGGGGAAGGTTGGCAGACACGCATCAACGACACCTTGCGGGCAGCGCTGAGTTTGGCGGGGCGGGTTTGATCTGGGATCAGCGCTTCTCTAACAGTCCCACATCAGCATCGCGTACCACCTGCTCCCCGTGCAGCGCCTCCAGCCGCTTGATGATGAAATGGCCCTTCGCCGTGTCTTGGTAGAAGACCATGAACATCGTGTTGATGGCGGCCCCTGCGACCGCGCCCAAAACGGGAACCGCTTGGGCGGCCACTTTCTCGGTGATCACGATGCCAAATCGGCTGGCGATGATAGCGTTCTATCCAGCCCACACTTTCCAGCACGCCACCACGCGGTGCATGGCCGCTTTTGAGCTCTCGCGCCCATTTCCAGGTGTTCATCAAGCCCAGCGGCCCGTATGGGAGGTGACCACGTATGTGGGGTGCAAGATAGATAAATGGTTGATGTCGTTTGTTTCGGCCAACACGTCAAGCGAACTTCCTACAATCGACAGATGCTGTCTGAATTTTCCCCGAACACTTCTTCCCCCTTGCTCGCCCAGCTCAACGATGAGCAATACCGTGCCGTGGCCTTGCCACCCGAGCACGCGCTGATTTTGGCGGGGGCCGGTTCGGGCAAGACGCGCGTGCTGACCACGCGCATTGCCTGGCTTTTGCAGACCTCGCAGGTTTCACCCGGCGGCATTTTGGCGGTGACCTTCACCAACAAGGCCGCCAAAGAGATGAAGCTGCGCCTGCAGGCCATGTTGCCGGTCAATGTGAACGCGATGTGGATTGGCACTTTCCATGGTCTGTGCAACCGGTTTTTGCGGGCGCATTACCAGTTGGCGGGCTTGCCGCAGACGTTTCAGATTTTGGACACACAAGACCAGCTGTCGGCCATCAAGCGCCTGTGCAAGCAATTCAATGTGGACGAAGACCGCTTCCCCCCGAAGCAGGTGCAGTATTTCATTTCCGGTTGCAAAGAGGACGGCCAGCGCCCGAATGACGTCCCGGTGCGCGACGACGAGACCCGCCGCAAGGTGGAGCTGTACCAGCTGTACGAAGAACAGTGCCAGCGCGAAGGTGTGGTGGATTTTGGCGAGCTGATGCTGCGCTCGTATGAGTTGCTGCGTGACAACGTGCATGTGCGCGAGCATTACCGCCGCCGTTTTCGCCACATCCTGGTGGATGAGTTTCAGGACACCAACAAGCTGCAATACGCCTGGCTCAAGCAGCTGGCGGGTTTGCCGGGCGAGGGTGGTGAATGTGCCATCTTGGCCGTGGGCGACGACGACCAGAGCATTTACGCCTTTCGCGGAGCCCGTGTGGGCAATATGGCCGACTTTGTGCGCGAGTTCCAGGTGCAGCACCAGATCAAGTTGGAGCAAAACTACCGCAGCTTCAGCAACATCCTCGACTCGGCCAACCAGCTGATCAGCCACAACAAAACCCGTTTGGGCAAAACCCTGCGCACAGACCAGGGTGCGGGCGAGCCGGTGCGGGTGGTCGAATCGCCGTCTGACTTTGCCGAGGCGCAGTGGCTGGTGGAAGAGCTGCGCCAATTGGTCAAACAAGACGGTTTTGAGCGCAAGGAAGTGGCGCTGCTGTACCGCAGCAACGCCCAAAGCCGGGTGCTGGAAACCGCGCTGTTCAATGCCGGTTTCCCTTACAGGGTGTATGGCGGTTTGCGCTTTTTTGAGCGTGCAGAGATCAAGCACGCGCTGGCCTATTTGCGCCTGATGGAGAACCCCAACGACGACACCAGCTTTTTGCGGGTGGTCAACTTTCCGCCGCGCGGCATTGGCGCACGTTCCATTGAGCAGCTGCAAGACGCGGCCCGCGCCGCAGGCTGTTCGCTGCATGACGCGGTGAGTGCCACCACCGGCAAGGCAGGGGCCAATCTGGCCGCCTTTGTGGCCATGGTCGATGTGCTGCGCGAGCAGACTGAAGGGCTCACGCTGCGCGAGATCATCGACTTGGTGCTGGACAAGACTGGTTTGGTCAACCACTACCGCGCCGAAAAAGAAGGCGCGGACCGGGTGGAGAACTTGGAAGAACTGGTCAACGCCGCCGAGAGCTTTGTGACCCAAGAGGGCTTTGGCCGCAGTGCGGTGGCCTTGCCACAAGGCTTGTCGCAAAGTCCCGCCAGTCAGGGTTTGAGTGGCGATGCGCCAGCAGCCACGGACGAATTCATCGAAGACGGTGTGATCATGAGCCCCTTGGCGGCCTTTCTCACCCATGCGTCGCTTGAAGCGGGCGACAACCAGGCGCAAGCGGGCGAAGACGCGGTGCAACTCATGACCGTGCACGCCAGCAAGGGCTTGGAGTTTGACGCGGTGTTCATCACAGGACTCGAAGAAGGTCTGTTCCCGCACGAAAACGCCATGAACGACTTTGACGGCTTGGAAGAAGAGCGCCGCCTGATGTATGTGGCCATCACCCGTGCCCGCAAGCGCCTGTACCTGAGCCATTCGCAAACCCGCATGCTGCATGGCCAGACCCGCTACAACCTCAAAAGCCGCTTTCTGGAGGAGTTGCCTGAAGAGTGCCTGAAGTGGGTGACCCCCAAAAATGGTGGCTTCTCTAACCTGGGCAGCGCGGGGGGCGGGGGATCTGGCACCTCGGGCGGCGGCTGGCCACAAACCCCGGCTTTTAACCGCCACGCCCGGCCGGCCTGGGGCCAAAGCAGCTTGAGCACCGAAACCTACAAAAGCCCCCCCGTTCCGGTGCAAAAAGCCGCACCCGAGCATGGCATCGTGGCGGGTAAAAATGTGTTCCACACCAAGTTCGGCGAGGGCAAGGTCTTGGCTGTGGAGGGGGTGGGTGTCGATGCCCGTGCCCAGGTCAACTTTCTACGCCATGGTGTGAAATGGCTGGCGCTGAGCGTGGCCAAACTCACGGTGGTGTGAACCGATGCCCGGTGCTGTCCGAGGGCCTGTGGGGTTCCAGGACGCGACTTTTTGTTGAAACTCAAGGACAAAGACAACGATGACAAAACATTTGGATTTGGGCTGTGGTTTAAAACCGCGCAACCCCTACGGTGCCGATGCAACTTACGGATGCGATGTGCGCGACATCGACTTGGCGGTGGAAAAAATTGGCTTTGATTACAAGCGTGTCAATTTGGTGGTGGAGCCCATTCCCTACCCTGACAATTTTTTTGACTCGGTCTCGGCCTTTGATTTTCTGGAGCACATTCCCAGGCAAATGGTCTTGCCCAATGGCGAGGTGAGCAACCCCTTCATCAACATCATGAGCGAGATTCACCGGGTGCTGGTGCCGGGTGGGCGTTTGTTGGCCTTCACGCCCGCCTACCCCAGAGTGGAAGCCTTCACCGACCCCACCCATGTGAACTTCATCACCGATCAAACACACGAGTACTTTGTGGGGCCCCAGCCCAGCGGCGCCATGTACGGTTTTAAGGGGGCTTTTGAGGTCTTGCAAGTGCGTTGGGAAGCCCCTGCCAATGTTTATGATTTGAACCAACCGTCTTGGCGCAAAACCCTGCGACGCTGGCACCGTGAACTGTTGCGTGGCGGCATGGCCCATGTGCTTTGGGAATTCGCAGCGATTCAAAAATAGGCCCTGTTGGCCTCATTGAGGCCCCAGGCAGTTCAAGCTTTATTCACATTCAAACCAGAGAGCTTTCATGAAAATCACCAAAGACACCGTTGTCACCATGCACCACAAAGTGGTGAACGCTCAAGGCCAATTGCTCGACAAGACACAAGAGCCCACGGCTTACCTGCATGGCGGGTATGACAACACTTTTCCCAAAATTGAAGAAGCACTCGAAGGCCAGGAAGTGGGTTTCACCACGACCCTCAAGTTGGCCCCGGCCGACGCCTTTGGCGAACGCGACGAGAGCTTGGTGCAGACCATTCCCAAGACCGAATTTCCACCGGGTGTGAAAGTGGGTGGGCAATTGCGCGGCCGCACAGCCGATGGGCACGAACAGGTTTTTAACGTGCTGAAGATCAAGGGTGACAAGGTCATTCTGGACGGTAACCACCCCTGGGCGGGGCAGCACCTGACCTTGACCTTGACCGTTCAGGAAGTGCGGGCCGCTTCAGCCGAAGAGATCACCCACCGCCATGCGCACGGTGCGCACGGCCACCACCACTGATCAGTCGGATGCTGCGGGTGGGCGGCTCGACTCGTCAACCGCTTCGGTTGAAAAGCAATCGCGCACCGAAAACAGCATCGATGTGAAGAACATGGCCGCCACCATCAAGGCCATGGGCATGAACACCGCCATCATCAATTGGGGGTCGCCCAGCAAACTGGTGACCAGCAATGAAACGGTGCCTGCAGCCATGAAGACCACAAACCAAACGATGACATAGACCACAAAGGCTTTCAGATTGCGCCAGCAGGCCATCAGGCTGAAAAAGAGGCTTTTGCCGGCGGGCATGCCATACCAGTGCACCAAAGCCGGGGCATGCCAGAACATCATCGACAAAGGCAGGTACAGCAGCATCGAGACCCACAAGGCCGCTTGAAACGAGTCTGTGGACACCACTTCAGGCGTCATGGGTGCCCCGCCAAAATACACTTTGGCAAAGGTTCCGCCGTCCACCAGTGTGGACACCAGCATGACGGCCAGAAAAATCAAGGCATACCACCCCCCCAGATGGAACATGGTTTTGCGGTGCGCTCCTGCCTTGAAGGCTGAAAACAACACCGAGGGCATGGGGAACTTGCCTTCGCTGGCGATTTGGGTGGCGGCCATCATGCCCAAGGTCAAGGCCGGCAAAACCACCAAAGCCAAGGCACCGCCAATGAACGGCACAACCGACACCAGGGACACGGTGGCCATGAAAATGAAAAACAGCCCGGACATGGCCAAAGGTTGACGCCAAAAGGTGCGCATGCCTTGGCGTGCCCATTTGAGGCCAGCACCCGCGGGGACGATGTTCAGTTTCATGGTGTTAAAAAAAGGCCGAGGCCAAAACAGGTTGTTGAATGCGGCCCCGCAGCACCCGCTCGAAATGTGTGGGGTCGTGCGGTTTGAGCATGGACGCTTCGCGGGGGAGATGGTAGTCCCACAGGCGTGAAATCCAAAAGCGCAAAGCCCCTGCACGCAAAAGGGCAGGCAGCAAGTCCCTCTCAGCGGCGCTCAGGGGCCGCACTTGGTTGTAGGCCTGCAGCATGGCTTGGGCGCGGTGGGCATCGTGCTCACCACTGGGCAAGTCGATGCACCAGTCGTTCAAGCAAACGGACAAGTCAAACAACCAGGTGTCGACGCCTGCGAAGTAAAAATCAAAAAATCCCGTCAGTTGTTCCCCGTCGAACATGACGTTGTCCCGGAACAGGTCGGCATGCACAGGGCCACGGGGCAGGGCGGCGTAGGCCGCACTTTCGGAAATGTGGTTTTGAAACGCCAACTCGCTGCGCAGCAAAGCGGCCTGCGATTCGTCCATATAAGGCAAGACCACGGGCACGGTCTCATTCCACCAGGGCAGGCCACGCAAATTGGGTTGGCTGCGGTTGAAATCGGCCCCCGCCAGGTGCATGCGTGCCAACATGTCGCCCACGGCGGCGCAATGCACGGCTTGGGGTTGCAACTGGCTTTTGCCCGCCAACTTGTTCACCACGGCAGCGGGTTTGCCTTTCAGCGTGAAGAGGATGTCGCCGTCGCGGTTGGCTGCGGGGTCGGGCACCGGGATGCCCCGACTGGCCAAATGCTTCATCAGGTACAGATAAAAAGGCAGTTGTTCGTGCGTCAGGCGCTCAAACAAAGTCAGCACGTACTCGCCCTGTGCGGTGGTGGCGAAATAGTTGGTGTTTTCAATCCCCCCCTCAATGCCACGCAAAGCGGTCAAAGGACCGAGGTTCAGGGACTTCATCAGGACATTGGCCTGGGCTTTGGTGACTTCGGTGAATACCGCCATGGTTGCAATCGGTGGGCCTGTAGGCTGGCCGGAAGGTGGATGAAAGCGGTGATTGTAGGCGGGGGCAGGCAGGCGCTTTTGCAGGCCAGGGCGGTCCTTGGTGTTTGCAGCAGGCACAAAATTCAAGCAACAGGCCCGGCAAGTCCGCACAAGGCAGGGGTGTGAGCGTGTTAAGTTCTCAAACTTCATGCCCAACGTCAACAGGAGTGACCCATGTCTGACCAACCGTCCGACCGAACGATTCACCTTCATCGGGTGCTCAAAACCACACCCGAGAAGGCTTACCGCGCCTTTGTCGAAGCCGATGCGGTCAGCAAATGGCTTCCGCCCTTTGGTTTCACCTGCAAGGTGCACCACATGGAGCCGCGTGTGGGCGGAACGTTTCGCATGTCGTTTCACAATTTTTCGACAGGCGACGGTCATTCGTTTGGGGGTGAGTACCTCGAATTGGTCCCCCACGAACTGATCCGCTACACAGACCAGTTTGATGATCCCTGCCTGCCCGGCGTGCTGGAGGTGAACGTGCGCTTCAAGCCTGTGCTGTGCGGCACCGAGCTGAGCCTCTCGCAATCGGGCATTCCGGACATGATTCCTCTGGAGATGTGTGTCCTGGGCTGGCAGGAGTCGCTGGCGCAGCTGGCCCATTTGGTGGAGCCCGACATTCCAGGCTGATCAGCGGCTTTGGCCCACAGTGGCCAGCTGCAGTCGGATGGGTCCGTGCACAATCGGGGGATGAGCGAAAACACCCCTGACACTGCCCCAGCCACTGCCCCCACACCCCCGAGCTTGCTGCTCGTCGATGGCTCCAGCTACCTGTACCGCGCCTTTCATGCCATGCCCGATTTGCGGGCCGTGCCGGGCGACCCGACGAGTGCCGCCACGGGCGCCATTCGCGGCATGATCAACATGATGGAGCGCTTGCGCAAGGACGTGCCCACCGTCTATGCCGCCTGTGTGTTCGACGCCAAAGGCCCGACTTTTCGCGACGAGCTGTACCCCGAGTACAAAGCCAACCGCAGCCCCATGCCCGACGACTTGCGCAGCCAAATCGAGCCCATCCACGAACTGGTGCGCCTGATGGGCTGGACGGTGCTGGACGTGCCGGGCGTGGAAGCCGACGACGTGATCGCCACCTTGGCCCATGTGGCCGCGCAGCAAGGCATCACCGTGACGGTGTCGAGCGGCGACAAGGACCTGAGCCAGCTGGTCAACGAGCACATCACCATCATCGACACCATGAACGGCAAGGTGCGCGATGTGGCGGGTGTGACGGCCGAGTTTGGTGTGCCGCCGTCGCTCATGATCGATTACCAAACCCTGGTGGGCGACACGGTGGACAACGTGCCGGGTGTGGCCAAGGTCGGCCCCAAGACGGCGGCCAAGTGGCTGATGGAATACGGCTCGCTGGACAATTTGATGGTGCACGCCCACGAGATCAAAGGTGTGGCAGGCGAGAACCTGCGCCAGGCGGTGGACTGGCTGCCCAAGGGCCGCGCCCTGGTGTCCATGAAAACCGATTGCGACCTGAACGGCTGGGTGCCCGATTTGCCCTCGCTGGCCAGCCTGCACCTGCACGAGCCCGACAAAGACAAGCTGCTGAATTTTTACCAGACCTATGGCTTCAAGGGGCTGGTGCAGTCGCTGGGTGGGGTCGTGCCTGCGCCTGTGGCCAAAGCCAAAACCGCCAAGCCCAAAGATACGGGCACTGGGGATTTGTTTGGATCGGCAGCTGACGATGAGCCACCAGCAGCCCCCGAGCTCGACACCGCCGCCAGCTCGGTGCAAGGCGAGTTGAAATACGACACGGTGCTCGACTGGGTCGCATTCGACACTTGGCTGGCCCGCATCGAACAAGCCCCGCTCACCGCCATCGACACCGAAACGACCTCGCTGGATGCCATGCGTGCCGAGATCGTGGGCATTTCCCTGAGCGTCAAGCCCGGCGAGGCGGCCTACATTCCGCTGGCCCACAACGGCCCGGCTGCGCCCGAGCAGCTGCCTTTGGCCGAGGTGCTGGCCAAATTGAAGCCCTGGCTGGAAAACCCGGCTCGCCTGAAACTGGGCCAAAACATCAAATACGACCGCCATGTGTTTGCCAACCATGGCATCGAGGTGCAGGGCTACGCCCACGACACGATGCTGGAAAGCTATGTGCTCGAAGTGCACAAACCGCATGGCCTTTCAAGTCTTGCCGAGCGCCATGTGGGCCGCAAAGGCGTGACCTACGAAGACCTGTGCGGCAAGGGTGCGCACCAGATTCCGTTTGCGCAGGTCGATGTGGACAAAGCTGCAAACTATTCGTGTGAAGACTCAGACCAGTGCTTGGACGTGCATTTGGCGCTGTGGCCGCAGATCGAGGCGCATGCGGGGCTCAAGTACGTGTACGACCTGGAAATCGCCACCAGCGAAGCGCTCTACCGCATCGAGCGCAACGGCGTGCTGATCGACGCGCCGACCCTGGCCGCACAAAGCCAGGCGCTGGGCGAGCGCATCGTGCAACTCGAAACCGAGGCCTATGAAATCGCAGGCCAGCCCTTCAACCTGTCCAGCCCCAAGCAGTTGGGCGAGATCTTTTTTGACAAGCTGGGCCTGCCCGTTGTCAAGAAAACTGCCACTGGGGCCCGCAGCACCGATGAAGAGGTGCTCGAAAAACTGGCCGAGGACTACCCGCTGCCCGCCCGCATCTTGGAGCACCGCAGTTTGGCCAAGCTCAAGGGCACTTACACCGACAAGCTGGCGCAGCTGGCTTTGCCGCGAACGGGCCGTGTGCACACGCATTACGCGCAGGCCGTGGCCGTGACAGGCCGCCTGTCGAGCAACGAGCCCAATTTGCAAAACATCCCGGTGCGCACCGCCGAAGGCCGCAAGGTGCGCGAGGCCTTTGTGGCCCCGGCAGGCTGCGTGATTGCGAGCGCCGACTACAGCCAGATCGAGCTGCGCATCATGGCGCACCTGAGCGACGACGCGGCCTTGCTCAAGGCCTTTCACGAAGGGCTGGACGTGCACAAGGCCACGGCGGCCGAGGTGTTTGGCGGAACGCCCGACACCGTGACCAGCGAGCAGCGCCGCTACGCCAAGACCATCAACTTCGGCCTGATTTACGGCATGAGCGCCTTTGGTCTGGCCAAGGCGCTGGGCATCGACAACACCGCCGCCAAAAACTACATCACCCGCTACTTTGAGCGTTTTGCGGGCGTCAAACACTACATGGACGCCACCCGCGAGCAGGCCAAGGCGCTGGGCTATGTGGAGACCGTGTTTTGTCGCCGCCTGATGCTGCCCGAGATCAAGAGTCCTAACGGCCCGCGCCGCGCTGGGGCCGAGCGTGCCGCCATCAACGCGCCCATGCAGGGCACGGCGGCCGATTTGATCAAGCTGAGCATGGTCGCCGTGCAAAAAGCGCTGGACGAACAAGGCAAGGCCACCAAGGTCATCATGCAGGTGCACGACGAACTGGTGTTTGAAGTGCCCGAGTCAGAAGTCGAGTGGGTGCGCACCGAGGTGCCGCGCATCATGGCGGGGGTGGCCGACCTGAAAGTGCCGCTGCTGGCCGAAGTGGGCTTTGGTCCGAATTGGGAACAGGCGCATTGAAACTCCGTTGAGACATGGGGAAGGCAAACGGCCTGGACATCCTTGCCGAGCCATCACATCCAAAGGCACATGAGCCCACTGCCTGTTGAATAAGCACCGCGTTCCAGCCCGCATGGAATAAGGGTTTGCACGGATGTCCCCGCGCTTGTCCACAGCTTCATGCACAGGAGGGCGGGACAACTTGGGTGTTCACAAGCTCTGTTGATAACGCGCCAGCATCTGGGCCTGGGTTTCGACCTCGATCTCTTCGCCCTTGAAGGTGCGAATTTGGTCGCGCAGCATTTCGGCCATGCTGGGCAGTTGCGCCCGGTCCGTCTGGCGCGAAGCGTCCCACAGCTGCGAGCGCATGAAGGCCTTGGCGCAATGCAGGTACACCGACTCCACCGTCAGGCGGATCACCAGCGTGGGCGTGCGCCGTGCATCGGCACACAGCGCCAGATCGGCCGGGTCGGTGGACAGCACAGCGCGGCCATTCACGCGTAAAGTCTCGTCAAAACCCGGCACCATGAACAAAGTGCCCACACGGCCGGTGGCAATGATGTTCTCCAGCGTGTCCAGTCGGTTGTTGCCCGGCGCATCGGGCAGCAAGATGGTCTGCGCGTCCAGCACTTTGACAAAACCCGGCTCGCCCCCGCGCGGCGACGCGTCCATCTGCCCATGGGCATCACTGCTGGCCAGCACCACAAACGGCGACAAACCAATGAACTGCACCGCATGCGCGTCGAGTGACGGGATTTCTTTTTTGAGCGCACGCTCACGGGCGGGACCATAGAGCTGGCGCAGGGCGGGGAGGGTGGTGATGTGTGGGCTTGTCATCGGAGGGACGCTTGCATTCAGTGAGTGAGATTGGACCTTAGGGCTTCTGTCAAGCTTGCCACACTTGCTGGGTGGCTTAAGTGATTGATCCGGCCCTGAGAAGTTTGAAGTGGAAGGCTTGCCTTGGGGACAGTGATCAACGATGGGGGCTTTGTGGGAGCCCCGCCCTCGGGGCGATGGGTGCTGCCCGTTCGCAGCAAGCCTGCGATTTCGGCTGCATCGGGCGGCTCAGGTTTTCAAGTGGGGTGGGTGGGCTCATGTTGCGGTGACTCCTCCTGGCCGATCAGCCATATTTTGGGCTGTTGCATCACATGGTTGAAGTAGATCACGCGGCTTCCGCTTCCTTTGCCCATGCCCGGCCTCGACCAGCGAATTTTCCGCACACCACCCGATTTCGGCACCACGTCACCGGCTTCGGGATTGAACGCAATATGCGCGAAGAATTCATCTTTTTCTTTTTCTGTCCAATAGTCAGACCCTTGGCTTTGGAAGAGAGGCGATTCGACGCCCTCGCCGCGATAGGGCCTCACGGACCACCACCCATCGCCCCGAGGGTGGGGCTCCCACAGGGTCTGTAGGGCTCATCGCTGAGCCTTTTGATACAGCCCGATGAAGTTTGCAAAAACGCTTTTTGTAGGAGCGGCGCCCTCGCCGCGATAGAGCCTCACGGACCACCACCCATCGCCCCGAGGGCGGGGCTCCGACACAGATCACGGTGCTCAAGAAAAGTTGTTCACTTCAAACTTCACAGGGCCGGATCAATAGCTAAAACCCCGACCCCGGCTCACTCAAAAACACCAGCTCCTCGGGCGTGGACTGTCGGCCCAAGATGGCGTTGCGGTGGGGGTAGCGGCCAAAGCGCTCGATGATGGCTTGGTGGCGCTGCTCAAAGCGCAGGGTGTCTTCCAGGCCCGGCTGCGCAAACAGGAGGGCGGCTTGGGTGTGCACCAGGGCGGACTCGCTGTGCATGTAGGGCATGTAGGCAAAGCTGCGCTGCGCCAAGGGCAGGCTGCGGTCTTGCCCACTGGCCACCAGCTCTTGCGCCAGCGCCAAGGCCAGTGCGTCTTGCGCAAAGGCTCGGGGGCTGTCGCGGTACACATTGCGCGAGAACTGGTCGAGCACCAAAACCTCGGCCAAACGCCCCTCGGGCGTGGCGCGCCAGGCAAACAACTCACACCGCGACGCCGCCGCCAGCGTGGCCCCGAAGCGGGTGCGGATGGCTTCGTCCAAGGCGGCGTCTTTGGCGAAGTGGTCCTTGGGGGTGAGTTCGGTGAACCAGAAGTGCAGGATGGAGTGGGGTTGCATGTGAAAAATGTCTCCAGCTGCATGCGGCGCTGTCGAGAACGCCAGCGCTGTCACGGGCATGGCTGTTCAGTCAGGGGATTGAAGGGCGATCAAAACGCGTTGGGCGGCGGCGATCAGATCGGTGACAAGGCGTTTATCGACATCCATCATGCCTTCGTACTCGCCCAGGTTGCGCTTGTTGTGACACAAGTCCAGCACGCGCCAAACCTCAGGCCCCAGCCCCAGTGTGTGTGGCAATGCCTGAAAGACGATGTAGCGGTTGCTCGGGCGAAAGCCTTTCTTTCGCAATGCAGCCAAACACAAGGCGTGAGCCGCGTTGTAGGCCAGATCAAAGCGGCTTTCCAATGCCAGTGTGGCGTTGGTTGCGTCGGTTAAACGGGTGCTGCCCGTTCGCAGCAAACCCGCGATTTCGGCGGCGTCGGGTGGCTCAGCTTTGAGCGAGCCGCTGGGGCCGCTCAGGTTTTCAAGTGGGGTGGGTGGGCTCATGTTGCGGTGACTCCTCCTGGCCGATCAGCCATATCTTTGGCTGTTGCAGCACGCGGTTGATGAAGGCATTGTCACCCAGTTGACGGGCTTTGAAGTCGGCCACTGTGTAAAGCGCCGGGTTGATCGTGCGGCCCAATGTTTGGCTGGCGGCTTCGAGCGCGCCAAACACATCGCCATAGCCCAGCGTGTCGCTGGCCAGCAGCACGTCGATATCGCTGGCGCTGGTGTCTTGCTGCTTGGCCATGGAGCCAAACACAAACGCCAGCGAAATTTGCGGCGTAATCGGCAAAAGTGCCGTACGCAGCACATCGGCCAGCCCCATGGTTTTCAGCACCAGAGCGCGCAACTCGGCAAACACGGGCGAAGCTGCGTTGGCCTGAAAGTGTTTTTGGTTGCCCTGCTTGCGCACCGTGAGCAAACCTGCTGCAGCCAGATCGGCCAACTCGCGCTGGACAGCCCCTGCGCCCGACTGAGCCAGGCCAATGACTTCGTTGGTGTAGAAGCTGCGGTCCGGCGCAACAAACAGCACGGCCAGCACGCGCTGACGCACCTTTGAAAACAGCGCGTCGGCGATGCAAGTGGTGATTGAAGCGGCATTCATACCCATAATGGGTTTGATCATACCTTATTTGGGTATTTTTGGGGCGTCAGAGCACTTCAGCTGTTTGGACCTAAAACCCCGACCCCGGCTCCTTCAAAAACGCCAGCTCCTCGAGCGTGGATGGGCGGCCGAGGATGGCGTTGCGGTGGGGGTAGCGGCCAAAGCGGTCGATGATGGCTTGGTGGCGCTGCACGAAGCGCAGGGTGTCTTCCAGGCCCGGCTGCGCAAACAGGAGGGCGGCTTGGGTGTGCACCAGGGCGGACTCGCTGTGCATATAGGGCATGTAGGCAAAGCTGCGCTGCGCCAAGGGCAGGCTGCGGTCTTGCCCACTGGCCACCAGCTCTTACGCCAACGCCAAGGCCAGCGCGTCTTGCGCAAAGGCTTGGGGGGTGTCGCGGTACACGTTGCGCGAGAACTGGTCGAGCACCAAGACCTCGGCCAAGCGCCCCTCGGGCGTGGCACGCCAGGCAAACAACTCACACCGCGCCGTCGCTAACAGCGTGGCCCCGAAGCGGGCGCGGATGGTTTCGTCCAGGGCGGCGTCTTTGGCGAAGTGGTGCTTGGGGGTGAGTTCGGTGAACCAGAAATCCGGGACGTCGTGGGCTTGCATGACTCAGTTCACCCGGCCCTGCCAATACGCCGGGCGACGGTGCAAATGCGCGACTGCAACAACCAAAATGGTGTCTTGATCGACGTTGTAGATGACGCCGTATGGAAATCTGCGCAGTCGGCAGCGACGCGTCTGGTTTGAAAGCGGATGCCAGCCAGTTGGATGGCGCTCAATGAGCTGGATGGTGCGAAGAAACTCCACCAAAAACGAATCACCCAAGCCAGGCGCTTGTTGAGCGTACCAATGGATCGCCTCGTCCAGCTCGGATTGAGCTGCGGGCAAGAGGCGCACGTTCATGCCGTTTTGACTTGGTATTTGGCAATAACTTCATTCAAGGGGATGGCTTGCACCTCACCCCGGCGATAGGCCGAAAGACGAGATTCGGCCTCTTGTGCCCATTGCATATCCAGAGAGTCGTCCCGCTCGTCCAAGGTGTCCAGGATCTGATCAACCAAAGCCATGCGCTCCTCGGGGGGCAGTTGTGATGCTTGATCGCAGAGTTGTTTGGCGGTTGGCATGGGGGACTCCAAAGGGCGAGGGAAAGTCAGTTTAGCGAAGTTCAGCGCTTAAGGACATTCATGCCGGTATCAAATCCGTTGTGATGTGAAGGGTCGCACCTGAACGCCAAGCTGCGAGGGTTAAAACCCCGACCCCGGCTCACTTAAACACGCCAGCTCCTCGTGCGTAGACTCGCTGTGCACATAGCTCGTAAGTAAGCAAAAAGCCAAGCTGACTTAGAATGTGCAGAATTCTGCAAGGTCATAGGAGCCAGTCATGGGTTTTTCTGCCAGCGACGTCGTGCCATTCACGCACGCACGCGCCCATCTGTCAGAGCTGGCCGACCAGGCCAAGGCCGGGGCAGAGAAGATCATCACCAAAAACGGCGAGAGCTATGTTGCGCTGATCGACTCTGACCGACTGGACTACTACCACCGCCTGGAGCGCGAACGCATTCACCTGCTGTTGATCGATGATGCCCAACGCGGCCTGGCCGACATCACCGCTGGACGCACGTTTGAAGCAGACGCCGCGCTCGCCCAGCTGCAACAAAGACGCAAGACCGCCACCAAACGCCCCGCCAAGCAACGTGGCTGACCCGCTGTACCAGGTCGAGCTGACCGCCAGCTTCCTGGAGCGCCTTGAATCCATTGAGGCGTTCCTGGTGGAGGCTGACGCTGGCTTTGCGTTCGATGACTTGCTGGCCGAGTTTCGCGCCACGGTCGTCCCGAACCTGCGGCGCTTTCCGCGCATCGGGCGGCGCTACTTGGCCAACCCACCGCAGTCCGCCGAGGCGCTGGCGCTGCTGGCGGCCATGCCTGCGGGAGCGCCGGATGCGCTGCGCGAATACCTGCACGGCGACTATCTTGTGCTCTACGCAGCCATGGAAGCCCAAGAGAAGGTGATCCTGCTGACCATTCGGCACCACCGGCAACTCTCGTTTGACTTTGCGCGGCTGTGGCCTTGAGCACAACCCGTAACACCCTCGATTCACCCCAAACAACGTCAAGGTTTCAGCATGGCGAGCATCCCCGACAAGTTCGACGCCGACAGCAAAATCAAGCTGTTCGAGTCGCAGCACATTCGCAGCGAATGGGATGCCGAGGCTGAGAAATGGTGGTTCTCGGTGCTGGATGTGGTGGCCGTGCTGACCGACCAGCCCGACTACAAAAAGGTGCGCAACTACTGGAAGTGGCTCAAGAACAAACTGATCGCTGAAGGCAGTCAGTTGGTTAGTGCCACTAACCAACTGAAATTGCCCGCCGCCGATGGCAAAAAATACCTGACCGATGTGGCCGACACCGAGCAAATTTTGCGGCTCATCCAGTCCATCCCCAGCAAGCGGGCAGAACCTTTCAAGCTGTGGCTAGCCGAAGCGGGCAGCCAGCGCTTGGACCAACTGCAAGACCCGGAGCTGAGCATCGAGCAAGCCATGCTCGACTACAAGCGCCTGGGCTACACAGACAACTGGATCAACCAGCGGCTCAAGAGCATCGAGATCAGCAAGGAGCTGACCGACGAGTGGAAAAAGCACGGCTTGCAAGAAGGGCCTGAGTTCGCCTTTTTGACCGACGTGATCTACAAAACCTGGGCCGACAAAACTGTCAAGGAATACAAGCAGTACAAGGGCCTGAAAAAAGAAAACCTGCGCGACAACATGACCAACAAAGAGTTGATCATGAGCATGCTGGCCGAGCTGTCCACCAAGGAAATTTCAGAAGCCGTGCAGCCGCAAACGCTGGACGACCACGAAGATGTGGCCAAACGCGGTGGCAGCGTGGCCCGGCAGGCGCGACTCAAGCTGGAGGCCGAAACGGGCAAAAAGCTGGTGAGCCCGCAAAACGCCAAGCAGCTGCGGGCCTTGGCGCAGAACCTGAGCAAAGAAGCTGAGGGCAAGGCATGAACACGCACAAGCTCGCCATGTGTGATCCAACCACCAAGTTTCTGCTTTAAAACTCAAGGCGCTTTGTGGTCAGTCAGCATTTGTACTGATGACACCCTGTCGCTTGACCTCGTCCAAAGTCTTGCCCGATGCCGTTTTCCATTCGATCCAGCCATTGGCTGATCGGCCCATGACTGCCATGGCGGCGGTGCTGGGGCTTGAAAACAGGTGGTCGCGTGTAAAAACCAGCAGAGATCCAGCACTGCCTGCGATTTCGGTCAGTACGCCTTCAGTGATC
Source organism: Limnohabitans sp. WS1 (assembly GCF_003063265.1). Classification (GTDB taxonomy): domain Bacteria; phylum Pseudomonadota; class Gammaproteobacteria; order Burkholderiales; family Burkholderiaceae_C; genus Limnohabitans_A. Next base: position 37,937 of record NZ_NERU01000027.1, read on the forward strand.
AACTGGCTGCGCATGCGCTCGTGAGAAGTCCCCTGAATTGAAGGAACGATCTCAGCACGCCCCTTTGAACCCTTGTGAACCACAAAACCTTCGGTGGTGTATTCACCAACTCCGTCGGCCCCGGACCCTTTGCAATAGAACAATTCGACGATGCCTTTAGCGGTTGGGGCACTGGTCAAGGGTTCAAAAATGGGCTGGCCCAACGTGGCCAACAAAGTGGCTGCGGTTTCGTGAATCTCATGACAATCCGCTTGCAAAGGAGCAGGTGTGTAGGGCTGCGAACCGGTGTTGCCGTTCTCTAAACTATAACGTCCTGCCTTGGTGGCTTCTGCAATAGCCAGCCATTCCAAAAACAATGCATGCGTTTGCGTCAAGCTGTTGGTCAGAGAGATGACCACGAAAGCGCGGTTCCAAAAATCTTTGTTCTGATGGTGTTGCTCCAAGCGCTTGCCTAAACTGCCTGACTGTCCGATGTAAGTGCGAGGTAAACCCGCCTCAGACAATTCGCCCATCAAAAAGTACACACCCACTTGCTGGGCCTCTGGCATCTTCAGGAAGTCGGCCAGTTGGCTGCGCGGCACCTCGATCACACGAACAATGCGCGTTGTAATCTCAGCCACGCGCATACCGCGTGGGTCGCCGGACGGGAGGAAGATTTGGATTGTTTTGGGATTTGAAATGACCATATTCAATTGGGTGCCTCATTTGATCAAAGTTCGCTATCCCACGGGTCATAAACATCTAGTGTAGTGTTTCACTCTTGATAATACATAAATTATCTCCATCTATAGCGTATTGTTTTTAGCCAAGATGGATGACCAAGATGCGCGTAGCCCCCACGATCACGCTTACCGACGATGAGCGTA
>NZ_NERU01000028.1 GCF_003063265.1 Limnohabitans sp. WS1
CCGCCAGTTCGCCTCCGGTTGCTCCCCACCCCGCTTCGCAGCGACGCAGTTACCTTCGACTACGGGGCCTTGGCTTACCCCGACATGGACTCTCACCATGCTGTGTACGCGCCTTCACGGGCGCACTGGGAGCCCCGCCCCCGGGGCGATTGACATTTTGTGGGAGCCCCGCCCTCGGGGCGATGAGGGGTGGTCTGCACGGCTTATCGCGACGAGGGCGTCGCGCCTACAGGGGGTGGATCAAACTTCCAACAGGTACTGGGCTGCCAACTTTAAAAAGCCTGAAACATCGGGGTCCAGGCCGGTTTCGGACTGCAAGATGACCGCCACGGCTGGGGCGATTTGGGCGGCAAGTCGGGCATCCAAAAACAGCAGCCTGGATCGGCGGGCCAAAACATCTTCGACGCTCAAGGCGTACTCGTAGCGGGCGGCAAAGCGCACCATGGCCTCGCTCAAACTGGGGGTCAACCAAGTGTCCGCACCCGGCAACTGGGCCAGCCAGACTTGCTCACTGCCGTACGAATGCACGCCCTCGGGGGCACCGATCGACACCGGCACAGACACAGGCCCACCGGCCCCACCAACTTCCCCGCCCCCTGCCCCAACCAGCGGCAAATGTTCGGTTCGCGCACCGCCCCGAGGGGCCAGCAAAGCACTGGCCACACACTTTTGCAACACGTCTTCGGCCATGGCCCGGTAAGTGGTCCATTTGCCGCCCGTCACCGTGACCAAACCCGAACGGCTGACCAGCACCGTGTGTTCGCGGCTCAGCGCCTTGGTGTTGTCACCCTCGTCTTGCGGTGGCTTGACCAGCGGCCGCAGACCCACCCAAATGCTCTTCACATCACTTCGCTGCGGGGGGCGTGTCAGGTAGCGGGCCGACTCTTGCAAGATGAAGTCAATTTCCGACTCAAAAGCCAAAGGCTCCGGGGCTAAATCGTCACGCGGCGTATCGGTGGTGCCCAAAATCACCTGCCCCAGCCAAGGCACGGCAAACAGCACGCGGCCATCGGCGGTTTTGGGCACCATCAAGGCCGCCTGCCCTGGCAAAAACCGCTTGTCCACCACCATGTGCACGCCTTGGCTCGGCGCCACCATGGCCTGTGTGCTGCCGTCTTGTTCGCGCAAGGCATCGACCCACACCCCTGTGGCGTTGACCACGCACCGCGCTTCAATCTCGTGGCTTTGCCCCGTCAAGGTGTCCACGCCATGCACCCCCGACACTTGGCCGTCGGTGTAGCGCAGGCGCTCGACCCGCATGCGGTTGATCAACAAAGCCCCTTGCAGCGCCGCGCTGCGTGCCAAGGCCAGCGCCAGCTTGGCGTCATTGAACTGGCCATCCCAATACATCACACCGCCACGCAAACCCTCAGGCTGCACCGAGGGCAAACTGACCAAAGTCTCCCGGCGCGACAAAAACTCGGTTCGCCCCAAGCCGGATGAGCCCGCCAAAGCGTCGTACAGCTTCAGACCCACGCCATAAAACGGCTTTTCCCACCACGCATACGAGGGCATCACAAAGGGCAAGGCCTGGGCGATGTGCGGTGCGTTGTGCAGCAAAGTGCTGCGCTCGTGCAGCGCTTCGCGCACCAAGGCGATGTTGCCCTGCGCCAAATACCGCACGCCCCCGTGCACCAACTTGGTCGAGCGCGACGAGGTGCCTTTGGCAAAATCGTCCGACTCCAGCAACACCACGCTGTAGCCACGCGACGCGGCATCCAAAGCCAAACCCAAACCCGTGGCCCCGCCGCCCACAATGGCCAAGTCATAAACAGTGCGCTTGTTCAAGCGGGCCACCAGGTCGGCACGGCGTGTGGGCAAAGGTGAGGCGAGCGTTGGCATGGATTAAAGTCAGTTGATCCCGTTCATTATGGTTGGATAAATCCATGACCTACCTCCTCGCGCTCGACCAAGGCACCTCCAGCTCGCGCAGCATTGTGTTCAACCCCCAAGGCCAAATCGTGGCCATGGCGCAGCAAGAGATCACCCAGATCTACCCCCAACCGGGCTGGGTCGAACACGACCCGATGCAAATTTGGCAAACCCAGCTGGCCACCGCGCAAGAGGCCCTGGCCAAAGCCGGCATCAGCGCCGCCCAAGTGGCGGCGGTGGGCATCACCAACCAGCGCGAAACCACGGTGGTGTGGGACAAAAGCACCGGCCAGCCCATTCACAACGCCATCGTTTGGCAAGACCGCCGCACCGAGCCGGCCTGCGTGGCCCTGCGCGAACAAGGCCTGGCCGACGCCATTCAGGCCAAAACCGGCTTGCTGGTGGACGCGTACTTTTCGGGCACCAAACTGCAATGGATTTTGGACAAGGTGCCCAACGCCCGCGCCCAAGCCGAGCGCGGCGAGTTGCTGTTTGGCACCATCGACACCTGGCTCATCTGGCACTTGAGCGGCGGCGCGGTGCACGCCACCGACGTGAGCAACGCCTCGCGCACCCTGCTGTTCAACATCCACACCCAGCAATGGGACACCGAACTGCTGGCCGCCTTGCGCATCCCGCCCGCCATGTTGCCCCAAGTGCAGGCTTCCAGCGCCCAGTTTGGTCAGGTGCGCCCCGAGCTGCTGGGCCACGCCATCCCCATCGGCGGGGTGGCGGGCGACCAGCAAAGCGCCCTGTTTGGCCAAGCCTGCTTTGGTGCGGGCATGGCCAAAAACACCTACGGCACGGGCTGCTTCATGCTCATGCACACCGGCCACAGCGCTTTGCAATCGCACAATGGCCTGATCACCACCAGCGCTGCGCAAACCTTGTCACCCAGCACGGCAGCACCGCAATTTGCTTTAGAGGGCAGCGTGTTTGTGGGCGGTGCCGTGGTGCAGTGGTTGCGCGACGGACTGGGGGCCATTCGGCACAGCAGCGAGGTGCAAGCCCTGGCCGAAAGCGTGCCCGACTCGGGCGGTGTGATGGTGGTGCCCGCCTTCACCGGGCTGGGCGCCCCTTACTGGAAACCCGACGCCCGAGGCTCCATCACCGGCCTGACTCGCGGCAGCACCGTAGCCCACATTGCGCGTGCAGCCCTGGAGAGCATCGCCTTTCAAAGCGCCGCCTTGCTGCAAGCCATGGGCCGCGACCTGACACAAGCCGGCCTGGCCCCGGTGCAAGAGTTGCGGGTGGATGGCGGTGCCTGCGTGAACAACCTGCTCATGCAGTTTCAGGCCGATTTGCTGGGCCTGGACGTGGTGCGCCCCGAAGTGACCGAGACCACCGCCCTGGGTGCAGCCTACCTGGCCGGTTTGTCCACCGGGGTCTATGCCAACACCGACGAGCTCAGCGCCCTGTGGCGCACAGAACGCCGCTTCAGCCCACAGCGCCTGCCCGACTACGCCGCCGAACAAATGGCCCTGTGGGAACACGCGGTGCGCAAGACCGTGCTTTGAAGTGCGTCCCTCACGGGTGACGGGGTCCTGAATCAGTCCAGCCCTGACGCAGCCCCTGGGCTTGCCAGGCCGCATATTCGGAGCGGCGCAAGCGGTATCGCGCAATGCTGCCCTCGTGCAGCTGACGCAGTGCGTCCGTCAACATCAGCATGAAGGCGGCTTGATCGGCCCCACTGACAATGCCTGAGGCCACTTTGGCCATCACCTCGGGCGTGGGTTGCAGCAGCCCTTTCACCACGGCTTGCACCGCCTGGATGAGCGCCTCCCGGTACTTGATCTTCAAAGGATCGGGCTCCACCATGGTTTGCGTGATGGCCAGGTAGCGCTGGCAAGAGCGCTCGTAAGCCCACACAAACACATCACGCAACAAATCGACCTCGTTGAGCTCGTCAACGCCCAAGGTGCCGTCGACGTAAGCCCGCTCCGGGACATCGATGAATGACAAGGGGCAAAGGTTGTTTTTGAACAGCGAAATGTTGGCCCCAATGCGCGAGACGCGTTTGTTGACATCTTCAAACGGCTGCAAATAAGGCAACTGCACCATCAGAAAAAAAGCCTGCTCAAACGGATCGGGAATGGCCGCTGCCTTGTTCAACAATTGCTCAAAGCCATCCTCGATGACTTGCGGCAAAGCTGCGGGGTGAAACACGGTGCCTGAAATCTCGACCGAACGCCGCCGAAGCCGACCACTGGCCTGCGGGTCCCGCATCAAATCCTGTGACAGCACAGCGTGCAGGTTTTGGAACGTGAACGCATCAAAGCCCACCTCATCGGCGTTCTCGATCAGCATCTCGATGGCCGCTTTGTGGTTCAAAATCATCTGCGTTTCAATGGCGTTTTTGCCCGTGGCGATTTGGCCCAGTTCAATTAAATTTTGAGTGTCCAAGCGGCTGTAGGTGTTGCCCTCCAGCTTGGACGAAGCCCACGACAAATCCACGAGCAATCGGCTCAGAATGTCCCGGGCATAAGTGCCCGCTGGCCGTTCGTTGGCTGCGGTGCAGCCCATTTCGTGCAACTGGCTGCGCCATGACGCCGACAAGTAAAACGTATGGCCCGGCTGGTAAGCCTCTAAAAACTCACGCCGATAGCCCACAGGGCGGCGGTGCATCAGCGGCAGCCGCACCTGATCGCGAATGCGAGCGCCCTCAGGGGAAACGTGGACATACAGCTCCGACTCAGCCGTCCCCAGCCAGGCCGCAGAGGCAAGACCTGCCGACTCACCCGCCTGCGCCAATGCAGGCATGTAAAGCCATGCCGTGCTCTCACCCTGAGCTGTCAAACGTTTCGCTTGAATGAGCTTTTGCAACCGCCGCTGCAAAGTGCGGCGGTTGATCTTCTGCCCTTGCACACGCTCGAATTCCTTTTCGATCTCAGCGATCTGCAACCCGCCGGGCTGCGCCGCGACGATGGAAGCGATCAACTGAAGTTCTTCGGTCGGTAGGGTGCGTGACATCTTCGGCTTCTCCATGGCTGAGCACTCTTTGTGTCGTGCAAATGGTATTGCGCGACAAAATTTATCCTGATTATGTCGTCCAATGTGTCGCGCATCAAACCAATTCTGTCGCGCAATGGGTGAATGGATGTCGCGCAAATTCAATCGGGTTGTTTTGACGGGTGCTTTGGCATCGCTAACCTGCTTTCAGCTGCCTGGTCTTTAGCAGCTTCAAAATATGAACCCATAAAGACTACAATCTCATCCGCGCCGGATTTATTCCAGACCACTTGCCTGGGCGCACAACAAATACATGGCTAAAGCGTCACGCAGCGCCCTGATCCCGCACGCCGCCGACGTTCCAATCGTCTGCGGGAGAAGGAAAAAAACCATGGCCTACGCCACCATTGCGCTGCAAAACCAAACCCTCCAAATACAGACCGTGCCCGGCTCTGGAATGATCAAGGTGCTGTTGCCAGAAACCGCCCCCTGCTTTTACAACCCGGCCACGGGCTTGTTCAGCACAGAACCCACGTCCGAGGGCGGCACACCCGACCTGGTCAGCCAACACCTGCCCGAGCTGAAACAAAAGCTCAACGAGTTTGATGCCGCCCGACGCGCCGCCATCGCTGAGGCCAATCGGCTTTCTGCGGGCGTGTAAGCCCATCACATCCTCAAGTTCTGATCCGTCCATGCGGTGAATGATTGACACGGCCCAATGAAGTTTGAATGGCCCATGTTTTTGTAGCCCAAGCGGATATTTTTGACTTTGTAGGAGCCCACCCCTGTGGGCGATGGTTCGCGGGGCGTGTACCACGCCCATCGCCCACGGGGTGGGCTCTTACAAAAAAACCATCCCTTGTAAGTTTTTCCAGACTTCAAGGGGCCGGATCAATCACCAAAGCCATCACCATGACAAGCCAACTGCCCGCCGAACTTTTTCAAGCCTTCACCGAAACCCACTACATCGTCCACCATGAACCGCCGTTCACGATGAACATCGGCGTGTTTTGCCCAGACCTTAAAAAGTTGATGGCCGAGCGCAAGGCCTTGTGTGCTGCTTTCATCACCGCATGGAACCCGTTTGCCCAACGGCTGAGCGACACGGAAAACGAAGCGCGACAGCAAACGCTGAAAGCCAGCCTGTCACAACGTGGCCTGGCTTTCATCAATGGCATCGGACAACACCCCGGCAATGGCTGGCCCGGTGAACCCAGCGTGCTGATTCTGGACATGAGCCGCGAAGCCGCCAAAGCGTTAGCGGGTCAATATGAGCAATTGGCCTTTGTCTGGGCCGATCAAACGGCCGTGCCCGCGTTGATGCAGCCCGATTGAAGTGGCCGTTTATTGATCTGGCCCTTTGAAGTCTGAAGTGAAAGGCTGGTCCTGGGCACAGCGATCAGCCCTGTTATCCCTGTGGGAGTCCCGCCCTCGGGGCGATGGGCAGTGGTCTGCGAGATGCCATCTCGGCGAGGGCGCCGCTCCTACAAAAAAGGCGTTCATGCAAACATCATCGGGCCTGCATTTTTTAAGCGCGCCGCCCAAATAATTGACATTGTTTGAAAAACGTCAATAATTTCTGACATGCAAACATCTGAAAAGATCAGGCAAGCCATCGCAGACAAGCCCCTAGGGGCCGTCTTCTCCAGTGCTGACTTTTTGTCGCTGGGGAGTCGCGCAGCCGTTGACCAGGCGCTCTTTCGGATGATGAAGGCAGGGCTCATCGAGCGGGTCGCCAGAGGGCTGTATGTCACAGCGGGCCAGCGTGTGGACGCACAATCCATTGCCCATGCAATGGCACAAAAAACGGGGGAAAAAGTAGGGCTTGCGCCAGCCGGAGGAGCAGAAGATCTGCTGGTGATGCCCACTTCGGGTCTGTCGCGCACCGTCAAGGCCGCTGGGCACACCGTGCAATTTCGCCGCATGAGTCCAAGGAAACTCCAGCTCGCTGCCAGCCCCAAGGGCAGGATCTTGCTTGAGCTGTGGACCCAGGGAATGCAAAACCTCACAACGCTGGACATCCAGCGTGCCACGGGTGACTGGGCAGAAGGGGAAATGGACAACTACGCAGCGCTGATCCCCGCGTGGCTGCGCACCGTCATTCACCAAGCCAACGCGACACGCAAGTCCATCAAGATCGGTTTGTCTGGCGCTTATGACTGGTCAAACCCCAACATCAAGGACGATGTGTTGATCGGCCATGTGCTCGAAAAACACAAGTTCGAGGATGTGGCCCGGTTGTGCTTTTACTACGGCGTCCCCAAAGTCAAGCGCGTTTTCAAGCGGTGTGCATTTGAGCCTATGACCAGCGCCAGCGTGACCCGGATGCTGGGCAACATCAGCAAAGGCTTGCGAGCAGCAAAGGAGCCATCGAATGCTTAAGCTCAAACTGGATTTCATGCCAGAGGCGACTCGGCAAAATTTCGCCCGACTCCAAGACGACCCTAAACTGGTCGGCTTCACCTTGGTCGGCGGCACTGCGCTGGCATTGCAAATAGGGCACCGGATCAGCGAAGACCTGGACTTCAATATCTTTGGCCAAAAATTGCCCATCAAAGCTATTGATGGACTCCTGGATGATTTGGCTACAAGTGGCTCCACGATTGAAAGCCTGATCACACCTGAACAAAAGCTGGGGTTCAAAATCAATACGTCAGAAAACTTGGATCACTACATTCAGGATTACCTGATTGACGGCGCCAAGGTCACGTTTCATTCCCGCAATGAAAGCGATCGGCCCAAGGCGCAGATTGCGTACTTAAAGACCGCCCCCAAGGTGACGGTTTCTGAGGGAGGCTTTGATGTGCTGAGCGTTGAAGGGCTTCTTGTCATGAAAAGCCTCGTCGTTTATGACCGCGTGAAGTCTCGTGATCTCTACGATTTGATGGTCCTCACCAGAGACCACGGCTACACACTCGACGACATTTTTCTGGCCATCAACAGCTATCAGCCCATCAGAAACAAAGACCCCGAACACTTCAAGAGCGTGGTCACCGGCGTGATCCCACTCGACAAAAACGATGAAGGTTTTGCCAGCATCCAGCTGAATGTGAAGATGGCTGACATTTACAAGTACTTCAAAAAACTGATCAACGACTACGAAATCAGGGCCGTCCTGCAAATGCGGCCAAGCTCTTGAACATTGACGCGGCCGCTTCGTCACCGCTGCCCTGCGGCACGCCCATTTCATGGCGCTCGCCCTTGGTGTATAAAAAGCTACACACCCAAACACCGGAGAAATCATGGACTCAGTTCGCTGGAACATCGCTGTTTCGCCTGCCACCGACCAATCCGTTCGCATGTTCATTGCCGCGCAAGGCGGTGGACGCAAAGGTGACTTGTCACGCTTCATCAAGGAGGCTGTGAGCACATACCTTTTTCAAAAGTCAGTTGAGCAAGCCAAATCAGCAACCAACGGTATGGGCGATTCCGAATTGAACACCCTCATTGACGAGGCAGTGCAATGGGCGCGTAAGCATTGATGCGGGTCATTTTGGCGGAGGAACCAAGCGTGGTCTGCAGCGGATGCTTTCGCAAAAAGGCAATCCCAGCAGGGACAACCTCGCGGCCATTTTCAGGGCCATGCGCGAGAGGCTTCAGGTCAACCCGTCTGGGCGTTCGGTTACGGCTTTCGACAGAATTTGTTGTTTGAAATCGGCCAACTGGAGAATTTGCACCCCACGGAACGGGTGCATCTCTAGCAAGTGAACATCACTCGAGACAAGAACATCGGCTTTTGCCGAAATGGCCAGCTCCAAAAATTTATTGTCCTTTGGGTCTCGGCATTCTGTGACAGGTGTGGTGGTCTCGATCAAAATCACAGATTCGCGGAAGAGCCTCACCCACATCAAGCGATGCTCAAGGGGCCTCCACGCATTGAACTTTTCACGCGTCAGAACCGTTGCAAGTTCATTGAAAGTGTCCGCCGAACAAAAAACATCATGCTCAAGAACAGCACGACGAAAAATTTTCGCTGGCTCACGGTCTGGATTCTGACAAGCTGGGATGAGCAAACTCATATCTCAGACAACTCTTTTACGGGCGTAACTCATGGACAAGCTTGTTTAATTGTTCAAGTGTGAGATTTGGAGCGGCAGCATTGGCAGATGGCATGGCATCCATGAACTGCACCAGTTTGCGGGCGTTGTAGTCGCGCAGAGCTTCGGTAGCGAGCGAATACGGAAGAATCATCATGGTTGGCGTGCCGTATTGGGTGACAGTCACAGGCTCCCCGCTTTTCACGATGTTGGCAATCGACCCAAATCGGTTTTGCACTTCTACGGACGAGAGCGTTTTCATGGTCATATCCTCTGTTGGGTTAGGTAACGTAGACACGTTATCCATGTTGGCCAGAATGGCAAGCAAAAAGAGCCCTACCTCACCAAGACCTGTCGTTCATTCGTTTATCGTTTTTTCAGTCCAAACGACCCAAATGTCTTTTTCAAGCAAATGGGGCGGCCGACCCGTGGCCGCTGCGGCAACTTCGAGTGCTTCGGCTTGATCTGCGCGGCTCAGTGCGAACCAAGGCTCAGCCACCAGACACCTCACTGACAGCCTTGGCCATCCAGCTGGGCAACAGGTTTCTGGCACCGCGCATGGCGGCCCACTCTTGGGTCTCCAACACGCCATGCAGCGTCTGCAATGCAGCGGGCGCTTGGTCTGGCCCCAGCCACAAAAGCGCACGAATGGCTTGGCCTGCAGGGCGTTTGCCCATGGACATTTGCCAACGGTTGCCGTGTTTGAGTTCCACCACGCGATGGCCCAAATGCAGGCGACGTGATGGTCCTGTCGTCAGATAAATCTCTTTGATCGGCACCTGAGTCGTCAGACCCAAGGCATTGGCCTCGGCTGCGCCGCTGGGCACCACCACTTCACCGCTGGCCGCTTCAATCGCCTCGACAACGGATTCGGTAGAAGGCGGGCGCACACCAAAGCGACCCTGCACAGGCAGGGCGTACACGCCACGCCCCACCCTCAAAAGCAGCCCCTCTTTGGTCAAACGGGTGAGCGTTTGGTCAATGGCAGCCCGAGTCCCCAGGTGAAGGAATTCCTTGGGCGACAGCAAGCCCCCCTCTGGCAGGGATTGGGCGACTGACAAAACAGCTTGCGCAAGTTGACTCATGGGTTGGCCTCAATTTGTCAGAAGTATATGAGAGTTTCTGACAAAACGCCTATTTTTCAGACGGCGCAATCAAAGCCACCAGCCCCATGCTCATGGCCTCCAGCTCGGGCTCAGGGAAACCGTGCTGGTCGAACAGCGCGTTCATGCCTGCAAAGGCCTGGTTCAAAAAGCCGGGCAGCAGCGCCGGATCGATCAGCACCGCGCCACGGCCGGGAAACTCCGCGCCGCAACAGCACGAACCCAAAATCTTGATGCTGTCGTCCACCTGGTTCAACAAGAAACCCCAGTAAGGCCACTGGGCGGCCAGCCGCTTGAGCGTCAGCCAGGTCCGACTTTCCGACATCAACAGAACAATAAACTGATCCAAGATATACAATGAAAAAATCAAAATTTACATTGAGCGATACAAATGCTTGACCTGAACGATGCAATCATCCTCGCTTGTGCCGCCCAAGGCGGGGCCATGGCCACAGTGGCGACCGAGCAAACCGGCCTGACGCGGGTGGCCGTGTCGCGTCGCATCAAGAAGCTGGCCGACAGTGGCTATTTGCAGCGGCACGGCACAGGCACCCGGCAAACCTACAGCCTGGGCGACAAGCGCTTTTGGCTGGGCCTGCAGCAGCGCGAAAGCATTGTGCAGCGCGGCGGCGAAATGGCCGTTTGGGAGCAACGCCTTGCGCCCCTGCTGACCGACCTGAAGCCCAACGTCAAAAGTCTGGTGAACACCACATTCACCAAAATGCTCAACAACGCGCTGGACCACTCCAACGGTTTGCAAGTGCTGATGGGCATGCACCTGGAGGGCGGACAGTTGCAAATGGTGGTGGCCGATGACGGCGAGGGAATCTTTTGCAAAATCGCCGAATCGGCACACCTGTTTGATGAACGCTTGGCCATTTTGGAGTTGGCCAAAGGCAAGTTCACCACGGCTGCCCAAGGCCATTCGGGCATGGGTATTTTTATGTCGTCCCGCATGATGGACGGCTTCGCCATCGAATCGTGTGGCCTGCGTTTTGACCCCAACGAGGCCAGCACCCCCTTGGCCCGTTTTGACTGGATCGACGTGAACGCCGCGCTGAAGCCGTCACAGGTGCAGACCGTGGTGCGCATGTCGCTGGCGGCGGACAGCACCCGCACCAGCAACGATGTGTATTTCAAATACTTTGAAGACAGCAACGTGGGCGATGCCGCGCCCGGCGAAGCCTTTCACACCACAGAAATCCCGGTGCGTCTGGCCCAACTGAGCAGCGAGCTGGTTTCTCGCTCGCAAGCCAAATGGGTCATGAACCGCGCCACGCAGTTCAAGACCGTGGTGCTTGACTTTGAAGGCGTGGCCCACGTCGGCCAAGCCTTTGTGGATGAAGTTTTTCGTGTCTTTGCCACCGCACACCCTCATGTGCGGCTCAAAACCATGGGCATGACGCCAGAGGTGGCCAAGCTCGTGAGCTTGTTTGGAGGGGCTTAATTCCACTCAAGCCTGATCCAATCACTCAGACGGCGCAATCAAAGCCACCAAGCCCATGCTCATGGCCTCCAGCTTGGGTTCAGGAAAACCGTGCTGGTCAAACAGCGCGTTCATGCCCGCAAAGGCCTGGTTCAAAAAGCCGGGCAGCATCCCTTCCACTGAATGGAAACACCATTGGTAACAAATGCGTTACCATTAAGCATGTCGATCAAGGTTCAAGAATACATCCGAGAGGATGCATCCATCCCCTACAAACAATGGTTTGACTCCCTGTCGGCGCAGGCCGCCGCCAAGGTGACCGTGGCCAAGCTTCGCATGGAGCTTGGCAATACATCCAGCATCAAGTGGTTTGATGGCATGGGTGAATACGTCATTGACTGGGGGCCAGGCTATCGAATTTATCTCGCCAAAGACGGTGACACGCTCATCGTTCTTTTTGGCGGAGGAACCAAGCGTGGTCAGCAACGGGACATCGACAAAGCCAAGGAATTATTGGCCGAGTACAAGGCCCGAAAAAAAGCAATTCACGCCAACACAAGCAGCAAGCACAAGAGGTAAGCCCATGGCACTGACCAGAAACTTCAAAGACACTGTCGTCGAGCGCGTTCAGAGCGACGCATCTTTTGCACAGGCACTCCTGGATGAAGCCGCCACTTTGTTTCTTAACGGCGAACCCGAAACAGCCCGGCTCATTTTGCGAGACCTGGTCAACGCCACCATGGGCTTTGAGCAACTGGCCGCATTGACGGCCAAGCCCAGCAAAAGCCTGCACCGGATGCTTTCGCCCAAAGGCAACCCCAGCATGGACAACCTTGCGGCCATTTTCAGGGCCGTGCGCGAGAGACTTCAGGTCAGCCTGTCTGCGCATTCGGTTGCGGCTTAGAGCCTGCGCAAGCCACCGTCACCCAGGCAAAGCCCTGGTGCACGAAGTTCCGCCTTGGCGATCAAGTCCAACAACAGGCCGCAATTCATACGCACCGCAACCCAACAACCCAACAACCCAGCAGCACTTAAGTGGCAACGCTGTGAAGGCCGCATCACTCAGACGGCGCAATCAAAGCCACCAGCCCCATGCTCATGGCCTCCAGCTCGGGTTCAGGAAAACCGTACTGGTCGAACAGCGCGTTCATGCCCGCAAAGGCCTGGTTCAAAAAGCCGGGCAGCAGCGCCGGATCGATGAGCACCGCGCCACGGCCGGGAAACTCTACGCCGCAGCAGCAGGAGCCCAAAATCTTGATGCTGTCATCCACCTGGTTCAAAAAGAAACCCCAGTAAGGCCACTGGGCGGCCAGCCGCTTGAGGAAGTGGCGCACCTCGGGGATGTCCACCAGCTCACGCGGATCGTGGTTGTAGCCATCCACCACCAGACTCATCTGCCCCCGGTAGAGCCAAGCGTCCTCACGCGTGGCGGTGAACACCTTGAGTGAATCCAGCACCGAAGCCAGATCTTGTTGCTCCACCTGCCGCCTGGAAATCAACAGGACAACAGGGTCGGTCACGCCTTTGCGCAGGTCAAGTCGGGGTGGGGTCATGGGCGGGTATTTTGGCTTGGATGAAAAGCGGCCTCCACTTTAGCCGCTACGGACCCTTGGATCACCCAGGCAAAGCCCTGGTACACAAAGCCCCGCCCCGTTCGTAAGCTGAGCGCCTTTGCAACAAGGAGGCGATATGCCCAAGCACGCACAAGCAGCCGATGCACCCGTTTACGGCATTCGGCCCCAAAAACCCGGCATGTATTTGGGCTTGTTCCATGGCCGCAAAAAGCCTGATCAAGCGATGAGCGGCTGGGGTTTTGATGGCCCCGCACTGGGTCCCCTCATTTACTTTCACACCACCTACGCTTGCAGCGTGAATCTCCAGTTCACCAGCCCGAGCGATGCCCATTTACTCACCGGCAACAACGACACGTTTTTGGAACTGCAAATGGACGGTGACCTGCTCTGCTTTGAAGGCAAGCTGTACGGCGATTGGACGGTCTACATGGTGACGCCCGAAGAATGCTTCAGGCCACCCGACACCTTCCGGCAAAACACCCGCCCCAACGACTTGCGCAGGCAAGCCAAACCGATCCCGTGGGACGAGGACAGCTAATATCTGCCGTCAGGGAGAACAACACATGCCACGATCCACCGACTGGACGCGCAACGAAACATTGGCGGCGTTTCACATTTACCTGCAACTGCCATTTGGGCAGCTGCACCGCAACCAACCGCGCATCGTGCAGTTGTCGCAATGGATGGGGCGCACCGCCAGCGCTGTGGCCATGAAGCTGGTCAATTTGGCCAGCCTCGACCCTCAAATTGTGGCCAGTGGCCGACGCGGCATGGGCAATGCGTCCAAGCTGGACCAACAAATTTGGAACGAATTTTTGGCGGCCAACGACCCCGTGGTGACCGAAGCGGCCACGTCCTTTGGCCACTATGCAGAACAAAACGGCCTGCCGCCCTATGTGGACGTGCTGGACGAAGTGCCCAACATTGCAGAAGGAAAAACCACCACGGCCATCGTGCAGGTGCGCGTCAACCAAGCCCGGTTTCGCCGCGCCATCTTGGCCAGCTACAACGCCACCTGCTGCATGAGCGGCCTGCGCGTGCCCAAGCTGCTGGTGGCCAGCCACATCGTGCCGTGGAGCATGGACACCCAAAACCGCCTGAACCCCAGCAACGGCCTGTGCCTGTCGGCCCTGCACGACCGGGCCTATGACCAAGGGCTGATCACGGTGTTACCGGACTTCACCATCCGCGTGGGCGAAGCGCTGCGTCACGCCGAGTTGGACCCGTTTGCACAAAGCAGCTTGGCGCAATGCCAAGGGCAAGCGATTCGGCTGCCGGAGCGTTTTCGGCCTGCGCCTGCGTTTTTGGAGGCGCATGCGGGGAGGTTTGGGTTTTTGTGAGGGGTTGAGGTTTGCGAATTCACTAATGAACAGGTGTACAGCGAGAGCAGTCTTTGAAGACGCCACAGCGAACAATCGCTCTTGGCAGAAGAAGTAGACATCCAGATCGTCGGTATCGAGGGCCTCAGCGGTGCTAGCTCGGGAAATCAGAACCAAATATTTCTCGCCACTTCCGCTTCGCAGACCACTCACGCTTTGGATTAGCCATTTCATAGTTGATGGCTTCGAGTGCGATGTTGTAGCAGCGCTTAGCTTTGTACTGGAAAAGACCTTTACCCCATACGTATTGCCCACTGCCAGGTGCTCGCCAGAATTCTTGACTCTCGTCCTGCTCAGCCATCCACTTGAAAAAGTCTCTGCACATCCAGTCGTAATAAAAGTACGACTTGTCTCGGTACTGATAGTTCTCGATAAACTGATACGCCAGCGTGTCGATTAGCAAACCACTAATAGGCACTACCCACTCGCGCTTCCATGCGCGCATCATGCGGCACAAGGGAATCAAGTTGTAGTTGCAGGATGCGTTTCGCGTCCGAATCGCCTCAATCTCAGGACGTGGATTTGTTGTCCGCCATGTTCCCCCATTGTTCGCATCAGGAAATGTGTAGCTGTAATCCTTATTCAAAAATGCTGGCACGAGTTCGAACGTTATTCCGTCGTTGAAGGGGATCAAGATAACTTGCCCGTCAGCTCGTATGCTCGTAGTCGCATACGTCTTTTCAACCGACTTCTTGACAGCTTGCAGCAATGCCGACTGACCGTTTCCCTTGTAATTGCTGTATTGCCCGAACAATGAGTCAGGCAACTGCATGATCATGTCCACGTCGCTGATCGCTTTCGTTGCGGTATTTCGGCCATACGATCCGACATAGAGACTGTGGGAGGTATCGGACGTAGTTGTCCAATAATCCGTGTTCAACCGCCGCGTGAGGTTCTTATATCGAGCCGTAATTGTTCCTCCATCAGCAATCAGGAGATTTCCATTGAACGTACTAAACCAATCGCCAAGCCCCACGTTTTTCTCCCTATTAGTTTTATAGTTTGGCACAACCGAAACTTATCGAAGATACATATACCTACTGTTCATCTGACTAGCTCGATGCGCCCAGTCATGAAAAAACTTAGCAGAGCAGTGAAGTCGCTCGTCCTGAAACGAGCCAACCGATAGTCCCCAGAAATGCCAAGATGACTGCTGCAGTAAAGCTGAGAGGAAGCATATCCCGAAACAACGTGAACTTGAGTTGCTCGTCTATCCATCCTGTCTGCTGTTGCCAGAAGAATTTGTAATGCGCGTACCAATCACTCAAAAAAATCTGTTTAGCAACATTCGTCTTCAACAAAGCGGCTTGGATGGCGACATGACGCTTGGCATGATCAGGTAGATCAGTGCTATCCGGCTGGGTCTTTACCTCGTGATAAAGGACTCTAAGCTCATGAAATCTCTCGGTCAGAGCTGTTCCGACTTCGGCATATTTGGTTTTGTCACGGTCATAGAGCAATATGTTGCCTGCGCCGATAGAGATGATGATGAAGGTCGCAGAGACCCACTTGGCCTCAAAGACCGGAATGAATAAAGCCGATATCGCAGCTGCCGCTGAAAAAAGCGCCACCCAGCCCGGCAGCTTCTCGATGATGTCGTACGTCGCAAAGTGCTTCTTGGCACCGTACCCTGCGTTATAGGCAGTCTCGGCGATCAGTTTTAGAAGAGTTTCTTTTTGCATGGATTTCATTGAAGAACGTTGCACATCCTACTGTAGATAGTCTGGATTGCGCACCCAATGTGCGCACCGCCCAATTAGATGTTGCCAGGGCTACTGCCTTGGCACTTCTGCTGCGATTGCAATTTTCGACAATGTGCGACCACTGGGGCACGCAGCCCCTGTGCCTGCTCCCTACCCCAGGCAGCCACTCACACTCACAAAACAAAAAAACGCCAAAAAGTCAGATTTGATGGTTGTCTGATTGCAGGATTGGATTTAAAAATTGCGGACAATCAAAAGCAACACCAACGCGCCGCCAGAATCCTCATACATGACCAACCAGCCCGATCCATCGTCCACCGTCGGCTATTACAACGACCGAGCCGAGCAGTTTTTCAGCTCAACCCTGCGGGTGGACATGGGTCCAATTTACGATCGCTTTCTTGACGGGCTTGCCCCGGGCGCAAGCATCTTGGACGCCGGTTGCGGATCAGGGCGTGATGCGCGTGCATTTGCTGACCGGGGTTTCAGCGTCAGCGCTTTTGATGCTTCTGTTGAATTGGCCAAGCGGGCCAGTGAGCACTGTGGCTTTGTGGTGGATGTTCGGCGCTTTGAAGATGTGGAAGAGGTGGCCCAATACGATGCGATCTGGTGCTGCGCCAGCTTGTTGCATGTGCCGCTTTTGGACATGCCGGGGGTGTTGTCCAAACTGTGGGCGGCGCTCAAAGCTGGTGGCCGTATTTATGTGAGCTACAAGCTTGGCAGCGGCGAGCGTGAACACGACGGGCGTCGGTTTACCGATGCCGACGAGGACACCGTGCGTGCTTGGCTGGGGGCCATGCCCGAGTTGCTGCGCATGGAGTTTTGGCAAACCCAAGACCAACGGCCAGACCGCACTGAAAGCTGGACCAATGCTTTGGCCCACCGTTCAACCGGACCTGACAAGCGACTGGTCACGGGCGGCGACGACCATTTTTTGCCGCACCTGTCAGCTGCGTTTGCGCGTTCCAACCAAGCCGATTTGGCGGTGTCTTTTGTCAAGACCTCGGGGCTGCGTTTGCTGCTGCCCGATTTGCAAGGCATGGCACAAGCAGGTGACACCCACCGCGTTCGGGTATTGACCAGCGACTACTTGGACATCACCGACCCAGAAGCTTTGCGCTTGCTGCTCTTGCTGCAAGAAAGCGGCGCTGAGGTGCGCGTGTACGCCACTCAAAACCAAGACAGTTTTCACCTCAAGGCCTATGTGTTCGCCCGCTTCGAAGCCGGGCAGTTGGCGTCTGGCACCGCCTTCATTGGGTCCAGCAACATCAGCAGCAAAGCCCTGCGCGATGGGCTGGAGTGGAACTACCGCGTGGTGTTTCCGCAAGACGCCGGTTACCTGGAAGCACGCGAACGGTTTGAAGAACTTTTTGCGCACCCCAAAACCATGGCCTTGACCGACAGCTGGATCGAGGCCTATGAACAGCGGCGCTTGCCGCCCACGCGCTCGGTGGCACCCGGCAGCCACGAACAAGAAGCGCCACCACTGCCCAACGACATTCAGCAAGAAGCCTTGACCGCACTGGCCGACACCCGCGAAAACGGTTATCGGCGGGGTTTGGTGGTTTTGGCAACGGGTCTTGGCAAGACATGGCTGGCGGCTTTTGATGCGGTGCGCATGGGGGCTCGGCGCATTTTGTTTGTGGCGCATCGTGAAGAAATTTTGAGCCAAGCGGCGGCCACCTTCATTCGCATCTTGCCCGGCAAGCGTGTGGGTTATTACACCGGGCGCAGCCGCGATGGCGATGTGGACGTCTTGTGCGCATCGGTACAAACGCTGGGCAAGGCGGCGCACTTGGAGCGCTTTGCACCACAGCACTTCGATTACATCGTGGTGGACGAATTCCACCACGCCGCCGCTGCCACTTACAAGCGCTTGCTGGCGCACTTTGCCCCCTCGTTTTTGTTGGGCTTGACGGCCACACCTGACCGCACAGACCAGTCGGACATCTTGACTTTGTGCTACGACAACTTGGTCTATGGCTGCAACCTGTTTGCGGGCATCACCAGCGGCTTGTTGGCCCCGTTTCATTACTACGGCGTTCACGACGAATCGGTCGATTACAAGGAGGTGCCTTGGCGCAATGGACGCTTTGACCCTGAAGCACTGTCGAACAAATTGGCCACCTTGGCGCGTGCGCGTCATGCCCTGGCGCAGTGGCGTGCCAAAGCCCAGCGACGCACGCTGGCGTTTTGTGTGTCCACCCGGCATGCCGATTTCATGGCCGAGCATTTCACGCGGGCTGGCGTGTCGGCCGCTTCGGTGTATTCGGGCTCTGTGCTGGGACGTGCACAGGCGCTCGAAAAACTGGAAGACGGCAGTTTGCAAGTTTTGTTCTCGGTGGACTTGTTCAATGAGGGCGTGGACTTGCCCAGCATTGACACGGTGCTGATGCTCCGGCCCACCGAATCCAAAATTTTGTTTTTGCAGCAGCTCGGGCGTGGCCTGCGGCGGCACGAAGGCAAACAGCAGTTGGTGGTGCTGGACTTCATTGGCAATCACCAAGCCTTTTTGGGCAAACCACAAGCCTTGTTTGGCGTGGGCACCACTTACAAAGCTTTGGCGGAATTTGGGCGCAAGGCAGAAAAGAACGCACTGGAGTTGCCAAACGGTTGTTACGTCAATTACGACCTGTCGATCATCGAGTTTCTGAAATCGCTTGATGGCGCCGGAACGCAAAAAGACTACGAGGCGCTTCGGGCTGTGCTGGGCCGCAGGCCCACCCTCACCGAGTTTTACCACTCGGGCAGCAGCATGCAGGACATGCGTCGGCGTGAAGGCCATTGGTTTGCACTGGTCCAAAGCATGGGTGATTTGTCTGCGGACGAGACCGCCGTTGCCGAGCGATTCCAAATGGTCTTGCAGTACGTGGAAACCATGGAGATGAAAAAAAGCTTCATGGCCGTCACGCTGGAGGCGTGGCTGGAACTGGATGGCCTGCGCCAGCCTGTTGCGCTGGGCGTTTTGGCCGCCCACTCGCGTGGGGTACTCGACCGTCGTCGCCCTTTGTTGTCTGACCTCGATGCCAAGATGCTGACCACCCCGGGCACCGACGCCGCGTGGGCGCGGTATTGGCTGAACAACCCCATCACAGCCTTGACTGGTGGCAACTCCAAAAACCCTGCATCAGTCCCGTTTAAGGCAATCGATGGCAGCTTTGGACTCAAGCAGACTCTTTTGGAATCAGACGTGGCACCGCTGACGGACATGCTGCAAGAACTGGTCGATTACAAACTGGCCGCTTACGAGGTGCGCAGGGTGGCTGTGGAGCCCGCCAACAACGTGATTCCCTTCCCCGTCAAGCGGCGCGAGACGGTGGAGTTGCCGTATTTCCCCAACCTCAAAATCGCGTGCGGCCATTTCAAAACCGGACGGGCTGACGCTGAAGAGCACAGGGCTTTGCCGCTGGCCTATGGCACGCTGGACCCCAGTCGCCACTTCATCGCCCGCGCATCGGGCAACTCGATGAACGGCGGCAAAAATCCGGTTCTGGACGGTGACTATTTGCTGCTGGAGTTGATCACGCCCAGTCGGGCGGGCTCGATCACGGGCAACGTGGTGGCCATCGAGCGGCAAGACGACAGCGGCGACAACCAATATCTGCTGCGGGTGGTCACCAAGGGCCGCGATGGCCAATACATTCTGAAAGCCAACAACCCCGACTACGACGACCTGACGGCCACCGACGACATGCGCACGCTCGCTCGCCTGCGCAACATCATCGATCCACTGGATCTGGCGCTCGGTGAGCCTTTCATGCGCGAAGACATTCCGGCGCTGTTTGGCGAGGCCTACAACCCCGGCAATTGGAATGTCGGCCATGTGGTGCTGGCCCAGAAAAAGGCGCACATCCTGCTGGTCACGCTCAACAAACAAGGCCGGGCTGACGAGCACAAGTACATGGACCACTGGATCGATGACACGCACTTTCACTGGCAAAGCCAGAACGCCACCGACCCGACCAGCAAACGCGGCGACGAAATCATCCGACACGCCGCTTTAGGCATCGACATCCACCTCTTTGTGCGCGACACCAAGCTGGCTGTCGGCAAGGCCGCACCGTTCACCTACCACGGCCGGGTGCGCTACCAGTCACACCAGGGCAGCAGGCCCATGAGCATTGTGTTTGGGCTGCAAAGCGGGGCGGATTGACGGGTGCATCGCTGGCCCTGCAAGTGGGCGGCGGTTTTTGTTGGTGTGGGAGCCCACCCCTGTGGGCGATGGTTTGCAGGGCGAATGGGTTGCGTTGATGTGATCACTCGGCATGCCACACTGGGTATCGACTTTCATCCATTCACAGGATGCGCATTAAAAATGGGTGTTATTGGGTGTAATAATGGTTTCATGTTGCGTTCAGACACCCTCCAGATCACACCCGAAATCCTGAGCCTGATTGCTCGGATCGACGAATTCAAGGGCGCATGGCGTGCTTTGGGAACGCTGGCGCCCGAGCGTCTTTTGGCGCTACGGCGGGTGGCCACCATCGAGAGCATAGGCTCGTCTACCCGCATCGAAGGCAGCAAACTGACTGACCGCGAAGTGCAACGTCTGCTTTCCAACCTGGCCATCAAGTCCTTCGACACACGGGACGAACAGGAGGTGGCCGGTTACGCTGAACTCATGGACATGGTGTTCAGCGCGTGGCAGGACATTCCGTTCAACGAGAACCACATCAAGCAACTGCACCAAGTTCTGCTGACCCACAGCGAAAAAGATGCTCGCCACCGGGGGCAGTACAAGACCCATTCAAACAGCGTCGCTGCATTCGATGAAAACGGGACACAGATTGGCATCGTCTTCGAGACCGCCACGCCCTTTGACACGCCAAGGCTGATGGCTGAATTGGTGTCATGGGTGAATGGCGAGCGGGATAAGGCACTGATATCGGAAAAGATGCACCCCTTGTTGATCATCTCGATCTTCGTCGTGGTGTTTCTGGAAATTCACCCTTTTCAGGATGGCAACGGACGTTTGAGCAGGGTGCTGACGACACTGCTGCTGATCCAGGCCGGATATGCCTATGTGCCCTACAGCTCGTTGGAGAGCGTGATCGAGCTGAACAAGGAAGCCTATTATTTGGCCTTGCGCCAGACACAAGGAACCATCCGCACGGATGCGCCCAACTGGCAGCCATGGCTGGTGTTCTTCTTGCGCTCGCTGGCGGAGCAGGTGCGGCGCCTGGAGAAGAAGGTTGAGCGCGAAAAGATCGTGCTGGCCACCCTGCCCGAGCTGTCACTGCAGATCGTGGAATTCGCCAGACAGCACGGGCGCGTCACGATGAT
This sequence comes from Limnohabitans sp. WS1, assembly GCF_003063265.1. Taxonomy (GTDB): domain Bacteria; phylum Pseudomonadota; class Gammaproteobacteria; order Burkholderiales; family Burkholderiaceae_C; genus Limnohabitans_A. Next base: position 21,327 of record NZ_NERU01000028.1, read on the forward strand.
GGATGCCATCCAATTGACGGGTGCCAGTCGCAACACCCTCAAGCTGCATTTCCGCGACCTGGCCGAGCGCAACCATCTGGAGCAGCACGGTAGCGGTCGCGGTGTGTGGTACGGCTTGAAATGAGTGATGGGGCTGGTGGCAAACTTCAACACCTGAGTCAGCGACGGAATTCACGCTGCAGGAGTTGCAACCATCGGGTAACGATCCGCGCCTGAACTACGGCAGCAACTTGCGCAGTTCGGGCGTCGACACGTCGTCCAAATGCCGGAACGCTGGTGCTGGGTTACCAGGTCAAGACCACCAGTCCTGCCCCAGGTGAGCAAAGACCATCAGTTTCAAGGTTTTGGCGGTCATCTGCTTCTTGCCTTAAAAGTCCAGTTCTTCGCGCTCTGCCGCGCTCAGGTCGCGGACCCGCTGGGTTTTTTCACGCGCACTGAGCGCCAGCAACGCCGGGTCTTTTTCAGTCAACAAGTCCAAAAGGGTGCTGCCTGGCGAGATGGCCTGCAGGTAGCGCAAAACTTGCCCAATCGCGATGCCGGGCTCTCCCTTTTCAAGGCGATAGGCCGTGTTGCGAGACAGCCCAGCACGCAGCGCAGCGTCAGCCTGTTTGACTTGACGCGCCAACCGCAGCCGCGCCAGAAGTTGCCCCAAGCGGGCGCATTCTTCTTGCTGTGACGGCATGAGCATGGCAGATTGGTTGATTTTCATGTTCGTTAAATCGATATTTATTGATTTAATGATCGATTAAACGAACATGTTACTTGAAATTTTGTCTGCAAGCCAAGGCTGACGCGCACAAGTACATGGACCACTGGATCGATG
>NZ_NERU01000029.1 GCF_003063265.1 Limnohabitans sp. WS1
CCTGGCTGTTGCCCGCCACGTTGATTTTGCCGGTGGCCGGGTCCTTGGCCGCCACCGAGACTTCGGCCACGGTGTCTTTGTCGGCCTTGAGCTCGGCGGTGGCAACGCTCAGGCTGTAGCTGCCGTCGGCGGCCACGGTGGTGGTGAAGGTCTTGTCGTTGAGGTACACGCTGACCACGTCGCCTGGGGTGAAGGCGCCCGTGACTTTGCCGCTGAGCGTGGTGTTGGCTTGACCACCTTCGGCCACCGTGACGATGTTGTCGCCGGTGATGGGTGCCAAGGTGATGGCCACTTTGGCGTCTGCGGGGGTGACGGCGCTGTTGTAGTCGCGCTGGGCCAAGGCGGTGGCGCTGTTGCCCGCGCCGTCGGTGGCTACCATGCTGGCCTCGATCAGGGTGTCGGCGTCCGAGACGAGGTCGGCGCTGGGCACGTTGATGCTGTAAGCGCCTGCGGCGTTCACCGTGCCGCTGTAGGTTTTGACGTTGTTGTTGCTGTCTTTGAGCGTGAGGGTGACCACGTCACCGGCGCGGAATTCGCCAGTGGCCTGGCCGGTGATGGCGGTCTGGGCCTGGCCCGCTTCTTGGGCGGACAGGAAGTTGTCGGCGGTGACGGTGTCCACGCTGAGCTTGACCACGGGGTCGGTGGTGTCCACGCCGTAGTTCTGGATGGCCTTGGCCACACCGGCGCTGGTGGTGACAGTGCCCTCGATTTGCGTGTCGCTGTCGGCAATCAGGTCGGCCGTGGCCACTTTGACGCTGTAGCTGCCGTCTGCGCTCACTGTGCCGGTGAAGGGCTTTTTGTTGACGGTGAAGGTGACGGTGTCGCCTGCGGCGTAAACGCCGGTGACTTTGCCGGTGACGGTGGTCTCGGCGGCCGTCGATTCGGCCAGGTTGACGATGTTGTCAGCGGTGACGGTGTTGATGGACAGGGCCACGGTCTTGCCGGCGGTGGCGTCGGTTTCTACGGTGTAGTCCTGCGCGGTGCCCACGGTGTTGACTTTGCCAGTGACGGGGTCTTTGGCAGCCACGCTCACTTCGGCTTGGGTGTCGGGGTCGGCCTTGATGGCGGCCATAGTGACCACTTGGCTGTAGTTGCCTGCCGCGTCCACGGTGGTGGTGAGCACTTGGTCGTGTACACGAATGGTGACCACGTCGCCTGCCGTGAACGCGCCAGTGACTTTGCCGCTGAGGGTGACGCTGCTTTGTGCGCCCTCGGCCACGGTGACGATGTTGTCGCCCGTGATGGGCTCCAGGGTGATGGCCACTTTGGCGTCCGCCGGGCTGACGGCCGAGCCGTAGTCTTTGTCGCCTTTGACGTCAGCGGTGTTGCCCGAGCTGTCGGTGACGGTGACGGTGACTTCGAACTTCGTGTCCGGATCGGCAATGAGCTCGGTGGTGGGCACGTTGACGCTGAAGCTGCCATCGGGCTTGATGGTGCCGCTGTAGGGGTTGCCGTTGACCATGACGGTGACTTTGTCCCCAGGCTTGAATTCGCCAGTGACTTTGCCGGTGACGGGCAGGGTTTGCTGGCCCGCCTCCAGGGCGTCGATCATGTTGTCGGGCGTGAGCGGGTCGATGGCGACGCTGGCCACGGGCGGTGTGGTGTCCACAGCGTAGTTCTGGATGGCTTTGGCCACACCCGCGCTGGTGGTCACTGAGCCTTGGATTTGCGTGTCGCTGTCGGCCAGCAAGTCGGCTGTTTTGACGCTGACGTTGTAGCTGCCGTCCGCTTGCACGGTGGCGGTGTAGTCGACGGTGTTGATGCTGAGGGTGACTTTGTCACCTGTTGCGAACACGCCGCTCACTTTGCCCGCAATCAGGGTGTTGGTGTTGGCCGATTCGGCCAGGTTGACGATGTTGTCGGCGGTGACTTTGTCAATGGACAGGGCCACGGTTTTGCCTGCAGTGGCATCGCTCTCCACCGTGTAGTCCTGGGCGCTGCCTGCCCATTGGGTCTTGCCGCTGATGGGGTCCTTGGCGGCGACTCGCACTTCGACCTTGGTGTCAAAGTCGGCCTTGAGCTCGGCTGTGGCAACGCCCAAGCTGTACGCGCCATCGGCAGCCACGGTGGTGGTGAAGGTTTTGTCGTTGACAAAGAAGGTGACGACATCACCTGCGCTGAACGCGCCAGTCACTTTGCCGCTGAGCGTGGTGGTGGCGGTGCTGCCTTCGGCCACGGTGATGACGTTGTCGCCAGTGACGGGCTCCAAGGTGATGGCCACGTTGCCTGCGGGAGGCGCCACGTTGCTGTTGTAGTCGTTGACGCCTGATGCCGTGCCGGGGTTGCCCGAGCCGTCCGTGAGGGCCACAGTGACTTCGTACTTCGTGTCCGGGTCGGCGATGAGTTCGGCCGTGGGCACGTTGACGCTGAAGTTGCCCTGCGCATCCACCGTGCCAGTGTAGGGGTTGCCGTTCACGGTGACCGTGACTTTGTCGCCCACTTTGAAGTCGCCGGTGACTTTGCCGGTGACAGGCAAGGTGGTTTGGCCCGCCTCTTGGGCGTCGATCAGGTTGTCGGGCGTGAGCGGGTTGAGCGTGACTGTGCCTGTGGGCGGTGTGGTGTCGACGGCGTAGTTTTGCTGCGCCGTGAAGGACAAGCCGCCTGCGATGGTGACGCTGCCCTCGACTTGTGTGTCTTTGTCCGCCAGCAGGTCCAGGGTTTTGACGGGGATGCTGTAGGCGCCGTTGGCGTCCACGGTGCCCGAGAACTTCTGGTCGTTGACGATGAGGGTGACCACATCGCCTGCACTGAACTTGCCCGTCACGCGGCCGGTGACGGGGATGCTGACCGCACCCGACTCGGCCAGGTTGACGATGTTGTCAGCCGTGACGGGGTCGATGTAGAGCGCCGTGCCTGTGCCGCTGGTGGGCTCGACGGTGTAGTTTTGGTTGTTGCTGGCGGTGCTGGTTTGGCCCGATGACGGATCTTTGGCTGCAACAGACACTTCGACTTGGGTGTCCGAGTCGGCTTTGAGCGCGGCCATGCTGACCACTTGGCTGTAGTTGCCTGCGGCGTCCACGGTGGTGGTGAGCACTTGGTCGTACACACGGATGGTGACGACATCGCCAGCGCTGAACGCGCCCGTGACTTTGCCAGTGAGGGTGACGTTGGCCAGGGTGCTGCCTTCGGTGGCGGTAATCAGGTTGTCGCCGGTGATGGGGGCCAGCGTGATGGCGGCTTTGCCGTTGGGGGTGTCGGTTTCGTTGACGCCGTTGACGGTGACCACAATGTCTTGGCTGGCGGTGCCGTCTTTGCTGGTGACGGTGAGTTTGTCGGTGACTTTGTCGCCGTTGGCCAGGGCTTGGGTGGCGGGTTTGCTGTTGTCCAGCGTGTAAGTCCAGGCACCGGTGGCGGTGTTCAGGGTGAAGTTGCCGTAGGTGCCGGCCAGCGTGGCGCTGGTGGGCGTTTTGAGCAAGGCTTCGCCGGTGTCCACGTCGGTCACCGTGAGGGTGCCGCTGGCGATGTTGACGCTGGCGTCTTCGGTGACGTTGCCGGTGGTGGTGCCGGTGATGACGGCGGTGTCGTTCACGCCGGTGATGGTGATGCCGATGTCTTTGCTGACCAGGCCGTCTTTGCTGGTGACGGTGAGTTTGTCACTGACATTTTGGCCATCCGTCAACGCTTGTGTGGCCGCTTTGCTGTTGTCCAGCGTGTAAGTCCAGGCCCCTGTGACGCTGTTGAGCGTGAAGTTGCCGTAAGTACCGGCCAAGCTGGTGGGTGTTTGCAGCACGTTGTCGGCGCTGTTGGCTGCACCTGTCACCGTGAGCGTGCCCGAGGCCAGGGTGCTGCTGTCTTCAAGGGCCGAGCCGCTGCTCACGCCACCAATGGCGGTGTTGGCGGCCGCATCTTGGCCCAGGGCGTAGTTTTGCACCGCATTGGCCGTGCCTGCGCTGGTGGTGACTGAGCCTTCAACTTGTGTGTCGCGGTCGGCCACCAAGTCGGCGGTGGGCACCAGGATGCTGAAGACACCTTGGGCGTTGACCGTGCCTTTGAAGGGCTTGTCGTTGAGGGTGAGCGTGACTTCGTCGCCTGTGGCGAACTTGCCCGTGACGCGTCCGGTGACGGGGGTGTTGGCGGATGTGGCTTCAGTGGCGTTGATCAGGTTGTCCGCCGTGACCGGGTCAATGAACAAGGCCACCGTTTTGCCCACGGTGTCTGGCTTGCCACCGGTGCCGTCGGTCTCCACCGTGTAGTCCTGGTAGGTGCCCACGGTGTTGACTTTGCCCGAGACGGGGTCTTTGGCCGCGACGCTGACTTCGGCCTTCGTGTCGATGTCAGCGCGGATGGCCGCCATGCTGACGATTTGGCTGTAGTTGCCCGCCGCATCCACCGTGGTGGACAAGACTTGGTCGTGCACACGGATGGTGACCACGTCCCCTGCGGTGAACGCGCCCGAGACTTTGCCCGAGAGCGTGACGCTGTCGGCTTGGCTTTCTGCCACGGTGACGATGTTGTCGCCCGTGACCGGGTTCAAGCTGATGGCCACGTTGTTGGCAGGCGGCAGCACCGCGCTGTTGTAGTCGTTAGCACCCGAGGCGGTGCCGGTGTTGCCCGCACCGTCCGTGAGGGCCACAGACACTTCGTACTTGGTGTCAGGGTCGGCAATCAGGGCCGATGTGGGCACGGGGATGCTGAAGTTGCCCTGGGCGTCCACGGTGCCGCTGTAAGGCTTGCCGTCGACGGTGACGATGACTTTGTCGCCCGGCTTGAAGTCGCCCGTGACTTTGCCGGTGACAGGCAAGGTAGCCTGGCCTGCTTCTTGGGCGTCGATCAGGTTGTCAGGCGTGAGCGGGTTGAGCGTGACCGTGCCTGTGGGCGGTGTGGTGTCGACGGCGTAGTTTTGCTGGGCCGTGAAGGACACGCCGCCGTTGACGCTGACGCTGCCTTCGACTTGGGTGTCTTTGTCCGCCAGCAGGTCCAGGGTTTTGACGGGGATGCTGTAGGCGCCGTTGGCGTCCACGGTGCCCGAGAACTTCTGGTCGTTGACGATGAGGGTGACCACATCGCCTGCACTGAACTTGCCCGTCACGCGGCCGGTGACGGGGATGCTGACCGCACCCGACTCGGCCAGGTTGACGATGTTGTCAGCCGTGACCGGGTCGATGAACAGGGCCGTGCCCGTGCCGGTGGTGGGCTCGACCGTGTAGTTTTGGTTGTTGCTGGCGTTGCTGATCTGGCCCGATGACGGATCTTTGGCTGCAACCGACACTTCGACTTGGGTGTCAGTGTCGGCTTTGAGCGCGGCCATGGTGACGACTTGGCTGTAGTTGCCACTGGCGTCCACGGTGGTGGTGAGCACTTGGTCGTGCACGCGGATCGTGACCACGTCGCCTGCTGTGAACGCGCCCGTGACTTTGCCAGTCAGCGTGACGTTGACCAGGGTGCTGCCTTCGGTGGCGCTGATCAGGTTGTCGCCGGTGATGGGGGCCAAGGTGATGGCGGCTTTGCCCAGGCCCGTGCCAATGCTCAGGCTGGCCGTGTTGTTGGTGTCTGCGCCGTCTTGGTTGGCGTTGCCTGCCGCGTCGGTGAAGGCGTTGCTGTCCACTTTGATGCTGGCAGTGGTGGCACCCGCTGTGGGCGTGAAGGTGGCGGTGTAGACCAGGGGGTTGGTGCTGCTTTGCACCAGCGGGCTCAGGGTGCCGCCGGTGACGGCGATGTCGCCGTTCACAAAGTTGCTGCTGGCCTCGTCCAGGGTGAAGGTGACGGTGCTGGTCTCGTCCGTGTTGATGCTGCTCTTGTCCACACTGACCGCGATCTTGGGCGCGGTGGTGTCCACATTCAGGGTGAACGGTGCGCTGGTGCCGCCGGACGGGGTGCTGGCGGTGTAGCTGTGCGGGCCGGTGGCTTGCTCAGGCGCAGTGAAGCTCCAGGAGCCGTCGGGGTTGACGGTGGTGGAGCCCACCACCTTGTCGCCGTCTTTGATGGTGACGACTTCGCCGGGCGTGCCTGTGCCTTTGAAGGTGGGCGTGGTGTCGTTGGTGTCGCCGCCATTGGTCAGGGGCACCGTGCCATTGTTCGGGTTGCCCACGTTGTCGGTGACTTCGGTGATGGCGGGCTTGACCGGGTTGGGGCCTGCGCCCTCACCCAGGGCGTAGTTTTGCACCGCGTTGGCCGTGCCTGCGCTGGTGGTCACGCTGCCCTCAACTTGTGTGTCGCGGTCGGCGACCAGGTCGGCCGTGGGCACCAAGATGCTGAAGACACCTTGGGCGTTGACCGTGCCTTTGAAGGGCTTGTCGTTGACGGTGAGCGTGACTTCGTCGCCTGCAGCGAACTTGCCCGTGACGCGTCCGGTGATGGGGGTGTTGGCGTTTTGTGCCTCGGTGGCGTTGATCAGGTTGTCAGCGGTGACCGGGTCGATGAACAAGGCCACCGTTTTGCCCACGGTGTCTGGCTTGCCACCGGTGCCATCGGTCTCCACGGTGTAGTCCTGGTAGGTGCCCACGGTGTTGACTTTGCCCGAGACGGGGTCTTTGGCCGCGACGCTGACTTCGGCCTTCGTGTCGATGTCAGCGCGGATGGCCGCCATGCTGACGATTTGGCTGTAGTTGCCTGCCGCGTCCACCGTGGTGGACAAGACTTGGTCGTGCACACGGATGGTGACCACATCACCTGCGGTGAACGCGCCCGAGACTTTGCCCGAGAGCGTGACGCTGTCGGCCTGGCTTTCTGCCACGGTGACGATGTTGTCGCCCGTGACCGGGTTCAAGCTGATGGCCACGTTGTTGGCGGGCGGCAGCACCGCGCTGTTGTAGTCGTTGACGCCTGATGCCGTGCCGGTGTTGCCTGCGCCGTCGGTCAGAGCGACGGTGACTTCGTACTTCGTGTCCGTGTCGGCAATCAGGGCCGATGTGGGCACGGGGATGCTGAAGTTGCCTTGGGCGTCCACGGTGCCGCTGTAGGGCTTGCCGTCGACGGTGACGGTGACTTTGTCGCCCGGCTTGAAGTCGCCCGTCACTTTGCCCGTCACAGGCAAGGTGGCCTGGCCCGCTTCTTGGGCGTCAATCAGGTTGTCAGGCGTGAGCGGGTTGAGCGTGACCGTGCCTGTGGGCGGTGTGGTGTCGACGGCGTAGTTTTGCTGGGCGCTGTAGTTGGCCCCCGAGACGCTCACGCTGGCCTCGATTTGGGTGTCTTTGTCCGCCAGCAGGTCCAGGGTCTTGACGGGGATGCTGTAGTTGCCAGAGGCGTCCACGGTGCCCGAGAACTTCTGGTCGTTGACGATCAGGGTGACCACGTCGCCTGCACTGAACTTGCCTGTCACTTTGCCGGTGACGGGGATGCTGACCGCGCCCGATTCGGCCAGGTTGACGATGTTGTCGGCCGTGACCGGGTCGATGAACAGGGCTGTGCCCGTGCCGTTGGTGGGCTCCACCGTGTAGTTTTGGTTGTTGCTGGCGTTGCTGATCTGGCCACTGACAGGGTCTTTGGCAGCGACCGACACTTCGACTTGGGTGTCCGCGTCGGCTTTGAGGGCGGCCATGGTGACGACTTGGCTGTAGTTGCCTGAGGCGTCCACGGTGGTGGTGAGCACTTGGTCGTACACACGAATCGTGACCACGTCGCCTGCTGTGAACGCGCCCGTGACTTTGCCAGTCAGGGTGACGTTGGTGAGCGTACTGCCTTCGGTGGCGCTGATGAGGTTGTCACCGGTGATGGGGTTGAGCGTGATGGCGGCTTTGCCCAGGCCCGTGCCAATGCTCAGGCTGGCCGTGTTGTTGCCCTCTGCGCCGTCTTGGTTGGCGTTGCCTGCCGCGTCGGTGAAGGCGTTGCTGTCCACTTTGATGCTGGCAGTGGTGGCGCCCGCTGTGGGCGTGAAGGTGGCGGTGTAGACCAGGGGATTGGTGCTGCTTTGCACCAGCGGGCTCAAAGTTCCGCCAGTGACAGCGATGTCGCCGTTGACAAAGTTGCTGCTGGCCTCGTCCAGCGTGAAGGTGACGGTGCTGGTCTCGTCCGCGTTGATGCTGCTCTTGTCCACACTGACCGCGATCTTGGGCGCGGTGGTGTCCACATTCAGGGTGAACGGTGCGCTGGTGCCGCCGGACGGCGTGCTGGCGGTGTAGTCGTGTTTGCCTGCAGCTTGCTCAGGCGCAGTGAAGCTCCAGGAGCCGTCAGGGTTGACGGTGGTGGAGCCGACGATTTTGTCGCCGTCTTTGATGGTGACGACTTCTCCGGGCGTGCCTGTGCCTTTGAAGGTGGGCGTGGTGTCGTTGGTGTCGCCGCCGTTGGTCAAGGGCACCGTGCCATTGTTCGGGTTGCCCACGTTGTCGGTGACTTCGGTGATGGCGGGCTTGACCGGGTTGGGGCCTGCGCCCTCACCCAGGGCGTAGTTTTGCACCGCGCTGGCCGTGCCTGCGCTGGTGGTGACTGAGCCCTCAATTTGTGTGTCGCGGTCGGCGACCAGGTCGGCCGTGGGCACGGCGATGCTGAAGCTGCCGTCGGCCAGCACGTTGACTTTGAACGGCTTGTCGTTGAGGGTGAGCGTGACTTCGTCGCCTGCAGCGAACTTGCCTGTCACTTTGCCGGTGACGGGGGTGTTGGCGGATGTGGCTTCGGTGGCGTTGATCAGGTTATCAGCGGTGACCGGGTCAATGAACAAGGCCACCGTTTTGCCCACGGTGTCTGGCTTGCCACCGGTGCCATCGGTCTCCACGGTGTAGTCCTGGTAGGTGCCCACGGTGTTGACTTTGCCCGAGACGGGGTCTTTGGCCGCCACGCTGACTTCGGCCTTCGTGTCGATGTCAGCGCGGATGGCCGCCATGCTGACCACTTGGCTGTAGTTGCCTGCCGCGTCCACGGTGGTGGAGAGAATCTGGTCGAACACACGGAGGGTGACCACGTCACCTGAGGTGAACGCGCCCGAGACTTTGCCCGAGAGCGTGACGCTGTCGGCCTGGCTTTCTGCCACGGTGACGATGTTGTCGCCCGTGACCGGGTTCAAGCTGATGGCCACGTTGTTGGCAGGAGGAGCGACGTTGCTGTTGTAGTCGTTGGCACCCGAGGCGGTGCCGGTGTTGCCTGCGCCGTCCGTGAGGGCCACAGTGACTTCGTACTTCGTGTCCGTGTCGGCAATCAAAGCCGATGTGGGCACGGGGATGCTGAAGTTGCCTTGGGCGTCCACGGTGCCGCTGTAGGGCTTGCCGTCGACGGTGACGGTGACTTTGTCGCCCGGCTTGAAGTCGCCTGTGACTTTACCGGTGACAGGCAAGGTGGCCTGGCCTGCTTCTTGGGCGTCGATCAGGTTGTCGGGCGTGAGCGGGTTGAGCGTGACCGTGCCTGTGGGCGGTGTGGTGTCCACGGCGTAGTTTTGCTGGGCGCTGTAGTTGGCCCCCGAGACGCTCACGCTGGCCTCGACTTGGGTGTCTTTGTCCGCCAGCAGGTCCAAGGTTTTGACGGGGATGCTGTAAGCACCGTTGGCGTCCACGGTGCCCGAGAACTTCTGGTCGTTGACGATGAGGGTGACCACGTCGCCTGCACTGAACTTGCCCGTCACGCGGCCGGTAACGGGGATGCTGACCGCGCCCGACTCGGCCAGGTTGACGATGTTGTCAGCCGTGACCGGGTCGATGTAGAGCGCCGTGCCTGTGCCGCTGGTGGGCTCGACGGTGTAGTTTTGGTTGTTGGTGGCGGTGCTGGTTTGGCCCGAAACAGGGTCTTTGGCTGCAACCGACACTTCGACTTGGGTGTCGCTGTCGGCTTTGAGCGCGGCCATGGTGACGACTTGGCTGTAGTTGCCTGCGGCGTCCACGGTGGTGGTGAGCACTTGGTCGTGCACACGGATCGTGACCACGTCACCTGCTGTGAACGCGCCGGTGACTTTGCCAGTGAGCGTGACGTTAACCAGGGTGCTGCCTTCGGTGGCGCTGATCAGGTTGTCGCCGGTGATGGGGGCCAAGGTGATGGCGGCTTTGCCATTGGTGGTGTCGGTTTCGTTGACGCCGTTGACGGTGACCACGATCTCTTGGCTGGCGGTGCCGTCTTTGCTGCTGACCGTGAGTTTGTCTTGCACTTGCTGGCCGCTGATGAGCGCTTGGGTGGCCGCTTTGCTGTTGTCCAGGGTGTAAACCCAGGTGCCGGTAGATGTGTTGAGCGTGAAGTTGCCGTAAGTGCCGCCCAAGGTGGCGCTGTTGGGCGTGGCCAACAGGGCTTCGCCGGTGTCCACGTCGCTGACTGTCAAAACGCCAGAGGCGGTGGTGACCAGTTGGTCTTCGGTGACCGAGCCGGTTTTGCTGCCGGTGATGGCAGCTGTGTCGTTGACACCGGTGACGGTGACGATGATTTCCTTGATGGCCGAGGCGTCTTTGCTGGTGACGGTGAGTTTGTCACTGACTTGCTGGCCTTGTGTCAGCGCTTGTGTGGCCGCTTTGCTGTTGTCCAGCGTGTAGCTCCACGCACCTGTTGTGGTGTTGAGCGTGAAGTTGCCGTATGTGCCGGCCAAGCTGGTGGGCGCTTGCAGCACGTTGTCGGCGCTGTTGGCAGAGCCCGTGACGCTGAGCGTGCCCGAGGCTTGCGCGGTGCTGTCTTCGATGGCGGTGCCGGTGCTGGTGCCGCTGATGACGGTGGTGCTGGCATCGGCTGCGCCGGTGACGGTGACAACGATGTCTTGTGTGTCCGTGCCGTCTTTGCTGGTGACGGTGAGTTTGTCGGTGACTTGCTGGCCTGCAGCCAAAGCTTGGGTGGCCGCTTTGCTGTTGTCCAGGGTGTACAGCCAAACGCCGGTGGCGGTGTTGAGCGTGAAGTTGCCATACTGGCCAGCCAAGCTGGCACTGGTGGGCGTTTGCAGCGCGGCTTCGCCGGTGTCCACGTCGGACACCGTGAGGGTGCCGGTGGCGGTGTTTTGTGCAGCGTCTTCGGTGACGCTGCCGGTTTTGCTGCCGGTGATGGCGGCGGTGTCGTTGGTGCCGGTGATGGCGATGGTGATGTCTTTGCTGACCAGGCCGTCTTTGCTGCTGACGGTGAGTTTGTCGCTCACTTGCTGGCCTTGTGTCAGAGCTTGGGTGGCCGCTTTGCTGTTGTCCAGCGTGTAGCTCCAGGCACCTGTGGTGGCGTTGAGCGTGAAGTTGCCGTAAGTACCAGTCAGGCCGGCCAAGCTGGAGGGCGCTTGCAGCACGTTGTCGGCGCTGTTGGCCGCGCCCGTGACGCTGAGGCTACCCGAGGCTTGATTGGTGCTGTCTTCGATGGCTGCGCCGCTGGTGGTGCCGCCAATGGCGGTGTTGGCGCCGTTGGTGTTGCTGTCGCTCAGGGCGTAGTTTTGCACCGCGTTGGCCGTGCCTGCGCTGGTGGTGATGCGGCCTTCGATTTGGGTGTCGTAGTCGGCCAGCAGTTCGGCCGTGGGCACGTTGATGCTGAAGGCACCTTGGGCGTTGACAGCGCCGCTGTAGGGCTTGCCGTTGACGCTGAGGATGACTTGGTCGCCTGGCGTGAACACGCCTGTGACGCGGCCAGTGATGGCGGTGTCGGTGGCCTTGGCTTCGCTGGCGTTGATCACGTTGTCAGCGGTGACCGGGTCGATGTACATCGCCACGGTTTTGCCACTGGTGCCCCCACTGCCACCCCCACTGCCACCACTGCCATCGGTCTCCACCGTGTAGTCCTGGCTGGTGCCCACGGTGTTGATCTTGCCCGAGACGGGGTCTTTGGCCGCCACGCTGACTTCGGCTTGGGTGTCCGGGTCGGCCTTGAGGGCGGCCATGCTGACGACTTGGCTGTAGTTGCCCACAGCGTCCACGGTGGTAGAAAGAATCTGGTCGTGCACGCGGAGGGTGACCACGTCCCCTGCGGTGAAGGCGCCACTGACTTTACCAAAGAGCGTGATGCTGTCGGCTTGGCCCTCGGCCACGGTGATGATGTTGTCGCCGGTGACCGGGTTCAAGCTGATGGCCACGTTGTTGGCAGGCGGTGCCACGTTGCTGTTGTAGTCGTTGACGCCCGATGCCGTGCCGGTGTTGCCTGCGCCGTCGGTCAGAGCCACAGTGACTTCGTACTTCGTGTCCGTGTCGGCAATCAAGGCCGCTGTGGGCACGGGGATGCTGAAGTTGCCTTGGGCGTCCACGGTGCCGCTGTAGGGCTTGCCGTCGACGGTGACGGTGACTTTGTCGCCCACTTTGAAGTCGCCGGTGACTTTGCCGGTGACGGGCAAGGTGGTTTGGCCCGCCTCTTGGGCGTCGATCAGGTTGTCGGGGGTGAGGGGGTTGAGCGTGACCGCGCCTGCAGGCGGCGTGGTGTCCACGGCGTAGTTTTGCTGGGCGCTGTAGATCGCGCCGCCGTTGACGCTGACAATGCCGTCGATTTGGGTGTCTTTGTCGGCCAGCAAGTCCAGCGTTTTGACGGGGATGCTGAAGCTGCCATCGGCGTTGACGTTGGCGCTGTAGGGGTTGCCGTTGACGGTGAGGGTGACTTTGTCGCCCGCAGCGAACACGCCCGTGACTTTGCCCGTGACGGTGGTGTCGGTGGCTTTGGATTCGGCCAGGTTGACGATGTTGTCGGCCGTGACGGGGTCGATGAACAAGGCGGTGCCGCTGTTGGGGTTGGTCTCGACCGTGTAGTTTTGCTTGTTGCTGGCGGTACTGGTTTGGCCAGAGGATGGGTCTTTGGCCGCGACCGAGACATCCACTTGGGTGTCCGCGTCGGCTTTGAGGGCGGCCATGGTGACCACTTGGCTGTAGTTGCCAGAGGCGTCCACGGTGGTGGTGAGCACTTGGTCGTGCACGCGCAGGGTGACGACGTCGCCTGCTGTGAACGCGCCGGTGACTTTGCCAGTGAGGGTGACGTTGACCAGGGTGCTGCCTTCGGCGGCGCTGATGAGGTTGTCACCGGTGATGGGGGCCAGCGTGATGGCCGCGTTGCCTGGCGAGGCGGTGATGGTCAGGCCCACGGCGTTGTTGGTGTCGGCGCCGTCTTGGTTGAAGTTGCCTGCGGCGTCGCTGAATGTGTTGCTGTCAACCCGCACGGTGCCCGCCGCTGCGCTGCCGTCGGGGGTGAAGACGGCGGTGTAGACCAGCGGGTTGGTGCTGCTTTGGACCAAGGTGCCCAGTTTGCCGCCGGTGACGGTGATGTCACTGTTGCTGAAGTCGCTGCTGGCTTCACTCAAGGTGAAGGTGAGCTGGGCCATCTCGTCGCTGCCGATGCTGGTTTTGTCGATGGTGACCGCAATGGTGGGCGGCGCGGTGTCCACGGTCACGGTGAACGGCGCGGTGGTGCCGCCCGACGGGGTGCTGGCGGTGTAGCTGTGGGGGCCTGTGGCCTGCTCAGGCGCGGTGAAGCTCCAAGTGCCGTCGGGGTTGACGGTGGTGGAGCCCACAATCTTGTCGCCGTCTTTGAGGGTGACGAGTTCGCCGGGCGTGCCTGTGCCTTTGAAGGTGGGGGTGGTGTCGTTGGTGCTGCCGCCATTGGGCACCACAGCTGTGGCCCCGCCGGGGTTGCCTGCGTTGTCGGTGACTTCGCTGATGGCGGTGGGCTTGCCCGCGACCACGGTGATGCTGACGCTGTTGTTGGCGTCTGTTCCGTCCTGGTTGGCGTTGCCTGCGGCGTCGGTGAATTTGTTGCTGTCAACACGCACGGTGCCGCTGGAGCCTGCCGTGGCTCCGGCCGTGGGCGTGAAGGTGGCGGTGTAGACCAGGGGGTTGGTGCTGCTTTGGACCAGTGGCCCCAAGCTGCTGCCGGTGACGGTAATGTCGTCCCGGATGAAGTCGGCGCTGGCCTCAGACAGGGTGAAGGTGACGCTGGCCGTGTCGGCGCTGCCGATGTTGGCTTTGTCCACGCTGATGGCGATGGTGGGCGGTGCGGTGTCCACGGTCACGGTGAACGGCGCGGTGCTGCCGCCCGACGGGGTGCTGGCGGTGTAGCTGTGCGGGCCAGTGGCTTGCTCAGGGGCGGTGAAGCTCCAAGTGCCGTCGGGGTTGACGGTGGTGGAGCCGATGATTTTGTCGCCGTCTTTGATCGTGACGACTTCGCCGGGCGTGCCGGTGCCTTTGAAGCTGGGGGTGGTGTCGTTGGTGCTGGCACCGTTGGGCACGCTTTGTGTGGCCCCGCCGGGGTTGCCTGCGTTGTCGGTGACTTCGCTGATGGTGGTGGGTTTGGCCACGGTTTCGTTGACGCCGTTGACGGTGACCACAATGTCTTGTGTGGCGCTGCCGTCTTGGCTGGTCACGCGCAAGGTGTCGGTGACTTGTTGGCCTTGGGCCAGGGCTTGCGTGGCCGGTTTGCTGTTGTCCAGCGTGTAGGTCCAGGTGCCGGTGGCGGTGTTGAGCGTGAAGTTGCCATACGTGCCCGCCAAGCTGGCGGTGGTGGGCGTGCTCAAGAAGGCTTGGCCGGTGTCCACATCGCTCACGGCAAGGGTGCCGCTGGCGGTGTTTTGTGCGGCCGAGTCTTCGGTGACGCTGCCCGTGGCTTGGCCGCTGATGACGGCCGCATCGTTGACACCGCTGACGGTGACCAAGATTTCTTTGATGGCTTTGCCGTCTTTGCTGGTGACGGTGAGCTTGTCGGTGACTTGCTGGCCTTGTGTCAGCGCTTGTGTGGCCGCTTTGCTGTTGTCCAGCGTGTAGGTCCAAGCGCCCGTGGTGGTGTTGAGTGTGAAGTTGCCGTAGGTACCAACCAAGCTGGTGGGCGCTTGCAGCACGTTGTCGGCGCTGTTGGCAGCGCCTGTGACGCTGAGCGTGCCCGAGGCTTGGGCGGTGCTGTCTTCGATGGCGGTGCCGGTGCTGGTGCCGCTGATGGCGGTGGCGTTGGCATCGGCTGCGCCGGTGACGGTGACGGTGATCAGCTGCGAGGCCGTGCCGTCTTTGCTGCTCACGGTGAGTTGGTCGCTGACTTGCTGGCCTGCAGCCAGCGCTTGGGTGGTCGGCTTGCTGTTGTCCAGGGTGTAGAGCCAAACGCCGGTGGCGGTGTTGAGCGTGAAGTTGCCGTAGGTGCCGGCCAGGCTGGCGGTGGCAGGTGCAATCAGCACGGCTTCGCCGGTGTCCACATCGGTCACGGTGAGCGTGCCGCTGGCGGTGGTGGCAGGGGCGTCTTCGGTGACGCTGCCAGTGGTCTGGCCGGTGATGAGGGCTTTGTCGTTGACGCCGGTGATGGCGATGACGATGTCTTTGGATGCGCTGCCGTCTTTGCTGGTGACAGTGAGTTTGTCACTGACTTGCTGGCCAGCCGCCAGCGCTTGCGTGGCCGCTTTGCTGTTGTCCAGCGTGTAGGTCCAGGCGCCCGTGACGCTGTTGAGCGTGAAGTTGCCGTACGTGCCAGTCAGGCTGGTGGGTGTTTGCAGCGCGTTGTCGGCGCTGTTGGCAGCGCCTGTGACGCTGAGCGTGCCGGCCGCTTGGGCGGTGCTGTCTTCGATGGCGGTGCCGGTGCTGGTGCCGCCAATGGACGCGCTGCTGCCGCTGTCGGTGTTGCCGTTGACGGTGACGGTGATGGTTTGGGAGGCCGTGCCGTCTTGGCTGGTGACGGTGAGTTGGTCGGTGACCCTTTGTCCGGTGCTCAGGGCTTGGGTGGCCGGTTTGCTGTTGTCCAGGGTGTAGACCCAAGTGCCGGTGGTGGTGTTGAGCGTGAAGTTGCCGTAGGTACCGGCCAGGCTGGCGGTGGTGGGCGTGCTCAAGAAGGCTTGGCCGGTGTCCACATCGCTCACGGTGAGGGTGCCGCTGGCGGTGGTGGCAGGAGCGTCTTCGGTGACGGTGCCGGTGCTGGTGCCCGCAATGGCTGCGCCGTCGTTGGTGCCGGTGACGGTGACCAAGAGGTCTTTGGCCACGCTGCCATCTTTGCTGGCCACGGTGAGTTTGTCGGTGACTTGCTGGCCTGCGTTCAGGGCCTGTGTGGCCACTTTGCTGTTGTCCAGGGTGTAGCTCCAAGCGCCTGTGGTGGCGTTGAGCGTGAAGGTGCCGTAAGTACCCGCCAAGCTGGTGGGCGTTTGCAGCACGTTGTCGGCGCTGTTGGCAGCGCCGGTGACCACCAAGACGCCTGCAACCTGCGAGGTGCTGTCTTCGATCACAGCGCCGGTGTTGGTGCCACCAATGACGGTGCCACTGACAGCGCCCTCGGCCGCGCCCGTGACGGTGACCACAATGTCTTGTGTGGTGCTGCCGTCTTGGCTGGTGACCGTGAGTTTGTCGGTGACTTGTTGGCCTTGGGTCAGGGCTTGCGTGGCCGCTTTGCTGTTGTCCAGCGTGTAGACCCAAGCGCCGGTGGCGGTGTTGAGCGTGAAGTTGCCATAAGTGCCCGCCAGGCTGGCTGGCGTTTGCAAGGCGGCTTGGCCGGTGTCCACATCCGTCACGGTGAGGGTGCCGCTGGTGGTGGTGGCAGGGGCGTCTTCGCTCACGCCGCCCGTGGTCTGGCCGGTGATGAGGGCTTTGTCGTTGACGCCGGTGATGGCGATGACGATGTCTTTGACAGCGCTGCCGTCTTGGCTGGTGACGCTGAGTTTGTCGCTCACTTGCTGGCCAGCGGTGAGCGCTTGCGTGGCCGCTTTGCCGTTGTCCAGCGTGTAGGTCCAAGCGCCGGTGGTGGTGTCCAGGGTGAAGTTGCCATACTGGCCGGCCAAGCTGGTGGGGGCCTTGAGCACGTTGTCGGCGCTGTTGGCCGCACCGGTGACGGTGAGCGTGCCCGCCGCTTGGGCGCTGCTGTCTTCGATGGCGGTGCCGGTGCTGGTGCCGCCAATGGCTGCGCCCGTGCCGCCTTGGTTGCTCAAGGCGTAGTCTTGCACCGCGCTGGCGGTGACTTTGCCGGTGGGGGTGGTGGCGGACACGCTGGCCTCGACTTTTGTGTCGCGGTCAGCGACCAAGTCGGTGGTGGGCACGTTGATGCTGTAGGTGCCTTGGGCGTTGACGGTGCCCGTAAAGGGCTTGTCGTTGACGGTCAGGGTGACGGTGTCGCCTGCGGCAAACACGCCCGAGACGCGGCCAGTGACGGCGGTGTTGGCCACGCTGGCCTCGGCGGGGGTGATGAGGTTGTCGGCCGTGACGGGGTCCACCACCAAGGATGTGCCCGTGCCTGCAGCGCCCTCCACCGTGTAGGTCTGGCTGTTGTCCACCGTGCTGACTTGGCCAGTGGCGGGGTCTTTGACGGCCACGCTGACCTCGACTTTTTTGTCGGCATCGGCCTTGAGCTCGGTCATGGGGACCACTTGGCTGTAGCTGCCGTTGGCCGCCACGATGGTGGTGTAGGTCTGGGTGCCCACGCGGATGGTGACGATGTCGCCGGGCGTGAAGGCGCCGCTGACGCGGCCCGTCAGGGTGAGGCTGGCCTGGGCACCCTCGGCGGCGCTGATCAGGTTGTCGCCGCTGAGGGGGTCCAGCGCCACCGCCGCTTTGGCCTGGGCCGAGCCCAGGCTCAGGGCCACGCTGTTGTTGGCGTCCGCGCCGTCTTGGTTGGCATTGCCCGCAGCGTCGCTCAATTGGTTGCTGCCCACGCTGATCTTGGCGCTGGTGGCGCCCGCCGTGGGCGTGAAGGTGGCGGTGTAGACCAGCGGGTTGGCCGCGCTCTTGAGCAAGGCGCTCAAGGTGCCGCCCGTGGTGGTGATGTCACCGGCCACAAAGTCAGCGCTGGCTTCGCTGAGCGTGAAGGTGATCGCAGCGGTCTCGGCACTGCCCAGGGCAATCTTGTCGGTGGTGATGGCGATCTGGGGGGCGATGGTGTCCACCGTGATCTCAAAGGCCGGGCTGACGTTGGCGACGCCGTTGGTGGTGGACTCGGCGGTGAAGCTGTGCTTGCCCTCAGCCAAGTCGGCAGGTGGGGTGAAGGACCAGTTGCCGTTGGCATCGGCCGTGGCAGAGCCAATGACAACACCGCCGTCTTTGATGGTGATGACCGTGCCCGCAGGCGCTTGGCCCGTCAGCGTGGGGGTCTTGTCGTTGGTGCTGGCCCCGTTGGCGAGCGACTCGGTGCCGTTGCCCGGGTTGCCCGCGTTGTCGGTGACGCTGCCAATGGTGGTGTTGGAGGTGGTGGCGGTGGTGCCACCGGCAGCAGCGGCGGCTGCGCCCGCGCCCGCCAGCCCCAAAGCGGCCAGCAAGGGGTTAAAGGCCAGCACACCCACGGCAGCGCCCGAGCCCACGACTTCAGCACCACCCAGCGCCACGCTGACCGTTTGGCCCCCGTCGGCCAGCTGCGGGATCAGGCCTTTGACGTCCGGGTCTTCCGGGATGTATTCGTAGAAGTTGCCGTTTTCTGCTTGGCCCACCACGCCGTTGTAGCCCTCGGGCATGACCTCGTAGTAGTCCTCGATGATGATGTCCGCTTCGGTGCTGTTTTCTAGCAAGATGTGCAGGTTCTTGCCCACACGCTTGACTTTGACGTATTCGGGGGCGGCTTCTTTGTTCTTGTCGAGCTCTTGCAGCTGGTACTTGGCACCGGCTTTGGCCGCAATGCGCAGGGGCTGGCCTTTGGCGCCTTGCCCTTGTGTGACGTCCAGGACCTGGTTGCTTTGTGCGTTGCCGGTGTTGACGAGGACTTTGAATTGCTTGGCCATGGTGTGTGCTCTCAGTGAATTGGGGTGTGAATTCGGGGTGGGAATTCAGGGATGAATCTGGGGAATGAAGCTGGGGGGTGAATCTGGAGGTGAATCAGCAGATCAGCGGGGTGTGGAGGGGCTTATTTGCCCCCCACCGTCCACGCGGCGCTGGCCCACCACCTCAACCACCACGCGGCGGTTGGGCTGGTTGCAGGCGATGGCGCTGGTCGAGGCGACCGAGCCGCACGAGCGCTCGACCAACTGGCGCGAGCCGCGGCCCTCGGAGGTGATGCGCGCGGAGATCTGGCTGACGCGCTCGATGTAGCGGCGCACCGTGTCGGCCCGCTCAGCGGACAAGCGCTGGTTACCCGCAGGCGAGCCCAGCGGGTCAGCGTGGCCAATGACGTGGATGTGGTTGATGTAGGTGTAGTCGTTGCGAATGCGCGAGACCAGTTGGTCGATCACGGCCAGGCCCTGGCTGGTCATGCCCGCTGCATCGGAGCGGCCAAAGGCAAACAAGGCATCGCCCGACAAGGCAAACTGCTGGGGCATGGCGGGCACCATGACGGGAGCGGCCACAGGGACGGGAGCAGGTGCCGAGAGGCAGTCCTGGGCCTTGGTCACGCGCGAGACGGTGTGCATTTGCAAGCGCACACTGGCCATCTCTTGCAGCGCCTGGGCCGCGGGCACGGGCTTGAGCACGGGGCGGCCCGCGTCCTCGTAAACGGCAAAGTACTGGCTTTGCGCGGCCAGCAAGCGGGTGGCGGTCAAGCTGTCGTAGTTGTCTTTGGCGGTGCGGCCCACGCGCACTTGGCGAGCGCCAATCTCCACCGCCCCGGGCTCGGTGCACAGCTGGCTGTAGCCACCGGCGACCAAAGAGGTGTGGTACTGGCCATTGACAAACACGCCCGTGGCGCCTTTGAGGCCTGCGCTGTCACTGGCGCGGTAGACCAGGATGCGGCTTTGGCTGGCGGCCGTGCCCGGCGGGGGGGTAAAGGGCGAGCCCAAGACGTCGATGCGGGCGTTGGCTCCGGCTTGGCTGGTCTCGATGGCCGTTTGCGCCTGCGCCCCGGCCAGGCCCAGCAGTGACACCGAAACCCCGGCGAACAACGCCCGTGCAACACGCCCCGCGCACGCGAGCCAAGCAAGTGGCCAGGAAGTCAAGGCCAAAGCGATCTGAGACAAAGGGGCAAGGGGTTTCGAAATCATGGAAATAGGGGTGCTTTTTGGCTCAAAAAATGACGGCGAATTTGTAAAACATAGTACCCAATAAGTCCACAAAACGCCACTCGCCAATTGGAGTATTCTGTTGGTTTTGGTGTATTTATTTGTAAAATACAGCACATTTAAGAACTCACAATTTTCGATTCAAGGCAAACCGGCAGGGATTGTGATGAATTTGAGAATTTGAAA
>NZ_NERU01000003.1 GCF_003063265.1 Limnohabitans sp. WS1
TGACGCAGGCCCGAATGCAAGCGAGCCAATCCCGATGAGGAAACCACTGACTGGAGAGCCGTGTGCGGGAAAACTGCACGCACGGTTCGGAGGGAGGGGAGGCCTTGGCCTTTCCTACCCCTATCAACATGAATGGCCAACCTCTGTGGTCTGACATTTCCCCTTGTAGGAGCGACGCCCTCGTCGCGAAAAGCCTCGCAGACCACTCAGCATCGCCCCGGGGCGGGGCTTTTACTTGAGGGTCATCAGAGGGATGTCTTTGGCCACCGCCAGCTTGTCGAGCTGGGCGCGGGTTTGGCTGGCCAAAAAGGCTT
This sequence comes from Limnohabitans sp. WS1, assembly GCF_003063265.1. Taxonomy (GTDB): domain Bacteria; phylum Pseudomonadota; class Gammaproteobacteria; order Burkholderiales; family Burkholderiaceae_C; genus Limnohabitans_A. The sequence continues at coordinate 315 of NZ_NERU01000003.1, forward strand.
CGATGGCTTGGCGGGTGGCGGGTTTGAACAGGTCCTTGACCGGGTGGGTCAGTGAGACGCCAGCCACTTCGCACAGACTCATCGCAAAGTGCGGCTCCAAGGCTGCGACGGCCACACGGCCGTTTTTGCAGGCGTAAACGCGGTAGCCTGCGTGGGCCCCGCCCACCGCGCCGTCGGGGGTGGTCATGCGCAATTGGCGGGGCAAGGCCAACCAAGCGGCGGCGCTGGACAGGGCCACCTCGTGGCGGGAGCCTTTGCCCTTTGCACGCTGATGAAGCACCGCCTTGAGTGTGGCTTCGCTGGCCATGAGTGCACCGCCCATGTCGGCAAACAGGCTGGGCGGCAGGTCCATGCCGTTGACCAGGCCCACTTCTGCCTGGTAGGTCAAATCATGGCCGGGGATTTCGGCCAGTGGGCCAGGAGCGCCTACCACTTCGATCAAGCTCAGGGCGGGGTATTGTTTGTGCAGGCTTTTCCAGCCCAAACCCAGCTTGGTCAGGGCGGATGGGCGAAAGGACGTCAGCAGCACATCGGTCTTGCCCAACAGCTTGTGCAGGGCAGCTTGTCCGGCATCGGTTTTGAGGTCGAGGGTGTGGTGCTTCACCCCTTTGTGCATCAGCGCGTAACCGTCTGGCGTGTAGTGCTGCATCGGATCGCCCGATGGGGGATTGATTTTGGTGCAAGTTGCGCCCATTTGGGCCAGGCGCATCAGTGCCGCCGGGCCGGGCAGGTTCAGGGCAAGGCTGACAACGCGCGTGCCGCGCAGGGGTTTTGTAGATGACATGGGGTGAACTTGAATGCGTTTTTGAGGGGCTTTGCATTATCGGCAAAGTTCAAGACGCTGGCTGTCACTCAAGGCTTGCCTTGCTGCTCAAAAGCCATGATGTCTGCCGGTTGGGGGGGCTGGCAGCCCGCGCGGGTGCAGTTGATGGCCGCGGCTTTCATGGCCAAACCCAAGGTGTCCATCACACGCAGCCCCGCTTTGTGGGGTTGCAAGGCCCAGTCGGCCAAGGTGTTGCCCCAAAACGTGTCACCTGCGCCCACGGTGTCCACGACGGAGACGGGGGGGGCCGGCAAAGTGTGGCTGTGGCCTTCGATGTCCAGATGAGCCCCTTCACCACCAAAGGTCAGGGCGACACGGCTCAAAGCACCCGCTGGCCCGCTGGCCCGCAACTCGCGCACCCATCGTGGCGATTCACCCACGCCGACCGCCGCAAAACCCATGGACTCCAGATCCTCGTCGCTGGCTTTGAGCCAGTCGGTCAGGGCGATCACCTCTTTCAGGGCGGCCACGTAAGGTGCCAATTCGCCCGCCACCTGGGGGCGCAGGTTGATGTCCACGCTGATGGTCCAGCCCATGGCGCGTGCCGACTTGAGAATGGCCACCACTTTGTGGTGTTCTGGCGGAATCAGCAACAAAGACCCGGTGTGAAAGATGCCCGGGCTGGCTTGTTGGCGCAGCAGGTCCAAGACACCGTCCACGGTGTAATCGCGGTCGGCAATGCCTTCGCGGTAAAACCCATAGCTCGGCTGACCCGCATTCAATTGCACCACCGCCAGCGAGGTGGGTCGTGGGCTGGTGCCGCCAGGCAGCGCCACGCCGTCTTGATGCAGTTGCCGCGCCATGCCTTGTCCGAACAGGTCGCTGGACAAGGGGTTGATGTAAGCCACGCGGGCCCCGCGCAATGCCGCTGCACGGGCCAGATTAAATGGGCTGCCACCCATCAGGGGTCGCAATTGGCCGTCGGGCTGGGCGATGCAGTCCATCAGGGCTTCGCCCAGCACAAAAATCGGAGTGGTCATGAGAGTGGAAAAGAGAAGAATTTATTTTTTCAGCAGGTGTTTCCGGCGCACCACGTCGATCCACACGGCCACGATCACGACTGCGCCAATGGCCATCATTTGCTTGAACTGGGAGACTTCCATCAGGTTCATGCCGTTGCGGATCATGGTGATCAGCACCGCCCCCAGCAAGCTGCCCCAGATGCTGCCGCGCCCGCCAAAGAGCGAGGTGCCGCCCAGAATGACAGCGGCGATGGCGTCCAGCTCAAACATTTGTGCCATCTTGCCGCTCGACGAGTCCATGCGGGCCATGAGCACGATGGCCGCCAGGGCGCAGCACAGGCCCGAGATCACGTACACGCCCAGCTTGTACCAACGGATGTTGATGCCCACCTGGCGAGCGCCCATTTCGTTGGAGCCCATGGCGTACACATAGCGGCCGATTTTGGTGCTCGACAACACAAAGGCCATCACCACAAAAAAGACGCCGGTGATCAGGGTGGGCATGGGGATGCCGAAGACATCGCCATAGCCGATGAAAGGGAAGGGATCGGGCAAGCCCGCGTTGTCAAAACCGCCGGTCATGTCAAAAGCCAGACCGCGCCAGAGTGTCAAACCACCCAAGGTGACGATGAAAGCCGGGATGCCCACAAAGGCCACCAAGTAACCGTTGAAAATGCCCACCGCCGCGCCAATGGCCAGCGCCACGAGCATGGCCAGATAAGGATCGACGCCCATTTTGATCATCATGTGACCGGCCACGGCACCGGCCAGCGCGGTCAGCGCACCCACGGCCAGGTCCACGCCACCGGTCAGGATCACAAAGGTTTGTCCACCTGCGAGCAAGGCGATCACCGAGGCCTGCACCAGGATGTTGGACAGGTTGCCGGTGGTCAGGAAGTAGGGCGAGGCGAAGGTGAGCAAAACGCCCAGCACGATGACCGCCACAAAGGCGCCGTACCACTCTTGTCGGGTGATGGATTTCATAAATTCTCGGTATTGCAAAAAGATAAACCCGGACACGCAGGTCCGGGCGGGCCCTATCGTGGAATTGACTTATTTGGCCTTGACCTTCATGAACTGGCCCACGCCGGAGTCGGCCGCGAACTTGTCCACGTTGGCCGGCAGCACCAAGAAAGAGCCGGTGTCGATGCGGGCTTCAACCTTTTTGCCTTGAGCCGCTGCGATGGCGGTTTCCACGCCCACTTGGCCGATCTTGGCCAGCATTTGTGCGGCGTTGGCTTGTTGCCAGCCTTGCTTCATCATGTCCAGGCCGCCGGGCGAGCCGTCAAAGCCTGCAATTTTCACGTCGCCGGGCTTCTTGCCTGCGGCCATCAAGGCGGCTTTGGCACCCAGAGCGCCGCCGTCCCAGGCGCAGGCGATCACTTTGGCACCGGGGTTGGCACGCAAGGCAGCTTCCACACCGTTTTGGGCCATGGTCTGGTCCCAGGTGGTGGCCACTTCAACGATTTTGACGTTCTTGCGAACCTCGTTCAGTGCGTCCACAAAGCCTTTTTTGCGCTCTTGGCCAGTCGATTGGCCTTGGTCGCCGGTCACGTAAATCACGGTGTCGCCGTCTTTGATTTGCTCAGCGGCCCATTTGCCCTGCACGTTGGCGGCCTTGATGTTGTCGGTGGCCACATACGAGGTGATCTTGGAGCCGGTGATGCCGGTGTCCACCGCGACCACGGCAATGCCAGCGGCCAGCGCTTTGTTGATGGCGGGCGCGATGCCGGCCGAGTCCACCGGCGCGATGGCAATCGCATTGACTTTGCGGGTGATCATGTCTTCCACGATGGCCAGCTGGCGTGACAACTCGCCTTTGTCAGCGGCCAATTCGATGAATTTGACGCCTTTGGTTTGTCCGGCTTTCTTGGCACCCCCATTGATCAGGGTCCATCCTTCATTGGTGTTGCCGTTGGTGATGTAGGCCACTGTGATGTCGGCTGCCATGGCCGAAGTGAACAAAGTGGCGGCAGCGGCGGCGATGGCCAGGCGGCCGAAAGTGCGTTTGGTGATCATGGGTCTTTTCTCCGTTGTGGGTTCGTACCGGGCAGAAAACCTTTTCTCTGACCGCGAACGGATTGGAAACGAAAAACCCGACTAAGTAAACCTAGTAGTTTTACTAATGCGTGAAATCACGAAATCCGCGATGCTTGCGCCATTCCATGTGAAAGTTGCTGTCATGTCTTCATCCCCCCCTGTTCTCGAAATCCAACAACTGACCAAGCATTACGGCGGCGTCAAAGCCTTGACCGATGCGCATTTCCGACTTTTGCCTGGAGAGCACGCGGCCATCGTGGGCGACAATGGCGCGGGCAAAAGCACCTTTGTGCGCCTGATCACCGGGGCCGAGCAGCCCAATTCAGGCGATATCTTGCTGGACGGCGGCAAGGTGAATTTCGAGTCACCGCTCGATGCGAGAGAGCAGGGCATCGAAACCGTGTACCAGACCCTGGCCCTGGCCGAAGACCTGGATGTGCCCGCCAATATTTTTCTGGGCCGCGAGATCACCCGCCTGAACTTGGGGCCGCTGTCCATCCTCAACCACAAGGCCATGCGTGAAAAATCAGCGGCCATGTTGTCCACCACGGGCGTGAAGATTCAGGACATGTCCGAAAGCCTGCGTGGCATGTCGGGCGGTCAGCGCCAGTGCGTGGCGATTGCCCGCGCCGCTGGTTTTGCCAAAAAACTCATCATCCTGGACGAGCCGACCGCCGCTTTGGGTGTGCAAGAGACAGCCCGCGTGGAAGAAATCATCAAGGGCCTCAAGCAGCGCGGCATTCCACTCATCATCATCAGCCACAACCTGCGCCAGGTGTTTGATCTGGTGGACCGCATCTGGGTGTTCCGCCAAGGCCGCATCATCTGCAGCCGCCTGACCCGCGAGACCAGCCCCGAAGAGATCGTGGGCCTGATCACCGGGGCGATTGACCCGGCCAACCTGCGCTCTGAAGAGGCCGCCACATGCTGAAAGGGATCGACCCGCTGCTCACGCCCGAGTTGCTGATGCACCTGTGCGCCATGGGGCACGGTGAATGGGTGGCGGTGGTGGATGCGAATTTCACGGCCGATTTTTTGAGCCAGGGCAAGCCGGTGGTGCGCCTGCCAGGCAACAGCCTGGAGCGGGTGAGCCGCGCCGTGCTGTCGGTGATTCCGCTGGCGGTGGATGTGGCGAAACCTGCGGCTTTCATGCGGGTGTGTCACAGCGCAGACGGACACCGCACGCCTGCTCAGCAGGCCGTGGTGGATGTCGTGGTGGCCGAAGGCTTTCAACCCGAACAGGTCGAGGCGGTGGAGCGCTATGCGTTTTACGAGAAAATCAAAGCGGCCAGCCTGATCGTGCAAAGCGGTGAAGGCACGGCCTATGGCAACGCCTTGTTTTGCAAGGGCGTGATTCTTGTTTAATTTATTCCAGCATTTCTGACATGAACAGCGCCACCCCGAATTCAGCCATGCGTGGGTCCAACCACGTCGGGATGCGCCAATTCAACGAGCGCATCGTGCTGCAGGCCATCCGTCACCACGGGGCCATCCCCAAAGCCGATTTGGCCCGCCTGACCCAGCTGTCCACCCAGACCGTGGCCATCATCGTGGGCCGTTTGCTCGACGATGGGCTGCTGCTCAAACAAGACCGGGTGCGGGGCAAGATCGGCCAGCCTTCGGTGCCACTGTCGCTCAACCCGCAAGGGGCGTTCAGCGTGGGCATTCAGGTGGGGCGGCGCAATCTGGAGCTGTTGGTGGCCGATTTCACGGGCCAGCCGGTCCATCGCGTGGAGGTGCTTTACGACTATCCAGACCCCGACGAGCTGTTTCAGTCCATGGCGCAAGGCTTGCAGACTTTGCAAGCACGCATGGGCGATCTCTGGCCCCGCACCGTGGGGGTGGGCCTGACCGCGCCGCTGTCGCTGCACAAATGGGCCGACCTGATGGGCGGGAAAGCCGCACAGGCCTTGGCCCGCTGGGAACACATCGACTTGCTTGCACAAGTGCAGCGATTGAGCGATTTGCCGGTGGTGTTTGCCAAAGACACCACCGCCGCCTGCGTGGCCGAGCTGCTGCAAGGCCATGGGCGCAGCGAGCGCAGCTTTTTGTACGTGTTTGTGGGCACCTTCATCGGCGGCGGTTTGGTGCTGTCGGGCCACATCATGAACGGCGAGCGCGGCAACGCCGGGGCGATTGGCTCACTCCCTGTGGGTTTGGCCACGTCCGAGTCCAAGGGTTCAGGCATGCCGCCGCAGCTGCTGCAAAAGGCCTCGGGCTGGCAGCTCGAACAAGCCTTGCTGGCCGCAGGCCACAACCCTTTGCTCATTCACCAAAGCGCCATCATGGATGCGGCTTATGCCGAATTCACCGGCCCGTGGATCGCCCAAGCCAGTCAAGCCTTGGCCATGACCGTGGCCAGTGCCGCCGCCTTGCTCGACTTGGACGCGGTGGTGATGGACGGCTCGCTCGGTGCACCGCTCATGACCGCCTTGATGGCCGCCACGCAAGAGGCGCTGGGCCAGTACCGGTTTGACGGCATGCACCAACCCCCCCTGTTGGCGGGGCAGGTGGGGGCGCACGCCCGTGCTTTGGGCGGGGCCTTGCTGCCGCTGCACAGCCAGTTTTTTCCGGACAAAGACATCTTCCTGAAACAGGACGCCGCATGAAGTTCTACCTCGACTCGGCCGACGCCCGCCAATGGGCGCTGCCCGCAGGTTGCCCGCCCGTGCAGGGCGTGACGACCAACCCCACCTTGGTCATGCAAGCCGGTTTGCCGGTCAGCCTGAGCGGCTATCTGCAGCTGGTGGCGCAGGCGGGCGAGGCCCGCATGCCCGAGCTGATGCTGCAACTGCCCCGCGCCGACGTGGGCGAAGCCGCCCAATGGTTGGAAGTGCTGCTGCCTGCCGCCGTGCAGGCCCGCGTGCGCCTGACCATCAAGCTGCCGTGCCACCCCGACTGGCAGCCGGTGCTGCGTGAGGTGCAGGCCTGGGGCGTGCCCACTTTGCTGACGGGCTTGTCCAACCCGGTGCAACTGCTGTGGGCAAGGGCGCAAGGGGCCAGCTATGTGGCGCCCTATGTGGGCCGCTTGCAGGCCGATGGCCGTGATGTGTGGGCCTTGATCGAGGCCTGTGTCGCGGTGCAGTCCGACGGCTTGCAATTGCTGGCCGCCAGCATCAAGTCGGCCGATGTGCTCTCGCGTTTGATCGCCGTGGGTGCCCACGCTGTGACGGTGCGTCCCGAGTTTGCAGCGGGTCTGGCCACCGACCCGCTGACGCTGGCGGCGATGGCACAGTTTGACCGGGATGTGCAGACCAGCCACCAGGCCGTCTTGTAGGTCGGCGGCTTGAGCCCCGACATGGATTACCAGTACGCGTTGTCGGGGCTGAAGCCACCGACCTACAAATACCTGTGACAACAGCGCGAGGGTTCTGACCATCGACCGCCCCTCTTCAAATGCTGCGGTTGCGGGCCAGTGGCGGGTTGCGCGAAAAATACTGCAAGATGCCGCGCATCAAGGCGTCGGTGAGTTGCTTTTGGTAGGCCTCGCTGCGCAGTTTTTCTTCTTCAGGGTTGCTGATGAATTTTGTAGGTCGGCGGCTTCAGCCCCGACATGGATTTCCAGTACGCGTTGTCGGGGCTGAAGCCAACGACCTACAAATACCTGTGACAACAGCGCAAGGGTTCTGACCATCGACCGCCCCTCTTCAAATGCTGCGGTTGCGGGCCAGTGGCGGGTTGCGCGAAAAATATTGCAAGATGCCGCGCATCAAGGCGTCGGTGAGTTGCTTTTGGTAGGCCTCGCTGCGCAGTTTTTCTTCTTCTTCAGGGTTGCTGATGAAGGCGGTTTCGACCAGCACGCTGGGGATGTCGGGTGCTTTGAGTACGGCAAAACCCGCTTGCTCGACGCGGGGTTTGTGCAGGCGACCCACACCGCCAATCTCGCGCAGCAAGCTGCTGCCCAGCTGCAAGCTGTCTTTGATCTGCGCGGCCGTGCTCATGTCCAGCAATGCACGCTGCACTTGGGCGTCTTGTGTGCCCAGGTTGATGCCGCCAATCAAGTCGGCTTTGTTCTCTTTTTGTGCCATCCACCGGGCGGCACTGCTCGACGCGGCGCCCTGGCTCAGGGCAAACACACTGGCCCCACTGGCCTGTGGCGTGAAAAATGCATCGGCATGGATGCTGACAAACAGGTCGGCCTGGACGCGACGTGCTTTTTGCACCCGCACTTGCAGCGGAACAAAAAAATCGGCATCGCGCGTCAGGTAGGCCCGCATGGGGTTGCCTGCAACGCTGCTGGCGTTGATGCGGTCGCGCAGCATTTTGGCAATTTTGAGCACCACGTCTTTTTCACGCGTGCCACCCGGGCCAATGGCCCCAGGGTCTTCGCCGCCATGCCCGGGATCCAGCGCCACCACGATCAATCGCTCCGTGCTGGTGGTGTTCGACTTGGGCGGGGGGTGATCCGGACGGTCCATCGATGGGGTGCCTGGCGGCAGCTTGTCCAGTCGCCGGGTGCTGGGCGGGGCCAAAACCATCGCCCCTGTGCCGGGCAGGCTGTGCTTGGCCATCAACTCACCCAGTGGGTCATTCACGGCGGCTGAGGGCGCTGGCAGGCCAGCCGCAGGGGCTGTTTTTTCGGCCATGCGTTCCTGAATCAGTTGTTCCAGGGGGTCAAGGGCTTGGGCAGGGTAGAGGTCCAGCACCAGTCTGTGGGCATAAGCGGCCACCGGTTGCAGCGTGAACACCTCGGGGGCAATCGGGCGCTTCAAATCGATGACCAGGCGCACCACCTGGGCGCTGAACTGGCCGATGCGAATGCCGGAAATGTTCGGATCAGACGCTTGCACCTGCCCCACCAGGTCACGCAAGGCGGCATTGAGTTGCAGGCCTTCGATGTCCACGGCCAAGCGAGGCGGTGATGTGATGAAAGTTTGTGTGGTTTTGAGGGGCGCGTCCGATTCCAGCGTGACCCGTGTGTAGTCGGCAGCCGGCCAAATGCGCACAGCCAGCATGTTGGCCCCTCGGGCCAGCTGGGCTGAACCCAAACTCAGCACCCAGAGGCCCGCCTTGAGCCATTGGCGTCGGTCAATGGGCATGTGTGGCACCTTGGGCCCACGACTGCAGCCAACTTTGCCCTTGGGGGGTGCCTGCGCTGATGTGGACACGGCGCTGGTCTTCGTCGAGGGCTTCAAGGGCAATCACCCAGTCCGCGGCAGGCAGTTGCCCGGCCACTTTGTCTGGCCATTCCATGAGCTTGAGGCCCGGCCCTGCAAAGATGTCCCGAAAACCGGCGTCTTCCCACTCTTTGGGGTCGCTGAAACGGTAAAAATCAAAATGCCAAATCGGCCAAGCGCTCTCGCCGGTGCCGACTTGGTGTGGCTCAACCACTGCATAAGTGGGGCTTTTGATGCGGCCTTGTACACCCGCCGCACGCAACAGGTGCCGCACCAGCGTGGTTTTGCCCGTGCCCAAATTGCCGCGCAGTTCGATGCGTGCATCACGCCCTTGGGGCCATGTTTGCAACGCCGCAGCCAGTGCGGTGGCAAAGGCCTGTGTGGCCGCTTCGTTGGACCACAGGCTTGTCCAGCTGGAGGCGGTGAAGGGGCTTTCTACAATCGGTGGGTGACTGCTCAACGTACTCAAATCGACCTTCTTGAACTGTGGCCCCAGATCCAAGTCTGGGCGGGTGAACTGGGATTGTCCCAAATTGGCGTGACGGGGATCGATTTGTCCTCGGCAGAGCCCGGATTATCCGCTTGGCTGGAGGCGGGTTTTCAGGGCAGCATGCATTACATGGCCGCACATGGCCTCAAACGTGCCCGACCCGCCGAGCTGGTGCCTGGCACGGTGAGCGTGATCACCGCTCGCATGGATTATTTGCCCGAGGGCACCACGTCCGACTGGGTGTCTCGGGAGACCGCTCGCAGCCTGCAGCCTGGCGAGGCGGTGGTGTCGATTTACGCCCGGGGGCGCGACTACCACAAGGTGCTGCGCAGCCGCCTGCAAAAACTGCAAGATCGCATCGCCCAGGCGATAGGCCCCTTTGGCCACCGCGTGTTCACCGACTCGGCCCCCGTGCTCGAGGCCGAGCTGGCCAGCCGCAGCGGTTTGGGCTGGCGCGGCAAGCACACCCTGATCCTGTCACGCGAGGCGGGCTCGATGTTCTTTCTGGGTGAGTTGTTTGTGGATTTTGCGCTGCCCGAAACGCCAGCCGCGACGGCGCATTGCGGCCAATGCACCGCCTGCATGGACCTGTGCCCCACGCAGGCCATCGTCGGGCCTTACCGGCTGGATGCGCGGCGCTGCATTTCGTATCTGACGATCGAGCATGCCGGGCCCATCGACGAGGCGCTGCGTCCCTTGATTGGCAACCGCATTTATGGCTGCGACGATTGCCAACTGGCCTGCCCTTGGAACAAGTTTGCGCAAGTCAACGCCTTGCCGGATTGGCAGCCGCGCGAAGGTTTGGGTGCGTCCAGCATCGTCCAGCTGATGGCCTGGAGCGAAGCCGAGTTTTTGGGCCGCACCGAAGGCAGCGCCATCCGCCGCATCGGCCATGCCCGTTGGCTGCGCAACCTGGCCCTGGCAGCGGGCAATGCGCTGGCGTCTGCGGGTTTGACCGCACTGGATCGACACGCTTTGCATCAAGCCCTGAGCACACATGCGGGGCACCCTGATCCGGTGGTGCAAGAACAGGTGGTGTGGTCATTGGGCAGTGCGTGATTCAAAACGCCAGCGGTCGATGATCGCCTTTGGTGTGCATTCCAAACTGTTCGCTGGGTGCTGTCGCTGGTGAAGTGCGCAGTCAGGCTTACCTGCAGAACTTTCAGCGCAACACACCCAAAGCAAAAGGCAAGCTCAACATGCCCGACAGGGTGGACAGCGTGACCAGTCCTGCCACATAAGGGCCGTTGTAACCCATGCGTGCGGCCAAAACATAGCATGTTGATGCTGTGGGCAAGGCCGAAAAAGTCAGCAGCACGGTGGTTTGCAAGGTTCCCAGCTGGAACCATTGGGCCAAACCCAAGGCCATCAAGGGCATCGCCAAATGCTTGATGCCCAGCACACTCAAGCCCAGCAGTTGGCCTTGGCGCAAAGAGCCCAGCTGCATCCCCGCACCTGCGGCCATCAGTCCCAAGGCCAATGAAGCGGCCCCAATGCGACCCAAGCTGGGGTCCAGCCAAACAGGGATTCGAAATCCCGCCAAATTGGCGATCAGGCCTGAGCCCGTGGCCACGATCAAGGGGTTACGCACCAATTCCCTTAAAAACCCGGTTTTGGCGTGCCGGGCCATGGGCCAGACGGCGCCGATGTTGAACAGTGGCACACACACCCCGATCAACATGGAAATCATCAACAAACCTTCGGGTCCGCCCAGGCGTTCGGCCAGGGCCAGGGCCATGAAGGAATTGAAACGAAAACCAATTTGTGCTGCGGCCGCGTGGTCACGGCGGTCGAGTTGACGGCCCAAAATCGGCCAATAAGGCAGGCTGTAGGACAAAGCGATGGCACAAAACGCCAAACTCACCCCTGCGCCAATAAAGCTCGAGGCTGCACCCAAGTCGATCGGACTTTTCACGATGGAGTGAAACAACAGCACCGGGAAAAGGAAAAAATACACCAGGTTTTCAACCGGTTGCCACACTGAGCGCCCCAATGCCGTGAAGCGGCAAAGCAAGTAGCCGCACAAAATCAGGGAAAAGTCTGGAAAGAGGAGTTGGGCAAAGTTCACTCAGCTAGGATAACTGCGCCTATAGATCTTCAGGGTACACAGCTGTCACCTTGGGGCGATGAAGACCTCCATCGGAGGGTTTTTGGCCTTTTTTGACCCAGGCAGGCCCTGGCGATTGAATATGATGTGATTATTTCAAGGAGTTTTTGAATGAAGCGACGCGATTGGATTTCCGTAGCCGTGATGGCGGCCAGCACCGCAGCCGTTGGTTCCGTCTGGGCCCAGGCTTACCCCAACAAAACCATCAAACTGCAAGTGCCTTTTGCGCCGGGCGGTACGACCGACATCGTGGCCCGAGTCATTGCAGAGCCCCTGGGCAAAGCCTTGGGTCAAAACGTGATTGTCGAAAACAAGGCCGGCGGCGGCGGCGTGGTGGGGGCTACGGAGACGGTTCGCTCAGCACCCGATGGTTACAGCTTGGGCATGGCCACCGTGTCAACCACTGCTGCCAATCCGGCCATCAACCCCAAAATTCCATACAACCCGACCACCGATTTCACCCCCATCATCAACATCGCAGCCACGCCCAACGTGATTGCCGTGCACCCCAGTTTTCCAGCCAAAGACTACAAGGGTTTCATTGAAGAGTTGAAGAAAAACCCCGGCAAATACTCCTATGCTTCTTCGGGCACAGGGGGCATTGGTCATTTGCAAACCGAGTTGTGGAAGAGTCTGGCCGGGGTGTTCATCACCCACATTCCTTACCGTGGTGCAGGTCCAGCCCTGAACGACACTGTGGCGGGCCAGGTGCCGATCATTTTTGACAACATGCCCTCGGCCTTGCCCTTCATTCAGCAAGGTCGTTTGGTGCCCATTGTTGTGGCTGCTCCCCAGCGCTTGCCGCAGTTGCCCAATGTGCCCACCTTCAAAGAAGTGGGCTTGGAGCCGGTGAACCGCATGGCTTATTACGGCATTTTGGGTCCGAAAAATCTGCCCAAAGAGGTGGTTGACAAGATCAGCGCCGGTGTGAAAAAAGCCTTGCAAGATCCAGCCGTGTCCAAGCGCATTCAAGACACGGGCTCTTTGGTGGTGGCCAACACACCCGATGAGTTTGCCGCTCAAATCAAGGCCGAATTTGAGGTCTACAAAAAAGTGGTGGAGCAGCAAAAACTCAAGCTCGACTGATGCACATCCATGCATGAGGCCAGCCAGGACGCCATCGATCTGTTTGTGGAGTCCCTGTGGCTGGAAGATGGTTTGGCCGCCAATACCTTGGCGGCCTACCGTCAGGACTTGACGCTTTACGCCCATTGGCTCTTCTTGACGCATCGGCTGGCCGTGTTGGCCAGTCAAGAGTCGCACCTGCAGGCTTATTTTGCTGAGCGCCACGTTCAATCCAAAGCAACTTCTGCCAACCGCCGCCTGACGGTTTTCAAGCGGTTTTTTCGTTGGGCTTTGCGCGAGCGCAGGATGCCAGCTGACCCGAGCTTGCGCCTATTGGCTGCCAAACAGGCACTCAAGCTGCCTGGCACTTTGGGCGAATCACAAATTGACGCTTTGATGTCTGCCCCTGATGTGAGCACCGAGTTGGGCTTGCGTGATCGTGCCATGCTGGAGTTGATGTATGCCAGTGGCTTGCGGGTCACCGAACTGGTATCCCTTCAAACCCTGCATGTGAGCCTCAATGAGGGCGTTTTGCGCATCACGGGCAAGGGCAGCAAGGAGCGCGTGGTGCCGTTTGGGGACGAGGCTCGGGCGTGGTTGCAGCGCTATGTGAGCCAGGTGCGCCCGGCTTTGTTGGGGTCGCGCCTCAGTGAAGATTTGTTTGTCACCTCCAGTGGCCCTAAACACGGTACGGGCATGTCCCGCGTCATGTTCTGGAGCTTGGTCAAGCGCTACGCCATGGAGGCGGGCATCACTTCGCCGCTGTCGCCCCACACTTTGCGCCATGCCTTTGCCACCCATTTGCTCAACCACGGGGCCAATTTGCGGGCCGTGCAAATGCTGCTGGGGCATGCCGATATTTCATCCACCACCATCTACACCCATGTGGCCCGTGAACGGCTCAAAGCCCTGCACGCTCAGCACCACCCGCGAGGCTGAAGTCGGTTGCTTCAGACCAAGCGTTGCCGCAGTTCGGTTTTGAGCACCTTGCCGTAATTGTTTTTGGGCAAACTGTCCACCACCACGTAGCGTTTGGGGCGCTTGAAGCGGGCGATCTCTTGCAGGCACAGCGCGTCCAGTGCAGCGGTGTCGGGGATGTGGCCTGCTTGTGGCACCACAAAAGCCACCACCACTTCGCCCCATTCAGGGTCCGGTGCGCCCACCACGGCTACTTCGGCCACGCCCGGTGCGTGCAGCAGCACTTCTTCGATTTCGCGCGGGTAGATGTTGGAGCCGCCGCTGATGATCATGTCTTTGCTGCGGTCTTTCAGGGTCAAAAAGCCATCGGCGTCCAGACAGCCCATGTCGCCCGTGAAAAGCCAGCCGTTCTGGATGGCTTTGGCCGTGGCTTCGGGGTTGCGCCAGTAGCCGGCCATCACGCTGTCGCCCTGAATCAGCACTTCGCCAATCTCGCCCAGTGGCAAGTCGCAGCCTTGCTCGTCGGTCACGCGGATGTTCACCGGGGTTTGTGCCACGCCAATCGAGGCCAGGCGATCCAGGTGCCGGGGGTGCTGGGTGTCTTGCAGATGGTGGCGCGACAGCGCCGTGCCGACCATAGGGCTTTCGCCTTGACCGTAAATCTGCACAAAACGCGGCCCCATGACACGCAGCGCCCGCTGGATGTCGGCCGCGTACATGGGCGCACCGCCATAGACCACGGTCTTGAAGGATTGGCCACAAGCTTGTTCTGACAAGCCAGCTGCTTCGGCATGGTCCACCAGTCGCTTGACGATGGTGGGCGCTGCAAACATCGACAGCGGCCCGACTTGTTGGCCCAGCGCAAACAACTCGGCCGGGTCGAACCCACCGGAAGGCGGCACCATGTGCCAGGCCCCGGCCATCAGGTGTGGAATGGCGTAAATGCCCGCGCCGTGCGACATGGGGGCGGCGTAGGCGATGGTGTCTTGCGGGCTGACGGCGTCCACATCGCAGAAATAGCCCAAGCCCATGGTCATCAGGTTGCGGTGCGTGATCATCACGCCTTTGGGTCGGCCGGTGGTGCCGCTGGTGTAGAACAGCCAGGCCAGGTCATCGGCCTGGCGCTCGGTGATCGGGGTGTCGATGGGGGATGCGGGCAATTGCCAAAGCGCATGGGCCTCGGCACTGTCGACATCGATCACGCGTTCCAGACCCGAGAGGTTTTCGCCAGCCTCGCTCGTGATGTCGGCCGTCACAAAGGCCCAGCGGGCCTGGGCGTTGTCGATGATCCATTGCGCTTCGCGCACATGCAGTTTGGCGTTGATGGGCACCACCGCCAAACCTGCCCACCAGGCGGCAAACACCACCTCAAGGTAGCGCACATGGTTGCGCATGAACAGCGCCACGCGGTCGCCGGGTTGCAAGCCTGCAGCTTGAAACTGCACCGCCAAGTGCTGGCAGCGCTGCGCCCACTGCCCATGGGTGGCCACACATGAGGTGCCGCTGAAAAGGGCCGGGCGCTCGGGGGCCATGCGGGCTTGGCGTTGCAGCAAGTGGGCAAGGTTCAATTCAATGTCTCCAGCAAAAGTGCCGCTATTTTGACCCCGACTGCCGAACGCAGTTTGTCGCTTGGACGTCTTGGTCACTGACACGCCAAGCCCTCATGTCGGAGCAGAAGGAACTGGCCTGCGGGCAGGCGCCCGATTGATCCGGCACGATGATGTTTGCATCCACGATTTTTTGTAGGAGCGACGCCCCCATCGCGAAAAGCCTCGCACACCACGACCCATCGCCCCGAGGGATGGGCCCCCCACAAACTGCAGGCATTCCCCCTGTAGGAGCGACGCCCCCGTCGCGATAACCCCCGCAGACCACCACCCATCGCCCCGAGGGCGGGGCTCCCACAAAATGCAGTGCACTGTCCCTGTAGGAGCGACGCCCTCGTCGCGATAACCCCCGCAGACCACCACCCATCGCCCCGAGGGCGGGGCTCCTACAAAATGCAGGGCACTGTCCCTGTAGGAGCGACGCCCCCGTCGCGAAAAGCCTCGCAGACCAAGACCCATCGCCCCGAGGGCGGGGCTCCTACAAAATGCAGGGCACTGTCCCTGTAGGAGCGACGCCCCCGTCGCGAAAAGCCTCGCAGGACACCACCCATCGCCCCGAGGGCGGGGCTCCGACACCGATTGCAAAGCGGATCGCTGCGCCCTGATACAAGCTTGAAACTTCACAGGGCATGCGCCCAAGGTGCACGTGGTCAGGCGCGGCGCAGCAGCAAACGCACATCCGGGCCGACACGGTCCACCGCGTGGAAGGCCAACTTCACGGAGTCGCTCAGGGCCGTCAGCGCAGGCAAATTGGCCATGCCTTGGCCAGGGCCGAGCAGCTGGGGGGCGATGTAGACGAGGTATTCGTCCACCAGCCCTTCACGGATGAAGGAGCCGTTGAGTTTGTGTCCGGCTTCCACATGCAGCTCATTGATCTCGCGCCGGGCCAGGTCGCGCAGCATGGCAGCCAGATCGACTTTGCCGCCCGGGCCGGGCATGTCGATCAGGGTGACGCCGCGTGCGATCAGTGCTGCGCGTTTGTCCGCATGTTGTGCGTCCTGCGGGGCGGTGGCGGTGTAAATCCAGATTTGGCGGGCTTGCTCGCCTGTGCCTTGGGTGTCCAGCAGTTTGGCGTTCAAAGGCATGTCCAGGCGGCTGTCCACCACCACCAGATGCGGTTGGCGAGGCACATCAAGGCCGCGCACGTTCAGTCGCGGATCGTCTTCGAGCACGGTGCCGATGCCGGTCAGGATGGCGCAGGCACGGGCACGCCAGGCATGGCCGTCGGCGCGGGCCTCGGGTCCGGTGATCCACTGGCTTTGGCCGTTTTGCAAGGCGGTTTGCCCGTCGAGTGAGGTGGCCACCTTCATGCGCACCCAGGGCAGGGCACGCTCCATGCGGCTGAAAAATCCGATGTTCAGCTCACGCGCTTGAATGGCTTCGTCTGAGCTGGGGCCCAGCGTTTCGGTTTGCACCCCCGCAGTTGCCAAACGTGCCATGCCTTGGCCTGCCACTTTCGGGTTGGGGTCGGTCATGGCCGCGATCACGCGCCCAATGCCAGCCGCTGCCAGCGCATCGCAACAGGGTCCGGTGCGGCCTTGGTGAGCGCAGGGCTCCAGCGTGACCCAGGCGGTGGCACCTTGCACGCTGTGGCCGCGCTCGGCCGCGTCGCGCAAGGCCATGATTTCGGCATGCGGGCCGCCTGCACGTTGGGTGTGGCCTTGGCCCAGCAGCGTGCCGTCAGCAGCGGTGATAACGCAGCCCACACGCGGGTTGGGCGAGGTCAGCCACAAAGCCTGACGGGCCAAGTGGAGGGCCGTTTGCAGGGGCGTGAGCAAAGGTGAGAAGGGGGCGTTTGAAGCTGGCACGGTGGTCAAAAAATGGGGTATCGAGGCGCTTTGCCTTAAAAAAACAATTATGGCCCGGATACCCAGGAGGGCAGAGCCGAGACACTGCTGTGCCATTCGATGCGGTTTTCTGAAGGTGTGCCCGAAGTGTCGGGGCCTTTGCCGGGCTTGCCGCTGTTTGTCCAGGTCACGCGCACTTGCAAGTCTTGAATGAGCCCATTGCCGCGTGGCGTACTGCTGGTTTGTCGGCTGTATTGCACCCCTTGAACCAGGATGGTTTCATCGGATGCGCATGGATGGGCGCTGCCCCGGATGCTGGCCACCCAGCAGTCCAGGCCTTCTTGGGCCAGCCTTTGAGCTGCCGCGTGTTGACGGCTTTCGCGGCTCAGTTGCAAAGTTTTCAAGGTCAGTTGTGTCGCACCCAGCAGACCGATGCCGAGCACGGCCGATGCGATCAAGGCTTCGATCAAGGCCATGCCTTGCTGGGGGTGTTGGGCACCTTTCATGGCGTGCTGGCGGTCCAACTGCCGTTGACCCGTTGAACACGCGAAGCGTCCATGCCGTCTGGCCAGTTCAGGATGTAAGCATTGCGCCCAGCCGGGCGGGCCAGTACCGTGCCCGATCGCCATTCAGGAATGCCCGATTGCACCACCAGTTGGCCTTCAATGGTGCCGCCTTGCCAGCCGCGCATTTTGTCGTCGTTGCAGCCCGAGTCGATCAAGACGCTGCCGTAGATGAGGGTGTTGGCACCGATGCGCGGGCAGCGCAGGGCGCAAGCTTTGGCAGAAAACACCAGCAGTGCCGGGGTGTTGGCCGTGCCCACGCTTTGTTGCCAGTCGTTGGGGCTGTCGATCCAGTAGATCGAGCGTGGTGGGGTGGTCTGCGCTGTCAAGCCGTTGCGTTCTTGAGCGGAGGACCAAGCTTGCAGTTGCGCGTCGGTGATGGAACCCAGCACACTTTGCCAAGCGGCGCGGGTGCAGGGGCTGCGCGGCACAGCTTGGCTTGGCCCGGTTTTGCTGCCACCGCCGGGCAAGCTGGTGGTGCTCAAAGCCAGGCAGGCATTTTTCTCTGCCGCTGAAATGCTGCCGTTGCGGTTGGTGTCCACCACAAAATGCGTCAACACCGCGGGTCCTTTGGCGGTGCCGACGCAGGCTTCACCCTTGCTGACCAAAGGGCACACCCGCAGCTTGGCCCCGGGGGCTTCGGTCAAGCAACCGTTGAGCACCAGCGCAGCGGGCTCTTGCAAGTCGGGCGCTGGGGCCACCGTAGGGACGAACACACTTTCTTTGACCAGCGCTTGACTGTGTGGTGTGCCCATGCGGGCGCTGGCGTGCAATGTCAGCACATGGGGCGACTCGACCAAGTCGCGCACGGCGGTGGTGCTCAGCTGGGCCTGCGGCATGGCAGGGTGTTGTTCGGGCGTGAGCCGAATGCACTGCCACTGGGGCCCGGTGACCCCTTCGGGGCAGGCGGTCAACGCCTGCAACAGGCTGTCCACCGGGGTGCTTGAATCCAACAACAAAGCTTGTGCTCCCGCCAAAGCGGCCGTGGCGGCCCATCGGGCTTGGTGGCTTCGGGCGTGGTTGAAAGTGGCCAGCTGGTCCATTTGGGCACTGCGGGCGCTGTAAAAACTGGCCAGGCTGGCCAGCATCACCAAGGTCATGGCCATCAGCAAAGTGATGGCACCCGTCTGCGGGCCGAGGGCAGGCGAGCGCGTCATGGGCAAAACTTCGATTGGACGCTGGCGGGCAAATCGTTTTGCAAGCGCACGGTTTGAGTGAGGCTCATGGTGCGACTGGGGTCCTGTGGCCATGCAGCGCTCAGCGTCATCTGCACCGAGCGGCGCAGCCAACCTTGTGCAGCTGAGCAATGGAGTGTCCACTGCAGTGCGCTGACTTTCAGGCTGCTGGTGTCGGTGATGGCTTGCCAATCACCCGCATCTTGGCATGAACGTTTGATTTGGATGGTTTGTGACGAGAGCCGAAAACCCATGCATTCGTCTTTCTCGCGCTGCCCGTTGTGGTTGCGGTCATAACTGAAGGCCAGAGTTTCGTCGCTCACGCTGAAATCTTGTGCGTCTTGACAGAAATCGTCCAGACACAGGGTTGGGCTGCGTGTTTCCCAGGCTTTGGCCGAGTACTGCGCTTGGCGCAATTCTTTGGCCATCCAGTCCATGGCCGAACGCAGATCGTGGTGCAGGTGGGTGTCATGCAGTGTCTGGCGGTGACCACGCAATTGACGGGTCAGCATGGTGCTGCCTGCTGCCAGCACCACCATGCCCAGCGCAAGGCCCACCAGCAGCCCGGTCAAGGTCTCACCTTTTTGAAGGCGGTGGCGGGTGGTGCTCATTTTTTCCAGCAACGGTCGGGGTCAGCGCTCAAGTGAGGGCCCGCGCTGAGCAAAGCGTTGGCGGGTCCTTGCCACGTCAACCGCAAGGGAGCGCACTGGAGGTCGGCCGATTGAGCCCCCACGGGGGTGGCCTCTAAGGTGAAGCCGTCGGCATCGGCCAAGGTGATGCGCAGTTGGTAATGGGCTTGGCTGGATCGGTCGGTGGTCCAGCCCAAAGTGCTCAGGGCATCGGCATGCTGGTCATGGGCACTGCGCCAGCGGATTTGGTCCATTTGCAATTGCAGCAAAGCGGCTTGACCGTCAAGGCGTCGGGTCTGGCGTTGCTGTTGTTGGTAGGCCGGCAGTGCCAAGGCCGCCAGAACGGCCATCAGCGCCAAGCTGATCAGCAGCTCGGTCAGCGTGAATCCCCGATTCCGAAACTGGGCGGTGGTGGTGTCTGGGGGATGGTGACCCAAAAGGTGCATGGCATGACTCCCTTGATTTGGTTTTGATTGTGGTCTTGTGTATTCATTTTGTACAGTTCAAGATGAGGGCTTGCTTGTGGGCACGATGCGCACACATGAACCCAGGAGGATGAGCCATGCATCGCCAAACGCTGCCACCCCGCCCGTGGCCCCATGACCCGCGCTGTGCGCAAACGCTGCGGGGCTTCAGTTTGCTGGAGGCCTTGGTGGTGCTGGCGCTGGTGGGTGTGTTGATGGCCATCGCTGTGCCGTCTTTGTCGGACTTGCGGCAACAGCATCGGCTGCAAGCACGGGCCGAGGCCTTTTTGAGCAGCTTGGTGTTGGCTCGCTCAGAAGCGCTGCATCGCCAGCAAAGGGTGACCGTGTGTGCAAACGCTGCTCCCCATGGCGATTCATGTGATCCCGAAGGGCGTTGGCAGCAAGGCTGGCTGGTGTTTGTGGACAGCAACAACAGCGCCCGCAGAGATCCGGGAGAGGTGATCGTCGAGCGTCAAGACGCCATGCCCGAAGGTTTTCAATTGACGGTCACCAATACCGTCAAGTCTTATTTTTCTTATGGTGGTGAGGGAAGAAGCGTGAGCCTGAGCGGGGCCTTCATGGCGGGCACCTGGCGCTTTTGTTCGGCAAATTTGCCACACGGCTGGCAAGTGGTCAGCAATGCTATGGGACGCCCCAAGTTGGAAAAAATACCGACCAAGGACTGCGATTGACGCCTCTTTCAGGGGCCGACAGGCCCTTGAGCAAAAATTTTAGCGGACTTCGTCAACCAAGGTTTTGAAGTCGTCAATGTCTTCAAAATTGCGGTAGACACTGGCAAAGCGCACATAAGCGACTTTGTCGAGTTTTTGCAATTCACGCATGACCCATTCACCAATGCGGTGTGAAGCCACTTCGCGTGTGCCCAAGTTGAGCAGTTTTTCCTCGATCCGCTCCATGGCCGCATCGAGTTGTTCGATGCTGACGGGCCTTTTGCGCAGAGCCAAGTTGAGACTGCCGCGCAGTTTTTCTCGCTGGTAATCGATGCGCCGACCGTCTTTTTTGACGATGGCCGGAAAGTTGACTTCGGGCTTTTCGTAGGTGGTGAAGCGCTTTTCACACGCCCCACATTGGCGACGCCGCCGAATGAAATCCCCGTCCTCGGCCAAACGGGTCTCGACCACTTGCGTTTCGAGGTGACCGCAAAACGGGCATTTCATCGTGTGGACCGATCAGCCGTAAACGGGGAAACGGCTGGTCAGTGCATGCACCTTGGCACGCACGGCGGCCAAATTGGCTTCGTCCAGCGGGTTGTCCAGCACATCTGCAATCAGGTGGGCCGTGGCGCGGGCTTCTTCGTCCTTGAAGCCGCGGGTGGTCATGGCGGGGGTGCCGATGCGCACGCCGCTGGTCACGAACGGCTTTTCCGGGTCGTTCGGAATGGCGTTCTTGTTGATGGTCATGTGGGCGTTGCCCAAAGCCGCCTCGGCCACTTTGCCGGTGATGCCTTTGGCCCGCAGGTCCACCAGCATGACATGGCTTTGGGTGCCGCCACTGACGATGCGCAGGCCGCGAGCTGTCAGTGTCTCGGCAATGATCTGCGCGTTTTTGACCACTTGGGCTTGGTAGGCCTTGAACTCAGGCGCCAGAGCCTCTTTGAAGGCCACCGCTTTGGCTGCGATGACATGCATGAGCGGGCCGCCTTGCAGGCCGGGAAAGATGGCGCTGTTGATGGCTTTTTCGTGCTCAGCCTTCATCAAGATGATGCCGCCACGGGGGCCGCGCAAGCTCTTGTGGGTGGTCGAAGTGACCACGTCGGCGTGGGGCACGGGGTTGGGGTATTGGCCCGCAGCGATCAAGCCCGCATAGTGGGCCATGTCGACCATGAAGATCGCGCTAACTTCTTTGGCAATTTTGGCAAAGCGCTCAAAGTCGATGTGCAGTGAATAGGCTGATGCACCCGCGATGATCAGCTTGGGTCGGGTTTCACGGGCTTTGGCTTCCATGGCCTCGTAGTCGATGGCTTCTTGCGCGTTCAGGCCGTAAGACACCACGTTGAACCACTTGCCGGAAATGTTGAGCGGCATGCCGTGGGTCAGGTGACCGCCTTCGGCCAAGCTCATGCCCATGATGGTGTCGCCGGGCTTCAAGAAAGCCAGAAACACGGCTTCGTTGGCCGAGGCACCACAATGCGGCTGCACGTTGGCGGCTTCAGCGCCAAAAATTTGCTTGATGCGGTCAATGGCCAATTGTTCGGCCACATCCACATGCTCGCAACCGCCGTAATAACGCTTGCCCGGATAACCTTCGGCGTATTTGTTGGTCAACTGACTGCCTTGTGCTGCCATGACGGCGGGCGAGGCGTAGTTTTCGCTGGCGATCAGCTCGATGTGGTGTTCTTGGCGAGCGTTTTCGGCCTGGATGGCAGCGAACAGCTCGGGGTCGGTTTGTTCAATCAGAATGTTGCGGTGGTACATGGCAGTCCTTTGGATGGAAGTGACCTTGAATAAAAACGAAGATGGGGTTGTTTTTGACAAGGGCTGCCCAGGCGAACGGCTGAGACCGGCTGGGCACGACAAAAAGCGACAGCCGGTTGCACGCTTCCCAGTGGTTCAGGGTGGAGCATCCACCACAATCCACGTCAGAGCAGTCGCTGGCTTTTTGAGAGCCAGAACGCCGCCCCTATCGCCAGTTGCGCACCCAGCTAGTGTAGCCGAGGGTTTTCGGGCCCTTGTCAATGCCTGAGATCAAAGCGGAAATTGAGTGGTTTTTGTTCCGCCAGAATGCGATGGCGTAACCCCAGCTGTTTTGAATCCTTGCGTGATTTTGTCCAGCTGTTTTTGTTCGCTCAAGACGCGGTCAATGTAGGTCTCGTCCCTGGCTTGTCCTGAGTCGGCGGCATAAAGCCGCAGCGCATCTTCAACGGTGCTCGATTGTTGAATCAAAAACTGCAAGTGGCGCGTGCCTACGCGCAGGTTTGTCAAAGGATCGAACGCGGCCAATCGGCCCCCAAAGGGCGTCAAGGCCTGACTGTGGGCATTGGGCTCGATCTGCATCAATCCCATGCCACCTTGTGAACCCGAAGCAAAGGGATTAAAGCGTGACTCAATGGCCATCACCGCCAAAATCAAAGTCGGTGCGATTTGGCTGCGCTCACCTACCGACCAGGCCTCTGACACCAGTGCGCCGACGGGTTCGGGCGACACTTTGTATTTGCGGCTGAGCCATTGGGTCACAGCCATTTGGTCTTTGGGCAGACTTTTCACGCTCGTTGCGGTCGAACGTGATGCGCCTTCGAGCAAGATGTCGATGTCCAGCGTCTCGGCTTGGCGCATTTCGAGCCAACTCATCAAGGTTTCACTGGCATAGACCTGCAAACCGGGGCGGGCAAAAAAAGTCAAGGCCACAGCCACCACAGCCATGCCCAGCAGGGCCAGGCTGTGCCGTGTGATTTCTACAAAACCTTCGCGCACGTCGCCGCTCAAGGTGGTGAAGCTTCGCCAGAATTCGGACAGATTCAGATGGGATTTCAAAAAAACTCCTCTCGTGTCAAGCGTGAACATGCCGCAGGCAAACGCTTGGTAGGGGGGCCGAGGCTGCAGACCAGGAGGGGTTTGCAGCGAATCGGCTGATGCTCGGGTTATCCCTAGTGGTGCCGATGTGTGGCAAATTTTAAGAAATTTTAATAACCCGTCAAGTATTTAAATTTTGTTTGATAGATTTCATTGAATATATAGATGGTTTTTTGGCTCTGAAAACCGTCCTGTTTCGCTTGGATTCGCGTTCCGCTTTCTGTCGCGTGCAAATCCCGGCGAAAATACGCGTTTGTGTTGCCGAGTTGGTCCCCAGGGGTCGAGTCTGTCGGCCCGCCGCCGTCTTGGCACCCAACGTGTTTTAAAGTTTTTTACCGTGACCTCATCATTCAAGCCTTTTGACCTTGCCGCCCTCGATCCCATGACGGCCGGTATCTTCAATGCCGCCACATCCGGTGAACGCAGCGCCCGTTTGCGTGAGTGGTTGGCCTCCGAGCCTGCAGAGGCATTGCTCAACGATGTTTACCGTGAACTGGCCAGCCGTGACAAAGGCGTGGCCAAAATCCTCAAGGAAAAACTCGACGAGATCAAACGCGCTCACGGACAGGAGGCTTTGGCCAGCGACTGGGGTCAGAAGGCCGAGCAGATGCTGCAGGCTCCGCGTTTGAACATTGCCGACGCCTTGGCATGGCAGCGTGATGCGGCCAAGGCCGGTGCCCCCTTGTCGCGCGAACCTTTGGCCAGTCTGAAATTGCGTTTGGCCGAAGTGGTCAAAGGGGTTGAAGACTTGCAGCACCAAGTCATGGTGCAGCGCGAGGCGGCCGTTTTGTTGGCTCAGCGTGTGGAGGTGTTGTCCACCAAACCCCTGAGCGAAGCCCAAAGCGGTCATTCGGGCTTGCAATCGGATGTGGTGCAGTGGCAAACCCAGGCTTTGGCCCTCACCCAAAATGCGGTTTGGCCTAGCGTGGACCTGAAGTACCCCTCTCAACTGGAGGTGGCCGGTAAACAACTTCAAGCGGTCTGGGATGGTTTTTCAGCAGCTCTGGATTTGGCCGGTTTGGCTCAAACCGACCCCGCCGCAGCCTTGCCTTCGGTGCCTGTTTGGGCCGACGAAATTCGACGCTTGCGCGGTGACACGGGCAAAGAGGCCGCACTCGTTCCAGAACAAGCCAAAACCGAAAAAACAGACAAACCCGCCAAGCCCAAATTGGATCCAGCGCAACGTCAGGCTCTGCGCGAAGCCGCCAGTGCTGCCGTCACGCCCGTGCTCGAAGCGGTTGAAAAAGAAGCCGCTGAGGGTCAAGGAAAAGCGTCTGCTGAAGCTGCAGTGGCTTTGCGTGCGGTGCTCAAAGTTCACGGCAAGCATCTGGACACGGTCTTGGATGAGCGTGTGCACTTGGCCTTGACCGCAGCGGGCGAACTCGAAGGCTGGCAACGCTGGCGAGCCGACCAGATCCGTCAAGACCTGGTGGCTCAGGCTGAAGCTTTGCTTGGTCAAGACAAAACCCCCACCGTGGGGGGGCGCAAAATGCAAGACAAGCTGCGTCAACTGCGTGAAAGCTGGAAGCAAACCGACCAAGGGGGCCTGCCCAACCACGCTTTGTGGAAACGTTTTGACGCGGCTTGCAACGAGGCCTACAAAACAGTGCTGTTGTGGCTGGAGCAAATCAAAAAAGAATCGGCCGACCACCGTGCGCAGCGTGTGGCGCTGATGGAGGAAGTCAAAGCGTTCACTGCCGCGCATGCCGACAGTGAAGATTGGCGTGGCCAATTGCGGGCTTTGCACCAGTTTGCGGACCTTTGGCGCAATGCCGGTCACTTGAGCGAAAAGTCATTTGCTGAAATGCAGTCTCAGTGGAAAGCCCTTTTCAAGGCTGCTGCAGCCCGACTGGAGGCCGCACAAAAGGCCAGCATTGAGCGTCGCCAAGCCTTGATCCAAGAGGCCCGCGAGTTGGGCTCGGCTGCGGCTTTGCGCGTAGATGCGGTGAAAGCTTTGCAAACCCGTTGGCAAACCGAGGCCCAGTCCGTGCCTTTGGACCGCAAAACCGAGCAAAAACTGTGGGAAATTTTCCGAGCGCCTCTGGATGAAGCTTTCCAGCGCAAAGGCTCTGAGCGCCAGCATGTGTCCGCACCCTTGAATGCACACGACCGCATGGTGATCGACGCCTCTCAAGCTTTGGAAGCGGCCAATGCCAGTGGCGATGCCACCAAAATTCGTGCCGCCATGGCCGCACTCGACGCCGCATTGCGTGGCCAAGCTGCAGCGGTGTTGGCTGAAAAAACGAGTCCTGCCCCAGAGGTTCGGGCCGAATTGCCTGCATCCGGTGCTGCGCCTGATCAAGACGCCGCTCCTTCCGACGGTGAAGGCTCGGACATGGCCAATGCGTCTGCTCCATCGGCTGATGGTCAGGAGGTGTCCGGCGACACGGGTGCACAGAGCGACGCTGCGGCGTCACCTGTGGCCAAAGTACAAGCGCCCAAACGGGTGGTGGCGGTTCGGGGCGATGACCGTCCTGGACAAAAGAAAACCGAAGCGCCAGCCCCCACAGGCCGCCGCGATGCGCGTCCGGGCGAACGCTCAGGCCGTCCCGGCGAGCGCATGGGCGAGCGTGGCCAGCCTCGCATGGGCGAGCGCGATCGCTCTGGCCGAGGTGACTTTGAGCAACGGCCAGATCGTGGACCGCGTTTGGGTGATGCCGCTTTCCGTGCTCAGCGCGAGGCCTTGGAGCGTGCTGAGATGTCTTTGCGCAAGCTGGCCGCCCAAGCCCATGGTGAAACCCTCACGCGTCTCATGGGGGCTTGGCAAGAGCGTCAAGCCGATGCCTTGCCGAGCACACAGGAGTTGGGCCGCGCCGTCAATGCATCGACCCGCCAGGTTTGGACTCAGGCTCTGAGTTCACCGGCCAAAGAGAGTGCCTCAACGGCCTTGCTTCGCCTTGAAATGGCTGCTGAAGTGCCCACGCCTGCCGAACAGTTGTCCGCGCGTCGTGCCCTGCAATTGCAATTGCTCACACAGCGCAATCAACCCGGTCCTGCAGAGACTTGGGCCCAGGATGTGGCTCAGGTGTTGTCAGGTCCGCACGACGAGGTGTCGGCACGTCGTTTGCAAAACGCCTTGAAAGGGCTGTTGCGCGCTTGAACGTGCTGCTTGGTTTTGTCGGTTTGACCATGCCGGCGCGCATCAAAGCCTGATGGCAGCGTCGGTATTTTTTATGGATTTATTTGCTACAAATAAATTATACAGTTGAGTATAAAAATAATTTTTTCTTACAATAAATCCCTTTTTTTTCGCTAAAAAATGTGTCGCTCTCCCCAGAGCCGCAGCATGGCTTTTTCTATCAATTAGTTTTTATCGACCCTCGGTTATGCCAGGCCAATTTGGCCTTTAGGGCCGAATGGCATGGTTCGGGCAGAGAGTTCCCGATTGCTCAATACAACTTGGTTTGGCAAGCTTGGAGGTTGGGATAAATTTGATCCGCGCAGTTTTGCGCTGGTGGGTGGCGATGGGAAATTAAGGCTCTATTCTTTTTGTTGTCCGTGAGGGAAGGCCCAGCCGTGCTCTGACGATCGGATCGTTACCGTGATATTGCTTTTCTTCCTCCAACTTGTCGATTTCTTCGTCGGTGAACACCTTGTCTTTGACATCAATTACCTTGTTCCGTAGTTCCTCAGAGGCAGTCTCAGGGTGCGACGTGTCAGCACCGGATGTTTGCTTTTGACCTGAGGGCTTCGGGGCTGCTGTCACTGTTGCAGGGCTCAACGGTCCGACACTAGGCGCGTGCGTTTCAACCACTGTAGGCTTAATTGAACTGCTGGTCTCTGTTTTAGAGCCTGAGTGGGGGCGGGGCAGAATGTACCTAGCATTAAAAGCAATTACAAAAATCATAACGCTTGCGCATATTAGCTTTAGACCTAACCCCAAGTCACTCGTGTCTTCAGCATTATTTCTGAACCCCGTTTTAAAGCGACGGTCTTTCACTCGGCCGTCGTTCATTGCGTTGAATCCGGTAAAAAGCAGGACAACTCCAATAACCCAGAACACCCAAACATAGTCCCAAATAAACAAGCATGCAAAACCTACAATTGCTGAAATGGCGACAATTATGATGAAATTAAGCATTTTTCTCCAGTAAATACGTAAATCAAAGAAATTTTTTGAATTGAATTCAAGAGGGGTTACATAAAACCCGTTTTATTCAAAAATGACGAGTCGACGGATTTCGGCGGTGCCTCCCCCGCAGACCCACTCATTTGATGAAATTGAAGGCGGAATCAACTTTCCGCTTAGCCACTTCGATGTCAAAGGAATTGGAGCATCTGGTTTTGCGTTTTCAATGTAGCAATATCCGTCAACACTGCTCCAAAGTAGGATGCCTGACGAGTCCGCGTTCAGGTTAAGGGCTAGTTGCTCATCAACATCATGAATGAGTTGCAGCCGGCGACGGACCCTGGTCTTAGTCGCATCACAGTTCAGTGAGCAGGGAAAGTGCCAACACAGGCCTTTACCTCTATACATTTGTGTAGCATTGCACTCTAGGCATCCTGTGGAAATCAGAGGCTGTTGAGCCAGCAGATGGCCAAACAAGTCGCCATCGCCCTGCATAACAGTACTCCAGTTTTCTCGAAAGTACTCTTGGCAGCAGGCGGGAATTTCGAGAAGAAGTCCAGCTTCGTTTGTATCGTCTAAGCGCGCGGCCACCTCAAGCATCTCAATGTTCGTACCAAAATAGACAAACACATCCAAACTAGGCTCGTTTGAATCCAACGAACATACGGAAGAGACAATGTTGGAAAATCCGTCGATTCGGTCATCTGACTTGGAGCGGATGGCTTGCCGTCCGATGACAAATTTCCCTCCGGCATTGCCAAAATCCTCCAGAAACTCAAGGCCATCGATTGGCAAAACGGCTCGAGAAACCTTCTCCCCCAGGACTGCAAGCGCAATTTCCGCCTTGGTAATGTTGCCGAGGGAGGAGTCAGTGACCAATTTCAGTAGCTCTTCCACCGAGTCTGCTCTCGCTGAAACGCTTTTCTCGCCTGTCAAGCTCCAGGAAATTCCTAAAGCTTCGGCAAGCGCTTGTGCTTCACCGTGTCGACAGACGTTTTGAAGCATCTTTTGCGCAGAACGGACCCGGGAGGCCAATACGGCCAGCCGCTTTTCCACTAAGCCTACGGATATTGCATCTTCTTGACCAAACGCGACACTAGCGAGTCCCGCGTCGGAAATAGCCCTCCACATGGAGTGCACTGCGCCATAGCTAAGCAGGCCATGAAGCACTAGAAGGGCGGAGCGCCCTCGTTTTACGAACGGCGAATATGTGCCATTCAATGCTGCAAGAACGTCTCGCGTAGAGTGCTCCAGCTGCAGATAAGACCAAAGACGTGTGTGAACTGACTCGTGCAGCAACTGCTCTGCTACCGCACCGGGCGGATTGCTGGCCCCAAATGCGATGAACCCAGGGAGGCGCTCATCTGAGAACGCCCGAATATCGCCAAAGCAGTTCTTCAAGCCAAGTAGCGCTAGGGTGCTGCTGCGAATAATCACGGAGCCCGGGTGATTTGCCGCGTCAAGAAGTTCGACGGCTTGAACGTATGCGCCCTTTACGATATCTTCGTCGAGCGCATCCGAACTCAAATTCAGCGCACCGGTCAGCAGCTGGTCTTTGCCGATAACGCGCGGATATTGCACGCTGTGCTCAACATCTCGTAGCATGGTCGCAGCCACGGAATATGCAGCCAGCTGGACGTCCAAAGGGGCTTGTGTGTAAAGCGCAAGCATGCAGTTGTCGAGGTGCTCGTATACGGCATCCGCCATCCGTTCCTGTGATGCCTTAAGAACCTCAGTGGAAAGAGCCCCGTCTCTCAGGGCGTGCTGCAGAAAGCCAAGTACGCCGAGCTTGTACCTGCGATAAACGGCGTCAGACGAGCAGGACGGGAAAATCATGAGGTCTCTTGCGAATCGCTTCGCGAACTGATTCGTAGTTTGTGGGTAATTGACCACGGACGCTCTCGATTTGAGCGTCAATTGCCGCCGCAACTTTCATTCCTACGGGGGTGAGTTGTGCGTGGCGCCGAACCGTCTCCATCGCTAGGGCACTTTGCTCCATACGTCGGAACGCCTCTTCGAGGCTGCCTTTTAGGTCCGGATTCATACTCTGCTGCAAATGAAGGTGCATGCTGGCTATTCCGGAGAAAACAAATGCCCCGTGGAAAACCATTCTTAGCGGCCTGCCATCAGTTCGCCAAGGGGAGTAGAAGTTCTCTCCCTTACTGGTGTCAGGAGTAAAGAGGTCAGCGGCTTCTTCAATCCGGAACAGTAATTGATGCAAACCTTCGTGCAACAAACACTCCCCGACGTTGATGTCATCGGTGCCTGCTGGCAAGAAAACGAGCCCCAAGGCTTCCTCGCGGCTTGCGCTACCAATGCTTTCCGTCAAGCTGACTAGGCCAATAATGGACTCGCAAAGGGCCAAGACATGGCTCACGCCGTCAATATCTGAGGTGTTGAGTGCAGTCCAGCATCTGGAAATTTGCTCCTCGAGTCGTCGGTTCTCTTCATTGCCAACCAACATCGGCAGAGGCTGAAAGAAGGGCCGACAAAGTGCGTCATTGTCGTACGCCAGATAAACCTCAGGCGTGACCCAGTGCAGTGGAGTGAACCGATAGTTTTGCGTCCTCTTACTTGAGGGGGCATCCAACTTCAAGCTCATGCCAGGACTCGAAAAAATGAGAACTCCATCCTGGCAACGAAGACTATATGCGCCAACTGGCCGGTCCAGCAGGAGCTCCAGCTTTCCGAACTTGTCCAGCTGAATACGTTCTGGCGGCGGGATTTGCGATGAAACCGAAAAGGACACACCTTTGTGCAATGCCTGCCCCACCACAATTCCGAGTAGTTGCCAATAGAGCAATTCGCTCACCCGGGATTTGTGTGGCTTGTCAACACGGAGATGGTCGAGAGTGTCGACCGCGATGGACACCCCCCCGCTTCGCAATGCAAAAGCCAGCCGACTAATGCTCCACATCCACGCTCGGAGGGTGGCGCTATCGGACAGCCACTCCAAGACTCCTGACTGAAGCAGATCGCTCAACTCGGGCGGCGATAAAGAATCCGTATTTCGATAGGTTTCGAAAAAGTGCCTGAGACGCAGCTGGAACGCTTTGCCACTGGCTTCATGCAGGACTTGAGGAGGAACAAGTTGAATCAGTTTTTCAGGCATGACGATTCAAGGCCTTGACGTGAGTAGTGATTTCGCTCAGAAGCCAATACAAGTCCGAGCAGTAGACACTTGGATTGTTAAAGCTATTGGCAACTGAGTAGCGATGGGGGTAATAGCCGCCCGCGCAAGAAGTCTTGAATCGACAGGTCTGGCATTTCGGTGCCAGTTGTCCTTCCCCTTTTTGACGGACTTCGATTGCGGGATGGGTCAGCAGTGAAGAGACAGAGGTCTCTTTGACATGCAGGCCTAGGTGATGAGCACCCGAACCAGTACTCTTGATGCAATCAACGGCTTCATAGCCGCCAGCTGTATTGACCGTTAGCAACGTAATCGGTGCCAAGGTCATCGCTTCGTAGATACCGCCGTTGCCTACCAATTGACTAAGGATGTGCGTGAAGAACCTGATGTCAAGGTGAGAGTTTCTTCCACCTATCCAGGCTTTGAAAATTTCGAAGTACCACTTCCCGTAGGCGTGTTCGTCATCACCTGGACGAGGTGGTGGTTTGTCCCAGTTGTGGTGGGGCAGAAGAAACTCGACTGAGGTGGTGCCGTATTGAGCAAGAGCGTCAAAGACTTCAAGAGGGTCGGTCTTAATGTCCATCACCGCAAGCAACCCCGACAGCTGCTCGCCAACGGTCTCTTTCAGCTTTGCAATGCCCGCAGCCGTGCGGACATGCGAGGATTTGCCGCGGTGGTCGAGTCGATGCAAATCGTTGTGCTTCTGATTTCCATCGACGCTAACGCTTACCTGGATGTTCCTGTGCCGAATCAATTCGCAGAGCTCATCTGTGATCAGAGTCGCATTTGTTTGTATGGCGAAAATGATTAAGAAATCGGACCGTGCTTCTCCCAGAAAGATTTCAATGAAGCGTTCCAGTCGGTCTGCACCGGCCAAGGTAGGCTCTCCTCCATGGAACGTAACGAAAACCGTTTTGAGTCCATGTTCGCGACAATGCTCTGCGATCCGAAAAGCAAGGTAATTTGCCGAATCCATGGAGAGGAACTTCGGCATTGTTTTCCACGAGTCGTCGCCTGAGTGGTACTCGTAGCAGTAGTCGCAGTCCAAGTTACATCGGGAGGCAACTTTGACGATGAACTCATTGATTGCAGTGACTTTTGTGGGCACTTCTATTGCCAGGCAAGCTGGTACGCGTTTGGGGCGAAACTCGGAACGCCCCGGCCTTGCGCAAGACACCAGTTTCGGCTTGCATCTTGAACTATTTGGCTGGCCAACCTGTGAAGACCCACATGCTCTAAGGCGTGGACCCCCGAACGGCCGATTTGTGCAGCGTGTTCACATGCAAGGGAACACGGAAACAACTCGCCGACAGGTGAGATACCACCCCAATCAGCGACGATTCGATTTGCTGAAGCATGCCAATTGATAGGTGGGCCACTTTGCTTGACCAACTGCTCCGGCCATCGACTTCCCGCATGCTCTAAGTCCGTAACTGCTGCGATGCAGCATGCCGGATACCCAAATAGAGCACCGGCTGTGTCTGCGTCGTAGATATCAGCAAAAGCAGCGTCTGTGGCAGCGCCTAGGTCCTGAGACAGGTAAAGGCCTATCAGCTCAGCTTTTCGGTCAAGGTCTGGTTGTGAAATAACCTGCCAGGTGCCACTTGAACTAGATACCGCCAATTGCTGAGGCACACAATGAACGCCAACCCTGTCCATTGCTTGACAGTATTCTTCTTGTGCAGCGCTTGGCGCAACAACGCGCACGACTCGCTTTTCGCCCAACGCGAATCTTGCGGACTCGGGTAAAACGGCCACATTTCCGTCCCGAGCGGTAAGCTTCAGCACAGTATTGAGAAAGGCTCCTGCTTCAAAGGAGGGCATTGGTAGGCCCAGCATTACTTCAGCAGGTTTTCTTTCATTGCCGATGTGTGGGAGGTGTGAATCCCGCTTGAATTGTGGCCGGTGGTCGTGGAGTTGTGGCTTGCCATTGTCAGGTCGCCATCTCGCTGGAAATCGTCATTGATGCGTCGCAGCACGGCAGACTCACTTTGGAGTAAGTCCTCAAGTGTCAATTCCTGATGCGACGTTGCCTTGTTCGATTGATTGCTATTCATGGATTATTTGTAATTCAAAATTAAATTTTTAAGTATTCTAATATACAAATTTCAATTGCGAGAGACTTGGTTGTACAAGTCGAAATGGATACGAGAGTACCCTAACCACAGACGCGGCTTTACCATGGCAGACACGGGCACCCGGACAGCGTGTAGCGGTTGAGCAAGGCCACCCGCACATTCCGCAGCACCACCTGACTCTCAAACGTGCGTACCATAACCGCTTACCCAAGCGTTTGAAGCAATGCATCCTGGTCCCCACCAAACTGCTCTGGTGGTACCCGCTCCACTTCTTCCATATGCGCCAGGCACGCCTGCGGCCCCCCTTGAGCGCCTCGTTAGGCGCCAGCGCTCCATTGAGAGTCGCCTTCTATCCCTGGGCGTTCTTCCGCGAGGAACTCCCCGCATGCACCCCGCGCTCAACGATCGCCGCATGGCACGTCTTCGAGTCGTAAGCGACGTCAGCGCTGGTGCTGGCAATCGCTTCATGGGGCAGTATCTTCCCCCAGCTACCCTGGCTGCATGTGCGCGTCGCCCAAGCTGTTGTCGGTCAGCTCGATGACACGAATCTAAAGCGTACTCGCATCAATGCCGAAATGCACCTTGCGCCACTGACGTCGGTACTCGGCCCCGTGTTTCTTGCGTTTCCATTTACCTTCACCCAGAAATTTGATGCCGGTGCTGTCCACCAGCAGGTCCAGCGCGCTCGTGCTGGCGCGGTAGAGCAGTTGCACCTGCAGGCGCTTTTCCGTCGGCTCACAGTACTGAAGTCTGGAACCCGCCAACCAAGGTGCGCCATGCGCAGCAAACTCTCGACCAAGCCCAAACCGAGGTGTCGGCACGTCGTTTGCAAAATGCCTTGAAAGGGCTGCTCCGCTCGTGATTGGACACTGATGTGCTGATGACCAGGCCCTCTTCCAAAGGGCTGGTTATCGCATCAGTGGCCGGGTGGCTTGCTCTTTGGGTGCAAGGTCAACCCTTTCAGTTTGGCCATTTGCCCAGAGTCTCAGCGCCTGCGCCCTGAGGGGGGTGTGGTCGAGTGACCAGTCGCTCAACACTTGGCGCAGGGTGTGGGGCGTTTCCAACAAGGAATGGTCAGCAGCTTGGTGGGTATGGCCATGAATCAGGTGGCGGCTGTCGGCGGCTTTTAACCAAGCCAGGCTGGTCGCGGTGTCTGCATCGGCATAGACCGCATCGCTGCGTTTTTGCGATTCGCTGTGCATGCGCATGGCACGGGCCAAGCGCAAACGCTCGTGCAACGGTTGAGCCAAAAAGGCATGCTGCCAATCGTCGCTGCGCACTTGCATGCGAAAGCGTTGATAGTCCAAATCGGCCACACACAAGGCGTCGCCATGGCTGAGCAACAGGCGCAAATCGCCCCATTCCAACACAGTGGGGTCGCTCAGGGCCTGCACCCCACAGCTGGACAAAAAGTTTTGCCCAAGCAAAAAGTCCCGGTTGCCAGGCATGAAGCCCACGGTGATGCGCTCAGTGGTTTGGCGCAAAGTGTCCGCACAGGCCTGCAAAAAGGGGTCACTGTCCACCGCGTCATCACCCACCCAGACTTCAAACAGGTCGCCCAAAATCAGGACCGCCTGCGCTGAGGTCGTGTGCATGAAATGTCGCCAAGCTTCGAAGGTGGCCGTCTCGGCAGACTGCAGGTGCAGGTCCGAGATCAGGTCCACGCATTGCCAAGTTGCCGGAGCCCTCAAGTGCCCGAGCTTGAGGGCGTCGGGTGCTGACCCGTTGGGCATGGCGTCGTCAATCAGAGGGCGACGGCCTTTTCGATCACCACGTCTTCTTTAGGCACATCGCCGTGACCGCCCTTGTTGCCGGTTTTCACGCCCTTGATCTGGTCGACCACCTCGGTGCCGCTGACGACTTTGCCAAACACGGCATAGCCCCAGCCTTGCATGGAAGGGGCCGTGTGGTTCAGAAAACCGTTGTCCGCCACGTTGATGAAAAACTGTGACGAGGCCGAGTGAGGGGCCGAGGTGCGGGCCATGGCCACGGTGTACTCGTTGTTTTTGAGGCCGTTGTTGGCTTCGTTTTCGATGGTGGCATCGGTGGGCTTTTGGTTCATGCCAGGTTCAAAACCTCCGCCTTGAATCATGAAGCCCGGAATCACACGGTGAAAAATGGTGTTGTTGTAGTGGCCCTTGTTCACATAGGACAGGAAGTTGGCGGTGGATTTGGGGGCTTTTTCCGCATCGAGTTCGAGGGTGATGACGCCGTAGCCAGTGATGTGCAG
Source organism: Limnohabitans sp. WS1 (assembly GCF_003063265.1). Classification (GTDB taxonomy): domain Bacteria; phylum Pseudomonadota; class Gammaproteobacteria; order Burkholderiales; family Burkholderiaceae_C; genus Limnohabitans_A. The sequence goes on from NZ_NERU01000003.1 coordinate 35,099, forward strand.
TTCGACTTGGGGGTTGCTCATGGTGTTACTTCAACAAAGTGATGGATTGAATGAGGACCGGTGTCCGGGGGACATCGGCGGGAAAAGGACCGCCCGCACCGGTGGGGGTGGTCCTGATTTTTTGGACCACGTCCATGCCGGACGTGACTTTGCCAAAAACGGTGTAACCATACAGTTGGGGTGCACCCAGCAGCTGGGCGCGGGCCACGTTTTCGTAAACGCGGCCTTGGTATTGGAATTTGGCCACGGGATCGCCATCGGGGATGGGCGTGGGGTCCAAAAATGCGTTGTCCACCACATTGATGAAAAACTGAGCGGTGGCCGATTGCGGGTCGTTGGTGCGTGCCATGGCCAGCGTGCCGGTGATGTTTTTCAGGCCTGCGGCCAGAGATTGGCGTCCTTCGTGTGGCACCGGGGCGCGGGTTTTCTTTTCTTTGTATTGCGCGTCATAACCGCCCCCTTGCACCATGAAGCCTGCAATCACGCGGTGAAAAATCGTGCCGTCGTAGTGCTTGTCGTTCACATATTGCAAAAAGTTGGCCACGGTTTTGGGGGCCTTGTCGGCATAGAGTTCAGCGTCTATATCACCCATGCTGGTGCTGATGCGGACTTTGGTGGTGTTGCCTGTGCTGCCAACGGTTTGTGCTGGGGCTGCCATGGGGGCAAGCGAGGCCAAAACAAAGGCCAATGCGGCCCATGTGGTCAGTCTGCGTTGGTGCAGCTGGGGGGCGAGTGCGGTCTGGGTCATGTGGTTGCCAAGGTCCAGGGTGTCGTTCAAGGTGTTTTCAGGGTTTGCTCGGTGGCCAGTTTTTTGCCTTGCAACCTGGCCGCAGGCGCACCCGATTTCAGGGCTTGTGCATAGGCTTGGGCGGCCAGTGCCAAATGGGTATCACCCAAGTTTTCCAGTGCCAAAGCATAGTCGGGGCGTGCCTTGATGGCTGCTTGCAAGGACTCAAGCGCTTCTTCATGACGGTTGTCTTGGGCCAGGAGCACGGCCAGATTGTTGTGGGGTTCGGCCAACTCAGGAAAAGATTGCGTTAACGCCTTGAGGGTCTGGATTGCCGCCTGGGTTTGTCCCAAACCTGCCTGAATATGGCTTTGCAGCAAGCGCATTTGCGGGTCTGTAGGAGCAGTTTGGAGCCGAAGATTGGCCAGTGCCTGGGCTTTTTGCCATTGTCCACTGCGCACCAGGGCGTCAACATCGGTGTAAATGTCGGCGCGCAGATGCGTGCTGAATGCCAGCAGGGCACCCATCCAAGTCAGTGTGAGCAAATGTCGCATGCAAGCCAAAACAAAGGGTGTGTAGGTGTCGGGTCCGATGGCTGCAAAGTGCTGCAGGGGGCCGCAGGTCGGGGATATACTGAAGGGTCATTGTAACGGAGCGCTGGGTCAGCCCCATGCCCGAGACTTCTTCGCCGCACAGCTTCACTGCGGCCTTTTAGAACGCTTTTTCCGGTCCAATGCGCCTGTGCCAAGGTGGTTTGATCCGGTGTTCTCATTTCCGATAATTTTTGTGGTTTGACATGAGTCTGCGCATTTTCAACACGCTGAGCCGTGCTGTTTCCGATTTCACGCCTGCCGAGCCCGGCCATGTGCGAATGTACGTTTGTGGCATGACGGTTTATGACCTTTGCCACTTGGGGCACGCCCGTTCCATGATCGCTTTTGACGTGGTGCAGCGCTGGCTCAAGGCCAGTGGTTACCAAGTCACTTATGTGCGCAATGTGACCGATATCGATGACAAGATCATCAAGCGTGCCTTGGAAAACGGTGAAACCATCCGCCACCTGACCGACCGCATGATCGACGCTTTGCACCAAGACGCGGACGCCCTGGGCATTGAGCGCCCCCAACACGAGCCCCGGGCCACCGACTTTGTGCCCCAAATGCTCAGCATGATCGGCACGCTGGAGCAAAAAGGCCTGGCCTACCGGGCGGGCAATGGCGACGTGAATTATTCGGTGCGCAAGTTTGCCGGTTACGGCAAGTTGTCCGGCAAGTCGCTGGACGAGCTGAATGCTGGCGAGCGTGTGGCCGTAGAGACCGACAAGAACGACCCGCTGGACTTTGTGCTCTGGAAGAGCGCCAAACCCACCGAGCCCGACGACGTGAAATGGGCCAGCCCCTTTGGCACGGGCCGACCCGGTTGGCACATCGAGTGCTCGGCCATGGCTTGCGAGCTGCTGGGGCAGACCTTTGACATCCACGGCGGCGGTGCCGACTTGCAGTTTCCGCACCACGAAAACGAGATCGCCCAAAGCGAAGGCGCCAACGGCCAGCTCTTGGCCCGCTTTTGGATGCACAACGGCTTCATCAATGTGGACAACGAAAAAATGTCCAAGAGCTTGGGCAACTTCTTCACCATCCGTGACGTGCTCAAAGAATTCGATGCCGAGACGGTGCGTTTTTTCATTGTGCGCAGCCACTACCGCAGCTCGCTCAATTACAGCGATGTGCACCTCAATGACGCCAAAGGCGCTTTGAAGCGCTTGTACACCGCCTTGCAAGCTGTGCCGCCCGCAACAGTGTCCATCGACTGGGCTGACCCTTTGGCTGCTCGATTCAAGGCCGCCATGGACGAAGATTTTGGGACGCCCGAGGCGGTGGCCGTGCTGTTTGAGTTGGCAGGCGAAGTCAACCGCAGCGGCTCGGCCGAGCGTTCGGGCTTGCTCAAAGCCTTGGGCGGCTTGCTGGGCTTGCTGCAAACCGACGCCACGGCTTACCTGCAATCCGGTGCGGGTTTGGATGAAGCGGCCATTCAGGCGCAGATTCAGGCACGAGCCGACGCCAAAAAGGCCAAAAATTTTGCCGAAGCTGACCGCATTCGCAACGATTTGCTGGCCCAAGGCATTGTGCTCAAAGACTCTGCTGCGGGAACGACTTGGGAGTCGGCGCAGTGACTGTTTTGAACAGCAAAGATTTGACACCCGTGACGCCCGCCTATTGGGCCGAGGCCTGCGCGCACCTGGCCGATAAAGACCGGGTCATGAAAAAACTGATTCCCCAGTTTGGCGATGCCATTTTGGAAACCCGGGGCGATGCCTTCGTCACTTTGGCCCGGTCCATCGTGGGCCAACAAATTTCTGTCAAGGCGGCTCAATCGGTGTGGGACCGTTTTTCGGCCTTGCCCAAGCGCATGACCCCTGCCGCCGTGCTCAAGCTCAAAGTCGATGACATGCGTGCGGCCGGTTTGTCGGCCCGCAAGGTGGAGTATTTGGTGGACTTGGCGGTGCATTTCAGCTCCGGCACCGTGCACGTCAAAGCGTGGAACGAGATGGACGACGAGGCCATCATTGACGAGTTGGTGGCCATTCGAGGCATTGGCCGTTGGACCGCCGAGATGTTTCTCATTTTCTACCTCATGCGCCCTAACGTCTTGCCACTCGATGATGTGGGTTTGATCAACGGCATCAGCCGCAATTATTTTTCAGGTGAGCCGGTCAGCCGCAGCGATGCGCGAGAGGTAGCTCAGGCCTGGAGTCCTTACGCCACCGTGGCGACTTGGTATATTTGGCGCTCGCTGGACCCTGTTCCCGTGGCGTATTGAGGGGGTGGACGTGGCGTCCACCCGGTTATGAACAAGGAGTAAAACTTGGCCAAAAAAACATTTCTCGACTTTGAGCAGCCGGTTGCCGAACTCGAAGCCAAGATCGAAGAGCTGCGCTATGTGCAAAGCGAGTCGGCGGTGGACATCACCCTCGAAATCGATCAACTGAGCAAAAAAAGTCATCAGCTGACCAAGGACATTTACAGTGATTTGTCGCCTTGGCAAATCACCAAAATCGCTCGCCACCCGGAGCGCCCCTATACGCTCGATTACATCCAAGGCATCTTCACCGACTTTGTCGAGATGCATGGTGACCGGCACTTTGCCGATGATTTGTCCATTGTGGGTGGATTGGCCCGCTTCAATGGCCAAGCCTGCATGGTGCTGGGCCAGCAAAAAGGACGAGACACCAAAGAGCGAACTTTGCGCAACTTTGGCATGAGCAAGCCCGAGGGCTACCGCAAAGCCCTGCGCCTCATGAAGACGGCCGAAAAATTCAAGCTTCCAGTGTTTACTTTTGTTGACACACCCGGCGCGTACCCTGGCATTGACGCCGAAGAGCGTGGTCAGTCCGAAGCCATTGGCCGCAACATTTTCGAGATGGCCCAACTCGAAGTGCCCATCATCACCACCATCATTGGCGAAGGTGGCTCTGGCGGTGCATTGGCCATTTCTGTGGCCGACCAAGTCTTGATGCTCCAGTACTCGGTCTACTCGGTCATCAGCCCTGAGGGTTGCGCCTCCATTTTGTGGAAAACCAGCGAGAAAGCCGAAGTGGCCGCCGAAGCCTTGGGCATCACCGCGCACCGCTTGAAAGCCTTGAGTCTGGTCGACAAAATCGTCAATGAGCCTGTGGGTGGGGCGCATCGCGACACCGCTCAAATGGTGTCTTTCCTCAAGCGTGCTTTGGGGGATGCATGGCGTCAAGTGGCCGACCTCAAACCCAAGGAACTGCTGGAGCGTCGCTACGAGCGACTGAACAGCTACGGCCGTTTTACCGATACCAAAGCAGCCAAGTGAGTGCGCTGGGGGTTGACGAGTCGCTTGCATGAACCCCAACCTTGATCAGGCCCTGGCTGATTTCAGCCCGGGCCTTCCTTTTGCTGTGGCCTTGAGCGGTGGGGCCGATTCGACCGCGCTGCTGTTGGCCTGTGAACGACGTTGGCCAGGACAGGTGAGGGCGGTGCACATCCACCATGGCTTGCAAGAGGCCGCCGATGGTTTTGAGGCGCACTGCCGAGCACTTTGCAAGACATTGGCCTTGCCCTTGGCGGTGCGCCGGGTTCAGGCTGCTCATGCCCCCGGTCAAAGCCCAGAAGATGCAGCCCGCCAGGCCCGCTACTTGGCGCTGGCCGAGGCGGTACAAACCGAATGGCCCGAGGTGCGTGATGTGGCTTTGGCCCAGCACGCGGACGACCAAATTGAAACCCTGCTCATTGCTTTGTCTCGCGGCGCAGGTTTGCCGGGGTTGGCCAGCATGCCGGCGCACTGGCAGCGACAGGGCTTGAACTGGCACCGCCCTTGGTTGGCTGTGCCGGGTGCGGCCCTGCGTGATTGGCTGCAAAGCCAAGGGCAAACTTGGGTTGAAGACCCCAGCAACACGGACGAGCACTTGACCCGTAACCGCATTCGCGCCCAAGTACTGCCCGCTTTGTCCAAAGCGTTGCCTGCTTTTCGCGCCACATTTGCCCGCAGCGCCACCCACGCAGCACAGGCCCAAGAGGTCTTGAACGAGGTGGCTGCGCAAGATTTGACGCAGGTGGGCGTGCCACCACGCATCCAGGCTTTGCAGCAACTCAGCCGTGCCCGCCAAGCCTTGGTGCTGCGACACTGGTTGAGGCAACACCACGCCACCACGCCCAGCACTGCGCAGCTGCACGAGTTGCTCGACCAAGTGGCGGCCTGTACCACCCGTGGGCATCGCTTGCACCTGAAAGTGGGGCAAGGCTTTGTGCTGCGTCAAGCCAGCCACCTGTCTTGGACAAGGGCCTGAACCCTGCTGGGCTTGATGGCCAGCAGGCCTGCATGAGCAGGTCAAGAAGATGTCAGGCCGATGGGTACAATCTAGGGTTTGTCCGATGCTCGCAGCAGTGAAAACAGACACCTGTTGCCCAGTTTTTTTATCACTTAAACACTCAAGATGGCTTTGATCGTTCACAAATACGGCGGCACCTCGATGGGCTCCACCGAGCGCATTCGCAATGTCGCCAAGCGCGTGGCCAAGTGGGCCCGCGCTGGCCACCAGATCGTGGTGGTCCCCAGCGCCATGAGCGGCGAAACCAACCGCCTGCTCGGCTTGGCCAAGGAGCTCGCCCCCGCCAAACCGGGCAACGACTACAGCCGCGAACTCGACATGCTGGCCTCGACCGGCGAGCAAGCTTCGTCGGCCCTGCTGGCCATTGCCTTGCAGTCCGAAGGCCAGCCTTCGGTCAGCTATGCAGGCTGGCAAGTGCCCATCAAGACCAACAGCGCTTTCACCAAAGCCCGCATCGAATCGATTGATGATGTGCGAGTTCGCGGTGATTTGAACGCGGGCAAGGTTGTGATCATCACCGGCTTCCAAGGCGTGGACGACCAGGGCAACATCACCACGCTGGGCCGTGGCGGCTCCGACACCTCAGCCGTGGCTGTGGCTGCTGCGCTCAAAGCCGACGAATGCCTGATCTACACCGATGTGGACGGCGTCTACACCACCGACCCCCGCGTCGTGCCTGAAGCCCGTCGCCTGCACACCGTGAGCTTTGAAGAAATGCTCGAAATGGCATCGCTCGGCTCCAAAGTCCTGCAAATCCGTTCGGTGGAGTTCGCAGGCAAATACAAAGTGCCCATGCGCGTGCTGTCGAGCTTCACGCCCTGGGACATCGACATCAACGAAGAAGCCGCATCCGGCACCCTGATCACTTTTGAGGAAGACGAACAAATGGAACAAGCCGTCGTTTCCGGCATCGCATTCAACCGCGACGAAGCCAAAATTTCCGTGTTGGGCGTGCCCGACAAGCCCGGCATTGCCTACCAAATCCTGGGCGCTGTGGCCGACGCCAACATCGAAGTGGATGTGATCATCCAGAACCTGAGCAAAGACGGCAAGACCGACTTCAGCTTCACGGTGCACCGCAACGATTACGCCAAGACCATTGATTTGCTCAAGGAAAAAGTACTGCCTTCATTGGGTGCAGCCGAAGTGTTGGGCGACGCCAAGATTTGCAAAGTGTCCATCGTTGGCATCGGCATGCGCAGCCATGTGGGCGTGGCCAGCAAGATGTTCCGCAGCTTGAGTGAAGAAGGCATCAACATTCAGATGATTTCAACCTCCGAAATCAAGACTTCGGTCGTGATCGATGAAAAATACATGGAATTAGCAGTGCGTGCCTTGCACAAAGCCTTCGATCTGGACCAAGCCTGAGCTATAATTTACGCATTGGAAACGTGACCGAGTGGCCGAAGGTGCTCCCCTGCTAAGGGAGTATGGGGTGTAGAGCCTCATCGAGGGTTCGAATCCCTCCGTTTCCGCCAAGACTGAACCCTAAGTAGTTGATCTACTTGGGGTTTTTTCTTTTGTGGTGTTTGGAATTGGGTTCAGCCGACCCCGTCTGATCGGACAAACAACTCCATCAGCCTTCTTGGGTCAAGCTGATTTTTTTGTGCAACCCGCGGTGTCTGAATCGCACCATGGGTGGAACATCAACCAATGGGCAAGTCTGCGCTGTTCAAAGCCACTTTTGCATGAAGCTGGCCTGGCCCGCTGCCGGGTCCAGCGCATAAGGCTCAAAGCCAAATCCGAGATAACTCTTCAAGGCCCGCGCGTTGCCGGTCAACACTTCCAGCGTGAGCTTGCAGCAGCCGTGTTCTTTGGCGTGTTGTTCGGCGGCTGCCAGCAAAGCCTGACCGACGCCCGCGCCCCGGTGACCCGGCAGCACGGCGATGTCGTGGATGTTCATCAAGGGCTTTGCTTTGAAGGTCGAATATCCCTCGATGCAGTTGACCAAGCCCACAGGCGCATCGTCCAGCCAGGCGATGAAGCTGGCCGCATCGGTGCGTGCGGCCAAGTCATCGCACAGCCGCGCTTTCACATCCTGCGCCAGTGCTTCGCCGCCGCCCATGGGGTCTTGGGCGTAGGCGTCCAGCAGCATCACCAGCGCGTTGCGGTGGGTGGGGTTTTGGTAATCAACGGGCAGGATGTGAAGTGGCATGGTCAGGCGGTGACAGGGGTCATGAAGGAGCGCACATTGTCCTGCATAGCGGCCATCACATGGCCAGCCAATTGGTGCGCGGTGATGGCGCTCAGTGTCCAGCCCAGATGCCCGTGGCCGGTGTTGTAGAACACGTTGGCTTTTTTGCCTGCGCCGACGCGTGGCAACATGTTGGGCATCATGGGGCGCAGGCCAGCCCAGGGCTCGGCGCGGCGCGTGTCCACACCGGGGAAGCAGTCGTTGACCCAGTTGACCAAGGGTTTGATGCGGTCGGCGCGGATGTCCAGGTCGATGCCGTTGAATTCGGCCGTGCCCGCGACGCGGAAACGGTCTGCGCCCAGGCGACTGGTGACCAGTTTGGTTTCGTCATCGAGCAGGCTGACCTGCGGTGCCGCGGCCTGGCTGGCGGCGTCATTCAGGCCCACGGTGATCGAGTAGCCCTTGACAGGGTAGATGTTCAGGCGGTCACCCAGCTGCGCGGCCAAGCGGCGGCCGTGCACACCGGCGCAGACCACGATGCCGTCAAAGGTCAAGGTGTCCACTTGGCCTTGGTGCTTGACCTGCACGCTGGCGATTTGGCCATCGGACTGCACGTTCAGCACTTCGTGCTCGGTGAGGAACTTCACGCCCAGGCGTTCGCAGGCTTTGGCCAAGCCAAAGGTGAACTTGTGGATGTCGCCGGTGGAGTCGCTTTCGGTGAAGTATCCGCCGTAGTACTGACCTTGCAGGGTCGGCTCGATGGCTTTCATTTCGTCGGGCGTCACGGCGCGGCGCGGCAGGCCGCCTTGGGCCAGCAGCTTGGAGACTTGGCCTGCGTGGTCAAAGCCTTTTTTGTCGCGGTAGATGTGCAAGATGCCTTCGCGCTTGTGGTCAAAGTCGATGCCTTCGGCCTTGGCCCAGGCGAAATGATGTTCGCGCGACTCGATGGCCAGCCGGGCCGTGGCGATGGTGTTGTCTTTGTACTTGGGAATGGCGGCCACAAACTCGGCCATCCAGCTGAGTTTGTGCCAAGTGGGGGCGGGGTTCATAAGCAGCGGCGCATCGCTCGTGAGCACCCACTTGAGGCCCTTGATGATGGTTGACGGGTGGGTCCAGACTTCGGCGTTCGAGGCCGACAACTGTCCGCCGTTGGCATAAGACGTTTCCATTCCGGGGTAGCGGTTTTTCTCGATCAGGGTGACCTGAATGCCTTGTTGGGCCAGGGCGTAGGCGGAGGTGACGCCGGTGATGCCGCCACCAATGATGACGATGTGCTTTTTCATAAGGAGTTTTCTCTTCAAAACGTCTCAAACAGGTGGACACGCTGCGCACCGAATGTGCGCGGCATGACCCCCTCTGTTTGAAACCTGAGAGATTCACCTCGGATGAGGCTTGCTCCTGCGGTGGACCCCGGTGACGAACCGGGATCGCTCTTCAGAGTGTGTGGCCCCTCATCCGGAGATGGGGGCCAGCCTGCATCGGTCCTTTGGCCTGAGAGTTTCCGGGGCGGTTGCTCCTTCGGCGCTGTCTGCGGTTGACAGTCTCTCCCGATGCGGGATTTTTTTGGTTTGAAGCGGTGGTCTTCCTTCGTGTGTGGGTCAGGCGTAGTCGCCCACCGGGATGCAGCTGCAAAACAGGTTGCGGTCGCCGTAGACGTTGTCGACCCGGCCCACTTGCGGCCAGTATTTCACGCTGGCCGGCACGCGTTGGGCTTGCGCGGCAGCGATCTCTCGGCTGTAGGGGCGGGCCCATTCGCTGCCGAGCAGGCTGTCTGCGGTGTGCGGCGCGTGTTTCAGCGGGTTGTTGTCTTGTGGCCAGGCGCCGGTTTCGACTTGGCGGATCTCTTCGCGGATGGCGATCATCGCGTCGATGAAACGGTCAATCTCTTCGAGTGTTTCGCTTTCGGTGGGCTCGACCATCAGGGTGTTGGCCACAGGGAAGCTCAGCGTGGGCGCGTGAAAGCCATAGTCCATCAAACGTTTGGCCACATCCTCGGCCATCACGCCGCAGCTTTCCTTGAAGTGCCGCAGGTCCAGGATGCACTCGTGGGCCACATGGCCGTTGTCGCTGGCGTAGAGCGTGGGGTAGTGGGCGCTGAGGCGCTTGCTGATGTAGTTGGCCGCCAAAATGGCCGACTCGGTCGCGTGCTTCAGGCCCTCTGCGCCCATCATGCGGCAGTACATCCAGCTGATGGGCAGCACGGCGGCATTGCCCAGCGGCGCTGCGCTCACGGCACCCACACCGTTGACCGGCACGCCGCCTGTGGCGTGGCCCGGCAGATAAGGCACCAGGTCTTCCACCACGCACACGGGGCCGACGCCGGGGCCGCCACCGCCGTGCGGAATGCAGAAAGTCTTGTGCAGGTTCAGGTGGCTCACGTCACCGCCAAACTCGCCGGGGGCGGCCACACCCACCAGTGCGTTCATGTTCGCGCCGTCTACGTACACACGACCACCGTGTTGGTGCACCAGTTCGCAGAGCTGCTTGACCTGCGTCTCGAACACGCCGTGTGTGCTGGGGTAGGTGATCATCACGGCGGCCAAGTTGGCGCTGTGCTGCTCGCACTTGGCCTGCAGGTCGGCCATGTCCACGTTGCCGTTTTCATCGCACTTGGTGACGACGACTTGCATGCCGACCATTTGAGCACTGGCCGGGTTGGTGCCGTGCGCGCTGGACGGGATCAGGCAGATGTTGCGGTGGCCCTGGCCTTGGGCGCGGTGGTAGGCCTGAATGACCAGGAGGCCCGCGTATTCGCCTTGTGATCCGGCATTGGGCTGCAGGCTGATGCCTTTGTAGCCGGTGGCCTGGCACAGCCAGTCACGCAGCTGCTGGTCCAGCTGGGCGTAGCCCTTGAGTTGATCAGCCGGGGCAAATGGGTGCACATGGGCAAACTCGGGCCAGGTGATGGGAATCATCTCGCTGGTCGCGTTGAGCTTCATGGTGCAGCTGCCCAGCGGAATCATGCTGCGGTCCAGCGCCAGGTCTTTGTCGGACAGCTGGCGGATGTAGCGCAGCATGCCGGTCTCGGAGTGGTAGCGGTTGAACACAGGGTGCGTGAGGAAATCGCTGCTGCGGCGCAGCTCGGTTGGGATCAGCGGCTCGACGCCTTTTTCAAACGCATCGAAGCTGGGCAGAGATTGGCCCGGGTTGGCTGATTCGGCGGCGAACACTTGCCACAGGGCGTGGATGTCCTCGCGCGTGGTGGTCTCGTCCAGCGAGATCGACACGCTCTTGTCGCAAGCCTTGCGCAGGTTCATGCCCGCTTGCCGGGCCCGTTCGATGAGCGAGGCCGAGGATTCGCCGATGGCGATCCACACGGTGTCAAAGGCGGTTTCTTTGCGCAGCTTGAAGCCCAAGGTCTGCAGGCCTTGCGCAAAGATCGCGGTGTAAGTCGCCACGCGGCGCGCAATGCGCTTCAAGCCCTCGGGGCCGTGGTACACGGCGTACATGCTGGCGACCACGGCAGGCAGCACCTGCGCGGTGCAGATGTTGCTCGTGGCTTTTTCGCGGCGGATGTGTTGTTCGCGGGTTTGCAGGGCCAGGCGGTAGGCGGGTTTGCCATGCACGTCCACGCTCACGCCGACCAGTCGGCCTGGCAAGGAGCGTTTGTAGGCGTCGCGGCAGGCCATGAAGGCGGCATGAGGTCCGCCTGCGCCCATGGGCATGCCCAAGCGTTGCGTGGTGCCGACCACGATGTCGGCACCCATTTCGCCTGGGGCCTTGAGCAGCGTGAGGGCCAGCATGTCGGCGGCCACGATCAGGGCGGCGGATTGCGCATGGCTTTGGGCTGCGTAGCCACTGAGGTCTTCCACCAGCCCGGTGCTGCAGGGGTACTGCACCAGTGCGGCAAAGTGCTCAGCGTTCAGCGCAGCGGTGAAGGCGTCGGCGCTTTGCGGCACCAGTACCTCAATGCCCAGCGGTTGGGCACGCGTCTGAATCACCTCAATGGTCTGCGGATGGCAGGCGCGAGACACCACAAACACCCGGCTCTTGCTTTTGACGGTGCGCATGGCCAGCGTCATGGCCTCGGCGGCGGCCGTGGCCTCGTCGAGCATGGAGGCGTTGGCGATGTCCATGGCCGTCAAGTCGGTCACCATGGTCTGGAAGTTGACCAACGCTTCCATGCGGCCTTGTGAAATCTCGGCCTGGTAGGGCGTGTAAGCGGTGTACCAAGCGGGGTTTTCCAGAATGTTGCGCAGGATCACGCCGGGGGTGTGTGTGCCGTAATAGCCTTGGCCGATGAAACTCTTGAGCAACTGGTTTTGCTGCGCCATGCTTTTGAGTTCGGCCAGCGCCGCTGCCTCGGTCACTGGGGCGGGCAAGTCCATGGCCTGGGCACGGGCGATGCTGCGCGGCACGATGGACTCGATCAGGGCGCGGCGCGAAGCCTCGCCGATCACGCTGAGCATGTGCTGCTCGTCTGCACCGCTGATGCCAATGTGGCGGGCAATGAATTCGGACGGGTTTTCGAGTTCGGCCAAGGGTTTAAGGGTGGACATCAGCATGTGTGGCTCCGGTTAAAACATTCGGCAAGTGGCACGGTGTGCCATTTGCCCAAGGTTCTGGATATTTACGCGTTCTGTTGGGGTTCTTTGGGGTGAGTGCGTTGTGGTTTTGTCATGCCTGACTTGATCGAGCACGCATGTCGTCAAATGGGTGCTGTGGTGCTCTTGAGGAGATGTACCCCGGATCGAGTCCGGGGTGACAAAACACAAAAACTGCTCACTTAGTCTTCAGTGAACAGGTCACTCAGCCAGCAGAAAACTGCTTGTAAGCCGTCTCGTCCAGCAGGGCATCGGTTTGCGCCGGGTTGCTTAACTTGACCTTGAAGAACCAGCCTTTGCCCAGCGGGTCGGTGTTGGCGAGTGATGGGTCGCCGCGCAGCTCTTCGTTCACCTCGGTGACTTCGCCGTCCACGGGCATGTAAACGTCGGCGGCGGCCTTGACCGACTCGACCACGCCAGCCACTTCTTTGGCCGCAAAAGACTTGCCCACTTCGGGCAGGTCTACAAACACCACATCACCCAGCGCATCTTGCGCGTGGTGGGTGATGCCGACGACGGCGGTGTCACCGTCAATTTGCAACCATTCGTGGTCTTCGGTGTACTTGATCATGAGGGGGCTCCTGGTGTGTGTTTGGAAATTAAATCGGGGTCAGATCCCAATTGTTTGGCTTGGACGGGTGTGTGGATTTAATTGGGATCTGACCCCGATTAACGATTCAATGAGCCTTTAGCCGCGGAAATAGCGGTTGGGCACGAAGGGCAGGGCGCTGACTTCCATGGGCACGGCTTTGCCGCGCACCATGGCGTTCAGGCGTGTGCCTGCTGGCGCATATTCTGCCTGCACATAGGCCAGCGCCACGGGCTGATCGGCTGTGGGGGCGAGCAGGCCGCTGGTGACTTCGCCCACTTTTTGACCGGCGTCGTTGTGCAGTTCAACATGCTCGCGCACCGGCACGCGCTCCAGGCCCACCAGGCCCACACGCAATCGCTGTGCCGGGGATGTTCCGTTGAGCTGTGAAAGGATCTTGTCGGCACCCGGAAAGCCGCCCGCCCGCGCGCCACCTGTGCGGCGCACCTTTTGCATGGCCCAGTTCAGGCCAGCTTCGACCAGGGTGGTGGTGGTGTCGATGTCGTTGCCATACAGGCACAGCCCGGCTTCCAGGCGCAGCGAGTTGCGGGCACCCAGGCCAATCGGCTTGACCTCGGGCTGGGCCAGCAGGCGGCGGGCAAAGGCCTCGGCGGCGTGGGCGGGCAAGGAGATTTCAAAACCGTCTTCGCCGGTGTAGCCGCTGCGCGTCACGAACAGGTCTGCGCCGTCCACTTCAAAGGCAGCGCCGGTCATGAACACCAGTTTTTCCACACCGGGCAACAGGCGTTGCAAGGCGGTCACCGCTTGCGGGCCTTGCAGTGCCAGCAAGGCGCGGTCAAATTGCGGCGTGATGGTGCAGCGGTTGCCAATGCGCTCTTGGATATGGGCCAAATCCCCGTGTTTGCAGGCACCGTTGACGATCACAAAAATGTCGCCACCGTTGGCCACATCGCGGTTCACGAACATCAGGTCGTCGATGATGCCGCCAGCGTCATTGAGCAACAGGCCGTAGCGCTGTTTGTTCACGCCCAGGCCCATCACATCCACGGGCATCAGGCTCTCGAAGGCGGCTGCGGCATCCGGCCCACTCAGGCACAACTGGCCCATGTGCGAGACGTCGAACAGGCCAGCGGCAGAGCGGGTGTGGTGGTGCTCAGCCACCAAGCCTGCCGGGTATTGCACTGGCATGCTGTAACCCGCAAAAGGCACCATGCGGGCGCCCAACTCGGTGTGCAGTGCGTTCAAAGGGGTAGTGAGCAGGTCGGCAGCAGCGGTCACAAAAAACTCCAAGGGCAATGAAAAACCACAGCACATGCTGTGGCGCTTGCCCTCGCTGTCCGCTTTACCTGAGAGATTCGCCGGTAACCTTCAGCCCAAAAGCCAAACGTTCTGCGGGTTGCTCCTTCGGTGGATGCCGTGGCCCGATGGCCCGGCACCTCTCTCCAGTGAGGTAACGCCTTGATGAAAGGCGTTTTGTCAGTCCTTTTGCCTGAGCGTTCAGCAGTTTTTCAAACCGCCTGCGCCTTCGGCGGCCTGACTTGTTTCACAAGGGAAGACAAGTCAGGCACTCTCCTGACAGGGGTGGATTCTAGCTTTATTTGTTGTAAATCCAGTCTCGCAAGGTCAAGGATATCTCGGGCACGTAGCTGATCAGCAGCAAACAGCCCAAGATGACCCCGATGAAGGGGATCAGGTCTTTGATGATCCGGTCCAGCGAAATCCTAGCCACCGTACACGCGGCAAACAGGTTCACGCCAAAGGGCGGGGTGATCATGCCCAGGGCCAGGTTGACGATCATCACCATGCCAAAGTGGATCGGGTCGATGCCAAAGTGCATCGCCACTGGCACCAGGATCGGGGCCAACACGATGATGGCCGCGCTGGTCTCGATGAACATGCCGATGATGAACAAGGCCGCATTGATGCCCAGCAAGAAATACATGGGCGACTGCAGCATCTCTTGCAGCCAGGCACCAATGGCGGCAGGCACGCCGGCCCGGGTGATCATGAATGCAAACAAGCCGGCGTTGGCGATGATGAACATGATCACCGCGCTTGAAATGACCGACTTGCGCAGGATGTTGTACATGTCCTTGAAGCCGATTTCGCGGTAGATCACGGTGCCCACAATGAAGGAGTAAAGCACCGCCACGGCCGCTGCTTCGGTGGGTGTGAAGACGCCGCCATAAATGCCGCCGAGCACAATCACCGGCATGAGCAAAGCCCAGCTGGCTTGCCAAGTGGCCTTGCCAAAGCTCAAGCGACCGTCTCCATCATTTTTGCCCCAACCCATGTACTTGGAGTAAAGCCAGACGAACAGCATCAGGGCACCGCCAATGAGCAGGCCAGGGCCGACACCCGCGACAAACAATTCACCAATCGAAACTTCGGCAGAGACGCCAAACAAGATCATGGGAATGGACGGGGGGATGATCACGCCCAGCTCGGCCGAGGTGGCTTGCAAGGCGGTAGCCCAAGGCCTGGGGTAACCGTGTTTGATCAGGGCCGGAATCAAGATGGCACCGACGGCGAAGGTGGTGGCCACCGAGGAGCCCGAGACGGCTGCAAAAATCATGCAAGTCAGCACGCAAGTCATGGGCAAGCCCCCCTGGACACCACCCACAATGCTCTTGGCAAATTCGACCAAGCGGCGAGAAATGCCGCCGGTCTCCATCAGGTTGCCCGCCAAAATAAAGAAGGGAATGGCCGCCAGGGGAAACTTGTTGATCGAGTTGAACATTTCCTTGACGGAAATGAGCATGTTGGCGTTGGCGATTTGGATGCCAACTATCGCCGACAAACCAATCGAAACTGCCACCGATACCGTCAGTGCAAAGCACAGCAGCATCGTGAAAAGCATGGCTGAACTCATTGTGCGCTCTCCAATTCCATACGCTGGGGATCCAGCCAAAAACCAATGATGCCAATGATGCTGAACACAGCGCCCACGGGCAAAGCCAAATAAGCCCAGAACATCGAGACACCTTCCAAGCCAATCATGGACTGCACACTGCCCCGGTTGGCGTAGTCCCAGCCCCACCACAAAATGATGCCGCACAGCACCAGGGCCGAGATGGCCACCACGGCATCCAAAACTCGCCGCATTCGATGGCCGCTCAGGCGGTACAGCAAATCCACGCTGACCATGGAGCCGGTGCGAAAAGCGGTGGGAATGCCTAGAAAAACCATCCAGATCAGGCTGAATCGGATCAACACCTCGGTCCACTCCGCCGGAGACTCGAGTATGAAACGGGTCACAATTTGGTGAATGGCAAAAGCCGAGGCCAATGCCATCATCGCGCAGGCGACCATCATCGAAAGGGCGGTGGTCCGCTCCTCAAAGCGTAAAAATAATTGTTTCATGGGGCGTTTCTCGGCCAAATTGAAAAACGCCCGCCAGCCAAAGCTGGTCGGGCGTCCAAAACAAGCTCAGATCACTTGAAGTTGCGAATGCGGTCCAGGTTGGCCTTGCCGAACTGCTTTTCAAACTCGGCCATGGCGGGGCCCATGGTGGCCAAGAACTTGGACTTGTCCACGTTCTCGATGATGGTCATGCCTTTTTTGCGCAACTCGGCCACGCCATTGGCATCGTCCTTGTCCACACGGGCGCGGTTGACCTTGACGGCCTCTTTGGCCGAGTCCAAGAAGATTTGCTTGTCGGCAGCGCTGAGCTTGTCAAACGAGCCCTTGTTCATCAAGATCACCACGGGTGAGTAAACGTGGCCGGTCAGTGTCAGGTGCTTTTGCACTTGGTCAAAGTTGGCCGCCATGATCACTGACAGTGGGTTTTCTTGACCGTCCACAGTGCCTTGTTGCAAAGCGGTGAACACTTCAGGGAAAGCCATGGGGGTGGTCACAATGCCCAAGCTCTTGTAAGCGGCCACGTGCACTGGGTTTTCCATGGTGCGCATTTTCAGGCCCTTCAGGTCGCCCGGCTCGTTCACCGCACGCTTGCTGTTGGTCATGTGGCGCACGCCGTTTTCACCCCAGGCTAAAGCCTTGAAGCCTTTGGCGTCGAACTTGGTCAGCAGTTCTTGGCCAATGGGGCCATCCAGCACAGCGCGTGCGTGTGCTTTGTCACGGAACAAAAAGGGCACGTCCAGGATGCGCGACTCGGGCACAAAGTTGGGCACGGGGCCGGTGGATGTGGTGGCCAGTTCTTGGGTACCCAGCTGCACGGATTCGATGGACTCGCGCTCACCGCCCAAAGAGCCAGAGTAGAAGTTCTGGATCTTGATGCGACCGTTGGTGCGCTTTTCAACTTCTTTGGCCAAGGTGTCGATGGCTTCGCCCTGGTGGGAGTTCTGGCCGACAGAGATGCTGTTGCGCATGGTGATTTGCGCAGAGGCGGTGGTCAGGATACCCATGGCCAAACTCAGGCCCAACATCAGTTTGCTCAATTTCATTCGAAAGCTCCTCGTGGATCGATGGACAACAACAAGCTGCGAATCAACTTGTCATACAAGTTGATTATGGTGTGATCATTGGCCGTTTGGCCTAGGGTTTTCGCGGGGTTGCTGTTGCATTGGCGACGCAGCGGGGTCGAGTCGAAAAAAAGAGGCCCTGCAGGGCCTCTTGAATTGAATGCGCAGGAATTACATGCCTGTGTAGTTGGGGCCGCCGCCGCCTTCGGGCGTGACCCAGACGATGTTTTGCGTGGGGTCCTTGATGTCGCAGGTTTTGCAGTGCACGCAGTTTTGCGCGTTGATCTGCAGGCGGTCGGAGTTGTCTTCGTTTTTCACGAACTCATAAACGCCAGCAGGGCAGTAGCGACTCTCTGGGCCAGCGTATTTGGCCAGGTTGATGCTGACAGGCACCGAGGCATCCTTGAGCGTCAGGTGGGCGGGCTGGTTTTCTTCGTGGTTGGTGTTGCTGATGAACACGCTGCTCAAGCGGTCGAAGGTGAGCTTGCCATCGGGCTTGGGGTAGTCGATCTTGGGGCAATCGGCCGCAGGCTTCAGATAGGTGTGGTCGGCCTTGTCGCGCCGCAGTGTCCAGGGAATGTGGCCGCGCAGCACGAACTGCTCAAAGCCATTCATGAGGGTGGCGACTGTCAGGCCCTTCTTGAACCAAGTCTTGAAGTTGCGCGACTTGTTCAGCTCGGTGTAGAGCCAGCTCGCTTCAAATGCTTCGGGGTAGGCGCTCAGCTCGTCGTGCTGGCGACCGGCCACGATGGCGTCGTAAGCGGCTTCGGCGGCCAGCATGCCGGTCTTGATGGCGGCGTGGCTGCCTTTGATGCGGCTCACGTTGAGGTAACCGGCATCACAACCGACCAGCGCACCGCCTGGGAACACGGTCTTGGGCAGACTCATCAGACCGCCAGCGGTGATGGCGCGTGCGCCGTAACCTATGCGCTTGGCGTTGACTTCGCCTTGGTCGTTGGTGAAGTACCACTTGATGTTGTTGTGGGTTTTCCAGCGCTGGAATTCTTCAAAGGGGCTGAGCCAGGGGTTGGCGTAGTCCAGACCCACCACGTAGCCGATGGCGATTTTGTTGTCTTCCATGTGGTACATGAACGCGCCGCCGTAGGTGTCGTTGTTCATGGGCCAGCCAGCGGTGTGCATGACAAAACCGGGGGTGTGGCGTGAGGGGTCGATTTCCCAGACTTCCTTGATGCCGATGCCGTAGGTTTGTGGATCACGGCCTTCGTCGAGCTTGTATTTGGCGATCAGCTGCTTGCCCAGATGGCCGCGCGCGCCTTCGGCAAAAACGGTGTATTTGGCGTGCAGCTCCATGCCCAGCTGGAAGTTTTCGGTGGGTTCGCCATCTTTGCCGATGCCCATATTGCCGGTGGCCACGCCTTTGACAGAGCCGTCGTCGTTGTAGAGCACTTCGGCGGCGGTGAAGCCAGGAAATATTTCCACGCCCAGGTTTTCGGCCTGCTGGCCCAGCCAGCGGGTGAAGTTGGACAGGCTGATGATGTAGTTGCCGTGGTTTTGTGCGCACTCGGGCAAGAAAATGCCGGGGGTGCGGGTCGCGCCGGTCTCGCTCAAGAAGCTCCAAGCGTCGTCGGTCACGGGCTGGTTGAGCGGTGCACCCAGCTCTTTCCAGTTGGGCAAGAGTTCGCTCAGGGCCTTGGGGTCCATGATGGCACCCGACAAGATGTGCGCACCGGGCTCGCCGCCTTTTTCCAGGACCACGACCGACACGTCCTGACCTTTTTCAGCGGCCAGTTGTTTCAGGCGAATGGCTGTGGACAGGCCTCCGGGGCCGCCGCCGACCACGACCACGTCGTATTCCATGGATTCGCGGGGACCATAAGTGCTCAGGATTTCTTCGGGGCTCATGAACGTCTCTTCTTGAGAAAGGGGTCAAAACAAATGTCCAAACACAGGGGTGTCGGGCGTGTGACTCATTTTATGCGGCTCTGCCCGGCTTGCCCCGCACAATGGCGTCAACCGTTTTTGCCCGCAGGGGTTCATTCTTGAAGGAGTTGTCATGGCTTATGAAATCGATTTGTCCGGCCGCGTGGCCCTGGTCACGGGCGCTTCGGGTGGTTTGGGGGCGCAATTTGCCAAAACCTTGGCTGCAGCAGGTGCCGGCGTGGTGTTGGCCAGCCGCCGCATGGACAAACTCAAAGACCTGCGGGCCGAGATCGAAGCCGCTGGCGGCGACGCGCATGTGGTCGAGATGGACGTGACCGACCGCTACAGCATCGCAGCCGCCGTGGCGCATGCCGAAACCGAAATGGGCAGCATCGACATTTTGGTGAACAACTCGGGCGTGAGCACCACCCAGCGCATCCAGGATGTGACCGAAGAAGACTACGACTTCATCATGAACACCAATGTGCGCGGCGCGTTTTTTGTGGCGCAAGAGGTGGGCAAGCGCATGCTGGCCCGCGCCAAGGGCGCAGCGCCTGGCAGCTTCACGGGCGGGCGCATCATCAACATCGCCTCGATGGCGGGGCTGAAGGTTTTGCCGCAAATTGGTGTGTACTGCATGAGCAAGGCCGCCGTGATTCAGATGACCAAGGCTTTTGCGGTGGAGTGGGGCAAATTTGGCATCAACGTGAACGCGATTTGCCCGGGCTACATCGACACCGAAATCAACCACCACCACTGGCAGACCGAGCAGGGCCAAAAGCTCATCAGCATGTTGCCGCGCAAACGCGTGGGCCAGCCGCAAGATTTGGACGCTTTGCTGATGTTGTTGGCCAGCGACCAGAGCCACTTCATCAACGGCGCGGTGGTGTCGGCCGACGACGGTTTCGCGGTGTGAGGGCCAAGCCATGAAGCTGGAGCTGCCTGAGCACAAAAAGCAAGTGTTTGAGTTGGTCATCCCCATCCGATGGGGTGACATGGACGCCATGGGCCACGTCAACAACACGGTGTATTTCCGCTACATGGAGACGCTGCGCATCGACTGGTTTGAGGCCATTGGTTGCCAGGTCAACCCGCAAGGCCAGGGGCCGGTCATCGTGAACGCGTTTTGCAACTTCTACAAACAGTTCGAGTTTCCGGGCGACATCCTGGCCAAGATGTTTGTCAGTGACCCCGGTCGCACCACGTTTGAAAGCTGGTGCACGCTGGAGCGAACCGATCAGCCTGGCGTGATCTTTGCCGCAGGCGGGGCCACAACGATTTGGGTGGATTTTCCGAATCAAAAAGCCGTGACTTTGCCCGACTGGGTGCGGGCTTTGGTCAGCGACTGAGCGTGGTTGCTGTTTTGTGGGAGCGCACCCCCGTGCGCGAATGCCTTAAGCCGCAGCCTGGGTCGCTGAACCCACCGCACGCCATTGGTCGGCATGGTTTTCCAGCCAATCTTTCGACAAGGTGTCGCTGCCCACTTGCATGGGGTGAAAGTCTTTGCGGGTGTATTCCCAAACGGGTTTGGCCACTCGCCAGACCATGCCGTGACGGCCAAACAAGAACTTGCTGGCCGACCACCAAGTGGAGGGCTTGAAGAGCGTCTTGTCGTGCCACAGGTTGTTGACCGTCTGGCGAAACACGTCGGTGCTGAATTGCACCGTGACGTACCAAAACCAGCGCATGCGCCAAGCGTGGTTGCCGCCCAGGCGTTGGTACAGGTCAAAGGCCACGCATTTGTGCTCGGATTCTTCGGCCGCGTGCCAACGCCACAAGGTTTTCAGGGGCTCTTGCGCCCCGGCGAACCAGTCGCCGGGCTGGTCCATGCGCTCGAGAGTCAGGTCGCCAAAAATCGAGGTGTAGTGCTCAAAAGCGGCCGTGATGGCCAATTCGTGCAAATAGCCCTTGTCGCTTTTGCTGAAAAACTCTTCACGGCCTTTTTTCAGACGGCGCTCTGCGCGGGGGCCCCAATGGTTGACCAAGCCTTGCTTTTCAAGGTGGGCGTTGTAGAGGGCGTGCAGGTGGCGGTGGGTGGCTTCTTGCCCAATAAAACCTTTCGCGACACTTTTCAGGTCAGCGTTTTCTGGCGTGTCGGGCAAGGCTTTGGCACCGTTCTTGACCGCGTCGATGAAGGATTGTTCGCCCACCGGAAAGCTCATGGACAAGGCGTTGGCATAAGCCGTCATGAAGGCGTCGCCACCGTTCCAGTGGCGAGAAAACCCTTGGCTCAGGTCCACGCTCAAGCGACGAACGGTCAATTCAGTGGGGGAGTTTGCGTGTGTGCTCATGGGAGTGCCTTGCGTGATCGATCAGAATATGAGCATTGTTCAGGTTTTGCAAAGACCTTGCAACTCGCGATCTGCTCACATTTTTTGAAGGGCTTTTTCATGGCTTCAGCCAAACCCGCCAAAGCGACCCCGTCTGCCAAAGCCCCGTCCAGCCTGCGTCGCCAGCCATCGCAGGCCAGATCGCAGCAAACCATGCAAACCTTGTTCAAAGCCGCTGCTCAGATTTTGGACAAGGACGGTGAGGGCGGTTTGACCACGAACAAAGTGGCCGCCGCCGCCGGATTTTCGATTGGCACGCTGTACCAATACTTCCCCAGCAAAGAGGCCTTGATGCGGGCCATGGCCGCAAGGGGGCAAGATTTGGTGCTGCAAGCGCTTGAGCGCTATTTGAGTGAACTGGAAAACCAGCACGATGTGCAGCAAGTTGATGGCCGTGAACTTCTGGGCAAAGCCATCCGCATTTTGATTCGCGGTTTTGCCACCGGGGAGGGCCTCAGTCAGAGCCTGATTCGGACGTGCTGGACGTTGGAGCAGCCTGAGGAGACCGCCAGCGCCGTCAGGCAGGTGTCGGAGCGCTTGGCCATTTTTTTCGAGCGCATCCAGCATCCCGCCTTGCATTCACCGAGCTCGGCGCAATGGTTTGTGCTGACCCGTTCGGTGATTGGCACCTTGCGCAGTGCCAGCCTGGAAAAATCACCCCTGTTGGGCAGCCCGGCATTTGAGGCTGCTTTGCTGCAAATGGCTTGGGCCGTGCTGGCCCGGGACACCAGCCGATCTGTTTGAACCGGGCCTTGCGCTGGCCGCGCATCAATCACCTTGCACGATGCCTTCACGTCGGGGGTCGGCCCCACCAAACCACCCTTTGGGGGTGCGTTCAATGGCTTGCAAGCCGCTGGTCATCTCCATTTCGCGCACCTCGTGGCCACGCGCCTTGAGGGCTTCGATGGTGCTGCGCTCAAAGCGTTGGGCTTCCAGCAAAGTGGGGCCGCCCAGCGAGCCGAAGTTGGGCAGGTCAATCGCTTGCTGCGCGTTCAGGCCCCAGTGCAGCGTGCCCGTGAGCAGCTTGGCGGTGTAGTGGATGATGGCCGCGCCCCCGGGGCTGCCGCCGCTCATGAGCAGTTGGCCTGTGGCCTTGTCGAACACCAGGGTGGGCGACATGGACGAGCGAGGGCGTTTGCCGGGCTCGACCCGGTTGGCGATGGGGCGGCCCTGCGCGTCGGCAGGGACCAGGCTGAAATCGGTCAACTCGTTGTTGAGCAAAAAGCCACCAGGGCGAGTGGGGTCGGTGGTGACCATGCGGCGCGAGCCAAAAGCGGCTTCGATGGTGGTGGTCATGGCCACGGCGCGGCCTTGGGCATCGACCACGCTGATGTGGCTGGTGCCGTACTCGGTTTGTGTGGGCATGGGGGCGAAGCTGGTGGTTTGGCCTCCGGGCTGGCCTGCGGGGGCCGCTTTCATGGCCTGTGCACCGATGAGCTGACTGCGTTTTTGCAGATAGTCGGGGGCCAGCATGCTGCGCCAGTCACCAGCGGGTGCGCTCACAAAATCCGGGTCGGCCACGTACTGCGCCCGGTCGGCAAAAGCCAGGCGCGAGGCTTCGGTGTAGCGGTGCAGCCAGTCGGGCGAGGGCAGGCCGCCTGCCAGCTCGGGGCCTTGGGATTGGGTGTGGCCCAGCATGCCCAAAATTTGGCCGATGGCGATCTGGCCTGAAGACGGTGGCGGAAAGCCGCAAATGCGGTAAGCCCGCGATGCGGCCGTGTGGTCAAAACACAGGGCCTCGCGCATGCGGGGCTGGTAGCTGGCCAGGTCTTGCAGGCTCAGGGTGCCGGGGCGCGGCGCTTGCGCCGTGCGTGCCACCATGGCTGCAGCCACAGGCCCTTCGTGCAGGGCGCGGCTGCCCGCTTGGGCGATACCGCGCAGCACATGGGCGTATTCGGGGTTGCGCAGCACATGTCCCACGGGCCAGGCCTGGCCATCGGCTTGGTAGAAAAAGCGCAGCGCCAGCGGGTCTGTTTTGAGCAGCGCGTCGGCTTGCAGCAAGGCGTGCAAGCGGGGGCTGACCCGAAAGCCTTGCTCGGCCAGCGTGATGGCCGGCTGCAGCAGCTGCGCCCAAGGCAGGCGGCCGTGTTGGCGGTGCGCCACCTCCAGCATGCGCACCGCGCCGGGCACGCCCACCGAATGGCCGCTTTGCACGGCATCGGCGAACGGGAGCGGCTTGCCTTGGTCCATGAACATGTCTGCGCGGGCACCAGCGGGTGCGGTTTCGCGCCCGTCGTGCGCGGTGACTTTTTGGCCATCAAAGTGCAGCAAAAACGCGCCGCCGCCAATGCCGCTCGACTGCGGCTCCACCAAGCCCAGCACCATCTGCACCGCAATGGCCGCATCGAGTGCGGAGCCGCCTGCGCGAAGGACTTGGTGCCCCGCATCGGTGGCCAGCGGGTTGGCTGCAGCCACCGCTTGGCGCGTGTAGGCCCAGCCGGGTTTGGCCGTGTTGCCACTGGCCGCTTCGGGTTGAGCGGGTTGAGCGGGTTGATCGGGCACGCTGTAGCGCAGGGCATTGGCGGGTGGCTGTGTGGTGCAGGCGCTCAACAACGCCAGCAGGATCAGGCTCAAAGGCAGGTGTGTGTTCATGGTGTTTCTCTTTTGTGGACGGTTGCATGCATCGGCTCAATCGTGGCCGTGACAGTGGGGCGTGGGAATGGAGTCCCTGTCCAGTTCAAGGTTTCAACAAGGGTTGATTTTGCAATGCCGCCTTCAGTTGCGGCAACAGCCGTTGGGCCTCGTGCTCGCCCGATTGCCTGGCCATCCGGAAAAAAGCAGGTGTAGGCCGGGTGGCAAAACCCATGTCCGGGTGGATCACAAAATCGGCGTGTTGCAGTTCCGGGTCAATGCGCGCACGTCTGCGGGCTTCGCGCTCCAGGCGGGCGGCCGTTGTGCCCTCTGGGGCACTGCCCGGGCGGGCTGTCACGTCGACGGCGATCACAAAGCGGGCCCCGGCTTGGCGGGCCGCGCGAACGGCCACGGGCAAGGATTCGTCACCGTCTTCGTATTCCACGCCATGAATGCCCACGGGCGAAAAGACGCGGTGGACAGCGCTGGAGGCGCGCACCGCCACCCCCACATTGCCCGTGTTGAAAAACACCGGTTGTTTGTCGTGCAGGCGAGTGGCCACGGCGATGAAAGGACGTGGCATGTCTTCGATGTTGCTGTCGTTCAGACCCTTGTTCACGTAGTCCTGCAAGCGCTGCCCGTGAATCCAGCCCCGGTCGGCGAACACGGAAAAATCAAACACCGTGAGCGGGCCGCCTGTTTGAGACAAGTCATCCAAAGCTTGAGCCGAGTAGCCATGGGCCCAAAAAGACCCCAGCAAAGCACCTACGCTGGAGCCGACCACCAGGTCCACACGGATGCCCGCGTCTTCGAGCACCCGCATCACGCCGATGTGGGCATAACCGCGAGGGCCGCCGCTGCCGAGCACCAGCGCCACACGCGGCGCGGGCGTGATGGCGGGCACCGCGCTCAGGGCCACGGGGCTGTTGAGTTGTGCGTGGTTGAACTGGGCGCAGGCCGTGGCGGATACGGCTGCGATGAGCAGGGTGGCCAGGGTCCAGCGGCGGTGTGGTTCAGTCTTCATGGCTGTCCTGGGGGCTGACTTGGGGTGCAGGGTCTTGGGCGGGGCCGTGCGTCAAGGCGGTATGGACCATGCCCATTAAAAATGGCTGTGCCAATGCGGGGACCTCGGGGGAGAGCACCAAGTGGGGTGCAGGGTCTTGGGCGGGGCCGTGCGTCAAGGCGGTATGGACCATGCCCATTAAAAATGGCTGTGCCAATGCGGGGACCTCGGGGGAGAGCACCAAGTGTTGCATGACGTTGGCTTGCATGATGCTGGCCAGGCCGTGCAAGCTTGACCAAATGAACAGTGCTTGAAGCTCGGCTTGCGCCAACAGGGCGGGCGTGTCGCTAGTTTCGTTATGCGCTGTGCGCAGTTGCTGGAGCAGGTGGTGGCGTAACAACCCAAAGGCATGCACAGCATGCCGCACCAACTCTGGGTGGCTGGCGGGTTCTGGCCAAGGTGTGCCAAACATGAGGCGGTATTCCAGGGGTTTTTGGGCTGCGTACTGCATGTAGGCCTCGCCCATGCCGCGCAGTGCATCGCAGTCATGGTGCTTGGCACCTTGGTCTAGGCAATCTGCGAAATCCTCAAAACAACGCTGCATGATGGCGGCCAGCAAGTGGTTTCGACTGGGGTAATGGCGATAGGGCGCTTGGTGCGACACACCCAGTTTTCGCGCCACATCGCGCAGGCTCAGGCCTTCCAAGCCTTGCTCGGCAATCACCTCTCTGGCCGCTTGGATGCAGGCTTCTTTCAGGTCCAGTTCGTGAATGGTTTTGACCATATTGCCTTTGAATGGGGGTGCATGTTGACAGTGTCAACAGTTTAAGCGACACTTGTAGACAGTGTCAACTTTTGGGGCCATCATGTCATTATTAGAAGCAGTGCAGGGCTTGGCCGATTCGGCCTTGGGTTGGGCCGGACTGAGCGCGGCGCAAAAAACCTTGTGCGTTTATGGTTTGCTGATGGCTGTCTTGCTGCTGCCGACCTACGCGCTGTCGTGGATCGATCTGCGTACCTTGCGCGATGTGGGCATCTGGGCCAAGCCCATGAAATTCATGGCGGGTACGGCGCTGTTTGCCTTGACCACCGTCTGGTTGACTTTGCTGGTGCCTGGCAAGGTGGGTCAAAGCCAAAGCTTTCAGTGGATCGCGGCATTGATCATCGTCACCTCTTTGTTTGAGGTGGTCTACATCACTTACCAAGCGGCGCGGGGAGAGGGCTCGCACTACAACACGACTGACCCTGTGCGCGCCATGATGTTTGGCCTGATGGCGCTGGCAGCGGTGGGCTTGGTGGCATCACAAGCTTGGCTGGCGTGGGTGATCTGGAAGGCGTTGGGGACAGCTGTGCTCACGCCCACCAGTTGGGCTGTGATCTTGGGCTTGGCCTTGACTTTTGTGCTGTCCACTGTGAGTGGCTTCATGTTGGGTGCTAAACAGCCCCCTGCTGGGGTGGGCTGGCCGGTGGTGGGATGGCACACCTGGCAAGACCTGCGGCCTGCGCATTTTTTGGCGGTTCATGCGCAGCAATTCATCCCGCTGGCGGGCCTGTTGGCCGAACGTGTGGCTGGTCAGGCCGCTGTGCCCGGTGTGATTGCTTTCACGTTCAGTTATCTGGCCGCATGGGTGGCGCTGAGTGTGATGGGCATGTCGTCGGGCTGAGCCCCATGGCCAATGGCCATTCACCGGCCCATTTGCGGGCCGATGGGTCACATCACTTCGGAGCCAAGCGAATCGCGCCATCCAGACGGATCACTTCGCCGTTGAGCATGTCGTTTTCGATGATGTGTTTGGCCAGTTTGGCATAGTCCTGCGGGGTGCCCAAGCGGCTGGGGAAGGGCACGCCGGCGGCCAGGGCGTCTTGCACTTCTTGTGGCATGCCAAACAGCATGGGGGTGCCGAAGATGCCGGGGGCAATCGTCATGTTGCGTATGCCGTTGCGGGCCAGGTCACGGGCAATGGGCAGTGTCATGCCGACCACGCCGCCTTTGGAGGCTGCGTATGCGGCCTGGCCAATCTGGCCATCATAGGCCGCCACGCTGGCGGTGCTGATCAGCACGCCGCGCTCGCCTGTGGCTTCGGGCTCGTTTTTGCACATGGCTTCAGACGCCAGGCGGATCATGTTGAAGGTGCCGACCAGGTTGACCATGATGGTCTTGGTGTAGACGGCCAGGCTGTGTGCGCCGTTTTTGCCCACGGTTTTTTCGGCCGGGGCGATGCCTGCGCAATTGATGAGGCCAGAGAGGCGGCCCATGGACACGGCCTGGGCCACCACGGCTTGGCCGTCGGCCTCATTGCTCACATCGCACTTGACGAAAGCGCCGCCCAGCTCTTTGGCAATCGCTTCGCCTTTTTCAGTCTGCATGTCGGCGATCACCACCTTGCCGCCGTTGGCCGCCAGCATGCGTGCCGTGCCTTCGCCCAGGCCTGATGCGCCGCCGGTGACGATGAAAACCTTGCCTTGAATGTCCATGTTTCGCTCCTGAATTTGATTGACGTTACGTCAACGTCAATTATGCCCTTTGGTCACGGGCGAGCGAAGGGCAGCCCGTCATAAAAAGAGGCCTAGCAAATCGGCCATCCCTGTGCCCCATCGAGTGCACTTACCGCAAACACGGTAGGTCCGTACCGGTTTGGTCGGATGTGCAAACAGCGCCAGTTTTTCTAGCATGGACAAGGTCACGGGTGCATGACCCGGTTGGCATCATGACAGGAGAACCGCATGGCTTCAGAACTCTCGTGGGACAGGAATGAAACGGTTTTGGAGCGCACCGACGACAACTGGCGTCAGGCGTGTGCCTTGTTGGCCACGGCCGATATCCGGGTCGGGGGCGGCCGGCCTTGGGACATGCGGGTGCATCACCCGGCCACGTTTGACCGCATCCTGACGCGGGGCAGTCTGGGCTTGGGGGAAAGTTATATGGACGGCTGGTGGGACTGCGACGAGGTGGACGAGTTGATCACCCGGATTTTGCGGGCGCGGCTGGACGAGCAGGTGGGTCGGGCCGGGTGGCTGTGGGCATCGCTCAAGGCGCGGCTGACCAATTTGCAGTCGCCACACCGGGCTTGGCAGGTGGGGGAGGTGCATTACGACTTGGGCAACGATTTGTACGAGGCCATGCTGGACCCTTCCATGGCCTACAGCTGCGGCTATTGGCCGGTGGCCCAAACCCTGGCTCAGGCGCAAGAAGCCAAGTTGGACCTGATTTGCCAAAAGCTGCAGCTGCGACCGGGCATGTCGCTGCTGGACATCGGTTGCGGCTGGGGCAGTTTGATGCTGTTTGCGGCCCGGCATTACCGGGTGCAGTGCGTGGGGCTGACGGTGTCCAAAGCGCAAGCCCGGCTGGGCGCAGAAAAGTCGCGGGATTTGCCCATCCGTTTTGAGTTGGCCGATTACCGGCAGTTCAACCTGCAGGGTGAGCAGCGCTTTGACCGCATCGCCTCGGTGGGCATGTTCGAGCATGTGGGGCACAAAAACTACCGCGCTTACTTTGACATGGCCCGACGTTGCTTGCGTGACGATGGCTTGTTTTTGCTGCACACCATCGGCAAAAACAGGGCAGGGTCGGGAATTGACCCCTGGGTTGAAAAATACATTTTTCCCAATGGGGCGTTGCCCTCTGCCTCTGAAATCGCGTTCTACAGCGAAGATGATTTCGTCATGGAAGATTGGCACAACTTGGGCGAGGACTACGACAAGACCCTGATGGCCTGGCATGAGCGCTTTGAGGCGGCATGGCCCGCGCTGAAAGACCGCTATGGGGAGCGCTTTTACCGCATGTGGCGCTATTACCTGCTGTGCTGTGCGGGCACGTTCAGGGCGCGTGACAACCAGCTGTGGCAGGTGGTGCTGTCGCCCAGCGGCCACGCGGGGGGCTACCGTAGGCCACTGGTGTGAGGGGATGGCGGCGCAGTCACTGACGAAAATCCAATCAGCCGCACAAAGCCGTGTTTCAATGCGCTGTTTCCATTTTTCGCTTGATGCGCAGCCCCCCATGTCCAGCCCTTCGTCTGCTCCGTCGTCCTTTTCCGTGCCCGAGGTTTGGCCTTTGTCGGCCCGGTGGTTTCTGGCCCTGGGGGCGATCAGTGCCTGCACCAGCGTGGTGTTCAGCGCCGCCTTTGCGCATTTGCCGGTGTTTGCCGCAGGCGTGCCCACGGCGGTGCAAACCGCTTTGAGCCAGCAGCAATTTCATTCTCTGGGTTTGTTGTTCACGGGGCTGGCGCTGCGGGTATACGGGGGGTCGCGTTGGCTGCAGGCGGCGGGTTGGCTCATGCTGGTCGGTTTGCTTTTGTTCAGTTTCAACCTTTATGCCCGGCATGTGTGGGCTTGGGACGCTTTGCGGTCCATGGTGCCTTGGGGTGGCGCGGCATGGATATTCGCTTGGCTGGCTTTGGCCCTGGGTTTGGTGCAGGGGTTTGGAAGAGTAAATCGACGGGCTTGAGTTGAAAGCTTTTTCCTATGAGGTCGATAGAAACTACTCATGAGTAGAAACCCTAGGTTGTTTTATGATTGCGACCAATGAGTTTTCTCATTCGATAGTTTTTATTAACCACCCCAAGGAAATGTCCATGTCCTCTTTGATCAATACCCAAGTCCAGCCTTTCAAGACCCAGGCTTTCCACAACGGCAAGTTCGTGCAAGTGTCCAACGAAACCCTCAAGGGCGAGTGGTCCGTGCTGATTTTCATGCCCGCAGCCTTCACCTTCAACTGCCCCACCGAAATCGAAGACGCGGCCGACAACTACGCCGAGTTTCAGAAAGCCGGTGCGGAGGTTTACATCGTGACCACCGACACCCACTTCTCTCACAAGGTCTGGCACGAGACTTCGCCTGCCGTGGGCAAGGCCAAGTTCCCCTTGGTTGGCGACCCTACACACACCCTGACACGCGCATTTGGCGTGCACATTGAAGAAGAAGGCTTGGCACTGCGCGGCACCTTCATCATCAACCCCGAAGGCATGATCAAGACCGCTGAAGTGCATTCCAACGAGATCGCACGCGACGTGTCCGAGACCCTGCGCAAGCTCAAAGCCGCTCAGTACACCGCCGCCAACCCCGGCCAAGTGTGCCCCGCCAAGTGGAAAGAAGGCGCCAAGACTTTGGCTCCTTCCATCGACCTGGTCGGCAAGATCTAAATCTCGGGTGCCCTGCTGGTCAGGGCGCTGAGTTCAACGCATGCGGGCCACAAGCCTGCGTGCCTTGCGCTCAACGTATTCCCCCCAAGTCCCCCCCAATTTCCCCTGTTCCCTGGCCTGCGCCACAAGTGCGGGTCTAAGTTCACTGCCCCCTGAAAACCGGAGATCACCATGCTCGACGACACCCTCAAAGCCCAACTTCAGCAATACCTGGCATTGCTGCGCCAGCCGATTCGTTTGATTGCTTCGCTGGACGACAGCGAGACCGGCACTGATATGAAGCAGTTGCTTGAGACCATCGTCGGTTTGTCTGACAAGGTCAGCCTGGACACCTCGGGAGACGACGCACGCAAGCCGTCTTTTGTGGTGGCCCGCGAAGGCCAGACCACTGGGGTGCGTTTTGCTGGTTTGCCGCTGGGCCACGAATTCACATCACTGGTGTTGGCGCTGCTGTGGACGGGTGGTCACCCGCCCAAGGTCGAGGCCGACGTCATTGACAGCATCAAAGCGCTGGAAGGCAACTTCAATTTCGAGGTCTACATGTCGCTCAGCTGCCACAACTGCCCCGACGTGGTGCAGGCGCTGTCGCTCATGGCCATCGTGAACCCCAAAGTGAAAACCGTGGTCATTGAAGGCGGTGCCTTCCAGGCCGAAGTCGAGGCGCGTCAGATCATGGCCGTGCCCATGGTGTTTTTGAACGGTCAGGTATTTGGTTCGGGCCGCATGTCGGTTGAAGAAATCGTGGCCAAGCTCGACACCAACGCCGGTGAACGCGATGCCGCCAAGCTCAGCGCCAAAGACCCGTTTGACGTGTTGGTGGTGGGCGGTGGCCCGGCCGGGGCGGCGGCTGCCGTGTACGCCGCTCGCAAAGGCATCCGCGTGGGTGTGGCGGCTGAGCGTTTTGGCGGCCAGACCAACGACACCATGGCCATCGAGAATTACATCTCGGTGCTCGAGACCGACGGCCCCAAGTTTGCGGCAGCCTTGGAAGCGCAAGTGCGCCACTACGAGGTGGACATCATGAACTTGCAGCGTGCCGACAAAATCATCCCCGCCAGCCAGCCCGGCGGCCTGATCGAAGTGCAGATGGCCAATGGCGCCAGCATCAAAGCCCGCTCGGTCATCCTGTCCACCGGTGCCCGCTGGCGCAATGTGAATGTGCCCGGCGAAGCCGAGTACAAAAACAAGGGTGTGGCGTATTGCCCGCATTGCGATGGCCCGCTGTTCAAGGGCAAGCGCACGGCGGTGATTGGCGGCGGCAACTCCGGCATCGAAGCGGCGATTGACTTGGCCGGCATCGTGGCCCACGTCACGGTGTTTGAATTTGCCGACCAGCTCAAGGCCGACGCGGTCTTGGTGAGCAAGCTCAAGAGCCTGCCCAACGTCACGGTGCACACCAACGCCCAAACCACCGAGATCACCGGCGCTGACGGCAAGGTCAAAGGCATTCGCTACAAAGACCGCACCTCGGGTGATGACCATTGGGTCGAGCTGGAAGGCGTGTTCGTGCAAATCGGCCTGGTGCCCAACACCGAGTTCCTCAAGGGCACTTTGGAGTTGAGCAAGTTCGGCGAGATCGTGGTGGACGCCAAAGGCCACACCAATGTGCCTGGTGTGTTTGCAGCCGGTGATTGCACCACCGTGCCTTATAAGCAGATCGTCATTGCCGCAGGCGAGGGTGCCAAAGCCGCCTTGAGCGCTTTTGACCACCTGATCCGCATGCCTGCTGTGCCGGTGAGTGACGCCACAACCCCCGCACACGCAGAAGCCGTTTAAGCTGGCGGTTTTTTCACCCCCCACCGGAGCCCTGTGATGACGTGTTTTGTGATCGACCCCACCGCCAAAACCATCACCCCCGTCCCTTGGGACGGTGGGTTGGATGCGATCCGTCAGCTGATCGGTTTTGAAACCATCGACAGCGACGAGATCGATGCGAATGGGGACCGTTTGTTTTTCGACGAAAAATGCTTCATCCGCCAGACCCCTGGCGTGGGCCGTTTCCAGCTCGACAGCCTGGCCCCTGTGGCGGGGGTGGGCGTGGTGGTGGGGGCTGGGGTGTCTGCCCCGCAAGTGACGCTGCAGGCCTTGCAGGGGCGGGTCAAATTTTTGTCATGACCCGTCTACCGTGTTGGCTTACTTGAAGCCCACGCGGTCCAGCATTTGCTGCACCTTGATCTGGTTCATGCCCACGGCGCTGATCGGGAGCAATTCGCTTTTGAAGCTGCCGCCGGTCATGGCTTTGAGGGCGGGGTTGTCAAAGCTCACGCCTTTGGCCGCTGGCCACTCGTTGTTGCCGTTGGCAAAGTGGTTTTGCGCCGAGGGGCTGGCCAGGTATTCGAGGAACTTGACCGCGTTGTCGGTGTTTTTGGCATGGCGTGCCACGGCGCCACCGGCCACGTTCATGTGGGTACCCCAGCTGCTTTGGTTGGGGAAGACCACGCCGATTTTTTCGGTCACGGCTTTGTCGGCCGGGTTGCTGGACCGCATCATGCGGGCCAGGTAATAGGTGTTGGTGACCGCCACGCCGCATTCGCCCGAGGCCACGCCCTTGATCTGGTCGGTGTCACCGCCTTTGGGGCTGCGGGCCATGTTGTCCACCAAGCCCTTTAGCCAGACTTCGGTTTTTTGCGGACCCAGGTGCTCGGTCATGGCCCCGAACAGGCTCAGGTTGTAGGGGTGCGAGCCGCTGCGGATGCACAAACTGCCCTTGAACTTGGCATCGGCCAGTTTCTCGTAGCTGTCCACGTCGGTTTTGCTGAACTTGAGCTTGTCGTACACGATCACACGCGCCCGTGTGGACAGGCCAAACCACGCCGTGCCGCCGTTGTCGGCGGGCTTGGCGCGCAAGTTGGCGGGGATGGCGTCTTCGAGTTTGGCCGACTTGATGGGCAAAAACAGGCCATCGACCTCGGCACGCCACAAGCGGGCCGCGTCCACCAGCAAAATCACGTCAGCGGGAGAGGCTGCGCCCTCGGCTTTGAGTCGGGCGAGAATACCGGCATCGTCGGCATCGACCCGGTTGATCTTGATGCCCGTAGTTTTGGTGAAGTCGCTGTACATGACTTCATCGGTGGGGTAATGCCGGGCCGAATAAATGTTCAGCACTTTGTCTTGCGCCATGACCGAGGTGGATGCCCACAGGCAGGCGAAGCTCAGGAGAGATTTGGACAGTTTCACGAACTTGACTTTCAATGGGTGTTGGTGGTCAAGTTTATCCTAAATGCGAATGGTTATCAATAAGATTTGAGGAATTCAAGGATGTCAGAGGTAAAGATTAAAAGGCTGATCACGTTTGGGCGAAGACTGTGCTTGTGCATTGGGCTTGGTCTGTTGGCCGCGTGCAGCAGTGTGGTGCAAGGTCCCCAGACGGAAGCGGGTCGCGACCAGACCAAAGTAGAGCCGAGAGAATTGCGCTTGGGCTTGGCTTTGGGTGGAGGGGCCGCTCGGGGTTTTGCCCATGTGGGCGTGATTCAGGTGCTTGAGGAGGCGGGTTTGCGCCCGAGTTATGTCACGGGCACATCTGCAGGCAGCCTGGTGGCTGCGCTTTATGCGAGCGGCAAAACACCCGTTGAACTTGTGCGGGTGGCTGAAAGCATGCAAGAGGCCGAAATCACCGACTGGATGCTGCCGATCTTGAACCGGGGTGCTTTGCGTGGAGAAGCTTTGGCCAAATATGTGAACACCCAAGTGGGAGGGCGAACGCTGGAGCAAATGAAAATTCCACTCGGGGTGGTGGCCACCGATTTGGGCAACGGGCAGGCGATCACTTTCCGTCGCGGCAATACCGGGGCGGCTGTTCGCGCATCCAGCGCTGTGCCCGGTGTGTTTCAGCCTGTGCGTTTTGGTGACAGGGAGTATGTGGATGGTGGGTTGGTGTCACCGGTTCCTGTGCGGCAGGCGCGTGAATTGGGGGCGAATTTTGTGCTGGCGGTGGACATATCCAGTGATCCCATGGGCAATCCAGCTTCGGATACTTTCCAGATTTTGATGCAGACCTTCACGATCATGGGCCAAAGCATCAAAACCTGGGCTTTGAAAGAGGCTGATTTTGTGGTTCGGCCAGCCTTGTCTGGCGTCAAAAGTGCTGATTTTGGGGCACGCATGAGGTCGATTGAAGCCGGTCGAGTCGCCATGCGTGAGGCACTGCCGGGTTTAAAGCAACGCTTGGCTGCATTTGAAGCCGGTCGATGATCTGAACGCCCCGCAGCCCGAGCACTGGCTGTGTCGATGGGCGCAAGATGCGTCCATAAAAAAAGGGCTGATCTTGCGATCAGCCCTCAAAGGGATCCCTGTTTCCCAGATGAAATTCAAAGAGATCCGAGGAGACAACTTGCAATGTGTGTGGCAGTCCTTTGGCAGGGCTGCCCGGTGTCAGAAATTACTTTTTCTTGGCTGCTTTAGGGGCCGCTGACTGGGTCACAGAAGCCAAATTGGATTCAGCCAAATCGGTGGCTTGTTTGACTGCTTTTTGAACCGATTCAAAGGCGGTGCTGGCAGCGGTCACGGCACCCTTCATCATGGCCACGGCTTGCTCGGAGCCGGCCGGTGCGTTTTGAGCGGCAGTGTCCACCAAAGTGGCAAACTGCTTTTGAGCGGCAGCCGTTTGTGATTCGAAGGCTTTGGTGAACTCGCCACCGGTGCCAGAAGCGATGTCATACAGGTGACGGCTGTAAGCGGCTGTTTTTTCGGCCAAAGGCTGGAACAGGTTGGCTTGCATGGCCACGAGTTCTTGAGCGTCTTTCACGCTCAGGGCGGCTTGTGTGTTGTTGGCTGATTCGTCCAAGGCGGCCTTGGCTGCGCTCAGGTTCAATTCAACCAGCTTTTCAACGCCTTCGAAGGCTTTGGCGGTCAAACCAAACAGGGTTTCAACGTTGGCTTTGTGTGAGGCGACGATTTGTTCGGGTGTCATCATGAGGAGCTCCAGAGATAAGTTTGGTTTCAAGAAGACTGCGCCGTAACTGGCCGGGGCCGTACAACTTTGTTGCAGTGCAGCATGGTTTGAATTTTAGGGTTTCTACGGGCCAATGCAAGGCCATGGGCCCTCTCGTGGCTCAGTTTAGAGAGGGTTATCTAGAATCGATTTGTTCAAAATCAAACCATGCACGCTTACTACGCCGACCACTTTGTCTTGCCGCTGCCCGAAGGCCACCGATTTCCCATGCGCAAGTACAGCCGCTTGCGCGACCGGCTCACACACGAACTGCCCGGCGTGCGCATGTGCGAGGCCCCGGCCGCGAGCGACGGTGAGCTGGCGCTGGTGCACACACCCACCTACATCCAGGGTGTTGCCACGGGCAGTTTGGAGGCGGCTTTGCAGCGCGAAATCGGTTTTCCCTGGAGCCCGGCCATGGCCGAACGGGCGCGACGGTCCGTTGGGGCCACGGTGGCTGCGGCCCGCGATGCGCTGGCCCAAGGCGTGGCAGGCAACCTGGCGGGCGGCACGCACCATGCCTATGCGCACAAGGGCGGGGGCTTTTGTGTGTTCAACGACATCGCCGTGACGGCCCGCCTGATGCAGGCCGAGGCCTGGCGGCACCACCGCCAACAGATGAAGGTGGCGGTGATCGATTTGGACGTGCACCAGGGCAATGGCACGGCGCACATTTTTGCAAGTGACCCGAGTGTGTTCACGCTGTCGCTGCACGGCGAAAAGAACTTTCCTTTCCGCAAGGAGCTGAGCGATCTGGATGTGGGCCTGCCGGATGGCTGCACCGACGAGCCTTATTTGGAGGCCTTGCACCAGGCCCTGCAAACGCTGCAAGACCGTTTTGATCCGCAGCTGGTCATTTACCTGGCCGGAGCCGATCCGCATGAGGGCGATAGGTTGGGCCGCCTCAAATTGACGATGGATGGCATGCAGGCGCGCGACCGGGTGGTGATGGACTGGGCCTGGCAGCGCAGGCTGCCGGTGGTGCTGTGCATGGGCGGCGGCTACGGCCACGACATCGAGACCACGGTGCAGGTGCAAATGCAGACCTGGGATGTGGCTTTGGGCTATTGGCAACGCTGGCACAATCTCGGGCGATGAACACGCCAGTCTCTCCCCCAACCAAACCCCAAGCCGACGCCCGCAGCAGCTACAAGGCGTTTCGCCCCATCAGCACCCGCTGGATGGACAACGACGTGTACGGCCATGTGAACAACGTGGTCTATTACAGCTGGTTCGACACCGCCGTGAACGCCACCCTGATCGAGCAGGGCGTGCTGGACATTCACGCCGGCACCACCATCGGTCTGGTGGTGGAAACCCAGTGTTTCTACTTCGCGCCGCTGGCTTTTCCACAAACTATTGACGCAGGCATCCGCGTGGCCAAGCTGGGCACATCCAGCGTGCGCTACGAGGTGGGCCTGTTCGCGCAAGGCGAAGACCTGACCGCCGCCCGGGGCCACTTTGTGCATGTGTATGTGGACCGCGAGACCCGCCGCCCCGTGCCCCTGCCCGCCGCACTCAAAGCATTTTTGGAGACATTGACATGAGCATTTTGGACATCGGACCCCAGGTCAGCACCCGCGTGAACGATCCGGCCAGCGTGGACGCGGCCATCTTGAGCCGCTTTTCGGCCCGCGCCTACCTGCCCCAAGCGGTGGATCGCAGCGTTTTGCAAGAGGTGCTGAGCGTTGCGGCACGCTCGCCCAGCGGCACCAACACCCAGCCCTGGAAGGTGTATGTGCTGCAAGGCGCCAAGCGCGACGAGCTGGTGGCCAAGACCTGCGCGGCACATGACGCCATCAGCGCCAACCCGGCCCTGGCCGCTGACTACGCTGAGTCTTATGACTATTACCCTGAAAAATGGGTCAGCCCCTACATCGACCGCCGCCGCGAGTGCGGTTTTGGCCTGTATGGCGTACTGGGCATTGGCAAGGGCGACAAGGGCATGATGCACGCCCAGCACCAAAAGAACTTCCGCTTTTTTGATGCGCCCGTGGGCCTGATCTTCACCATCGACAAAGTCATGGGCCGGGGCAGCTTGCTCGACTACGGCATGTTCTTGCAAAGCATCATGGTGGCCGCCCGCTCGCGTGGCCTGCACACCTGCCCGCAAGCGGCGTGGAACGGTTTTTCCAAAATCATCTTGCCGCTGGTCGGCGCGGGTGAGAACGAAATGGTGGTCTGCGGCATGTCGCTGGGTTATGCCGACGAAGCAGCGCTGGTCAACACCTTCGAGACCACCCGCGTGCCGGCCCAAGACTTCACCCACTGGGTGGACTGACTTTTTTGGCCGTGGTGCTGGTTTGGCGGCCGCAGGGCCTGGCCGGGTCGGCCGCGCATGCCGAGCAACGCGAAAGCGTGCCGGTGTTTGCGCTGTGGCCTGTGGCGGGCTGGGGCCGGGCGCTGTTTGTGGCGGTCTTTGTGGGCCTGACGCTGCTGGCTTGGGGGCAGGGCGACTACGGTCGCAGCTTGGCCGAAGACGTGATGGTGATGTTGTTGTTTGGCCTGAGCCTGCAGTGGATGATGGCTTTGGGCGGTCTGGTCAGCTTTGGCCATGCGGCGTTTTTTGCACTGGGCGCTTATGGCGCGGCGCTGTCGCACCTGCACTGGGGTGCGGGTTTGCCTGCAGCTTTGGCATCCGGCATGGCGCTGGCGCTGGCCGTGGCTTTGGCCTTTGGCGCTTTGGTGGTGCGCAGCAGCGGGGTGTACCTGGCCATGCTGTC
This sequence comes from Limnohabitans sp. WS1, assembly GCF_003063265.1. Lineage (GTDB taxonomy): Bacteria > Pseudomonadota > Gammaproteobacteria > Burkholderiales > Burkholderiaceae_C > Limnohabitans_A. Next base: position 72,909 of record NZ_NERU01000003.1, read on the forward strand.
TCTGGCGCTGGCGCAAATGATTTGGGCGGGGGCCACGCAGTGGGTGGGCTTGACCGGAGGCGACAACGGCCTGATCGGCCTGCGTTTGATCGCCCCCGAGTCGCGTGCACTGTGGGACGCCGCGCTGAGCGTCTTCATGCTGTTGGCCATCGTCGGCATGGCCCGCGTGGCCCGCTCCAGCCGGGGCGCAGCTCTGCAGGCTGTGCGCGATGCCCCGCTGCGGGCAGCCGCCAGCGGTTTGCCGGTGCAGGCTTTGCGCTAACAGGTGTTTGTGGCCAGCGCCACTTTGGCAGGCCTGGCCGGGGGCTTGTGGGCCGCATTCAAAGGCGCGGTGTTTCCGTCGGTGGCTTCGGTCGCCATGTCGGTGGACGCTTTGCTGGTCATCTTGCTGGGCGGCGTGCACCAGTTGTGGGGCTCGGCCGTGGGCAGTGCTTTGCTGGTTTGGGGCGGGGCCGAGCTGGGGCAGGGCCTGGATTATTGGCGCGGTGTTTTGGGCCTGGTCATCATGTTGGTGATGGTGCTGGCCCCCAGTGGCGTGCTGGGTGGGTTGCAGATGCTGTTGGCCCGCTTTGCTTCCAAGAGGAGCCTCGCATGAGCCGTGGAACAGTTTTGCAGGTCAGCGGTCTGACCAAGCATTTTGGCGGTGTGCGGGCGCTGGACGGTGTGGATTTCTCTGTGCCCGCAGGCCAGTGCGTGGCCCTGATCGGCCCCAACGGCGCGGGCAAGTCAACCTGTTTTGCATGCTTGGCGGGCCAGCAGGTGCCCACCGCGGGTGAGGTGTTGTGGCAAGGCCAGTCGCTGTTGGGCAAACCGCCTGCCGAGCGCCAGCGCTTGGGCGTGGCGCGCACCTTTCAGGTGGCGCAAACCTTCGAGGCGCTCACGGTGCTGCAAAACATCCAGCTGGTGCTGCGCCAATGGCCTGGTGGGACCGGCTGGATCGCCGTCAACCCGAGCGGGCGCTGCGCTTGGCCGCGCAAGCGGGCTTGCAAGCCCAGGCCCACGCCACCGTGGCCGATTTGCCTTACGGTGCCAAAAAACGCCTGGAGCTGGCCATGGCGCTGGCGGGCTTGCCGGACGCTGTGCCTGGCTCCGGGGCAGACCAAGATGCACACGCAGCCCCGTCCTTGCTGCTGCTGGACGAGCCCGCTGCCGGTCTCGCCCTGGCCGAGCGGGCCGACATGATGGCGCTGGTGCGCCAGGTGGCCTCGCAAGGCGTGACGGTGCTCTACACCGAGCACAACATGGACGCCGTATTCGGCGTGGCAGACAGGGTGCTGGTGCTGATGCAAGGCCGCTTGGTGGCCGACGGCCTGCCCGACGTGGTGGCGCAAGACCCGCAGGTGCGCGAGCGCTACCTGGGGATGGATTTCGATCTGAACGCCAACGTGAATACCGATCCGAAAGGCCTGCACGATGCTCAAGGTTGAAGGCCTGAACGCCTGGTATGGCCAAGCCCAGGCCTTGTTCGACGTGAGTTTGTCGGTGGGCGAGGGCGAGTTGGTCGTCATTCAGGGCCTGAACGGCGCGGGCAAATCCACGCTGCTGCAAAGCCTGATCGGCATCGGTCCCCGGGCCCAAGGCCGTATCACCTGGCAAAACGAACCCATCCAAACCTGGCCCGCGCACCGACGCGCCCGTGCAGGCTTGGGTTTTGTGGCCGAGGACCGGCGTTTGTTTACCGGCTTGTCGGTGAAAGAAAACCTCTGGATCGCCGCACCCTCGGGTTCAAGCGCTCAGGCCATGCCCGCGCAGCGGTTTGAGCGCGTGATGGCTTTGTTTCCCCAGCTGCAAACCATGCTGCATCGCCCGGCAAGCCAAATGAGCGGGGGGGAGCAGCAAATGCTGGCGCTGGCCCGCACCCTCATGACCGGCCCGCGCCTTTTGCTGCTGGACGAGCCTTGTGAGGGCATCGCCCCGGTGTTGGTGGCGGCCATGCGTGACGCGCTGCTGCAGCTGGCCCGCGAAGGCGTGGCCATGCTGGTGGCCGAGCAAAACAACATCCTGGCCCGGCATGCGCAGCGGGTGCTGGTGCTGACCAGCGGGCGCATCGATTCGGCGGCATGAGCCCCGCTTGACGGGGCAGGGCATCCTTTACACTGCCTCACCACAAGGAGCGGCATCAGCTGCCAGAGACAACACACCATGATCATCACCAGCCTGCTTGACACCGACCTGTACAAATTCACCATGATGCAGGTCGTGCTGCACCAGTTTCCGGGGGCGCAGGTCGAATACAAGTTCAAGTGCCGCAACCCGGGCGTGCCTTTGGCTTTGTATGTCGATGAAATTCGGCAAGAAATCTGTTCCTTGTGCAGCTTGAGCTTCAAGGAGGCTGAGCTTCAATACCTCCGGTCGCTGCGGTTCATCAAAAGCGACTTTGTCGATTTTTTGGCCCTGTTCAAACTCAATGAAAAATACATCGAGGTCTTGCCCCTGCCTTCGGGTGAGATCGATGTCTCGATTCGTGGGCCTTGGCTGCACACCATCTTGTTTGAAATTCCCGTGCTGGCCATCGTCAACGAGGTCTACTTTCGCAACACCCAAAAGGTGCCTGACCTGATGGAGGGTCGACGCCGTTTGGAGACGAAGATCAACCAACTGCATGCACCGGGTCTGGAGACGCTCAAGATCGCCGACTACGGCACCCGTCGCCGCTTTTCTCGCGCTTGGCACGAAGAGGTATTGCGTGTCATGTCGGCCCGTTTGGGCACTGGGCCCGATGGGCAATTTGCGGGCACCAGCAATGTCTACTACGCGTACCTGCTCAAAATGACGCCCTTGGGCACCATGGCCCATGAATACCTGCAAGCCGCACAGGCACTGGGTCCACGCTTGCGAGACAGCCAAGTCTTTGCTTTTGAATCATGGGCCAAAGAGTACCGTGGTGATCTGGGCATTGCCCTGAGCGATGTGTATGGGTTTAACGCTTTTTTGCGCGATTTTGATTTGTATTTTTGCAAGTTGTTTGATGGTGCTCGCCATGACAGTGGTGACCCGTTCAGCTGGGGCGAGCGCATGATTGCGCACTACCAGCAAAACCGGGTCGACCCTAAAACCAAGACGCTGATTTACAGCGATGGCTTGACCATTCCCCGAACCATCGAATTGTTTGAGCAATTCAGAGGACGGTGCCAACTCGCTTTTGGCGTGGGCACCAACCTGACCAACGATCTGGGCTATGAACCTCTGCAAATTGTCATCAAAATGACCCGTTGTAACGGTCAGCCTGTGGCCAAATTGTCGGATTCACCGGGCAAAGGCATGTGTGACGACGAAAAGTATTTGGCCTATTTGCGCCAAGTGTTCGAGATCAACCCCATCAACTGACCGACACTCGCAGGCCGTTAACATAGCGCACCAATTCACAGGAGATTTTCATCATGAAGCGATGGGGTAAGCGGTGGACCGCGTGGCTGGCTATGCCGCTGTTGTTGTTGTCCGGAGGGGCTTTTGCTGCCGACTTTGATGGCGCTCAGTTGTCGGTGATGTGGGGCGTGCCATTCGCAGGCATTTTGTTGTCGATTGCCTTGATGCCTTTGCTTTTGCCGAATTTTTGGCACCACCATTACGGCAAAGTCGCCGCCGCTTGGGGCTTGGCTTTCCTCGTGCCTTTTGCCATGGTGTTCGGTCCTGCCGCGGCAGGTGCGAACACGGTGCACGCCCTGTTCGCCGAATACATCCCTTTCATCATCTTGCTCACGGCCTTGTTCACCGTGTCGGGCGGCATTTTCATCCGTGGCAACTTGCACGGCAGCCCAGGCCTGAACACCGCCATCTTGGGGATTGGGGCCGTGCTGGCCAGTTTCATGGGCACCACAGGTGCATCCATGCTGTTGATCCGGCCACTCATTCGCGCCAACGACAACCGCAAGCATGTGGCCCATGTTGTGGTGTTTTTCATCTTCATCGTCTCTAATGCTGGCGGCTCCTTGACGCCTTTGGGCGATCCCCCCTTGTTTTTGGGTTTCTTGAAGGGCGTTGACTTCTTCTGGACTGTCAAAACCATCTTCCCCGAGACACTGTTCTTGGTGGGCAGCTTGCTCGCCATCTTCTTTGCGCTGGACTCCTGGTACTACCACCGCCGTGAAGAGGTGTTGCCGCAAGATCCAACACCAGACTCGAAAGCGATTGGTTTTGATGGGGCCATCAACTTCTGGCTGCTGGCAGCCGTTGTAGGCTTGGTGCTGATGAGCGGTTTCTGGAAGTCGCCCGTGTCTTTCAACATCTACGGCACCGAAGTCGGTTTGCCGGGCGTTTTGCGCGATCTGGGTCTGGTGGCCTTGACCATTTTGTCTCTCAAGATCACACCCGCCAAGGTGCATGCGGACAACCAATTCGGTTGGGCACCCATGGCCGAAGTGGCCAAGTTGTTTGCCGGGATTTTCCTGACCATCATTCCGGTCATCGCCATGCTCAAGGCAGGTGTCAACGGCCCATTTGGTGCGGTGGTTCAAGCAGTGACCCAGCCCGATGGCAGTCCCGACGTGATGATGTACTTCTGGATCACGGGCGCTTTGAGTTCATTCCTCGACAACGCCCCCACTTATTTGGTGTTCTTCAACACCGCAGGCGGTGACCCGCAGGTGCTGATGACCACCTTGGCCCCGACGCTGGCCGCCATTTCGGCCGGTGCCGTGTTTATGGGCGCCAACACCTACATCGGCAATGCGCCCAATTTGATGGTCAAGGCCATCGCCGAAGACCGTGGCGTGAAAATGCCCAGCTTCTTTGGTTACATGTTGTGGTCGGGCGCTGTCCTGATTCCGTTGTTCGTTGTCATGAGTTTCATCTGGTTCAAGTGATGTCCAAACCTTCCATTTTGGTGGCCCGAGCCATCTTCCCCGAGGTCCTGCAGTCTTTGGCGCAGGTGTTTGAAGTCGAGAGCAACCAGGCCGACGAGGTTTGGTCTGCCGAAGAGCTGACCCGCCGCATGCAAGGCAAAGTGGGCGCATTGACCACCGGCAGCGAGCGCATCGACGTGGCGCTGCTGCAGGCCAATCCGCAGCTGCGCATCGTGGCCAATATGGCCGTGGGCTTCAACAACTTTGACGTGCCCGCCATGACCGCTGCGGGTGTGCAGGCCAGCAACACGCCCGATGTGCTGACCGAAACCACAGCCGATTTTGGCTTTGCCCTGCTCATGGCCACGGCCCGCCGCGTGACCGAGAGCGAGCACTATTTGCGTGCCGGTTTGTGGAAAAAGTGGAGCTACGACATGTTTGCCGGGGCCGAGGTGCATGGCTCGACCATCGGCATCATCGGCATGGGCCGCATCGGCCAGGGCATTGCCCGCCGCGCCGCGCATGGCTTTGGCATGAACGTGATCTATCACAACCGCAGCCGCTTGAGCGCCGAGCTCGAAGCCGAGTGCAAGGCCACTTATGTGTCCAAGCAAGAACTGCTGCAGACCGCTGACCATGTGATGCTGGTTGTGCCTTACAGCGCCGAGTCTCACCACACCATTGGCGCGGCAGAGCTGGCGCAGATTAAGCCGACCGCCACCCTGGTCAACATTGCACGCGGCGGCATTGTGGACGACGCGGCGCTCGCCAAGGCTTTGGCAGCGGGCCAAATTGCCGCCGCCGGTTTGGATGTCTTTGAAGGCGAGCCTGCGGTTCACCCTGATTTGTTGACCGTCTCCAACGTGGTGCTCACGCCCCACATTGCCAGCAGCACGGTCAAAACCCGCAAGGCCATGGCGCAGTTGGCAGCTGACAACCTGGTGGCTTACCTGACCCGTGGTCAAGCCCTGACACCGCTGAACTCCGTGCCCGGCTCAGCTGCATGAGTGAATGGCTGTGGCTGGCCCTGGCCGGGTTGAACCTGCTGGGTTTGGTGCTGTTGCTGCTGCGCTCACGGGCGTCGCCCGAGGCACAGGCCAAGCAAGCTGCTGGCCAGGCCGCCGAGCAAGCCGCCTGGCTGCAACATCAGTTTGCAGCTCTGCAGGCCCAAACCGAGCGTTTGGAGCGCGAACTGCGCAGCGAAATCAGCCAGTCTGGTGTGCAAGGCCGACAAGAGGCCATGCACACCCTCACGCTGTTCCAGCAATCGCTGCTGCAGCAAAGCGCCGAAGCGACCCGCACCCAAAACCAGCAAATTGACGCGCTGGCCCAACAGCTGGCCTTGCTGCAAAAAAGCCTGACCGACAGCCTGGCCCAGCAAGTCAATGCACTGTCTGAGGCGAATGCCCGACGTCTGACCGAAATGCGCGGCACCATGGAAACCCAGCTGTCGCAGCTGCAGCAAAGCAACGCTGCCAAGCTCGATGAAATGCGCCAGACAGTGGACGAAAAACTCCAGGCCACCTTGCAAGCCCGTTTGGGCGAGAGCTTCAAACAAGTGGCCGAGCGCCTTGAGCAGGTGCACAAAGGCCTGGGCGAAATGCACACCCTGGCGCAAGGCGTGGGCGACCTCAAGCACCTGCTGACCAACGTCAAGACCCGAGGCATGTTTGGCGAGGCACAACTGGCCTCTCTGCTCGAACAAGTCCTCACGCCTGAGCAATACGCCGTGCAGGTGGCCACGCGGCCTGGCGACAAAAACCGGGTGGACTTTGCGATTCGCTTGCCTGGCCGGTCTGAAAGCGGCCAGCCGGTGTGGTTGCCGATTGACGCCAAGTTTCCCAACGAAGACTACGAGCGCCTGCTCGAGGCCCAAGGCCGCGCTGACCCTGTGCAGGCCGAGCTGTGTGCCAAGGCGTTGGAAGCACGCATCAAGCTTGAAGCCAAATCGATCGCTGAAAAATACCTGGAGCCGCCGCACACCACCGACTTTGCGGTCATGTTTTTGCCGACCGAAGGGCTCTATGCCGAGGTACTGCGTCGCCCAGGCCTGATGGAAACCCTGCAGCGCGACCACCGCGTGACATTGGCCGGTCCCACCAACCTGATGGCCATGCTGAACGCTTTGCAAATGGGCTTTCGAACCCTGTCGCTTGAAAAACGATCCAGCGAAGTCTGGCAGGTGCTGGGTGCGGTCAAGACCGAGTTTGGCAAGTTTGGCGATGTGCTGACCAAGGTGCGCAACCAGACCCAGACGGTGCTCAACACATTGGACCAAGCACAAACCCGAAGTAACGTCATGAGCCGCGCTCTGCGCCAGGTGGATGCGCTGCCCGAGCTGCAAGCGCAAGCACTTTTGCCCAGCGGGCCGGATCTCGCGCAAGAGGAGAACAAGTGAGCCCTGATCTGGCCCGGCTGATTGCGGGTCAGATGTTTTTGCACGCGTGCATGGCGGGCACGCGCATGGCCATCCCCCTTTTGGCCCTCAACCAGGGTTTCAGCGCCGTGGCGGTGGGCGCACTTTTGGCCTTGTTTGCGTTTTCCCCCATGTTATTGGCGCTGCCTGCAGGCCGTTACAGCGACCGTCGGGGTTTGCAAAAAATCATGCGCATCAGCGTTGTCCTGGCGGCATCGGGTGTGCTGCTGTCGGCACTGTGGCCCAACTTTGCGGTGATGTGCCTGAGCGCTTTGGCCGCAGGCGGTGCCACCGGCATGGCCGTGATCGCCTTGCAACGCCATGTGGGCCGCATGGCCAAAGACCCGGCCGCACTCAAGGTGGCCTTCAGTTGGTTGTCGCTGGGTCCTGCCGTGTCCAATTTTGTCGGCCCTGTACTGGCAGGCTTGTTGATTGACTATGCCGGACCCGAGGCGGGGCACGTTTCGGGGTTCAGATGGGCCTTCTTGTTGATGGCCGTGTTTCCGCTGTTCACATGGTTTTGGGTGCGCCCAGTGCCTGAGCTTCCCCTTTCACCCGAACTCGCCAACGACAAACCCCGACGTGCACTGGATTTGCTGGCCGAGCCCATGATGCGGCGTTTGTTGGGGGTCAATTGGTTGCTGTCTTCGTGCTGGGATGTGCACACCTTTGTGGTGCCTGTGTTGGGGCACGAGCGCGGTTACAGCGCTTCTGTGGTGGGCTCCATTCTGGGTTCATTTGCTTTGGCTGCAGCATTCATACGGGTGTGTTTACCTTTCATCTCGCGCCACGTCAAAGAACACCAAATCATCACGGGCGCGATGGTGTGCACGTCCTTGCTGTTTGCGGTCTACCCCCTGATGCCCACCGCCGTGGCCATGGGGGTGTGCTCGGTGTTGCTGGGTTTGGTGTTGGGGACGGTGCAGCCCATGATCATGAGCACTTTGCACCAAATCACCCCGGCACACCGTCAGGGCGAGGCGCTGGGTTTGCGTCTCATGAGCATCAACGCCTCGAGTGTGCTGATGCCCATGCTCTTTGGCGCGGCGGGTGCCATTGCGGGGGTGGCACCCGTGTTTTGGGTGGTGGGGGTCGCCGTGGGCATGGGCTCTCGCGCTGCTTGGGGTTTGCGCCCAAGCCATGCCTCCAAGCATCATGAAACTTTGAGTTGATAAAACTCGCAAATGGCCTGCCAGGCGGCTTCTGGTGTGTCCACGTAACGAAACAAATTCAGGTCGTTTGCTGAAATCATGCCTTGTTCGACCAGCAAGTCCATGTTGATCAGGCGTTGCCAGTAGTCACTGCCAAAAAGCAAAATGGGGACCTGCCGGGCTTTGCGGGTTTGCACCAGGGTCATCACTTCAAACAGTTCGTCGAGTGTGCCAAAACCTCCGGGAAAGGCCACCAGCGCTTTGGCACGCATCATGAAATGCATTTTTCGCAGCGCAAAGTAATGGAACTTGAAGCTCAGATCGGGCGTGACATAGGGGTTGGGTGTCTGCTCATGCGGCAGGGAAATGTTGAGTGCCACCGACATGGCACCCGCTTCCGTGGCACCTCGGTTGGCCGCTTCCATGATGCCTGGTCCGCCTCCAGTGCAAATGAAAAGCTTTTCGTCATCAGGCAAGCAGGCACATGAGTGGGCCACACTTTGGGCAAAGACCCGCGCGTTTTCGTAATGTTCAGCGTTGCGCAGCATGACTTGGGCCGCTTTGATTTTTTCGGCTTGTTCACTCAGCAGGGCAGATTTCAGTTGTGCCTGAGCCGTCTCGCGGTCGGTGAATCGTGCACTTCCAAACACCACCACCGTGTGTTCGATGCCCGCTTCGGCTTGAGCCAAGTCTGGTTTGAGCAGTTCGAGTTGGAGCCGAATCCCACGGGTTTCTCGCCGAAGCATGAATTCTGGATCGGCAAAGGCCAATCGATGGGCTTTAGGTTCTAACCAGTGTGTGTTTTGGTCTTCGGCATGAAGGTCCGCCCAAGCGTGTGGCAAGACCGGTTGTTTGAGTTTGGGTGTGCTGTGCATGGTGACGATTGTGCATGCGCAGCAAGTCGCACCTGATGGTGCAAGGTTCTGCCCTTGGCCCATTAAAAAAGCCCCTTGCGGGGCTTTCATCAGGGGGCTTGATCAGAAGATCAGACGCGCTTGCGGTATTCGCCGGTGCGTGTGTCGATTTCGATCTTGTCGCCTTGGCTCACGAACAAAGGCACAGGCACTTCCATGCCGGTGGCGATCTTGGCGGGCTTGAGCACTTTGCCGGAGGTGTCGCCTTTGACGGCGGGCTCTGTCCAGGTGATTTCGCGCACCACGCTGGTGGGCAATTCGACCGAGATGGCTTTCTCGTTGTAGAACACCACTTCGAGTTCCATGCCGTCTTCGAGGTAGTTCAGGGCGTCGCCCATGTTGGTGGCTTCGACTTCGTACTGGTTGAAATCGGTGTCCATGCAAACGTACATGGGATCAGCGAAGTAAGAGTAGGTGCACTCTTTTTTGTCCAGAATGACTTGGTCCATCTTGTCGTCGGCGCGGAACACGACTTCGGTGCCGAAGTTGGCGATCAAGCTCTTGAGCTTCATGCGCACGGTGGACGAGCCGCGGCCACCGCGTTGGTATTCGGTGCGCAGGACGACCATGGGGTCTTTGCCGTGCATGATGACGTTGCCGACGCGGATTTCTTGAGCGGTTTTCATAGGAATTGAGTCTGAAATGAAAGAGGGTGGCTTGGAGCCAAGCCCATTATTCTAACCTGTGGGGCTTGGTATTTGGCTGAAGGTCCATGCAGGCGGTCAGTCACGTGCTGTCAAGCCGTGAACCAAGCCGCCCAAGACAATCCCGCCCAAAGCCCACAGGATGTCGGTGTTGCCTGTGCCCAAAGCCGCAATGGCCGGGCCGGGGCACACCCCGCTCAAACCCCAGCCCACGCCAAAAATGGCCGAGCCGATCACGGTTTGGCGGTTCCAGCTGGCCGGTTGCGTCAGGAACTGACCACCCAACAAAGGGCGGCCCAGCCAGCGCGGAAAACCTTTGTAAGCCAGCATGGCCAAGCCCGCTGCGCCGCCCATGACCAACATCAGGCCCCAGTCTTGAAAGCGCAAAAAGCTCAAAACCACGTCAGGCTGAACCATGGTGGCCAGCGACAGGCCAAAGCCAAACAAGGCCCCGGCGACCAGGGTGACCAATGCCTTGGGCAGGGTCAGGGTGTGGGGGTTCGGCGGGTTCATGCCAGGCCTTTCGTGAAGATGGCCATCAGGTTGGCGGTCATGAAGGCGGTGGCCATGAAGGTGAGCACCGCGCCCAGCGAAGGCAGTTGCAACGAGCCCAGGCCACAAATGCCGTGACCGGATGTGCAGCCATTGCCCAGGCGCGCACCGTAGCCCACCAAAAAGCCGCCCACCAGCAGCTGCCAGGCGGGTACGCTGGTGTGCTGCGCCTCGCCGCCCGCCAGCGTGAGCCGCCAAACCAGCGCCCCCAGTACCACCCCCAGCGCGTAAACCAGCCGCCAGTTGCGGGTGCTGACAAAGCGCGCTTGCTGGAAAAACGCCCGTTTGGACACAAACGACCAACTGCTGGAAAAGACGGAACTCATGCCGCCCACCCAGCCGTTGAACAAATACAGCAGCGCCACGCCAGCGCCAATGGTGAGGCCGCCCAGCAGGTAGTGCTGCCAGCCGAGGGGGAAGAGGGTGTCAATCAGAGTCATGGGTCGGGATTATCGGGCACGCGGATCGGGTCAATTTTGCGGACATCCAGCTTGAAGGCTTTGTGGTTCAAGGGTTCTCTCAATTTTTTGATCATGCTAGGAAGTGACTCATTGAAATGTAATTAATAAGGTTATAGTTTGGGTCCGCAGCGACCGACGAAGATCAGCTGATGGCCAACAAGGAGTGCCGGGTTTCATGGTGATTTATACCTGTACAAAAATTCAGGCATAGGGGCCGAAGGCCTTGTTCGATGAGGTTTGCAATCCATTCATCAAAAGTGTGTTTCGACTCGGCCCGGATGTATCAACCGGGTTTTGCGGTCTACATCACGTTAGGCATCGAATCTAAGACCGCATGAGCAACATCATTACCCGAATCGCAACGCTCGCTGACCTCGATGTCATCGCCCCTCTGTTCGATGACTATCGGCAGTTCTATGAGCAAGCACCGAACCTCGCCTTGGCCAAGAGTTTCATTCGCGATCGCCTCCGGAACAACGAATCCGTGATTCTTCTGGCTTCGAACGAAACCCAGAAGACCGTTGGTTTCTGCCAGCTGTACCCTACCTTTTGCTCGGTCGAAGCAAAGCCGATCTACTCGCTTTATGACCTGTTCGTCATCCCGCAGGCAAGGCGCAAAGGTGCTGGAAAGGTTCTCCTGCAAGCTGCAGAAAGGCTTGCGGCCGTAAGCGGCAAGGCGAGAATGGACCTCACTACTGCGAAGACAAACAAGCTAGCTCAGGCCGCATACGAATCACTCGGTTGGGCTCGCGATGAAGTCTTCTACGCCTATAGCAAGTCCATCGATGCCTAACCCGTCAATCAAGCGGACAAACAACGGCGATCAACGTTTGCGCGCTTTTGCCTGCGCCGTGCCGCCGTTGTTTGCCGCTTATCTCCAACGTTAGATTTCAAAGACGAGGTCAGTCGATGTCATACGAATGGAAAGCGGAATACCGCGTGCTCGCTAGGCAGTTCCTCCAGCAGCACTTTGGCGGGACGAGCGGCCTAACTTCGACATTCCTATGCATGCGGGATGATTACCCTTGGGGCGACCATAGGCCCGATGTCGTGGACTCCCGGATTCCGGCGAAGAACAACACCGAGTACCACGGGCTCGAACGCTACGCGAACCAATACCACGCGACCGCGCAATACGAATTTGCGTATCAGCACTGGTTCATGGCCGCGTACTGGCGGACAGTTGACGCCGAGTCAAACAACTTCCTAGATGCAACCCACTCGAAGGCGGTTGAGTATTGTTTGAAACAAGCGCAATACAACAAGAGCCTTGCCGAATGGCAAGACCACCCGGTAGGTCCAGCGCCGGAGCCAGAGAAGTTCAACTTGTCTAGCGGTGATCTTGGCAAAAAAGAGCTTCTTGCGTTCGCTCAGCTTGAGGCCGCCCAGGCGAAGTGGTCATGAAATCTAACTGGTCGCTGCAGCGGACGGCTACGCCGACCGCTGAGCTTCAACGTTAGGCGTCGCTCAATCCAACTTTCCTACTCACTACAAATATGAAATTCGTAGCCCCAAGTCGAACGTCAAAGTCATTTACGTGCCCGCACTGCGGCGTCTTCGCACGTCAGTACCAGTTCTCCGTTACAGAAAAGAGTTTGGGTGGAGCAAATCAATACCAAAGTACTGATTGGCTTGCGTCTTCCATATGTGAGCACTGCAAAGAGGCCACTCTATGGCACGGCACGAAAATGATTTACCCGAATCGCGCCAATGCACCAATCCCGAATTCAGATATGCCCCCCGATGTCAAGGCTGACTATGAGGAGGCGGCAACAATTGCGAGTTCGTCGCCGAAAGCCGCCGCGGCACTTCTAAGGCTCGGCATCCAGAAACTATGCATTCACTTAGGCGGAGATGGTAAGAACATCAACGCGGACATCGGCATGCTTGTCAAAATTGGACTGCCGGCGATTGTGCAAAAGTCCCTGGATATTGTCCGCGTAGTAGGAAACAACGCCGTGCATCCCGGGCAAATTGATACCGACAATGAAGATATTGCGGGTCATCTCTTCCATCTTGTGAACCTGATAACAGAGACAATGATCTCTACACCGGCAAGGGTAGAAGAACTATATGGAAATCTTCCAAAATCGGCGCGAGATGGAATTGCCAAACGCGACGGTGACGCCTAACCATTCGCTCAACCGGACCCATTGCGGTGGGCGGCTAAAGGCCGGCCATTTCATTCTGGGCCTTTAGCCGCCCACCGCAACGATCCTGTTAGCTCAAACGTTAGGCATCGGAATAACTCCCTCATGACGCTCCTAGTCTGCTGGGTCGGCATTGACACCCACGGTCCTTCGTCGCTGTACATGGCCGCCGATAGCCGAATCTCCTGGAAGGCACCAGCCCACTTTGACTATGGCCGAAAGGTCTTTGCATTCACCAAATGGCCAGACGTCCTGGGGTACTGCGGCGACGTGCTCTTTCCCTCAATAGCCCTTAATCAGATCGTCGACCTCGCCGACGCAGGTCTTCTGTTCGCGAGCGATTTTTCCCCGAAGCAGAAGTTTCAGGCGATTGTTGACAAGCTGAACGATCTCTTCCGGGAGTATCCGGCACTCCATGCCGGGCTCGAGGAGAACTCCTTGAGTGTTGTCCACGGCTCCCGTGACACGACGAACAACAAGAATTTCTTTAGCCACACGATCAAATGGAGCAAGAAGCAAGGCTGGCATGGCGAAGAGTGCCCAATGCCAGCGGCCTCCGGCGTACTCTTTGCCCTTGGTTCAGGGGCGGCCGACTTCGAGGAAAACTACAGCCGGTATGAGTCCGGACCAACCAAGGGCACAAGCAGAGCCGTCTTTCACTGCTTCTGCGACACGTTGGCGAAATCGACCGAACCCACGATTGGAGGAGCTCCTCAACTGGTAGGCATCATTCGCAAGCCGCACACGTCAGCAACCACGTTCGGGGTCATTCACAAAGGCCGCCGGACTTTCTTGGGCGCACACGTGGACAACCTGCGGCACTTTGCTACAGTTGAGTGGAGGAACGCAAACTTCGAATTGTGCTGTGGCACAACGATGCAGAAGCGTCCAACGGCACAAGCACAGCCTGATGCACTTCGCAGGCTATGAGGAAAGGCAACTCCCTGGACCCCACAAAAACGGGGGGCGAGGTGCTGTCGGGAACGGGTGCTTCGGCACCTGTTCCCTACTCAGGGTTCGCGAGCGCCGATGCCTAACCCCTTGCTCAAGCTGACCCGCTAAGCCATGCACCGTAAGCCCTGAATCGCTCCGGGTTTTGATGTTTCACTTGACCACTTTCATGCCAATGCCTTGGCTCACAAGTCCTCAACCTTGTACTCGCTGTAGCCTTCGTAGTAGTAGCTCACGTCGATGCCCTTCATATACAGCGCGCGGTCGTGGATTTGGTCGGTCAATGCGCCCTTGAGCAGGTGTTTGATTTCCAGGTCTTTCACCACGCTGCGCTCCATGGCCGACAAATACTCGGCTTTGTCCACCAAGTTCCAGTCAATGACTTGTCGGATTTCTTTTTTCAGCATCAGGTCGAGCCAGATGCGGGTGGCACGTCCGTTGCCTTCCCGAAACGGGTGGGCCACGTTCATTTCCACGTACTTCTCGACGATTTGTTCGAAGGTTTGCTGTGGCATGGCGCTGATGTGTGCCAGCGATGGCTGCAAATACATAACGGGTGCAAACCTGAAGTTGCCCTTGGCCAAGTTCACCTCGCGCACCTGGCCGGCAAAGGGATACACCTCGTCAAACAAATAAGCATGGATGTTGGCCATGCCCGCAAAGGTGCCCACTTCCACTTTGTCGATATCGCCGCTTTCAAACAACTGTTTGGCTTTTTGTTTGCTGAGCTTTTCTTCCACCAGGTGGAGTTCAACCTGGCTGCTGATATTCAGTTTGTTGCCAAAGACCATGGTGCATCCCTTGTTCATTTTCAACCCACGAAATGGATCAGTTGCGTGACCAAATCAGCTTGCCCAGAAAGTTGATGGCGCTTGTTTTGGGTGTTCTGGCTCCAAATCTGCAGCGTTTCGGCATTGAGCGCAGGCCATTCCCCCGCTTCCATCCCATTCCAAACCCGATGCGCCTTGCGCAAGCTTTCCGGGGCCTGCATCCAATTCAAAAACGCCTCCAGCTTGTCATGGTGGGCGTTGTCGTCTTGCGGATAGATGTGCCAGATGAAGGGCTGGCCTGCCCAAAGGGCCCGAACCAGCGAGTCTTCGCCGCGCACAAAATTCAAGTCGCAGGCCCAGAGCATCTCGTCAAAGCCATTTTGGTCGGTGTAGGTCAGGGCGCTCCAGCTCGGTGGCTCAACCATGCCCGCCAGTGCTTGCTGGACCGCAGCCAGCGGGCGGCCCGGGGTGACGAGCAGGTGGTGGGGGGTGCCCACCCCTTGTGCCATTAACTGGGGCAGGGCGGCGGGTTCGTAGCAGAACAGGCTGATCAGCAGGCCGTTTGGGGGCAGGTTGGGGGCGTGTTGTTGCCGCCTTGCCGAACGTTTGACAAGGTCAAAGTTTTGCTGGCGCTCCAGCAGGTCGGTTTCGCGCAGCAGGCCGCCCGTGTCCGGCGTGAAGCCGGGGTAAAAGAAGGTCTTGGTCCAGCCCTTGGCCGGGCCGCTCATGATGGGCGAGGGCAGCTGGTGCATGCGGGGCACCCAGTCTTCTGCGCTCAGGTATTCGAGGTTGATCCACCTGGGTTGTTGCGCTCGGGTGGCTACACCATGCGCCACAAAGGCTTCGGGCAAGGTGCAGCCAAAGGCTTCGACCCAGACGTCGGCCGGGGGCAGCGCTTGCAGGGTGCTGGCTTGGCTGGCATCGGCCCACGGCCGCACTTCAATGCCAGGCTCTTGGTGGGCGGTGGGGGCCATCCAGGCCAGGGCCGAGGCGTCGTCCACCCACAGGCGCACGCGCTGGCCCGCGTCGCGCAACTGGCGCGTCAGGCGCCAGCACACGCCCAGGTCGCCGTGGTTGTCGATCACGGTGCAGAAGATGTCCCAGAGTTGGCCAGTTTGCATGCGGCGATTGTCGCTGGAGATTTCACACGCATCTTTTCACAGACAATAGCCGCCATGTCGAACACCCATGATGAAGCCCTGCTCGCGCAAGTTGCCGCACTGCCCGCCTTGCCGGGGGTGTACCGTTACTTTGATGCGCAGGAGCAGCTGCTGTATGTGGGCAAGGCCCTGAACCTCAAGCGCCGGGTGTCGAGTTACTTTCAGAAGGACCACGGCGGCACCCGCATTGGCCACATGGTCAGCAAGATCACCCGCATGGAAACCACCGTGGTGCGCTCCGAGGCCGAGGCGCTGCTGCTGGAAAACAACCTCATCAAGACGCTGCACCCGCGCTTCAACATCCTGTTTCGGGACGACAAGAGTTACCCCTACCTCAAGCTCACGGGCAACGGCCGCGTGGCGCTGCCCGCGCTGGTCAAGACGCCCGAGGCGCAGCATTACCCGCGTGTGGCCTATTACCGGGGGGCGGTGGAAAAGAAGCACCGTTACTTTGGGCCGTTCCCCAGTGCGTGGGCGGTCAAGGAGTCGATTCAGCTGATCCAGAAGGTGTTCAGGCTGCGCACCTGTGAGGACACGGTGTTTGCCAACCGCACCCGGCCTTGCCTGCTGTTTCAGATCAAGCGTTGTTCAGGCCCGTGTGTGAACCTGATCAGCCCCGAAGACTACAAAGCCGATGTGCAGCACGCCGAGCAGTTTTTGCGTGGCGAGACCCAGGCGCTGATGCGCGAGATGGAAGCGCGGATGATGCAGCATGCCGACAAGCTCGAATTCGAGCTGGCCGCCGAGGTGCGCAACCAGCTCACGGCGCTGTCGCGGGTCTTGCATCAGCAGTCGGTGGACACGGCGGTGGACACCGATGCCGACATTTTGGTGGCCAAAGTGCAGGGCGGCCGCGCGTGCGTGAACCTGGCCATGGTGCGCGGCGGACGGCATTTGGGCGACCGGCCTTATTTCCCGGTGCATGTGCAGGACGCGCAGGAATTGCTGGGTCTGGAGGAGGGCGAAGCGCCGCTCCCGGTCGAAGTGCAGGTGCTCGAAGCCTTTTTGGCGCAGCACTACATCGGTGTGCCCGTGCCGCCGCTGCTGATCTTGAGTGCGGTGGTGGACAAAGCGCTGATCGCGGCTTTGTCGGCGCAGTCGGGCGTGAAGATCAGCACGGTGACGAATCCGCGCGAGCACCGCCGCGTGTGGCTGGAGATGGCCGAGAAAAATGCCGAGCTGCAACTGGCCCGCTTGCTGGCCGAAGAAGGCTCGCAGCAGGCCCGCACCCGGGCGCTGGCCGAGGCGCTGGATCTGGCTCCGGATGATTTGGACCAACTGCACATCGAGTGCTTTGACATTTCGCACACGGCAGGCGAGAACACACAGGCCTCTTGCGTTGTTTTCCGACAGCACAAGATGCAAAGCAGCGACTACCGCCGCTACAACATCGAGGGCATCACGCCCGGCGACGATTACGCGGCCATGCGCCAGGTGCTGATGCGCCGCTACGGCAAGCTGGCCGAGGCCTTGCGCTCGGGCGAGGGCACTGCACGCCTGCCGGACTTGGTGCTGATCGACGGTGGCAAAGGCCAGGTGAGCATGGCGCGTGAGGTGTTCACCGACCTGGGGCTGGACCTGTCGCGCATCGTGGGTGTGGAAAAAGGCGAGGGCCGCAAGGTGGGCCTGGAAGAGTTGGTGTTTGCCGATGGCCGCGAAAAGGTCTACCTGGGCAAGGATTCGGCAGCACTCATGCTGGTGGCGCAAATCCGCGACGAGGCGCACCGCTTTGCCATCACCGGCATGCGGGCCCAGCGGGCCAAGGTGCGCATGGGCGGCAGCAAGATCGAAGAAATTCCGGGCATCGGTCCCCGCAAACGGGCCAAACTGCTGCAGCGCTTTGGCGGTGTGCGGGGTGTGGAAAGCGCCAGCGTGGAGGACTTGCTGGGCGTAGAGGGCATTTCCCGCGAATTGGCCGAAACCATTTACAACGCCTTGCATTGAGCGCATGCCACAATCAAGCCCATGTTTTTCACCATTCCCACCATCATGACCTGGACGCGCATTGTCGCGATCCCTTTGATCATTGGCGTGTACTACCTCGACAGCCTGAAGATAGAGACACAAAACCTGATCGCCACGGTCATGTTTGTGTTGTTTGCTTTCACCGATTGGCTGGATGGTTTTCTGGCTCGCAAGCTCAACCAAACCTCTGCCTTCGGGGCCTTTTTGGACCCGGTGGCCGACAAGTTTTTGGTTTGCGCCGCCTTGTTGATGCTGGTGCAGATGGACCGGGTGAATGTGCTGGTGGCGCTCATCATCATTGGCCGCGAGATCGCCATCTCGTCTCTGCGTGAATGGATGGCGCAGATTGGGGCCAGCAAAAGCGTGGCCGTGCACATGGTGGGCAAGCTCAAGACCACGGTGCAAATGGTGGCGATACCCTTCTTGCTTTACAACGACACCCTGTTCGGGCTCATCGACACCCGTGCCTGGGGTGCCGTCTTGATTGTGGTGGCCGCTGTTTTGACGGTGTGGTCCATGGTTTATTACATGCAAAAAGCCTTGCCTGAAATCCGAGCCCGCGTGAAATGAGCGGGGAGTCTGCGTCTGATGCCTGGGTCAGGGCAACGCCTGTGGCGTTCGTCTTGATCTGGGCCACGGGCTTCATCGTTGCCCGTTTCGGCATGCCCCATGCCCCCCCGCTGTCTTTTTTATCCGTGCGATACGCCTTGTCCATCGCCTGCTTCTTGCCTTGGATTGTTTGGGCCAAAGTCGCTTGGCCCCAAAACCGCGCCCAATTCTTGCACCTGTCGGTGACCGGTATCTTGATGCATGGCGGTTATTTGGGTGGCGTTTGGGTGGCGGTCAAGGCCGGTATGGGCTCGGGGCTGTCTTCTTTGGTGGTGGGCTTTCAACCGATCTTGACGGCCATTTGGCTGGCTTACAGCATGAGAGGCCACGATCAGCCAGGCGTGTCGCAGCGGCAATGGCTGGGTTTGTCTTTGGGATTCGTGGGTTTGATGATGGTGGTTTGGCGCAAATTGACCTTGGGCACGCCCTTGGACCATGTGACCCCCACCAACATGGCTTTTGCATTGACCGCTTTGCTCAGCATCACGGTTGGAACGTTGTATCAAAAGCGCTATGTCCAACCGTGCGACGTGCGTTCGGCCAACACGGTGCAGCTCATGGCCGCTTTGGTGGTCACTTTGCCTTTGGCACTCATGGAAACCGAAACCATGCGTTGGAACGGCGAATTGGCAGGGGCCATGGCTTGGTCGGTGTTGGGTTTGACTTTGGGCGGCAGTTCGCTTTTGTACATGCTGATTCAAAAAGGGGCGGCTGCATCGGTCACCAGCCTCATGTACTTGGTGCCCCCCACGACGGCCATCATGGCTTGGTTGCTGTTTGGTGAAGCCATCACGTTGACCACTTTGCTCGGTACAGCCTTGACGGCTCTGGGGGTGAGTTGGGTGGTGAGGCCGTCTCGTAGGTGAAACCCCGCTTGGCACTTTGTTGCTAAGCTTGCGCATTTGAATTTACGCCCATTTTTTGTTTCAGAAAGTCCCCCATATGAGCAAACACCGCATCGCTGTCATTCCCGGAGATGGCATTGGCAAAGAAGTCATGCCCGAAGGCTTGCGCGTGATGGACGCCGCAGCCCGCAAATTCGGCATCGATTTGCACTTTGACCATTTCGATTTTTCCAGCTGGGATTACTGCGAAAAGCACGGAAAAATGTTGCCCGACAACTGGAAAGACCAGATCGGTGGCCACGATGCCTTGTATTTCGGCGCTGTGGGTTGGCCCGAAAAAATCGCCGACCACGTCTCCTTGTGGGGGTCGCTGCTGTTGTTTCGCCGTGAATTTGACCAGTACATCAACCTGCGCCCAGCCCGCTTGATGCCGGGCATCATTGCGCCGGTGGTGCGCCGCGACGGCAGCCCCCGCCTGCCTGGCGAGATTGACATGTACATCGTGCGTGAAAACACCGAAGGTGAATACTCCAGCGTAGGAGGACGCATGTTCCCCGGGACTGAGCGCGAGATCGTGATGCAAGAGTCGATCATGACGCGCATTGGGGTTGATCGGGTTTTGAAGTTCGCATTTGAACTGGCCCAAACCCGTCCCAAAAAGCACTTGACCAGCGCGACCAAGTCCAACGGCATCGCCATCACCATGCCCTATTGGGATGAACGCGTGGCCGAAATGGCCAAGGCATATCCGGGCATCCATGTGGACAAATTCCACATTGACATTCTGACCGCCCACTTTGTGCAGCGCCCTGATTTCTTTGACGTGGTGGTGGCCAGCAACTTGTTTGGTGACATTTTGAGCGACCTGGGGCCTGCCTGCACAGGCACCATTGGCATTGCGCCCAGCGCCAACTTGAACCCGGATCGTTTGTTCCCCTCATTGTTTGAACCCGTGCACGGCTCTGCACCCGATATCGCAGGCAAAGCCATTGCCAACCCGATTGGACAAATTTGGTGCGGGGCCATGATGCTGGAGTTTCTGGGCTACAAAGCGGCGCACGACGCTGTTTTGGCGGCCATTGAAAAGGTGCTTGCACCGGGCAGTGGTGCGCCACGCACGCCTGATTTAGGGGGCACTGCCAGCACATCCGACTTGGGGCGTGCCATTGAACAAGTGCTTTGATGTGTGCAGATGTGAAGTAGGTTTCTGACACGCACAAAAAATACCGAAAGCGGCCTCAGAACGTTGAATTTCAACGCTAGAATTCACTCCGAATTGCTTTCATTTGCACTCGTTAGGGTGCATCGCAGGGTCATGTGACCATCCGAATTCAGGGTGATGATGCGAACATTGCATTCATGGTTGTTGCCATGAATGTTCAATGCCATTTCATAAGCTGGTACGCCCGGCATTTAACTCTCAGAGGTTTTTGTGAACAAAACAGAATTGATCGAACACATTGCCAAAGATGCGGACCTCTCCAAAGCAGCGGCTGGCCGTGCGCTGGAGGCCGTGATCGGCGCAGTCCGTACAACCTTGAAAAAAGGCGGTACAGTCTCGTTGGTGGGTTTTGGAACTTTTGCGGTGGGCAAACGTGCTGCACGCACCGGCCGTAACCCTCGCACTGGCGCTGCGATTAAAATCAAAAAAGCCAACGTTCCAAAGTTCCGTCCAGGCAAGGGTCTGAAGGACGCTTTGAATTGATTTGAATTTGAGAGGGTGCTTAGCTCAGTTGGTAGAGCGGCTCCTTTACACGGAGTAGGTCGGCGGTTCGAGACCGTCAGCACCCACCACCTCTCACTCAAAGGCGAACTCAATGTTCGCCTTTTTTGTTGATAACCCGAGACCTAGATCATGTTTGACACCATCCGCAACAACTCAAAAATCCTGATGGGGCTGTTGTTTTTGTTGATCATTCCTTCTTTCGTTTTATTTGGTGTGGATGGCTATCAGCAATTTGAGGAAAAAGGCGCAGTTGTCGCCAAGGTCGATGGCCAGAAAATCACACAGGTCGAGTGGGATGCGGCACATCAGCGCGAAGTGGATCGCATTCGTGCGTCTGTGCCCAATTTGGATGCCAAACTCTTGGGCTCCGACGACGCCCGATATGCAACTCTTGAGCGCTTGGTCAATGACCGCGTGATTGCATTGGCCTCAGATAAGCAATTGTTGGTCACGAGCAATCAGCGCTTGGCCAATTATTTGCAGCAAGACCCGTCCATTGCGGGTTTGCGTGGTGCAGACGGCAAACTCGATATGGATAAATATCGCCAGTTGGCTGCGAGTCAAGGCATGACGCCTGAAATGCTTGAGGCTCAAGTTCGGCGCGACTTGTCACAAAAACAAGTTCTTTCTTCGCTGCAAAGTTCTGTGATGTCCTCTCAGCGACAAAGCGAAGGGGCTTTGCAAGCATTTTTGCAGCGTCGCGAAATCCAAATCCAACGTTTCGAGCCAGCAACTTTTTCAAGCAAGGTCCAAGTGACCGAACCTGAGCTTGAAAAGTTTTATCAGGCCCAATCGGATCGATTCCGTTCCAAGGAGTCCGCGGACATCGAGTTTCTGGTTTTGGATGCCGCAGCGCTCGAAAAAAGCATCACCTTGCCCGAGCAAGACATCAAAACTTACTACGACCAAAACCTGCAACGGCTTGCAGGTCAAGAGCAACGTCGTGCGAGCCACATTCTGATCAACGCAGCCAAGGATGCGCCTGCTGCGGATCGCGAGAAGGCCAAGTTAAAAGCAGAGGCATTGCTGTCTGATTTGCGCAAAGACCCCAAAAACTTTGCCGAATTTGCCCGGAAAAACTCTCAAGACACGGGCTCCGCCAGCAAAGGCGGAGACCTCGACTTTTTTGCCAAAGGGGCCATGGTCAAAGCCTTTGAAGATGCCGCTTTCTCTTTGAAAAAAGGCGACATCAGCTCGGTTGTTGAGTCTGAGTTCGGCTACCACATCATTTTGCTCACCGACATCAAAGCTGCTGCTGCCCCCAGCCTTGAGGCGATGCGCCCCCAGCTTGAAGCTGATCTGCGCAAGCAACAAGCCAAACGCCAGTTTGCAGAGTTCGCCGAGACCTTCAGCAACAGTGTTTACGAGCAAGCCGATACGTTCAAGCCCGTGGCTGAAAAGCTCAAACTGAGCATCCAAACGGCCAAGGACCTGACCCGTTCACCTTCACCTGCCTCCCAGGGCATTTTGGCCAATCCAAAATTGTTGGAGGCCGTGTTTGCTGAGGATTCCGTGAGCAAGCGTCGAAACACGGCTGCCATGGAGGTGGGCAGCAACACCTTGGTTTCAGCGCGAATCATCAACCACCGCCCCGCAGCCTTGAAGCCTTTTGCTGAAGTCAAAGATGAGGTGCGTGTTCAATACATCCAGGAAGAGGCTCTGAAATTGGCCAAGGCCGAAGGGCAGGCCAAATTGCTGGAGTGGAAGAGCAAACCTGATCTTGCGCAGCTTGGCGCACCATTGATCGTTTCCCGTGATCAAACGCAAGGCCAGCCACAAGCATTGATCGACGCCGCTTTGCGTGCAGACCCCGCGAATGTGCCCTCGTTCTTGGGTGTGGATTTGGGCATGCAAGGTTTTGCTTTGGTTCGCATGAACAAGTTGGTTCCAAGAGAACCGTTGAATGCACAGCAGCAAGATCAAAGTCGTCAGCAGTTTGCTCGCCTTTTGGCAAACGCCGAAGCCAATGCCTATTTGGTCTATTTGCGTGCACAGTTCAAGGCTGAGATTCTTGTTCCCCAGCCCAAATCATCAACAGGCTCATAAAACTTTCGCAAGATCATTTTTTTCAAGAACTAGAGGCTATAATATCTCTCTACGGTGGCTGTAGCTCAGTTGGTAGAGTCCAGGATTGTGATTCCTGTTGTCGTGGGTTCGAGCCCCATCAGCCACCCCAGTTAAATCAACAAATTAGCCCACTCCTCACCGAGTGGGCTTTTTTGTTTCTGGCTCTTGCAAGCGACTTCGTTTGATCTTTTTGTGGCAAGCATGACGCCAATTTCCGGGTGCTTTTCACAGGCACTGAAGATGGCCACTTTCATTCTTGTCCTTTTCCAGTATTTTTGAATCTGTAGTTCAAAAACGCGCGACAGGCTTATCTGCTGTTATCCATTGTCTGCATCGCTGCCCGGCTGAACTCGCCGATCAGGTCTGCCGGAGCCCCTCCAACTTTTTCTTTTGGCACGCGTCAAAGTCTCTCTCGATAACAGGTGTGTCGAAAAATGACTAAGCAAATGAGATATAGCCCGTGACCCGGACACTACTGAGCAAGGGATACGTTTTTCGAGCGCAAGGTCAATCCAAATCGAAGGGCTTTGTTGATGAAGATCAACTTTTGGTTTACCCTGACAGTCGATAACAGATCAATGTGCAATAGCATGAATGTTGATGAAACTTTTTGATGTAAATGGTTTTTTCTTGAATTTTTGCTCTTGAGAGACGCATTAAAAATACCTCCTTTTAGCACCATGATCAACAGCCTTACGGATCTCGATACCCTTATAGCCCAGGGCGCAGTTTTGGTATTCATTGAGACCTTGGAGGATTCAAGGATCCTTAATCATGTTGAAGCCTTGGCTCGTGAACGACAAACACCCTTGTTCACGTGGAATGCAACAGGCGCGCTGACGTGTCTAACCCAATTGGACCAACAGCCACAGATCAAAGACATAAAGGAAGCACTCTCTTACGTCAAAAGTGACATTCACGCGGGCTTGGTCGTTATATTGGATCCGCAACCCCATCTCAAGGACCCTGCGGTCTTGCGCCTCCTGATAGATTTGGCGGAAGACGCGCATGGCCAATTACGAACAGTGATATTGGTGGGCGACCACCTTGAATTGCCCGATCACTTGAAGCGAGTTGGAAAGTATTTCACACCCCCACTCCCCGACAGTGAACTC
This sequence comes from Limnohabitans sp. WS1, assembly GCF_003063265.1. GTDB lineage: Bacteria > Pseudomonadota > Gammaproteobacteria > Burkholderiales > Burkholderiaceae_C > Limnohabitans_A. Next base: position 97,186 of record NZ_NERU01000003.1, read on the forward strand.
ATTCGTGAAATTTACTATGAAGAAGTCTATCGATGGCTGTGGGAAGACCGTGGACGCAAGTTCATAAAGCCTGGTGACATGGAGGACAAACTGGTCAGACACCTTGCCGGATTAAACGAAGAAGATGTGCGTCGACTGATGGCGGAGAGTATTCGTGACGATGGACGTTTGACACTGATAGACCTGAAGCGGATCCTCAATTTCAAAAGAGAAAACTCCGGTAAAGACGGACTGATTGAGTTTGTTATTGAGACACAAGGTCTTGATCTCGTCGGAGGACTGAACCACCTCAAGCAATGGCTGGAATTGAGGCGCGCCACTTTCACAGGAGAGCGCGCCGATCAGGGTATTGACCCGCCCAAGGGCTTGCTGCTTTTGGGCGTGCAAGGTACGGGCAAAAGTTTGGCGGCCAAGGCCGTAGCGGGGAGTTGGCATGTGCCGTTGATGCGCTTGGATTTTGGCAACTTGTACAGCAAGTGGCTGGGCGAATCCGAGCACAACCTGAAGGAGGCCTTGCGCCAAGCGGAGGCAATGGCGCCCTGTGTCTTGTGGATTGATGAAATTGAAAAAAGCGTGGCCAATGGCTCGGGCGATGCCGATGGTGGTGTATCACACCGGATTTTGGGCAGCCTGTTGACTTGGATGAATGAACGACACGCAAAAGTTTTCCTTGTGGCCACCGCCAACGATGTATCACGACTACCTCCTGAGTTGCTCCGAAAAGGCAGATTTGACGAGATTTTTTTTGTGGACCTGCCGAGTCAGGCGGTTCGACAAGATATTTTTGCCATTCACCTGGGCAAGCGCAATTTGGACCCGCGTTTTTTTGACCTCAGTCAGCTTTCACGAGCTAGTGAAGGTTTTTCTGGCTCAGAAATTGAACAGGTGGTCATTGACGGTATGTACCGCGCATTGAGCGAGCGAGAAAACCCCGGCACAGATCACATGCTCAAGGAGTTGTCTGTGACAAGGCCCTTGTCAGTTGTCATGCATGAGCAGATCGCTTCATTGAGGGCGTGGGCATCTGGCAGGACGGTCCCAGCTGACTAAAGCGCGGTCTTGGGTAAAAGGCGTGAACAGTTCCACATGGACCTCAGGGTGTGTGGGCAAGCCTTCACGCATGGGATAAGGGGTCGAGAATCAAGCCCACTGAAGCTCAGATGGGTTGGGTCTGAACATGGCCGTCACTGCATCACTTGCTCAGGCCATCCTTCTCCAACATTCCCACCATGGCCGCAAATCCCCGGGCTTTCGCCAGCACCAGCGGCGTATTGCCCTGGCGGTCGGTCAATCGGGTGCTGGCACCGGCCGCCAGCAGCGCCTGCAACACAGCTTGATGCCTGACACCACCCTGGCCCAACACAACGGACTCGATCATGGCTGTCCAATGCAGGTTGTTGACATGGTCCAGCGGAGCACCCGCAGCAATCAATTGCCTCACCACCCCGTCGTGCCCCAAGTGGGCCGCTGCAATCAGGGCGGTGCCGTCGTACCGGCTTGTGGTGAGTTTGGCACTGGCACCCAAACCGAGCAACACCCGCAAGGTCTCTTCGTCATCGGCCACTGCAGCAATCGTGACCGCGTCGTAGCGGTCGTTTTCCAGCAGTTCAAGGCTCGCACCCGCCAAGGCCAGGGCACGAATGATCTCGGGATGCTTGGCAAAAGTGGCCACATGCACTGGCGTGCGGCCAAATGGGTCTCGCGCATTGACGCTGGCACCGCTGGCGAGCAGCTTTTTAAGCTGCACCAAATCACCCTTGTGCGCTGCCGCATGCAAGCCTGTGTAACGCGCAGCCTCTGCCGCGCTGGGGGCTATCTGCGCTTGGGCTGGTCCCGCCCATGTGGCGAGGGCCAAGAGCGCAGCTGTGAACCAGGTGAGGAATGAGGTTTTGATTTCCATGTCTTTTCTTGCTTGGCTTAGAGTTGGCTTACTTCAGCATGTCTTGCAAACTGGCGATGCCTGCTAAGGCACATTTTTCATCCAGGTGGCCACCGGGTGCACCACCCACGCCCACGGCGCCAATCACCTCGTCGCCGACCTTCACTGGCACACCACCCCCCAGCAGCAGGTAACCTGGAATCATGGCCACATTGGCCGAAGCCGGGTTCTTTTGCACACCTTCCCACATGGCCGTGGTGGTATTTTTGCCAGAAGCCGAGGTGAATGCCTTGGCCTGGCTGGCGGCCAGGGTGTGTGGGCCAGCATTGTCAGCGCGATGCACTGCACGCACGCCACCAGCACGGTCAACAACGGTGGCGGTCACGTTGTATTTGTCGGCACTGCAAGCGGCCACGGTGGCGGCCGCGAGTTTGGTGGCCAGTTCAAGTGACATGTTCTTTTCAACACGAACGGCTTGGGCGCTGGCGCCCAAACTGGCCAATGACAAAACAAAAGCGGTGGAGTAATGAATGGATCGCATGGGGTTTCTTGCTTAAAAAAATGGGTGATGAAGCCACTGTTCATCCCCTGCAGAAAATGTAATCAAGCCTGCGCACGCTGACCATTCGTGCAGTTACGTGCGAGCATCCGTAGAACTACGCAGTCTTTCCGAGCCAATCAGCAAAGTAGCCGCTTGGTTCAGGCATCGGATTGCGCGGCCACCGTGGCGTAGTGGCGTATCAGGTGCGCCAGAGACTCCACTTGCAGTTTGCCAAACAGGTTGGCGCGGTGGGTCTCTACGGTACGGGGCGACAAGCCCAGAGAACGACCAATTTCCTTGTTGGTCAGCCCCTCGATGATCAGGCCCAGCACTTCACGCTCGCGTCCGGACAACTGTGCATAACGCTCATGCGCTTGCCGGCTGGCTTGGTGCCGTTCACGTGAGCGCACATGCTGGCGCACGGCGTTTTGCAAGGTTTCGACCAACAGCTCGTCATTGATCGGTTTTTCCAAAAACTCGGTCGCACCCGATTTAAAAGCACGCCGACACAGCTCTACCGTGCCGTGCCCGGTGAGCATGACCACGGGCTGATCCACACCTTGGGCCATCAGCGCGTCGAGCACAGTCAGGCCGCTGGTGCCGGGCATGCGCACATCGAGCACGATGGCACCAATGCCCTGACGGTCGAAACCCTGCATGAAATCCTGCGGATCAGCCCAAGTCTGCACCCGCAAGCCCACGGTGCCGATCAGCAGCGCCAGGCTGGCGCGTACGGCCTCATCGTCGTCAATCAAATGGATCAGCGGTGAGAGCGGTGCATTCATGGGCCGGGTGCCATTGGCAGGGTGAGGGTAAAAACCGCGCCACGTGGCGCATTGGCCTGGGCAATCAGTTGCCCATCCATGCCTGTGGCCAGAGTTTCACACAAGCTCAGCCCCAATCCGAGTCCGCCTTCGCGGGTGGTGAAAAAAGGTTCAAACACATGTGGCAAAGTCTCTGGTGCAATGCCCGGTCCGGTATCTGCCACGCGCAGCACACCCCTACCTGACACCACTTCAATGTGCAGACTCAGATGACGCTCTGACATCGGCACCAGGTCCAGTGCCTGCAAGGCATTGGTCAGCAGGTTGTGCACGATTTGCTCCAGCGCCACCCGTTCGGCCAGCACCTGGACAGGCTGCACCACTTGCACGGAGACGGTGACACCTCGGCGCTTGCCCTCGGGCGCCAGCAAGTCCAGCGCATTGCGCACGGCTTGTGCCAAGTCAACCACCTGACTCGGCTGCGCCGCGTTGGGTTGCTCTACCGCGCGGCGCAAGCGGGCCAATACATCGGCTGCGCGGCGGGCTTGCACCACGGCTTGATGCATGGCTTGCAGTGCGGCGGGCAGTTCGTCGGGGTCGTCTTGAAGCAAGCGTTTGGCCGCCTGGGTGTTGGCCAGAATGGCGGTGAGTGGCTGGTTCAGTTCATGGGCCATGCCTGCAGCCAGCTCCCCCAGCGTGTTCAGGCGCTCCACCTGCCCCACGCGCAGCAATTCTTCGGCACGTCGGCGTGCGTTGCGCTGGCGCTGCCAAGCTGACCAGCCCGCCATCAAGGCCGCCATCAGCAATGTCCACACGGCCATCACGCCCCAGGGCAACTCAAGCCAGCCCACCTGGCGCACGGCCACCAGCTCAAATGGCTGGCTCAGGCTGGCCAGATTTTTGCGAAACTCAAAGCGCCAGCCCGACGGGGTCACACGCCCTGGTTGCACCACAAACACTTTGCCCGCTTGCTCCAGCGTCACCCGAACGGGGCTGCTTTGCACTGGCATGGACCAGTCGCTCCAAGGCACGCTGGCAGACATGTCAATCAACAAAGAAAAACTGCTGGGTTGGGCCGCGAGCACCAGTTGGTAGCGTCCAAGTTGATCCGTGAAATCCAGATTCGCCAGTGCGGCGTGCTGCGTCTGGCGCGAGGCGTTTTCTGCATCCACCAAGCTGGTGTTGGGCCAGATGCTGCCAGGGTCACGCCGTTGCACACTCAGAATTTGCGGGTACACCGATGACAAACGCTGTTCTGCCGTGTCGGCAACGCCAGGCTGCGCCGTCGGTTGCAGCAAGGCCAGCGTGGCCAGCACTGCTTCGTGCTGGACCGCGCGTTGGCTGAGCAAGCGGTGGCTAATGCGGGCATCGGTCTCAAACGCTTCGCGCAGCTGCCTCAGCTCGGAGCGTGCCAGCAGCACAGCCCCCAGGGCAGAGAGCACCAACCACAGCAAGAGGCGTTGTCCATAGGCGTTGAGTTTGAAGGGCATGGTCAATTCTTGCATGACGCCAATTTCCGGGTGCTTTTGACAGGCACTGAAGATGGCCACTTTCATTCAAGGCTGGGCTTCCATTGACGACAAACAGTTGGCGTGCAGCGGGAACTGCACAGATGACAGACAAATCGCTGACTTTGGAATAACCTTGCTGAATGTCTGGACTGTTGGAGATGAACCGTGCAAAAAATGAAGATTCAAGCTTGGGCCCAAGGTCTGGGCATCCTGTCGGCTGCTGGCGTTTTGGTCGCCTGCAGCGCCTTGCCCGAACGCCCCGTGGCTCAACTCAAAGCCGCAACCGGGGGCAGTCTGGTGAACTGCACCGCATTGACGGGTCAGTTGAAGCTGGACCACACCCGCATTGAATCGGCTGCCGTGGTGTCCTCAGGCGCACTGCGGCAGGGCACACAAGCCATACCCGAGCATTGTTTGGTCAAAGGCCGCATGCATGAGCGCAAGGGCAGCGATGGCCGCGATTACGCCATTGGGTTTGAGATGCGTTTGCCCGTGGCGTGGAATGGCCGTTTTTATTACCAAGGCAATGGTGGCCTGGATGGCAACGTTCAGGCGGCGATTGGGGCCTTGGGTGGGGGGCCACTGACGGGGGCACTCATGCAGGGGTTTGCGGTCATCAGCTCGGATGCAGGGCACAGCGGACCACAAACCACGGTGTTTGGCCTGGAGCCCCAGGCGCGGCTGGATTACGGCTACCAGGCGGTAGAAAAACTCACCCCCATGGCCAAGCAACTGATTCGGGGGGCCTATGGCAAAGGACCTGACCGCTCCTATATCGGTGGCTGCTCCAACGGTGGGCGGCACGCCATGGTGGCCGCTGCGCGTTTGGGCGACCAGTACGACGGCTATCTGGTGGGGGCTCCGGGTTACCGTTTGCCCTATGCGGCACTGGCCCAAATCTGGGGCGCTCAGCAGTGGGCACCGCTGGCCACACCCGGGGCCACCGTCAAAAACCCGCTCAACCCCAACGGCACACTGCCCGATCTGGCCAGTGCCTTCACCCCGCAAGAGCGCTTGACCGTGGCCAAGGCCATTGCGGACAAGTGTGATGCGCTGGATGGGGCCCAAGACGGCATGGTGCAAGCCACGCAGGCTTGTCAGGCGGCTTTCAAGGTGAAGACCGATGTACCCACCTGCACGGGGGCGCGCCATGGCGCTTGCCTGACCACTGAACAAAAAGACGTGGTGGCCCGCGTGTTTGAGGGGGCACACACCCCCGCAGGTCAACGGATTTACGCCAGTTTTCCTTATGACCCGGGCGTGGCGGGTGCCAACTGGGGCACCTGGAAGTTCGTCGATTCTTTGATCCGCGATCCGCTGGCGCTTCGCACGATCTTCAGCGTGCCACCTACGCCAGTGGACCCGCTCAAGGACAACATCGCTGCGCGTTTGGAGATGTTCAGCGCCACCAACGACACCTACCGCGAGTCGGGTTGGTCGCTCATGACCCCGCCCGGCGAAGCCCATCCCACCAATTTGGCCGCTGTGCGCGCTCGGGGGGCCAAGGTGGTGCTGTACCACGGGGTGAGTGATGCGATCTTTTCTGCCGAAGACACCCGCCAGTGGGTGGAGCGCGTGGGCAAGGCGGGCCTGAACCCCGGCGCTGACTTTGCACGCTACTTCCCGGTGCCCGGCATGAACCACTGCAGCATGGGCCCGGCCGCTGACCAATTTGACCTGCTCGGACCCTTGGTCAAGTGGGTCGAGCAGGGCGAGGCACCGCAAGCCGTGTCGGCCAGTGTGCGTGGTGCAGGCAACGCGGGCGGCGTGAACACCGAGCTGCCCGCCGATTGGTCGGCCAAGCGCACACGCCCGCTGTGCGCTTACCCCACGGTGGCCACTTACAAGGGCAGTGGCTCGCTGGAAGAGGCCAGCAGCTTCAGTTGCCGTTGAGCGCGTGCAGTTGCCATGTACCAGGCGCGATGAAATCTTCCGCGCCTGGCCTGTATATGGCTGGAGACCTCAGCCCTGCGCACCCAGCAGGTAATCGATCTTGCCCACTTCCACGCCGTTGTGGCGAAGGATGGTGTACGCCGTGGTGATGTGGAAGTACAGGTTGGGGAGCATCCAGCTGGTCAGGTAGTCCTGGCCTTTGAAGGTGCGCGTTTTGCCAGGCCCTGCGGGAAAAGTGATGTCCTTGTCTTCTGTGCCGTCCAAGGCCGCTGCAGGCACAGTGGCGATGAAGGCCAGGGTTTTCTGGATGCGTTCTTGCAGCTGGGCCAGGGTGGTTTCGGTGTCCTCAAACTTGGGCGCGTCGATGCCTGACAGGCGTGCCACGCCGTTTTTAACCGCGTCGCAAGCGATCAGCACCTGGCGGGTGAAGGGGAACATGTCGGGGGCCAGACGGTAGGTGGTGAGCGCCGTGGGGTCGATCTTTTTGGTTTCGACGAATTGCTCGGCCTTGGCCAGGATGTGGCTCAGGTTGGTGAGCATGCGGGTGCACACGGGCAGGCTGGCGCTGGACATGGAAATGGTCATGAAAGTCTCCGTTCGTTGTTGAAGGTTTTGGGTTTAGAAGTTCAAGCGTGGGTCACAGGCAAAGCCTGGACCGCCTCGCCAATGGCATAAAAGTGGCCGCCCGCGACATGGTGCAGGCTGCGCAATTCGGGTGGGGCGTTTTCAAAGTGCCAGCGGCCTTGGCTGAACACACGTTCGTCGGCCCAGGCCCCGATCACCTCGGCCAAAATCAAATCGTGTGGCCCCGCCACATGGGCAGTGGCGGGCAGCACGCGGCACTCCAGCTGTGCGGTGCATCCATCGACGAGCGGCACACCGGTGTGTGGCGCGGGCTGAGTGCTGATCTGGCAACGGGCCAGCTTGTCGGGGACAGTCTTGCCACTCAAACCCCCAGCGGCCATGACCTGGTCTTTCATGGCCACACAGGGCACGTTGATGCTGAGCACACCAGAGGCGTCGATCAGCTCGCGGGTGAGTGTGGCTTTGTCGATGACCACCGCGATCTTGGGGGTGTCAAAGTCCAAGGGCATGGCCCAGGCGGCGGCCATCACATTGCTTTGGCCCGCATGCTGGCTGCCCACCAGCACCGTGGGGCCGTGGTTGAGCAAACGGTAAGCGTGTTTCAGTTCAACAGTGTGCATGCGGTGTTCAACGGGGTTCGGGCGAGAGCACTGAGCGCTCTTTTTGGTATTGATCGTAGGTCGGCAGCGGGGTTCCCGGGGCGGTGCCGCTGCCGACGGCCTTGGCCCTTTCCTGGGCACGGATTTCTTCGTACACGCCTTGCGTTGAAATCAGGCCGCAACCCGACAGGCCCCCCAGCAGGGTCAGCGCGATGAGGGCCTTGTTCATGGTTTGCGTTTGTTGAACTTTTGCCAGTACTGGAATTCGTCCGCACGGACTTCGTATTCCAGATCTTCCACGCGCATGAGCATGCGTTCTTTGGCATCGCTCACGGCGCGGTTGTAAATGCTGGGGCCGATTTCTTCGAGGACAAAACCAAGCAGGGCACCGGCAGAAATGTTGCCGATCTTTTGCTCGAAGTTGGCCTCAAAGTAACGCTCAATGCTGGCAATGGCCTGAGCGCGGTCCTCTTTGCTCAGCTCAATGGGCATGGCCGTGGATCAGCCGATTTCGGCGATCAGCTCGATCTCGACGCAAGCGCCCATGGGAATTTGGGCCACGCCAAAGGCGCTGCGGGCATGCGCACCAACTTGGGGGCCAAACACCTGGCCGAGCAATTCGCTGCAGCCGTTGGTGACCAGGTGTTGCTCGGTGAAGTCGCCTGTGGAGTTGACCAGGCTCATCACTTTGACGATGCGCTTGACCTTGTTCAGGTCGCCCACGGCGGCGTGCAGGGTCCCCATCAGGTCAATGGCCACGGCGCGAGCGGCTTGTTGGCCTTCGGCAGTCTCGATGTTTTTGCCAAACTGGCCGACCCAGGCTTTGCCGTCTTTCTTGGCAATGTGGCCGGACAGGAAAACCAGGTTGCCGGTCTGCACAAAGGGCACATAGGCCGCAGCGGGGACGGCCACGGGGGGCAATTCGATGTTCAGGGATTTCAGGGTGTCGTAAACGCTCATGGGGGTGGTCTCGGTCGCGGGTTGAAGAGGGACTCCCGCCTGTGCAGGAGTGGCAAAAGGGAGATTGTCGCTGAAGGGGCGGGTGGATGGCCGCCGATTTCACACGCCCAGATCACTGGTCCAGATCAAACGTCCAGATCAAATGCCCAGAGGCGCCACCGTGACCGCAACCTCAAGGGTGTGCGAGCCGCCGCCTTGCAGCACGCCGCGCAGGGGCGAGACATCGGCAAAATCGCGGCCCACGGCCAGGCGCACGTAGTCTTCGCCCGGACTCGCCAAGCCACAGCGGTCGTTGGTGGGGTCCAGGTCCAGCCAGCCTTGACTGGCGTGGCTGGCCAGCTCGGGCACATACACCGAGGCCCAGGCGTGCGAGGCGTCGCTGCCCACCAGGCGGGGCTGGCCCGGCGGCGGCTGGGTGAGCAGATAGCCGCTCACGTAGCGGGCGGGCAAGCCCAGCGAGCGCAGACAAGCCACCAGGATGTGGGCAAAGTCCTGGCAAACCCCGCGTTTGTTTTGCAGCGCCTCCAGCGCCGGGGTGTTGATGTCGGTGCTGGCCGTTTCGTAATGGAAATCGCGGTGCATGCGGGCCGTGAGTTCTTGCGCGGCTTGCTGAAGTGGGCGGCCAGGGGGGAAGCTGCTTTGGGCATAGGCCACAAAGGCTTCGTTCACGGGGGCATGGTGAGAGCCGAAAACGTAGCCGCTGTGCACATCACCGGCATGCCCGCCACGGTAACGAAAGTGCTCGCGGACCGACTCCCAGCTTTGCTTGCTGCTGCCCGGGGGCAGTGGCTTGGTGATGATTTCGCTGTGTGCCCGAACCGTCAGGCCATCGTGTGGATGGGTCAATGCCCAGTAGGCACGGTGGTTCAAAAAGGCATCGATGTGGTGCACCACCGTGGCCTGGGGTTCGATCCAAATGACATGGCTCACGACTTTTTGGCACGGGGTATGGGCCGGCTGCAAGTGCGCCACATGCTGCGCCGTTTGAACGGAGGGGCTGTAGCGGTATCGGGTGTCGTGCGTGATGGACAGGTGCATGCGGGGTTCGGGGTTCAAGCGCCCACGCTGTAGCGGGCTTGACCGCTGTGGGTGAAAAACAAAGCACACAACTGGTCTGAGACCTCATGGGCCGCAGTTTGGCAATGGGCCAACACGGCATCCAGGGGCAGTGCCAAAGTGCAGGGTGGACGTGGCCGCCCGGCGCGGTCGTGGGTTTCAGGGGGCCACAGCGATTCGGGGGGCAGGTCAATCATTTGCGGCACTTGTTGGGCCAAGGCCAAGGTGGCACCGTCGGCCAAGTTGCCCATGCGCAGCAATCGGGAGCGCAGGGTGTGCGCCACCCAGCCGAGTGATCGCGGGTTGTCCGAATGCGTGACCAGCAGGTCCATCAAAGCCTGTGGGGTTCGACTTTGTTGGTACTGGGCATGAAAACTGATGGTGCTGTCAAACAGGTCGAGCACGGCGTCAAAGCCGGCTTGTTCGGCCATCAGCCCCAGGTGCACGGCTTCACTCAAAGCATGGGACAAGAAGGTCAAACGCTCAATGTGCCGGCCAATCGAGAGCAAACGCCAGCCATCGTCGCGGCTCATGCGGTCGGTTTGGGCACCGGTGAGGGCCGCCAGCATTTGGCTGGTGTCGGCCAAAAGGCTTTGGGCTGCCACGGTGTCGGGGGCCACCCAAGACACCTCGGTGCCGACGGGTTTGAAAAAACGTGTTTCGGCTTGTTCCAGCAAGCGCCAGTGTTCCGGGGAGAGGCGCTCGCGCACCGCTGCGGCAGCCAAACGCACAGAGCGCAAGTTGAACCCTACGCTGGTGGCCAGTTCGCGGTCCCACAGTCCGGCAATCAACGAGCGTTCAAACACCCGGTGCGCCTGCGTGGCGGCGGGCACACCGGCACGCACCAAGCCATGGCGGGTGGCCATGCGGGTGATGAAGTTCAGCAAGCTGGGCAGGTTTTGGTTTTCGCTGCCCAAAATTTCCAGGCTCAAGCGCACCAGGCGCAGGGTGTTTTCGGTGCGCTCGGTGTAGCGGCCCATCCAGAACAGGTTTTCAGCAGCCCGACTGGTGACCAAGCGTTGTCTTTGCAGGGCACTGACGTCGGCCTGCGTGTCCATGGCGTTGAGGTCCCGCGGGGCCGCCGGAGCTGGCGCAGGACGCCATGGCATGGGTGACGACTGCGACTGTGACTGTGACTGTGACTGTGACTGTGACTGTGACTGTGACTGTGACTGTGACTGTGACTGCGACTGCGACTGCGACTGCGTCGGGCCACTGGAGGCCTTTTGCACCCACACGTCGGCGCTGCTGCCACCGCGCTGCATCGATGCGATGCCTTCACGGGTGCCCAGTCTGGCCAAACCTCCGGGCAGTACCTGCCAGCCGCCCTGGGCATCGGTCACGGCAAACACCCGCAGCACCACGGGGCGCGATTGAATGCAGGCTTGGCCCTGTGCGTCGGTTTGCCAAGTCGGTTGGTGCGACAAGGGCAGCCACGACTGCAAAGTGTGCGCATCGGGGTCGCGCAAAATGCGCCCGGCCCATTCGTTTTGCGCTTGACGCGACAGACTGTGGCCCAACACCGGTTCAAAACTTTGGCGGTCCGTGTTGTAGGGGTAAGTGGGTTTGATCACGCAGCCCTGAATGCGCGGCAGCACGTCTTGCAGCGCTGCCGCTTCACCACACCACCAGCTGGGGATGGCGGGCAACTGCAGCGCTTGCCCCAGCAAATCACGCGCCAAAGCGGGCATGAAGCCCAGCAGCGCATTCGATTCGAGAAATCCCGAGCCGGGTGTGTTGGCCACCAGCACATGGCCGCTGCGCACGGCTTGCAGCAAGCCGGGCACGCCCAGGGTGGAGTCGGCACGCAACTCCAGCGGGTCCAGCCAGTCGTCATCGACGCGTTTCAAGAGCCCGTGCACTGGCTGCAGCCCCTGCAAGGTCTTGAGGTACAGCTTTTCATCGCGAACTGTCAAGTCATTGCCTTGCACCAGACTCAAACCCAAATAGCGTGCCAGATAAGCGTGCTCGAAATAGGTTTCGTTGTAGGGGCCAGGTGTGAGCAGCGCGATGTGGGCACCGGCACCGGCGGGGCTGCGGGCCTTGATGCCGTCGATCAGCGTGCGGTAGGTTTCGGCCAAGCGTTGAACCGGGAAAGCTTCAAAGGCCCGTGGAAACAGGCGCGAGACGATTTGCCGGTTTTCCAGCAAATACCCCAGCCCCGAGGGTGCCTGGGTGCGCTGGGACAAGAGCCACCAGCAGCCGTCTGCACCGCGTGCCAGGTCAAATGCGGCCAGTGACAAGTAGCGCCCCCCCACGGGGGGCACGCCCTGCATGGCGGGCAAATAGGCGGGGTGACCCTGAACCAGGGCGGCGGGCAACTGGCCTTTGAGGACCAGTTGTTGCGGCCCATAAGCGTCGGCCATGATGCGTTCGAGCAGCTGCATGCGCTGCAGCACCCCCGATTCAATTTGTTGCCAGTCGGCTTGGTCCAGCATCAGCGGAAACAAGTCCAGAGACCAGGGCCGCTGGGGTTGGTCGGCTGCGGCGTAAACGTTGTAGGTGATGCCGTTGTCGCGCACTTGCCTTTGCAAGTTGAGCATGCGCGTATTCAGATCGTGGGTGTCGGCCACTGCGTGGGGGCCATCTGCTGCCCCCTTGGGGGGCAGGGTGGCCATGTCCTGCTGCGCTGCAAAGCTGAGCCAGGCGCTGCTCAGCGTGGCTTGCGGTTTGGGGTTTTCATCGCTTCCGTTCAACGAGCTGTCGCCAGCTTCCGTCAAGGCCCCGCGCATTTCATCCCAGTGCCCTGCGGGCGCGCATTCTTGCTGCAGACCCAGCCACTGGTTGGCGTGGGCGGGCAAGGCGGGGTGGTTGGCGTGAGAGAACTCGTTCATCGGATGCATTGTCGCTTGCAAACTCCGCCTTTCAGGCGTGAGTTCCAAGCGTCAGTAAACAGTGTGCGTTTCACACCCTTCGCAAATCCAGGGTGTAGGGGAACTCTGCACTGGCGTGCAGCGAAGCGTTGGGCACCAGCGTGGGCAGCTGCTTCATGGCTCCGGGCGTGTGACCCATGCGGAAGAAGCGGGCCATGCGGCGGCTTTCAGCTTCATAGGCGTTGACCGGGAAGGTGTCGTAACTGCGCCCGCCAGGGTGCACCACATGGTATTGGCAGCCACCCAACGAGCGCTTCATCCAGGTGTCCACCAAGTCCACCGTCAGCGGGGCGTGCATGCCGATGCTGGGGTGCAATGAGGAAGGGGGATTCCACGCTTTGTAGCGCACGCTGGCGACGTACTCGCCGACCACGCCTGTGGCTTGCAGGGGCAAAGGTTTGCCGTTGACGGTGAGGGTGTGGCGCGCGGGGTTCATGCCGCTGACATGCACCTCGATGCGTTCAAGCGATGAATCCACATAGCGGGCCGTTCCGCCCGCGCTGCTTTCTTCGCCCATGACGTGCCAAGGCTCCAGCGCATTGCGCAGGGTGACGACCGTGCCGTCCACCTGGATTTGGCCCACCAAGGGGAAGCGAAATTCAAAATGCGGTGCAAACCAGGTGGGGTCGAAGTGAAAACCAGCGTCGCCCAATTCGGTCAGCACGTCGTCAAAGTCTTTGTGGATCCAGTGCGGCAGCATGAAGCGGTCGTGCAGCTCGGTGCCCCAGCGGCTGACGGGGGCCAAATACGGTTTGTCCCAGAAGCGGGCCACCAGTGCTCTGAGCAGCAATTGCTGAACAATGCTCATGCGGGCGTGGGGTGGCATTTCGAAGGCACGCAATTCCAGCAGGCCCAAGCGCCCGGTGCTGCTGTCGGGCGAGTACATCTTGTCGATGCAAAACTCGCTGCGGTGGGTGTTGCCGGTCACGTCCACCAAGATGTTGCGCAGGGTGCGGTCCACCACCCAAGGGGCCATTTCGGTACCGTATTTTTTTCGGTTGCGCGTGATCTCGCGCAGCGCAATCTCCAGCTCATAGACCTGGTCGTTGCGCGCTTCGTCCACACGCGGGGCTTGGCTGGTGGGGCCGATGAACATGCCGCTGAACAAATAGCTCAGGCTCGGGTGGTTGTGCCAGTAAAGGATGAGGCTGGCCAGCAGTTCGGGGCGGCGCAAGAACGGGCTGTCTGATGGTGTGGCCCCGCCCATCACCATGTGGTTGCCCCCGCCCGTGCCGGTGTGGCGGCCATCGGTCATGAACTTTTCGGCCGACAGGCGGGTTTCAAAGGCGGCTTGGTACAAGAACTCGGTGTGCTCGACCAGCTCGGTCCAGTTGTGCGCCGGGTGGATGTTGACTTCGATCACGCCGGGATCGGGCGTGACCTGCAGGAGTTTCAGGCGCGGGTCGCGTGGGGGCGGGTAGCCTTCCAGGACGATTTTCATGCCCAGCTTCAGCGCCGTGGCTTCCACCGCGCTGACCAGCGCCAGGTAGTCTTCCAGACGCGCCAGAGGCGGCATGAAGACGTACAGCACGCCGGATTTTTCGCCTTTGGCCAGTGCATCGGCCTCCACCTTGGGCCCGTTGGCACGGTTGGGGTCGCGCACTTCCACACACAGGGCGGTGCGCACCACCGAGGGGTCAGACTTGAATTTTTCAGGCGTGGTGCGGACCGTTGGGGCGGTGTGGGTGCGCGATTGCAAGCTCAGCGGTGTGCTGGAGGGCAGTGGCGTTCGGGGGGCAAAGGGGTCTTGCTCAATCATGTGCCAGCGCTCGGTGGGCGCGGCCCAAGGCAGCGAGTCCAGCGGCAAACGCCAGCCCATGGGGGAGTCGCCGGGCATCAAATACAGCCGCTCTTCGCGGACAAACCAGTTGCCGGTTTGCCATTCAGAAACGCTGCCTGCGGGCAGCGGGGCCCCTTCGGGCACCTCCACGGGCTGCAGCGGCAGCACATAGCCCACCGCCTGGTCCAGCCCTTGGCTGAAAATGCGGCGCAGGCGGTTGCGCTCCATTTCATCGTCCAGCCGCGCATCAAACGGGTCCACGTTCACCGGCAAACGGCGCTCGCGCCACAGGTAGTACCAGGTGTCTTCGTAGCCGGGCAGCACGGTGTCGTCCGGCAAACCCAGGTGTGACGTGAGGGCCTGCATGAAGCGCTGGGCATCGGCGCTGGTGTAGGTACTGGGTTCGCGTTCATCGGCAAAGACCGCAGGATCTTGCCAACAGGGCGTGCCGTCGGCCCGCCAGTAAATGCTCAGCGCCCAGCGCGGCAGTTGTTCGCCCGGATACCACTTGCCCTGACCAAAGTGCAAAAAACCGCCTTGGCCGTACTGCTGGCGCAGCTTGTGCACCAGTTCGGTGGCCAGCCCCCGTTTGGTCGGGCCCAGGGCGTCGGTGTTCCACTCTGCCGCATCGCGGTCCTGCGTGGCCACAAAAGTGGGCTCGCCGCCCATGGTCAGGCGCACGTCTTGGGCCACCAATTGCGCGTCCACTTGCTCACCCAAGTGCAGCACGGCGTCCCATTGTTCTTCGGTGTAGGGCTTGGTCACGCGGGGGGACTCGTGAATGCGGGTGACGCTCATGTCATGGTGAAACGTCACCTCGGCCTTGTCCATCAGGCCCTCGATGGGCGCGGCGGCCGAGGGTTGCGGTGTGCAGGCCAGTGGAATGTGGCCTTCACCGGCCAGCAGACCCGAAGTGGGGTCCAGCCCCACCCAGCCTGCACCGGGCAAATACACCTCGCACCAAGCGTGCAGGTCGGTGAAATCCACTTCGGTGCCGCTGGGGCCGTCGAGCGATTTCACATCCGGTGCCAGTTGGATCAAATAGCCCGAGACAAAACGGGCCGCGATGTTCATGTGACGGAACAGCTGCACCAAGAGCCAAGCCGAGTCCCGGCAAGACCCGCTTTTCAGGGTCAGGGTTTCTTCGGCCGTTTGCACGCCCGGCTCCATGCGGATGGTGTAACGAATGTCCTGGTGCAGACGCTGGTTGATTTGCACCAAAAAGTCGATGGTGCGCTGGCGCTTGCGATCCATGCTGGCCAGGTATTTCTTGAACAAGGGCGTTTTGTGTTCCTTGACCAAGTAGGACTGCAGCTCTTCTCGCACGGTGTCCGTGTATTTGAACGGCACTTTTTCGGCAGCGGGTTCCAGAAAAAAGTCGAAGGGGTTGAACACGGCCATTTCGGTGACCACATCCACCGTGACTTTGAAGGAGGTGGTTTTTTGGGGGAAAACCAGACGGGCCTGGTAATTGGCAAAGGCGTCTTGTTGCCAGTTGATGAAGTGTTCCTCGGGCTCGACTTTGAGGCTGTAGCTCAGGATGCGGCTGCGGCTGTGCGGGGCGGGACGCAGGCGGATGACTTGCGGGCCGAGCTGCACGGGGCGGTCGTAGGTGTAGTGGGTGACGTGGTGCAGGGCAACGTGTATCGACATATTTCTAAAGGCGCAACAGGGGCTGCACGCATGACAAATGCAGCTTGGGCGGTTACAACAAGCAAGACACGCGCCAGGATGGGCTTTTGTCTGCCCCTGCAGACCCGGGCAGACGCCATTCCAATCCAAGAGCGCCAGAGCCAAGCACAAACACCAGCCAAATCAGGGAGGCTGCCATGAAGCGGGACGGTAAGACGGAGCAGATGAGCGAGCAGGGTAGCGGGTGCCATGGGCCAGAACGGCCCAGTCATACTCCCCCTCAAAATGTCCGTCACCCAGGGCAAGCCAGCACTGAGCCCAGACGCTCAGCAGCGGCATGTGCTGAGTGGGCGTCATGACATCGATGGGCTGGGCCCGCAGTTTGGGGTGGGCCTTGGCCGCTTGGTGCATGGGGGTGGCATTGGCCTTGCAGCAAGCGGTCTTGTGGCCTTGGCAGGCTTATGCGGGGGGCTTGTGTGCCGTGATGGCTGGCGCTTTGGGGCTGCGGCGGATGCTGGGCCATGAAAGAGCCGGGTGGGCTGTCCATCATGCGGCTTGGGCCTTGGTGTGGGCAGCGGCTGCTTTTGGCGTGACGGGCCTGCATGCTTGGACGCGGGTCAGCACCATCGAGCCGATGCTCGAGGGGCAGGATCTGGATGTGGTGGGTGTGGTGCAGGCCATGCCGCAGCGCCAGGACTTGGGGTGGCGCTTTCGTTTTCGGATTGAACAAGCCTGGCAAGTGGACGGATCGGGGGCCACAGGTGCCAGCCATGCGCTGCGGGTGGATGCCCAAGTGCCGTCCCAGGTTTATCTGGGCTGGTACGGCCAAGAGGGTCTGCACGACAGTGGCTGGAACCTGTCGCCCCTGCCCGAGCCCGTCAAAGCGGGTGAGCGCTGGCGCTTTCGGGTGCGTTTGAAAGCGCCACACGGCCACCTCAACCCGCGAGGCTTTGACTACGAGCTGTGGCTGTGGGAACAAGGCATCCGCGCCACCGGTTATGTCCGAACCCGTGCCAAAGACCCCGCTCCCCGGCGCTTGGCCAGCACTTGGGCCCACCCGATCGAGGGCTGGCGTCAGGCGGTGCGCGATCGCTTGTTGACCCATCTGTCTCCCCCAGGCAGCGATGCCGATGCGGCCAAGCGGGCAGGGGTGGTGGCCGCACTGGTCACCGGTGATCAGGCGGCGATTGACCGCAGCGATTGGGATGTATTTCGGGCCACAGGTGTCTCGCACCTGATGAGCATCTCGGGCTTGCATGTGACCATGTTTGCCTGGATCGCCTCTGGCTTGGTCGCGGGGTGCTGGCGCAAGTTGGCTCTGTGGGGGTTTTCAGGTCCTTTGCGCTGGCCTGCTGTGCATGTGGGGGCTGTGGTGGGTTTGGCCTTGGCGGCTTTTTACGCTTTGTTCAGTGGTTGGGGGGTGCCTGCCCAGCGCACATTGCTCATGCTGCTGGTGGTGGCGGGCCTCAACAGCTTGGCCCGGCAATGGTCGGGTGCACTGATTTGGTGGACGGCGGGGGCCGTGGTCTTGACGTTTGACCCTTGGGCATTGTTGCAACCGGGTTTTTGGTTGAGTTTTGTGGCGGTGGGGGTGTTGATGGCTTCTGGGCCCGATCAAAAAGGTCCTCCCCAGTCACCTGCACCGCAGGGCCTGAGCTCGGGCACCAAATCAGAGCATCCTGCGTTAATGCACCGTTTGAGTGCAGAAAAATTACCCATTTGGGGAATTTTTGTGCTCCAGCGTTTGGGGGCTTTGTGCCGCGAACAAGCCACGGTCACGCTGGCTTTGGCCCCACTGACCTTGCTTTTTTTTGGTCAGGTGTCGGTGGTGGGCTTATTGGCCAATTTGCTGGCGATACCTTGGGTGACCCTGGTGGTCACGCCCTTGGCCATGCTGGGGGTCGTCTGGACCGAGGCCTGGGTCCTGGCCGCTTGGGCTTTGTTGCCCATGGCTCAGGTGTTGGCATGGTTGGCGTCGTGGCCCTTGGCCAGTGTCTCGGTGGCCCAACCGCCATGGGGTTTGGCGCTGTTGGCTTTGCTGGGCGCAGCGGGACTCGTGCTCAAGTTGCCTTGGTCCTGGAAATTGTTGTGCTTGCCCTTGCTTTGGCCTGTGATGGGGTGGTCTCCACAACGCCCTGCCCAGGGTGTGTTTGATCTTTTGGCGGCTGATGTCGGGCAAGGCAACGCGGTCTTGGTTCGCACGGCCACGCACAGTTTGTTGTATGACGCCGGGCCACGTTATTCCGCCGAGAGCGATGCCGGCCACCGGGTGCTGGTGCCTTTATTGGCCCAAATGGGTGAGCAGCTCGATGCCCTGGTGCTCAGTCACCGGGACAGTGACCACACGGGGGGTGCTGCGGCCGTGCTCGCCATGCAAGCGCAGGCCAAGTTGTGGACTTCGCTGGAGGATGAACACCCCCTGCACGCGCTCAGGCCTGACTGGACACCTTGTCAAGCGGGGCAGTCTTGGGTTTGGGACGGTGTTCATTTTGAAGTGCTTCATCCCTTGGCGGCATCCCGGGTGGCCAAGGGCCCAAGCGTGTCCAAGATCCGCCCCAACGCCGTCAGCTGTGTGCTGCGCATTCAGGGTGCAGGGGGGGCTGCCTTGTTGGCCGGGGACATCGAGGCAGCCCAAGAGCTGGATTTGGTGCGCCAGGGTTTGAAGCCCGTGGACTGGTTGTTGGTGCCCCACCACGGCAGCAAGACATCGTCGAGCATCGCTTTTTTGCAAGCCCTGCAGCCCCAATGGGCCATGGTGCAAGCGGGTTATCGCAACCGATTTGGACACCCTGCACCCGAGGTGATGGCTCGTTACAAGGACTTGCAAATCCAATGGGTGGACAGTCCCCGTTGTGGTGCAGCCCGCTGGCGCAGCGACAGGCCGGAGCAACTGGATTGCGAACGGGTCCAGTCGCGCCGGTATTGGCACCACCTTCCCCCTTGATGAACAATCAAGTCTTTTTCCCCTCGACATGGAGGATCTCTGCCCGTGCCACGGGGGTGGGTATACATCTTGCTTTGAGGTCATCAGGAGTGAAGAGTCATGCGCCAATTCGATGAAATGTACAGCCGCTTGCCTGCAGCAGGCGATACCGCAGAAGTCAGAGACCATTACCTGGCCTATGCCCGATGGTTGCAAGCGCAAGACCCCCAGACCATGGCTTCGCGCCGCGAAGAAGCCGAGATGATTTTTCGCCGAGTGGGCATCACCTTTGCTGTTTATGGCGACAAAGACGAAGACGGATCGGGCACCGAGCGCTTGATCCCCTTTGACCTGATTCCCCGCGTGATTGCCGCCCAAGAGTGGAAAAGCATGGAAGCCGGTTTGGTGCAGCGCGTCACGGCCCTGAACCGCTTTATCCACGACGTGTACCACGACCAAGACATCTTGAGGGCCGGGGTGGTGCCGCGCGAACAAATCGAGCGCAACGCGCAGTTCCGCCCCGAGATGGTGGGTGTGGACGTGCCCAACCAGATTTATTCGCACATCAGCGGCATCGACATCGTGCGTGCCCCCGACAGCGCGGGCAAGGGCGAGTACTACGTGCTCGAAGACAACCTGCGTGTGCCCAGCGGCGTGAGCTACATGCTGGAAGACCGCAAGATGATGATGCGGCTGTTCCCCGAACTGTTCAGCCAGCACCGCGTGGCCCCGGTGGCGCATTACCCCGACTTGCTGCTGGAAACCCTGCGTGCCAGCAGCCCCGCCACCACGGCCGAACCCACGGTGGTGGTGCTCACGCCCGGCATGTACAACAGCGCCTACTTTGAGCACGCCTTTTTGGCCCAGCAAATGGGCGTGGAGTTGGTCGAAGGGCAAGACCTGTTTGTCAAAGACAAGTTCGTCTACATGCGCACCACGCGCGGCCCCAAGCGGGTGGACGTGATCTACCGCCGGGTGGACGACGACTTTTTGGACCCCAATGTGTTCCGCCCCAGCTCGACCCTGGGCTGTGCGGGCCTGATGGACGCCTACAAAGCCGGGCATGTGGCGATCTGCAACGCGGTGGGCACGGGCGTGGCCGACGACAAGTCGATCTACCCCTATGTGCCCGACATGATCAAGTTCTACCTGGGCGAGGAGCCGATCCTCAAAAACGTGCCCACTTATCAGTGCCGCAAGCCTGACGACCTGCAGTACACCCTGGCCCACCTGAAAGACCTGGTGGTCAAAGAAGTACACGGCGCAGGCGGCTACGGCATGCTGGTTGGCCCGGCCTCCACCCAGGCAGAGATCGAGCGCTTCCGGGGCGCACTGCTGGCCAACCCCGAGGGCTACATCGCCCAGCCCACGCTGAGCTTGTCCACTTGCCCCACGTATGTCGACAGCGGCATCGCGCCGCGCCACATCGACCTGCGCCCCTTTGTGCTGAGCGGCCGCACGGTGCAGATGGTGCCTGGCGGACTGACGCGTGTGGCGCTGAAAGAAGGCTCTTTGGTGGTCAACAGCAGCCAAGGCGGCGGCACCAAAGACACCTGGATATTGCAAGACTGAACAATGCATTCACAAGGTCTCCCCGTAGGTCGGCGGCTTTAGCCCCGACATCGTGCTTGATTAACCTTGAATGTCGGGGCTGACGCCGCCGACCTACAAAAACCAAGTCAAGCCTATCCAAGAATCTCCAAGGAATTCACCATGCTTTCAAGAACCGCCGACCACCTTTTCTGGATGTCCCGCTACATGGAGCGGGCCGAGAACACCGCCCGCATGCTCAATGTGAGCTATGAAACCTCGCTTTTGCCCCAGTCGGCCGCTGCGGTCGAAGTCGGCTGGGAGGGCATTTTGTCCATCAGTGAGCTGTTGCCCTCGTATTTGTCACTCTACAAAACCATCACGCCGCGCGACGTCATGGCCTTCATGGTCAAAAACGAGAACAACCCCTCGTCCATCCTGTCGTGCTTGCGTGCCGCCCGTGAAAACGCCCGCGCCGTGCGCGGCACGCTCACCACCGAGGTCTGGGAAACCCAAAACCAGACTTGGCTTGAAGTCAACCGCATGCTCAAAAGCGGCGAGTTCGAGCGTGATCCGGGTCAGTTTTTTGAGTGGGTCAAGTTCCGCTCGCACCTGTCTCGCGGCGTGACGGTGGGCACCATGCTGATGGACGAGTCGCTGTACTTCATGCGCATGGGCACATTTTTAGAGCGTGCCGACAACACGGCCCGGCTGGTGGACGTGAAGTTCCACGCCATGAACAACGACTTTTTTGGCGCACCACAATACGGCGCATCCGAGACCGAGAGCACGCAGGAATACGACTTTTATCACTGGAGTGCGATCTTGCGCAGCGTCAGTGGTTTTGAGGTGTATCGCAAGGTTTACCGCGACGTGATCCGGCCCGAGCGGGTGGCGGAGTTGCTGATTTTGCGCCCGGACATGCCGCGCTCGTTGCACGCCAGCCTGAACGAAGTCTTGTCCAACTTGAAGCTGGTCTCGCACGATGCTGACAGTGACACCTTGCGCCATGCGGGGCGTTTGCGTGCCGAACTGGCCTTTGGCCGCATTGACGAGATCTTGGCCACGGGTCTGCACGCCTACCTGACCCAGTTTTTGGAACGGGTGAATGTGCTGGGTGGACGCATCAGCCGTGAGTTTTTAATGCCCAGCCACGGTTGATCCAGGCCGCAGAGCATTCTGTGTTGGCAGGGGCACAACGCCTTGCTCAGTCGAGCAAAAAGTAGTCCGACGATGGCCCCGATGCATGGATCAGGCGCAAACCGCCGCTGATGCGTTCGGCGCGAAAGGTGTCGTTTTGGATGCTCAATTGCTGACCGCTGAGCCACTGCCCTGGCAGCGTCAGGCCTTGCCGGAAGACTTTGATTTGCCCATTTCTCTCGATGGTCAAGTCTTCGTTTTTTTGTGTGGACGGGTTGCGTCCTCTGAACCCACCCACCGCCCAATTGGGGGGCATGGTCGCCGAAGAGCTTGCCGCTGGTGGGGCTTTTTTGTCGTCATCGCCCATGGCCAATGCGCCTAAAAGCAAACCCCCAATGATGATGGCCGCTGCGGCTTCGCCATTGGACAAGCCGCTGTCTTGGGTGACCTCAAACTCGGCTTCGCAGCCGTTGTCCACCCACACCCCGCGTTTGTCGTAACCCCAATCACGCCCTTCGCGGCAGGATGACACCGACAGTTGCCGTTTGAGTCGCACGCTTTTGTTGCTGATGTCGCAACGCACACGTTCGAAATCGCGGCTGTCACAGGTGATGGTTTTGGTGCTGGCCGCGTAAACGGGGGCCGCTGGAACCATCAAGATGAGCGATTGCGCGAGGCAGACAGCACGGACCAGAGGGTGTTTGAGAAAGGGCATTGTCAAAATCAGAAGTTTTTCTGATTTTAAAAATTACGATTCATTTTTTGGTTTTTTAAAATAAAAAAGGGTAAATTTTTGTAATCACCCTCGCAGACCACCACCCATCGCCCCGAGGGCGGGGCTCCCACAAAATGCGGGGCCTTCCCCTGTAAGAGCGACGCCCTCGTCGCGATCACCCTCGCAGACCACCAAGAATCGCCCCGAGGGCGGGGCTCCTACAAAATCTAGGGGCTCCCACAAAATGCGGGGCTTTCCCCTGTAGGAGCGACGCCCTCGTCGCGATCACCCTCGAAGACCACCAAGAATCGCCCCCAGGGCGGGGCTCCCACAAAATGCGGGGCTTTCCCCTGTAGGAGCGACGCCCTCGTCGCGATCACCCTCGCAGACCACCAAGAATCGCCCCGAGGGCGGGCCTCCAAAAAATGCGGGGCATTCCCTTGTAGGAGCGACGCCCTCGTCGCGATCACCTTCGCAGACCACCAAGAATCGCCCCGAGGGCGGGGCTCCCACAAAATGCAGGGGCTCCCACAAAATCAAGAGACTCCCACAAAATGCGGGGCCTTCCCCTGTACAAACTTCACAGGGCCGGAACCATGGCCTTAGAGCGTGATGACCACGGGCGCGTGGTCGCTGGGGCGCTCGTTTTTGCGGGGCGCACGGTCAATCACGCAAGCCGTGACCCGGGCTTTGAGGGCTTGGGAAATCAAAATATGGTCAATCCGCAGGCCCCGGTTGCGTCGGAACGCAAACTCGCGGTAGTCCCACCAGCTGTAGCTTTTTTCAGGTTGCTCAAACAGCCGGAAGCTGTCGGTCAGGCCCAGGTCGATCAGGGCCTGCAGCTTTTCACGTTCGGCGACGGTGCAGTGGATCGTGTCCTTCAGGCCCACCGGGTCCCACATGTCGAGTTCGTCAAAGGTGATGTTGTAGTCACCCAGCAGCACCAGGTTCGGGTGTTGTTGCATCTCGCGGCCGACCCACTCGCGCAGCGCATCCAGCCAACGCATTTTGTAGACAAACTTGTCGCTGTCGGGGGCTTGGCCATTGGGAAAGTAAGCACCAATCACCCGAATGTCGCCACCCTGGCCATCCGGGTAAGTGGCTGCAATCACCCGCGACATGTCGTCTTCGAAACCCGGAATGTTCTTGACCACATCCTGCCCCGAAGTGCTGGAAATCAAGGCCACGCCGTTGTAGGTTTTTTGGCCAAACCACTGCGCTTGGTAACCGGCCTCGGCCAATGCGGCAGCGGGAAACTTGTCGTCGGTGAGTTTGAGTTCTTGCAAGGCCAGCACATCCACACCGCCCTCGGCTTTTTGTGCGGACAGCCAATCGAGCACCTGAGGCAGGCGCACCGACAAAGAGTTCACATTCCAAGTGGCAATTTTCATGAAGCCCCTTAAATGTGCAAAGCAGCCAGGCCGCCGATGACCACGCCCACAGCACCCGCGCCATACATCACGTATTCGAGCCATTTTTTCTTGGACAGCAGTGCAATGGCGGCCATGGCAATGGCCACTTGCAAGACGGTGGTGGCTTGGGCCCAGCGGTGGTGCTGGTGCATCTGCTCATCCGATTGCTGATCCCATGACTTGGATTCGGCTTCCAACTTTTCAGCGGCCACTTTGATCTCGGCTTTTTCGCCCTTGTAGCGTTTGATTTCGTCGACGTAAAAGTCTTTTCGGCTCGCGGGTGCCAACTCCAGCGCCAATTCACTCAGGTTTTGCTTGCTGCTTTTGGCTTGGTAATAGTTCCATTGGTTGGACGCCTCGGTCTTTTTGATGGCGGCGTTGTTTTTGTACAGACCCGCATTGGCCTGTGTGGCCCCACCCATGTAACCAAATAAAGCGCCCACTGTGGCAATGACCGCCGTGAACATGGCAATGCCGTTGGTGTGACTGCCGCCATGCCCTTGGGCGGCGTGTTCGAGTTCGTGGTCGTGCGGGCCGTGCACGTGAAAACCGTGTCCTGACATGAGGGGATTCCTTAGAGCTTGTGTTGGTAATTGACAAAACTGAAGTGCAGGCCTTGTGCCGAAACATGCGCTTCGCGCTGCACTTCATGCCAAGTTGGACCGAGTTCCGGGGCGAAGGCATCGCCTTCAAAGTCGGCATCAATTTCGGTGACGACTGCTGTATGGGCCAACGGTGCGGCCTGACGGTAAATGTCGGCACCGCCCATGATCCAGGCATCGGGCACATCGCCACACAGACGCATGGCCTCTTCGATGGAGCCCGCCCGAAGTGCGCCATCGGCCTGCCAGTCGGTCTGGCGTGTGATGACGATGTTCAGGCGACCGGGCAGTGGGCGAAAACGGGTGGGCAGAGAGTCCCAGGTCTTGCGCCCCATGATGACCGGCTGGCCTAAAGTGACGCGCTTGAAGTGCGCCAAGTCTTCGGGCAGGTGCCAAGGCATCTGGTTGTTCTTGCCGATGACGCCATTGCGGGCGCGGGCGTAAATCAGGTGCAGCTTCATCGAATTGGGTCTCAAACCGCCACCGGGGCTTTGATGGCGGGGTGGCATTCGTAGCCCACGACCTCGAAGTCCTCAAATGCGTAATCAAAGATCGACGCAGGTTTGCGCTTGATGTGCAGTGTGGGGTAAGCCATGGGCGAGCGGCTGAGCTGCAGCTCGACTTGCTCGTGGTGATTCGCGTAAATATGGCAATCACCACCGGTCCAGATGAAGTCGCCCACGTCCATGTCGCATTGCTGGGCCACCATGTGGGTGAGCAAGGCGTAGCTGGCAATGTTGAAGGGCACGCCCAAAAAGATGTCGGCGCTGCGCTGGTACAGCTGGCAGCTGAGTTTGGCTTTTTGACCAGGGTTTTGTGGTGGGGCCACATAAAACTGGAACAAGGCATGGCAAGGCATGAGGGCCATTTGGTCCAGCTCGGCCACGTTCCAGGCGCTCACGATGATGCGGCGGCTGTCGGGGTTGTTTTTGAGCGTGTCCATGACCTGCTGCATCTGGTCGATGTGGCCGCCGCCCGGCGTGGGCCAACTGCGCCATTGCACGCCATACACCGGGCCGAGCGAGCCGTCTTCGCGGGCCCATTCGTCCCAGATGGTGCAGCCGCGCTCTTGCAACCATTTCACGTTGCTGTCGCCACGCAAAAACCACAGCAGCTCCACGATGATGGCGCGCAAAAACACCTTCTTGGTGGTCACCAGCGGAAAACCCTCGCTCAAATCAAAACGCATTTGGTGGCCAAACACACTGCGCGTGCCGGTGCCGGTGCGGTCGCCTTTTTGCACGCCTGTGGTGTAGACGTGGCGCATGAAGTCTTCGTATTGGCTGCGGATGGGGTGTTCAACAAGGCTCATGGGCTGGAAGTTTAAGGCAAAGGTCCCCCGGCGAGGTCGGGCGAGCTCTTTTCACGTTCAGGGGGCATGTGGCCTTGAATCGGGGGGTGTGTGCCGCAGCGCACTGTCCACTTTGGGTGTGGGCTTTAGCCTGATGGCATGACTTGGTTCTCTATTTTTTGACATCGAAAGTGCTTATGCAAACAAACCCCTGGAGCCCTTGCCTTTTGCTCATGGTGTCAAGTGGTCTGATGGCCCAAACTTTGCCCAGTGCAGGTGGGCTATTGCAGCAAATGCCGCTGCTGCCTGCTGCGCCACAGCGTGCGCCGCAGCTGGACTTGCCAACACCCAAGCCTGTAACCGGTTTGCTACCCCCTGCAATGGTTTTTGTGGCGCAACGCTTGAATGTGACCGGTGCCAGTGCCTACACCGAGGCCGAATTGGTCAAGGTCGCAGGCTTTGAGCCAGGGCAAGCCCTGAGTTTGAGGGCGCTTGGTGAGATGGCCGACAAAATCACCCGGCATTATCGGCAGCAGGGCTACGGGGTGGCACAGGCTTATTTGCCAGCCCAGGAAGTTCAAAACGGGGCGGTGACCATCACCGTGTTGGAGGGGCAATATGGCCAGATCACCCTGAACAACAGCAGTGACCTGGACGATCAACTGCCCCGGTCCTTGCTGGCTGACTTGAATTACGGGGACGTGATCATGGCGCAGCCACTGGAGGAGCGCCTTTTGTTGTTGTCCGATGTGCCGGGTGTCCAGGTTCGTTCTACCCTGATGCCGGGCGCATCAAGGGGTTTGTCCGACCTGGTGTTGGAACTCAAGCCCGGCCCCTTGCTCAGCGGCAGTCTGGACGCCGACAACGCAGGCAACCGTTACACGGGCGAATACCGGGCCGGTGCCACGGTCCATTTGAACAACCCCAGCGGTCGGGGTGACTTGTTGACCTTGCGCGGACTGAGCTCGGGTGAGGGTTTGAATTACCTGCGCGCCGCGTACCAAGCCCCCCTGGGCCGAGCGCGTTTGGGGCTGGCTTACAGCGACTTGTCGTACCAGTTGGGCCATGAGTTTGAGCCCCTGCAGGCTCAGGGTCACGCCCGAATCACCACCTTGTTTGCCAGCTACCCCTTGCGCCGTTCTCGGCAATCCAACATGAATGTGGGCTTGAGCTGGGACCACAAGGTGTTTCAGGACCGCTTGGAGGCCATGGCCTTGGTCACGGACAAACAGGCGCAAGTGGCCACGGTGTCCTTGTATGGCGACCAACGCGATGGGCTAGGTGCTGGCGGTCTGAACACCTATTCCTTGGCCTGGTCGACTGGCCATGTGGACATTCAGACGCCCGCAGCACGGGCGCTGGACGCCAGCACGGCCGACACCAACGGCCACTTCAACAAACTGTCATTTGCCGTATCCCGCATGCAGCAAGTGCGTCAGGGGCTGACCTTGTGGACTTCGCTCAGTGGGCAGATGGCCTCTCAAAATCTGGATGTTTCCGAAAAAATGGCCTTGGGGGGCATGTACGGGGTGCGCGCTTACCCCGAGGGTGAAGCGGCTGCCGATGAAGGCTACTTGCTGACCCTTGAAGTCAGGCAGCAATTGCTGGGCTTGGCCCCGGCGAGCGGGCAGGTGCATCTGGCGGCTTTTGTCGATGCAGGTGTGGTCAAGCTCAACCACAACCCTTGGACCAGCACACCGACCCACCGCCACCTCAGCGGTGCCGGTGTGGGGGTTTATTGGACACAGACGCGTGACTTTTCGGTCAAGGCGTTTTACGCCCGCAAATTGGGCAACGCCGATGCCGTTTCTGCGCCAGACCGCTCAGGCCGTTTCTGGATTCAGGGCGTCAAATATTTTTGAATCGCCGATGTTGACCCTTGCCTTGCTGCGCCCCTTCCATTCATTGCGAGAAACCACCATGTTCACCACACAGCCATTTCGAGCCCGCCCAGTTTTTCCCACCGGCTTGGCCTTTCAAGCGGCGCGTGTCACCGCCCGCCGGGCGGCCGCCGGTGGTCGCAGCAGCCGGGGCGGCCGCGTGGGCCTGGGTTGGCGAAAATTGTCTTGGGCCCTGATGTTGGCCTGGTCTGGCGTGGCGCAGGCCCTGCCCAGCGGGGGTGTGGTGAGTGCAGGCCAAGCCAGTTTGGGGGGCACGCCAGGGCAGTTGACGGTCACCCAAACCACGCCCCAAGTGGTGCTCAATTGGCAAAGCTTTGGCATCTTGCCGGGCGAGTCGGTGCGTTTTGCTCAGCCCAACCGGCAGGCGCTGGCACTCAACCGTGTGCTCGGGTCCGAGCCTTCGGTGATCCAGGGCAGTTTGACTGCCAACGGTCAGGTCTTTTTGATCAACCCGCAGGGCGTGTTGTTTGGGGCCGGGGCTTCTGTGAGTGTGGGCGGCTTGGTCGCCTCGACACTGAGCTTGAGTGACGCCGATTTTCTGGCGGGTCGTTACCGTTTTGACGGCGCAGGCCCGGGCAACATCGTCAACCAGGGGCAGCTCCAAGCTGCAGACGGTGGCTATGTGGCTTTGTTGAGCCGAAGTGTCCACAACGAAGGCGTGGTCAAGGCCCAGCTGGGTTCGGTGGCCTTGGCGGCCGGGCAAATGGTGACCCTGTCGCTTTTGGGGGACGGCTTGCTGAATGTGCCTATTGACCAAGGGGTCGCGCAAGCCTTGTTGTCCAATGCGGGCTTGTTGCAAGCCGATGGCGGCACCGTGCTCATGAGCACACAGGCGGCTGGTCAGTTGCTGGCCAATGCCGTCAACAACACCGGGGTGTTGCAGGCGCAAACCCTGGAAAACCAGCAAGGCCGCATTGTTTTGCTGGGCAGTTCCGACAGTGGCATGGTGAACTTGGGCGGTCAGCTCGATGTGCGCGGCGGCGCAGGCCAGCAGGGGGGCAGTGTGACCGCCCTGGGGCAGCATGTGGGCCTGTTCTCGGCGCAAATTGATGCCTCAGGCGGGCTGGGCGGGGGCGTGGTTTTGGTGGGGGGTGGTTTTCAGGGCAAAAACCCGGATCTGCCCGCCGCCTCGGCCGTGTACATGAGCCCGGACTCGCTCATCCGTGCCAACGCGACGGCGCAAGGGCCCGGCGGACAGGTGGTGTTGTGGGCCACCGACTCGGTGCGTGCAGGTGGGCAGATCTTCGCGCGTGGCGGTCCCCAAGGGGGGGCGGGCGGCATGGTCGAAACGTCGGCGCATGGGCTGAATGTGCAAGGCTTGAGGGTTGACACGCAGGCGCCGCAAGGCCCAACAGGCACTTGGTTGCTGGACCCCGCCGATGTGACCATTTCTTCGTCGGCCACGACCGGTGCCAGCCTGGTGGGCGATGTGTTCATGCCCGATTCGGGCACGGGTGCGGCACAAATCAACGTAGCCGATTTGGTCACCGCTTTGGGCGGCACCAACGTCACCGTGACCACGACCAATTCTGGCGTGAGTGGCGGGGGCTTGGGCGATATTCAGGTGAATGCGGCGATTGTGTGGACGGCCCCCACCACCCTGAGCCTGAACGCCGCACGTGATGTGCGGGTGAACCAAGCGATCACCGCCACCGACGGCAGCTTGGCCGTGGTGGCCGGTCGCAACGTCCAGGTGGATGCGGCCGTGACCACGACCACGGGCCAGCTCAGCTTCACCGCCGTGCAGGATGTGGCCCTGAACGCGGCCACCACCATCACGACTGGCCAATTGACGGCTGTGGCTGGCCGAGACGTCATGGTGGCTGCGCCCGCCACCGTGACCACCGGCAACATGGTGTTTCGCGCCGACAACGATGGCACGGGCCCCGGGGTGGCTGCGGGCACCGTCAACATCAGCTGCAGCCTCAATTGCCTGACGCTGACCACGGGCCAACTCGATGTGCGTTTCAACCCCGTCAGTTACGCCAGCACCAGCGCTGAAATTCTGGCCTATGCCAACAAGCTCACGGGTGGCGGCACCCTCAACGCCAAGGCCTGGGTGTTTGGCAAAGGAGACAACAAAATCTACGACGGCACCCCCAGCGCCACGGTCAGTGGCTTGTTGCCCGATGTGACCAGCGTTGCGCCCCCGGTGGCTTTGGGGTCGGTCAGCGCCGCGCAATTTGACACCCGCCACGTTGGCACGGCCAAGCCCATCGTGTTTGAGACCACCTTTTTGGAGGCGGCCTACGATTTGTTTGCGCCCATGGGCACACCGGCGGGCACTTACCAGGCCCGTGCCGATGTGCTGGTCAGGCCCTTGACGGTCTCTGCTGTGACCGATGTGCGGGCTTATGACGGCAGCACCCAATCCGTGGGGGTGCCGACGGTGACCGGCTTGCGGGCCTTAGACACCTTGAATGGCGACTTGAGCCAGGCGTTTGCCAGCAAGGACGTGCTGGGCACGGGCAACAGCACCTTGGTGACCAGCGGCAGCTACACCGTGACCGATGGTCATGGGGGCCAGAACTATGCCGTCTCGGTGCTCACGGCCCCGGGCACCATCACCCCGGCCGCGCTGACGATCACGGCGCAGGACCTGAGCAAGGTGTATGGGCAGACGCCTGCCTTGACGGGTTTTGTGACCAGCGCCTTGGTCAATGGCGAGACCGTGGGCACAGTGGCCTTGAGCAGCCCGGGCCAGTTGGCCACGGCAGCGGTGGCGGGCAGCCCTTATGCCATCACCGCCAGCGACGCCACAGGCGGCACCTTCATGCCGGGCAACTACAGCATCAGTTATGTCAACGGTGCACTGAGCATCACCCCGGCCGTGATGCCTCCACCCGTGGTGGTGCCACCCGATGTGGTGATTCCCCCAGACGTAGTGGTGCCGCCGGTGGTGGTGGTGCCTCCTGATGTGGTTGTGCCACCTGAGGTGGTCGTGCCCCCCGAGGTCGCGATCCCCCCGCAAGTCACTGTGCCCAACGAGGCGTCGATTCCCCCGGTTGCGCCATCAGATGACTTTCCAGTTGTGCTGGGCCTGATCCCGCCCACGGCCACCGTGCCAGGCCCTGTGGTGGTGCCGGAGGCTCAGGCGCTCACGCCCGTGCCTGTGCGGCCCGCCCAGGCCACGCCAAGCCGAGCTGCCACCACGCCCGCTTCAAGGCCACAAACCACCTCAGCGCTCAAGCCCTTGACGCGGCCCCTTGCAACGCCTGTTCTGCCCCGCAAACAAGACCGCAATTGAGCCCCTGAGGTCCTGCGCCCTTGAGTTCCGTGACTGCTCCACACCACCGCCCACAGCGCTGGACTTGGCGTCGTCCGGGAGTGGCCGCTGCGCTGGTTTTGGGCACACCCATCTGGGCCAGCGCCGTGGTGCTTGTGTCTTTGCACACGCCAGTTCAGGCGCAGGTCCAACCCATTGACTTTGGCCAAGAACGGCCTTCTGCCGAAGTTCGGGCCGTGGCCCATGGGGTGATGCAGTCGGGTGACCACCAGGCATTGCCTTTTGTGCTGGTCGATAAACACCACGCCAGGGTGTTTGTGTTTGACCGCCATGGTCATTTGCAAGGGGCCTCACCCGCCTTGTTGGGGCTGGCCCGTGGCGACGAGGGGGTGGCCGGTATTGGCGACCGACCCCTGTCGAGCATTCAGCCCTGGGAGCGCACCACCCCAGCCGGCCGATTTGTGGCGACCATGGGGCGCAATGTGGCCGATCAAGCCATTTTGTGGGTGGACTACGAGCAGGGCATCTCCTTGCACCCGGTTCGCCGTCATCCAGCGAAAGAGCGCCGCCTGCAACGCCTGGCCAGTCCTGAGCCGGACGATAACCGCATCTCTTATGGTTGCATCAATGTGCCGGTGGCCTTTTGGCAAAAGGTGGTGGTGCCCACGTTTGCGCAGCACATCGGCGTGGTTTATGTGTTGCCCGACACCTTGCCCTTGAGTGCGGTGTTTGTGATGCCCCTTGCACCATGAAAAATGCACGCAAGCGTGCATTTTTCAAGTGCCCAGATCGTGTCCGCCACGAACTGGGGCCGCGCCCGCGAGGCCTTGGGGGTTCAGGCCTGGGGCGCTGGGTTCATGCTGGCCAAGTTCAGTGCTGGGTCAGCTGGATGCGCGGGGCTCAGGGCCGAACAGCGATCTCGTTTTTCACGGAGGTCACGCCTCTGACCCCGCGTGCAATGGTCTCGGCCTTGTTGCGTTCCAAGGCGCTTTTGGCAAAGCCAGACAGCATGACTGTGCCGTTCAGTGTTTCGACACTGATGGCGGTGCCTGCCACATCCTTGTCCTCAAAAAAGCGCGACTTGACCAAGGTGGTGATGCCTGTGTCGTCCACGTAAGCCCCCATGGACTCTTGTCCACGCGAAACCGCGCAGCCAGAAGCAGCCAGCAGCACCAAAGAAGCGGCCAATGCGGCCCAGGTCGTTTTTTGAATCATATGAAGTCCTATCGTGCAGTCAGTCAGAACGACCAAGCCAAGGCCTGGCACCATTGCGTGAACAGGGGCCGAGTGGGCCTTCTGTTCAAGCCTCTTCATCGTAGAAAGCAATGGCTGTGTGGTCGGTGCGCTGCACCACCAAGGGGCTTCATTCGATGGGCGGTACATCGACCCAAGTGATCAACACCCCAGGGGCCAAGGGGTTGGGGCAGGCCGCAGCACACACGGTTTGTGGGGCTCGGCCACGCACCGTCAAAGTCAATTGCAGGCTTTGGCGGGTCTGGGTCTGCTGGACCTGTAACAGCCAGGCTTGAAGGCGGGGGGTGTCCTGGATGGGCAGCCATGAGGCCAATGGCGTGCCTTGCACGGTGGGCAGCGTTTGCTGCAAACAGGCCAAGGCTTGGGCATTGCAGGCCAGCACGCTGCCTGCAGCGTCTAGCGTGATGTGGGCACTGGGCCAGGCATCGTGCAACAGTTGCTGGCGCTGGCAGGTTGACTCCAGCTCGGCGCGTGAAGCGAGCAGCTCCTCGTTTTGCAGGTCCAACTCCACCTGGTGCACCTGCAACTCGTGCAGCAAAGCCAGCGCATCGTGCGCCGTGTCTGGCGATGAGGCCAAGTCAAACAAGACCTTGAGGGCCGAGCTGGCATCGCGGCCCACCAGGGCGTCATGGGCGTTGCTTGAAAGCTGGGTGCGGGCTCGTTCACGCAAGCTGGGTGGGGTCGGCGTGCTGGACATTGATGGCTGGTTCATGGGGTGTTCCGGTTGGATTGAGGTTCAATTGGCTTCGCGCAAACGAAACTCCAAGGCCTTGGCCGTGCTGATGTCCACAAAAGTCAGCACCGCACCATTGACGGTGTTGGCCAGCGTCTTGTAGGGCATGATGCGCACCGAAAACCAACGACCGTCTGCCGCGCTGACCGCTTGGGTGTGGGCGGTCAGGGATTGCAAGGTGGCTTGCACATCGTGCAGCAAACCTGGGTAGTTCAATGTGTTGGCCAAATCACTCAAAGGTCTACCCACATCGGACTCACGCAGGTGAAAGATGGGCACCGCTTGTTCGGTGTAGCGGCGCACATTCAGCCCGTTGTCCAGAAACAGCGTGGCGATGTCTGTGCTGTTGAGCAGGTTTTGCATGTCGCTTTGCGCCAGCGCCAGATCGTCCAGTCGTGTTTGCAGTTCACTGTTGATGGTTTGCAACTCCTCGTTCATGGACTGACCCTCTTCTTTGGCCGTGGTCAGTTCCTCGTTGGCCGCCTGGAGTTCTTCGTTGCTGGCTTTGAGCGATTCGTTGAGCGCATGCATCTGGTTTTTGGAGCTGCTCATTTCCTGGCGCAAGGTCTGCATTTCATCGCGGGCCATTTGCAGTTCGGCCTGTTGCACGGGGTCTTTGTCCCCTGTGGCCTTGTCTGGCAGGGCCAGGGCAGCCAGACGGGGCATCTCTTGGAATATCAGCATGGCGGTGCCTTCCAGACCCTTGGGCTCTTGCAAGGGGTGCACCGTGATTTGCAGTTGTCGATCTGCCACCGCTTGCAGGGGCAGGGCATTGACGACCACGGTTTGCTGGTCCTGCAAAGCCTGGCGCAAGGCCACGGCCACTTGAGCTCGCCACGCTGGGCGCAGCATGACATGCACATTCCAATTGGCTTTGCCCGCAGCGGGCTCGAGGTAGGCACCTGTACGGCCACTGATGTAGAGAATATCGCCCGAGGCGTTGACCAAGACAGCCGCCGGTGAGAAGGTTTGCAGCAACACATGATCGGCCAGCGATTGCAGGTTGTGCGGTGGAGTGTTGGGGGCTGAGGACACGGTCAGTTCCTTGTGGGTGGGTCGCGCATCGAGGCGGCGTTGAACCGGGAACACCAGCGAGTCGGTGGGCCCACTTTGCGCCATCCGGCCATAAATGCGCGAGCCCGGGATCAGTGATGTGAACAAATGCTGCGATCTCCTGACTGTTTCTGCGCTGCCCAGCACCAAGACGCCTGCACTGCGCAAGCTGAAATGAAACAGGGGCATCAAACGCCGTTGCAGCAAGGCGCTGAAATAAATCAGCACATTGCGGCACATCAACAAGTCCAGTTGTGTGAAAGGCGGGTCAACAATCACATCGTGTTGGGCAAACATGACCATGGACCGGATGTCGGGATGAACCGTGTAACCGCCGTCTTTGGGGATGAAAAACCGCTCACGCCGCTCAGGGCTGACAGAGGCCAAAGCCGCTGCGCTGTACCAGCCTTTGCGGGCCAAGGTGATGGCCGCAGGATTGAGGTCGGTGGCGTAAATTTGCACGGCCCTGCGTGGGCCTGAAGCCAGGTCTTGCGATTCGCGCAAGGCCATGGCCAGGCTGTAGGCTTCTTCGCCTGTGGAGCAACCCAAGACCCAAGCCCTCACACTGGGCTGCTGCGCTGCGTCAAGCCATTTGGGGAAAACATGGCTTGCCAGATCCTGCCAAATTGGCGGGTCCCTGAAAAACGAGGTGACCCCGATCAGCATTTCCGAAAACAGCAACTTCAACTCTTGCGGGTTGGCTTGGAGGTGGTTCACATAGTCAGCCACGCAGCTCAATTGGTGCACATGCATGCGCCGCTCCACCCGGCGTTGCAAAGTGCTGGGCTTATACAGAGAAAAGTCGTGGTGCAGTTGCTCATTGAGCATGTCCACAATGGTCCGCAATCCATCGACTGGCCTTGAGCTTGTCGTGTCAGTGTCTGACGTGGCGCTGGGGGCAGGGGGTGTTGACGTGGTGCCCATGGACGCGGCTTTTTGCAGCAGGCACAAGGGCAGGTCTTCGGGCGAGGCCACCGCATCGATGCCTCCGGCATCGATGGCACTTTGTGGCATGGAGGCAAACGCGGCGGTCTCGGGTTGCTGCACCAAGCACAAGCCGCCCGCTGCGTGAATGGCTTGCATGCCCTGCACCCCATCGTTGCCCATGCCCGACAAAATCACCCCCACAGCCCGATCTTGTTGGTCCAGCGCCAAAGACTTCAAAAAGTCATCGATGGGCCAATGCAGGCCTTGCGCTTTGGGGGCCACCTGAAAATGCAGGCAACCGCGCTTTATGGTGAGTTCGCCGCCGGTGGGCATCACATGCACAGTGTCGGGTTTCAACACAAGGCCGTTGTGAGCGTCTTGCACGGGCAAACGGGTCACGGTCTGCAGCAAAGAGGCCAACAAGGTTTTGTACTGCGCACTGGTGTGCTGCACCACCACAAAGGCCAGGCCCGTGTCCAAGGGCACATGGGCAAAGAATTTTTCCAAAGCGTCAAGCCCTCCGGCTGACGCACCGATGCCCACAATGCGTGGACCCTCAAGGGGTGAGGCCCCGGAATCGTCAGTCAACAGCGGCAATCGTGGCGGTCATGTGTGGGTGCTTTGTCATTGGGCCATCAGGTTAGGCAACAAGCGATCGTATTCGGTCTTGATCACTTTGTAGCATTCACATGTGCTTTGCTCCAGACCCGTGCGATCGAGCAGCTGAATGTGCCCTCGAGAGTAACGGATCAATCCTAGTCGCTCCAGGCGCTTGGCCGCTTCGCTCACCCCGACACGCCGAACGCCCAACAAGGTGGCGACCTTGTCATGGGTCAGCAGCAGTTCTTTGTCTGCCGTGCGGTCCAGGCACAAGAGCAAAAATCGGCTGAAGGCGTTTTCGACGGTGTGATGGCGGTTGCACACCGAGGTTTGCGCCATTTGTGTGATGAGCGCTTGTGTGTAGCGCAGCAGCACATGCAGCAATGGCGTGGAGTGTTCAAACTCTTGCAACAAATCCACCGCACGCATGCGCAAAAAGGTGCCCGCCAACAACACGGTGGCATGGCTGGTGGTGGATTGCCCCCCCATGAAGCTCGACACCCCCACCAAGCCTTCGTGGCCGACCAAAGACAGCACCGAAGAGTCACCGTTCTCGATCAGACCATGCAAGGCCACGATGCCCCGCAAGGGAAAGTACACATGCTGAAAACGGCTGCCTGCCTCGTGCAAAGATTGCCCAGAGGGCAGATTGACCAAGCTCAGCAGGGGCCTTAGGCGCTGCCAATCGACCTCGGGCAAGCAGGACAAAATTGTGTTGGCCGGACGCGTCAGGGTGTCCATCATGCTGGCACTCGGGGCGAACTCGCCTGAAGGCATGACCGTGTGATGGACGGATTTGCAAATCGTCTCATGAAGCCTTTTGTGAAAAAACCGGATCGGCCCTTGCTTTGGAGTCAAGCAGTGCAGGGTCTTGAAATCATCTTGCACCAGCAGCGAGGGCACTGATTGACTTGCATCAATCAACAGCTTGTTTCAATTGTGGTTATTGACCCCGCCGGGCACGACGACGGGCTGCCGGGACACACACCTCGAGGGCCAATCAAAGAATGCATGAGTGCGTGCGCCACACCACAGACCCCAGCGCCATGGGCTTTTAAAGTGAACACGTCTCCTTGGTTTTCATTCACTTCAAAGGCTTGTATGTCAGATTCCAAAACGGCTCAGGAAAAAATTTCGTCCATGGGCGCCAATGTGTCCAGCCACGTCAACGACGCGATCAAAGAAGCGCGTCCGGTGATGGAGCGTGTGAGCCACCGCATCAAAGATGAGCTCAACCACATGGGCGATGTCGGCATGGAAGCCGCTGCCGATGTGAAGCACAAAATTGAAAACGAAGCCCACCACGTTCGTGTCACGGCCGAGCACTTCATTCAGCACCAACCCCTCAATGCCATCTTGATCGCGGCAGGCACAGGTGCTCTGGCGGCCATGGCTGCTTCTTGGTTGTTGCGCTCGCGTCAACACTGATGCTCAAGCTGCTGTTCAAGTTGTTGGCCTTGTCCCCTGATTTGTACAAAGGGCATGCCAAGGCATATGCCGATTTTGCAAGCTGGGCATGGGCTCAACATTTGCGCAGATTGAGATGCCGCTGGGCCTTGTATGTGCTCAGCGCAGCCAGCCTCATGCTGGGCCTGACTTTTTCAGGCCTGGCGATCTTGATCTGGAGCGCCTTGCCCGTTGTGGATGGCCGCTACATCGGGGTCATGTGGGGGCTGCCGTCGCTCTTTTTGGGCTTGGGGGTGGCCTTTGGGGTGTGGGCCAGAAGTTTCCAGACACAGGCTTTTTGGGACGTTCTCAAAGAGCAGATTCAGCTGGACATCCTCATGCTTGAACAAGCCAAAACGCCTTGAAGGCCGAATCGCTTGGGCCATTTGACCTTGCGCAGAGCGCACAGCAAGTCGCAGCGGGCTGTCCCTTTTGAAGTTCAACAAATTGACGCTCATTTCAAGGAATTACCTCATGAGTCACTCCCTCTTGCGTTCTGGCCATCTGGCTGGCGTGTTGGCTTTGGTGTCTGCGGTCACTTTGGCCGCTTGTGGCGGCGGCAAAGATCCGATTTTGGGCCTGGGCACCGGACCTGCTCTGGTTCCCAGTGTCAGTGCAACAGCACCCTTGGCCCGTCAACCGGCGGTCACTGGCGTGGCGACCAACACGCAGTTGGCCGCCACCTTCAACAAGCCCATGGACCCCGCGACACTGAATACAGGCACTGTTTTGTTGGCCTGCCCCTCGGCTTCGCCGGTTGCCGGCACGGTGACCTATGAGCCAAACAGCCGTGTGGTGAGCTTTGTGCCGCTTGGCTTGTTGCCCGCCAGCACCTTGTGTGTGGCCACCGTGACCACGGGGGCCAAGGATGCATTGGGGGTGCCCCTGGCCAGTGATTTTGTGTGGTCGTTTGAAACCGCTGCTTCGGCCGACACCCAAGCCCCCTTGGTGACGGGTTTTGTTCCGGCCTTGAACGCTGTGGCGGCCACCAATGCGCAGATCACGGTGAGCTTCAATGAAGACATGGCACCCTTGTCGCTCAACACCGCCAGCCTGATGCTCAACGCCACCGTGGGCAATGTCCCCATCAGTGGCACGGTGAGTTATGCCGTGGGGGCTCGCACGGCCACATTCACACCGACCAACCCGGCGCTGCTGCCGGCCAACACCGATTTCACAGCCACGGTCAGCACGCTGGCCACGGATTTGGCGGGCAATCCCTTGGCGGCCAACATGGTCTGGACATTTTCCACCGCCAATGCGCTCGACAGCACGGCACCCTTGGTCAGCTTGACTTTGCCCGCACCAGGCAATTTGGGCATTTGCATCAACCCCATCCTGACCGCCCAATTCAGCGAAGCCATGGACCCCTTGAGCTTGACCACGTCCACCCTGACCTTGGCCCCAACAAGCGCGCCGGGTGCCGCAGTGGGTCTGGTGCTCAGTTACGACCCCCTGACGAACACCGTCTCCATGAACCCCAGCTCCATGCTGAGTGCCCAGACCGCTTACACCGCCACGGTCCGCTCGGGCACTTTGGGC
The DNA here is from genome assembly GCF_003063265.1 of Limnohabitans sp. WS1. Classification (GTDB taxonomy): domain Bacteria; phylum Pseudomonadota; class Gammaproteobacteria; order Burkholderiales; family Burkholderiaceae_C; genus Limnohabitans_A. The sequence goes on from NZ_NERU01000003.1 coordinate 135,554, forward strand.
GTGAAAGACTTGGCCAACAACGCACTGGCCAGCGACAAGGTCTGGTCGTTCACCACGGGGAACGCCACTTGCCAGGTGCCCGTCGTTTTGGGCGCATCGTCTGGTTTTGCCATTCTGGCCTCCGCATCTGTGACCAACATTCCCACGTCCACCATCGTGGGCCATGTGGGCTTGACGCCGGACACCGGGGCCAACATCACCGGCTTCAGCTCGCCGCTCACTTGCCCAGAAGTGGTGGGGCAAATTTATGCGGTGGACAGCACCGGTCCGGCCTGTGCCTTGCCCGATGGGGTGCTGCTGAGCCAAGCCAAAACCGACGCCTTGGCCGCTTTTGCCAATGCCAACCATGCCGTGCGCGGTACCCCTGTGTCGGTGACCACCAACTTGGCAGGCCTGACCTTGTACCCGGGTCTGTACGAGTCCCTGACCTCGCTGGATTTGTCTGCCGGTGGTGCCTTGACCCTGGACGCCCAAGGCGATCCGAACGCCGTGTTTTTGTTGCGCAGCGCCACCTCGATCACCACCTTGTCGACCAGCCAAATCGTGCTGAGCGGCGGTGCCAAAGCCAGCCAAGTGTTCTGGACGGCGGGCAGCGCCATCACCCTGGGCGTCAATTCGGTCATGAAAGGCACTTTGCTGGCAGGCACGGCCGTGACCTTGCAAACCGGTGCCAATTTGGAGGGCCGAGCCCTGAACCAAGGCCCGGCAGCAGCGGCCATCACCTGTGACGCTTGCACCATCACCTTGCCCACACCGTGAGCAAGCCTTCCCCTTTCGGTAGAGGCATTTCGCCTGTTTTTGGAGAAAAAGAAATGAAACGATTGACTTTCAAACAAGGTCCGGTGCTGGCAGCTTTGGTGGTCTTGACCACCCCGATGCTGCATGCTCAGGACGCCCCCGTGAACACGGGCATGTACATGGGCATCAGTGCGGGCGAGTCTCGCGCCAACATCGACAACGCCCGCATCACACAAAGCCTGCTGGGCGCTGGCTTCACCACGGACAGCTTGACCGAGGACCGACGGGGCATGGGCTACAAAGCCTTCATTGGCATGCCGATCAACCCGACCTGGGCGGTCGAGGCAGGCTACTTTGATTTGGGCCATTTTGACTTTGTGGCCAACACCGTTCCGTCTGGCAGTTTGACGGGCCGCGCCCGCATCAAGGGCCTGAATCTGGACGTGGTGGCCACTTTGCCCATCACCGAGCGTTGGTCCTTGCTGGGGCGTGTGGGGGCTGCTTATGCGCAAACCCAAGACACCTTCAGTGGCACCGGTGCGGTCACCGTGCTGGACCCTTCGCCCCGCAAACGCGAGACAAATTACAAATACGGCGTTGGCACCCAGTACGCTTTCACACCCGCTTTGACCCTGCGCCTGGAGGCCGAGCGTTACCGAGTCAACGACGCTGTGGGCAACCGGGGTGATGTGGACATGGTGTCGGTGGGCCTGGTTTACCGTTTCGGCGGCTCACAGCCCTCGGTCAAAACGGTCTACACCCCTTATGTGGCCCCAACGCCCGCCCCGATGGTGGCGCAAGCACCTGCACCCCAGCCGCCCGCAGCCCAGCCGGTCATCGTCGTGGTGCCCGCACCTGTTGCGGCCCCCGTGGCGGCTCCGGCACCCAAACCTTGGGTCAAGGTGAAACTGCAAGCGGATTCTTTGTTTGGTTTTGACCAAGACCGTCTGCAAACCGATGGCAAGCAAGCTTTGGACAAACTGCTGCTCGAACTCAAAGAGGTGAACGTCGAGGCGATCCAGGTGATAGGCCATACCGACCGTTTGGGCACGCCCGCTTACAACGACAAACTCTCGATGCGACGGGCCGAAGCGGTGCAGAACTACCTGATCCAAGTCGGTGGTGTACCGGCCAACAAGGTCAGTGCCAAAGGCGTGGGCTCGAGCCAGCCCGACACCTCGCCAGACGAGTGCAAAGGTCAAAAGGCCGGTCAAGCCCTGATCACTTGTTTGCGCGTGGATCGCCGTGTGGAAGTTGAAGTCACGGGTGCCAAGCAAGCACGCTGAAGCAGCCCATTCAAAAGCCTGCACCTTGGGTTCAAGGTGCAGGCTTTGCTGTTGTTGGAGGGGGCCCTGTGCAGACAGGGCCCCTGAGCGCCTGCTAAAGTCGTCTGCCTTGAATCAAGCGCACCAACAGGGTCACCACGGCGATGACCAACAAAATGTGGATGAAGCCACCCAGCGTGTAGGAAGACACCAGCCCTACCACCCACAGCAAGAGCAAAACGATCGCAATGGTTTCAAGCATGGTGTGGGCCTAGTTTGTGTTCTTGTTGATTTCGTGGCCAACCACACCCCCCACGGCCGCACCACCCAAGGTGCCTGCCGCGCTGCCGCCCGTCAAAATGGAGCCGCCAACGGCCCCCACACCTGCGCCAATGGCGGTTCTTTTTTCTTGCTCAGTCATGCCAGCGCATGCGCTGAGGCCCAAGACGAGCGCGACCGCGGCCGCTGTGCGCAAGCCGCAAGAGGGAAGGGGGATTTTTTTCATGATGGAACTCCTGGACGGGTTAGAGGAACGCTCGACCCCTGCCTGAATCCAAAGGGCTCTGGCAGGGTCAGCCGTTTCAGCATAGGAGCCGCGTGTTGGTCCGTCTGTGGCTTGCCTCACCAAAGAGTCCACTGATTTGTAGGCGCGACGCCCCCGCCGCGAAAAGCTTCGCAGCCCACAACCCATCGCCCCGAGGGCAGTGCTCCCACAAAATGCCAGGCATCCCCCCTTGTAGGAGCGACGCCCTCGTCGCGAAAAGCCTCGCAAACCACCCCCATCCCCCCGAGGGCGGGGCTCCCACAAAATGCCAGGCACCCCCCTGTAGGAGCGACGCCCTCGTCGCGAAAAGCCTCGCAGCCCACAACCCATCGCCCCGAGGGCGGGGCTCCCACAAAATGCCAGGCACCCCCCTGTAAGAGCGACGCCCCCGTCGCGAAAAGCCTCGCAGCCCACAACCCATCGCCAAGGCGGCGGGGCTCCCACAAAATGCCAGGCATCCCCCTGTAGGAGCGACGCCCCCGTCGCGAAAAGCCTCGCAGCCCACAACCCATCGCCCCGAGGGCGGGGCTCCCACAAAATGCCAGGCATCCCCCTTGTAGGAGCGACGCCCCCGTCGCGAAAAGCCCAGCAAACCACCCCCATCCCCCCGAGGGCAGGGCCCTCACAAAATGCAGGCGGCAGCCCCGCCGCATGGCAGGTCAGGTCACTCGGCGCTCAGCACCCGCCCGGGGTTGAGCAGGTTGTGCGGGTCCAGGGCTTTTTTGACGGCCCGCATCATGGCCAAGGCTGTCGGGTCTTTGTAGAGCGGCAGCTTGCCCGCTTTGAGTTCGCCCACGCCGTGTTCGGCACTGATGGAGCCTTTGAACCGGCTGACTTGGTCAAACACCACGGTGTTGACCGCGTCTTCATGGGCAAGCACAAACGCTTTGCCGTCTTGGCCCTCGGGTGCTTGCACGTTGTAATGCAGATTGCCATCACCCAAATGGCCAAAATCGACCATGCGCACGCCCGGAAACGTCTGGGCCAGCAAAGCGTCGGTTTCGGCCACAAAAGCAGGGATCAAGGACACCGCAATGCTGATGTCGTGTTTCACGTTCGGGCCTTCTTGCTGCTGCGCCAAGGTGATGCTTTCACGGATGTGCCAAAGCCCCCGCGCTTGTGTCAGGCTTTCGGCCACCACGGCATCGGTCACGCAGCCGTGGTTCATCGCCTCTTCGAGGAGTGACTCAAACTGACTGCGGGCATGCGCCTCGTTTTCGCTGTCCGAGTTTTCGATCAGCACGCACCAAGGCGTTTCTTGCCACAAAGGCACGCGCAGTTGGGGGTAATGTTTGTCCACCAAGCTCAGGGCAAATTGCCCCATGACCTCAAAACCCGTCAGGCTGGGCCCCAAACGCTGGTGGGCCAGGCCCAGCAGGGCCACAGCCGCCTCCATGCTGGGCACGGCGGCCCAGGCGGTCAGTTGTGCAGCAGGCTGCGGAAACAACTTCATGGTGGCCGCTGTGATGATGCCCAAAGTGCCCTCGCTGCCAATCATCAAATGGCGCAGGTCATAACCTGTGTTGTCCTTGCGCAGCCCTGTCAGGCCACTCCAGACCTCGCCCTGAGCGGTGACCACTTCCAGGCCCAGGCACAGCTCTCGGGTGTTGCCGTAGCGCACCACTTGTGTGCCCCCGGCGTTGGTGCCCAAATTGCCGCCAATGGTGCAGCTGCCTTCGGCCCCCAAACTCAGAGGGAACAGCAATCCGGCACTGTCGGCAGCAGCTTGCAGGTTCTGCAGCACGCAGCCCGCCTCGACGGTGATGGTCAGGTTGTCTTTGTCGATGGCACGCACAGCGTTCATGCGGGTCATGCTCAACACAATTTGTGTGCCCGAAGCGTCAGGCACGCTGCCCACCACCAAGCCAGTGTTGCCGCCTTGCGGCACGATCGAGGTTTGGGCCGCTGCACAAGCCTTGACCACGGCCGCCACCTGCGCGGTGTCTGCAGGCCGCACCACGGCCAAGGCCCGGCCCTTAACACGTTTGCGCCAGTCTTGTTCCCAAGTGGCCAGGTCCACCCCCGGTGTTTCATGGGTCAAGACGTGGGCATCGCCACAAATTTGGCGCAGTTGCGCGAGCAAGGTTGTATGAGCGAGGCTGGGGCTGGACGTGGTCATGGGCAGGGTGTGGGTCAAGTTCAAGGCAACAAGCGGCTTGTTTTGGGGACTGATGTGTGGGCCGCAAAGCCGCCCTCACTGGAGCCTTAATTTTTGGGCACAGGCACAAACAAGCCAGTCGCCTTGGCGGCTTTGAAGCGGATTCGCACATGAAGGGCGCAGGCCACGAACAGCACCACGCAAAGTAAAGTCTGCAGACCGGCCAAGCCCGACGAGGGCCAAGCATCGCCCCAAGCGCGGACCACACCTTCGGTGAAATACAGCCAGATCAGCAGACTGACCCAGCGGTAGGTGTACATGCGATTTTTGAGCAAACCCGCCAGCGGCAGGCACAGGGGCAAGACCTTGATGGCCCACCAAGAGCCGCCCGGGCGCAAGGGGGCCAGCCACAGCTCCCAAAGCAGCCCCGTCAAAATCAGGCCCAGCAAGCTGCCAACGGCCATCCATCGGGTCAAGTCAAGGCCCTCCGGGATACGTTCGGTCTCAGAAAGGGGGGCGTTTTGTGGTGGGGGCGTGGTGTGGGGCTTCATTGCGGTGGCATCATACCGGGCATGTTGCCTACCGCCTACAAGACCTCGTTGTACGACCATGCCCGCCTGTGGTGGCAAGAGCTTTGTGCCTTTCCCTGGCGTCAGATGGCGGGTGTTTTGGCCCGGCGTTTTCGAGATGCTCGCCTGGGGGTGAGCGCGGGCTCATTGACCTTCACCACCATGCTGGCCATCGTGCCGCTGTTTGCGGTGGGCCTGGCCGTGTTTGCGGCGTTTCCGGTGTTTGGCAAGTTCCAGGACACGATCCAGCGTTGGTTGGTTGAAAGTCTGGTGCCCGAGAGCATTGCCCGCCAGGTGCTGAGCTATTTGACGCAGTTTTCGCGAAAAGCCAGCCGCCTGGGTTCGGTGGGTTTGGTCGCGGTGTTGATGTCGGCCGTGGTTTTGATGGTCACGATCGAGCGCACCTTGGGCCAGATTTGGGGCTTGCAACGCCAGCGGCCATTGCCACAAAGGGTCTTGCTGTACTGGTCGGCCATCACCCTGGGGCCTTTGTTTTTGGGGGCCAGCCTGGCCATCACCTCGTATGTGGTCACCGCCTCGCAAAATGTGGTGGATGTCTTGCCCGGCCCGATTCGGTGGTTGCTCGACAGTTTTGAGTTTGTGTTGCTCACGGCCTGTGTGAGTGGTTTGTATTTTTATGTGCCCTTTACCCGCGTGCGCTGGCGCCATGCCATCACGGCAGGTTTTTTGGTGGCAGCGGGGCTGGAGTTGGCCAAAAAAGGCATGGCCGTTTACCTGCTGCAAGTGCCGACCTACTCGCTGATTTACGGCGCCTTCGCTGCGCTGCCTATTTTGTTGGTCTGGATTTACGTGACCTGGCTGCTGGTGCTGCTGGGCGCGGTGCTGGCCGCCAGCTTGCCCGAGTTGGGTCGCCCAGAGTGGCGCAAACCAGACGGCGCGGGCTGGTCCTTCAGGCTGGCGCTGGAGGTCTTGGCCGAGTTGAACGCCGCCAAGGCGTCAGAGCGGCGGGGTTTGAGCACCGATGATCTGGCCAAGCGCTTGCGGGTGGAGTTGAGCGAGCTGCGCCAGGTGCTGGAGGTTTTGCGTGGCCTCGATTGGGTAGGACGCCTGACCGAGCAAAACGACCAGGGCCAAGCCCGGCAGGTCTTGTTGGTCGACCCTGCGCTGGCCACGGTGGCCCCGCTGGCCGACCGTTTGCTGGTGCTGCGGGGGTCTGCGACCGACCCGATTTGGCAGAAAACGGGTCTGGACCAGATCCGCTTGGTTCAGCTGCTGCCGAGGTGAGCGCTCAAAAACTCACACGCCCGCGCCACATGTCCCGGTACATGACCCAGTCGCCCATGAAGCTGTAGAGCGGGCGCTTGAAGCTGGCGGGCTTGTTCTTCTCGAACACAAAATGCCCGATCCAGGCGCAGCCGTAACCACACAGCAAGCCATACAGAAAGTACTGCGGTTTGCCGGTCACGGCCAGCATGGCCAGACACATCAGACTCAAAGTGCTGCCCACAAAATGCATGCGTCGGCAGGTCCGGTTGCTGTGCTCGCTCAGGTAAAAGGGGTAGAACTCGGCAAAGCTGTTGTGCTGCACCGTTGGTGTTTCAGTGGTGTTCATGGCGTGTCTCCTTGTTGCTTATTGGATTGAAAACGGTGCGTGCAAAAAGCCGCGAAACCGGGCCCTGCCGCCGCGCTGGGGCGCTTGCGTGAGCTGGAAATTTGGAAAGCGCTGCAAAAAGCGGCCGATGGCCACGCGGCCTTCCAAACGCGCCAAGCTCAGTCCCGCGCACTGGTGCACCCCAAAGCCAAAGGCCAAGTGCTTGTTGCCGGTGCGGCGCAAGTTGAGTTGTTCGGGGTTGTCGTAAACGGCAGGGTCACGGTTGGCAGCGCCAATGCACAGCGTGACCAAGGCTCCTGCGGGCAAGTCGACGCCGTTGACCTGCGTGGCCTGAACCGCGCGGCGGTTGCTCAGTTGGTTGGACGATTCAAAGCGCAAAAACTCGTCCACGGCCAGGCCCATGATTTGTTCCCGTTCTTCGACGCTGGCCGCTTGCTTCAGGTCGGCTTTGAGTTGTTCGCGCTGCTCGGGCCATTCCTGCAGGCTGATGAGCGCGTTGCCAATCAGGTTGGTGGTGGTTTCATGCCCGGCGTTGAGCAGGAACACGCAGTTTTGCAGCAGCTCGACTTCGCTCAGCGCTTCTCCATTTTCCTCACCCTGAATCAGCCGGGTCAGCACGTCGTGCTCAGGGTCACCCGGGTGCAATCGGCGATCTGCCACCAATTTGCGCAGGTAGGCCAGAAACTCGCTCACGCTGCGGTTGCCCCGCTCTTCCTGCTCAGGGCTCAGGGCGGGCTCCAGTGCCCCCAAAATGGCCAGCGACCAGCCGCGCAGCGGTTCGCGCTCGGCATGTGGCACGCCCAGCAGGTTGCCGATGATTTCCACGGGAATAGCCGAGGCAAAGTCTTCGATCAGGTCGCCGCCGCCTTGAGCTTCGATCTTGTCCAGCAGGCTGTCCACCAGCAGCACCAGGCCAGGCTCCATGGCTTCAATGGCGCGGCGGGTGAGCGCCCCCATGATCAGGCGGCGCACCCGGGTGTGCAGGGGCGGGTCGTTGAAGACCAGGCTGCTCGTGTGGTGCTCGAACAGCGGGGAGACACCGCTTGTTGTGGCGAAGGGCGGCTGGTTGAAAGGCGCGTGGTTGTATTTGGGGCCGAATTCGACCTGTTTGTCAGAGCTGAAGACCTTGGCGTCACGGTACACCGCCACCAGATCGGCATGACGCGTGAGGAAATACGAGCCATCGGGCATGCGCTTGAAGGGCTCGGACTCGCGCAGTGCCGCATAGACCGGGTAAGGGTTGTCCAGAAAGTCGCGCGGCAAGGCCCGCAGGTCCAGGTTTTGGGCCAACTCGCGGGCCCTGTCTGCCGACAAGGGCGGGGTGATGTGGTCAGTCAATGTGTTCATCTTGTAGAAGCGCACCCCTGTGCGCGAACGGCCGTCCAGCTCACGGTTTCAAAAAATCTTTGAGCGCCTGCAACACGCCTTCGGGTGCCTCGGTCATGAGCGAATGGCCTGCAGGCAGCTTCACCACCTTGGGTTGTGTGCACAGGTCAATCAAGCTTTGCGCCGCTTTGGGCGGCGTCATCTGGTCGGCGTTGCCCAGCACAAACAGGGTGGGGCAGGCCACTTGCGGCATGGCGGCTTCTGCGCCTCGGTAATCGTCGCAGGCCTTGAAGCCGGTGTGGAACACGTTGACCTGCGTGTTGCTGGCCAGCACCCGGCGCATCAGCGCTTTGCTGCCGCCATACAGCCAGGTGCCGGGGCCCAAAGCCGAAGGCGGTGGGGCGAGTGTGGAATGCGAGAAGCTGTTGACCATGTCAATGGCTTTGAAGGGGGCGCTGACCGACAACTCAAGCAGGGCGGGCGACACGCGCATGGGGTAAGCCGTGCCGACCATGACCAAGTGGCTCACGCGCCCGGGGTGGGCTTGCGCGTCGCGGGCCGCCGCCTCCAGGGCAATGAGCGAGCCAAAGCTGTGGCCGATCAGCGCAGCCTTTTCGATCTTCAGGGCATCGAGCAAGGCGATGACGGTGTCGGCCGCTTCTTCCACGCTTTGGGGTGGGGTGCCTTCGCTTTTGCAGTGCCCGGGCAGGTCAATGGCCAGCACGTTCCAGCCGTGGTGCGCCATGTAGCGGGTTTGCAAAATCCAGACGCTGTGGTCGTTGAGCACGCCGTGTATGAACACGGTGGTGGGCTGCTCGGGGTTGAAGGGCTTGCCGCCGGTGTAGGCGTAGAGCGTGTGGGTGGTCAGTGGAATGTGCATGATGGGTGGCAGTTCAAAGGTCCGGGATCAGGCGTTTGCCCATGCTGACGACCTGGTCGTCGCGGTAACCCAGCGATTCGTAAAAAGCCAGCACTTGGGTGTTGCTGGCACGCACTTGCAGATTGATTTTGGGGCAGCCCGAGGCCAGCAACAGGGCTTCGCCGTGCTGCATCATGGCCTTGGCGTGGCCTTGTCTTTGGTGGTCCGGCGAGACGGCCAGGTAGTTCACCCAACCGCGATGGCCTTCATAGCCGAACATAGCGCTGGCCATCAAGCGGCCCTGCACTTCGCCCACCAAAAACAGGTCCGGGCGCACTTGCAACTTGCGGGCGATGTCTTTGTAGGGATCGTTCCAAGGGCGGGTCAGGTCACAGCTTTGCCACAAAGCCACCACGGCAGCTTCGTCAGAAGTTTGGTAGGTGCGGATGTGCATGGTGATCAGGCCTTTTCTGCGGCCTTGAGGGCTTTTTTCAGGTCGTCGATCAGGTCGGCCGGGTCTTCCAGGCCAATCGACAAGCGGATGGTGCCGGGGCCGATGCCGCCTGCGGCCAGTGCTTCGTCCGTCATGCGAAAGTGCGTGGTACTGGCCGGGTGGATCACCAGGCTGCGGCAGTCGCCCACATTGGCCAGGTGGCTGAAGACCTTCAGGGTTTCGATGAACTTTTGGCCTTGGGCGCGGCTGCCCTTGATGTCGAAGCTGAACACCGAGCCTGCGCCGCGTGGCAAGAGCTTTTGTGCCAATGCGTGCGAAGGGTGGCTCTCCAGCAAGGGGTGGCCCACGCGGCTGACCAGCGGGTGCGCCGCCAAAAACTCGACCACTTTGGCCGTGTTCTCCATGTGGCGCGCCATGCGCAGGGGCAGGGTTTCGATGCCTTGCAAAATCAGCCAAGCGGTGTGCGGGCTCATGCAAGCGCCAAAGTCGCGCAGGCCCTCGCGCCTGGCGCGCAGCAAAAAGGCACCCACCGTGCTCTCTTCGCTGAACACCATGTTGTGAAAGCCTTCATAGGCTTGGCTCAGCTCGGCAAACTTGCCCGATTTGTCCCAATCAAAGCTGCCGCCATCGACCACCACGCCGCCCACCACCGTGCCGTGGCCCGACAAAAACTTGGTGGCCGAGTGGTAGACCAGATCGGCCCCGTGGTCAAAGGGCTTGATGAGCCAGGGCGAGGTGAGGGTGGAGTCGACCAGCAGCGGCACGCCCGCTTCGTGGGCGATGGCGCTCACGGCCTCAATGTCCAGCACGTCCATGCCGGGGTTGCCCACGGTTTCGCCAAAAAAGAGTTTGGTGTCGGGCTGCACGGCGGCGCGCCAGGCGTCCAGGTCACCGGGCTTGACAAAGGTGGTGCGGATGCCAAATCGGCTCAAGGTGTAGTGCAGCAGGTTGTGTGAGCCGCCGTACAAAGCACTCGACGCCACGATGTGCGAGCCCGCGCCCATGAGGGTCGCAATGGCCAAGTGCAAGGCTGCCTGCCCGCTCGATGTGGTGATGGCCCCGATGCCGCCCTCCAAAGCCGAAATGCGTTGCTCCAGAACCGCGTTGGTGGGGTTGCTGATACGGCTGTAAACGTGGCCGGGGCGCTCGAGGTTGAACAGCGCCGCCGCTTGGTCTGAGGATTCAAAAACGAAGGAGGTGGTCAGGTGGATGGGCACGGCCCGTGCGCCTGTGGCCGGGTCGGGGGCCGCACCTGCATGCAGGGCCAAAGTGTCAAAACCGGGATCGCTGTAACCAGCCATGGGGTGTCTCCAAAAAAGATCGCACCAGCCAAGGGCAATGGCTGGGCACAGGGTTCATTGTGGGCTATATTAATTCTTCACAAGTCACATTTTGGCCAGAGGAGACACCCCATGAAAGTCAGCGATATTCTGCGCGTCAAAGGCAGCACTTTGTTCACGGTCAAACCCGATGAACTGCTGGCCACCGCCTTGAACGCCATGGCCGACAAAGACATCGGTTCTTTGGTCGTGATGTCGCAGGGCCAACTCGCTGGCATGCTGACTTTTCGTGAAGTGATTCAGCAGGTGGTCAAAAACGGTGGACAAGTGGGCCAGACTACGGTCCAAGAGGCCATGGACACACAGCCCCTGACCTGCACCAGCGAGACGGACCTCGATGAGGTGCGCCGCATCATGCTCGAGCGCCATGCCCGCTACATGCCCATCATGGATGAGCATGTGCTCATGGGGGTCATCAGCTTTTACGATGTCGCCAAGGCCGTGGTCGACAGTCAAGATTTTGAAAACAAAATGCTCAAAGCCTATATTCGCGACTGGCCGGGCCAAGATTCGCCTGCCGCTGCGCCAAGCGCCTGATTGAGCATGGGTTTCTGGATTTTTTGAGTTCCTAAAAACTCAAAAAATTACTTAAAAGACATCTTGGTTTTCTATTGCATAATATTTGAGTACCAAAAAATACAAAGCCTTTAGCCGGGCTTTGGGACTCAAATGACTCATTGCAATTTTGGACGGGCCTGGTTGGCCTGTGCCGGTTTTTTACTGGTCAGTCCCTCCATGTCTGCTGCGGCAGAGTTGGGCTTGTCCGAGGCCTTGGCCCTGTCGGCCAGTCAGCACCCTTCTGTCAGAGCCAAGAAGGCTGATGTTCAAGCCGCTCAGGGTGATCAAGAAACCGCCAAGTGGGCGCGCTACCCCACCTTGAGCACCGAGGTCACCACCACCGGAAAACGGCCCCAAGGGGCTGTGCTTGTGCAGCAACCTCTGTGGGCTGGCGGAAAAATCGATGCACAAATTCGCATGGCCGAGGCCAATGTGGGTTTGTCCGAGGCGGGTTTGAGCGAAACACGCAACAGCCTCATGCTCCAGGCAGGGCAGCAGTTTTTTGAGGTATTGCGCTGGCGGCAGCGCCTTCAAGTGGCGCTGAAAAATGAAACTGAGCATCACAAGTTAAAGAGCTTGATCGATCGGCGTGTGGTGTCTCAAATCAGCCCCGTTGCCGATCAAGTGCTGGCCAATGCCCGCTTGCAACAGGCGGTGAGCGAAAGAATCCAGTTCAGTCGTTCCTTGCAATCGGCCCAATTGGCTTTGCAACAACTGGTCGGTGTGCCGTCGTCGTCCTTGCGTCAACCCCGTGCCATGAGGTGGCAAGCACAAGATGAAGCCATGGCCATCGCTTCAGCCAAATCTGCGTCAGCCGAGTTGCAGCGTTTGCGCACCCAGCAACTGGTCACTCAAGCCCAGATTGATATCGCCGATGCCTCGGTCTACCCCACCTTGGTCTTGGCCCATCGCCGTGCCTTGGGTGCGTCCGAGGTGGGTGTTGATCCCAACAAGACTTATTTGGCCGTGCAGTTTTCGCCTGGCCCTGGTTTGTCTGCCAAAAGTGCCGCAGCGGCGGCACGGTTGCGCATGGAAACCGTGCTTCAAAACGCGGCTGCGACCGAGCGCTTGCTTGAACAGCAGGTCAGCACTTCGATGGCTGATTTAAAGTCCATCGAACAACAACTGGAACCTGCTCAAGCCTTGGTCAGCGCGACCGACGAGGTGGTGGACTCTTATTTGCGTCAGTACCAGATTGGCAAGAAAAACTGGTTGGACGTTCTCAATGCAGTGCGTGAAAGCTCTCAAGCGGCTTACAGCGCGGTGGATGTGAGCAACAACAAGGATGCGTTGCAGCTGCGCTTGATGTTGCTCACCGGACAATTGTCTGCCCACAACCTGGCAGCGCTTCATGACTGAACCACAAGACAGGGACAGCGTGATGCTGGACAGTTCGCTCGCAGCGGTCTTGTCCCGATTGGCCGGCTTGCTGGGGCAGGCGGTCCCGGCTCACCGTTTTGGCATGCTGTCTCGTACCCCTGATGGCGTGGAGGTCGAAAGTCTCAGCCGTGAAGAACGGCTCAAAGTCTGGTGGTTGTCCCGCTTTCCCATGGCCGATATCCAGACCATTGAAGCCAAAAACCTTTCCCCGTCAGACTTTCCACTGCTTTGGGTGGGCGCAGGGAATGACGCGCAGGTCTGGCTGGTGCGAGGAGGTTCAGGTCGAAACACCTTGACATGTCAGGACGCCGATGGCGTGACCCACATGCTGGAGATGTCTGCAGCGCGGCAGGGACGGCTCTTGCAGCTGACCACCATGCCGGCACGACCCGGCGAAACAGCTCACCGCTCCATGAGCGCCACTGACTGGTTTGCCACGTCCATTCGGCGTTATCGCTCGGTTTTTCTAGAGGCCGTGGTGGCCACTTTTGTCATCAGCATGGTGGGTTTGGTGGCCGCGCTCTACTCCATGCAGGTGTATGACCGGGTCATTCCCACCAAGGGCTATTCAACATTGTGGGTGCTGACCATCGGGGTGGTGATCGCTATCTTGATCGAGTTGGTTCTCAAGCAGGTGCGTGCCTACATGGTGGACCGGGCTTGCAAAGTGATCGATCAAGAGTTGTCGGCTGTCTTTTTTGGCAAGGCCCTGGACATTCGCATGGATGCACGGCCCCGCACCGTGGGCACTTTTGCTTCGCAAATTCGGCATTTTGAGTCGGTGCGCAACTTTTTGACTTCGTCGAGTCTGTTCATCATGGCCGACTTGCCTTTTGCGGTGTTTTTTGTGGCGGTGATCGCTGTGATTGCTGGGCCGGTGGCCTTAGTTCCTTTGTTGTCGGTGCCCTTGGCGGTGTTGGCGGGTATGGCGTTCAACAAACCATTTGAAAAATACACCGGCATGCACATGAAGGAGTCCAACGAGAAAAACGGTCTCCTGATCGAGGCCATTGATGGCATTGAGTCGGTCAAGGCGGCCAATGCCGAGTGGAAATTGCTGGATCGATGGCGTGCCATGACGGTCAACATCGCCAGCAGCGAGCTCAAAATGCGCTTGTTTTCGACCTTGTCGAGCAATTTGACCCAGACCATTCAGCAATTGAGTTATGCCTGCATGGTGGCTGCGGGGGCCTACGCCATCAATTCTGGTCAGTTGACCATGGGTGGATTGATTGCATGTTCGATCATTTCGGGCCGCGCCATGACGCCTGTGGCGCAGTTACCGGGCCTGATTGCCCAGTGGCACCATGCCAAGGTGGCTTTGACCTCTTTGGATGGGATCATGGCCATGCCCAGTGACCGCCAGGACATCGATCGACTGGTGGTGCCCGAAGATTGCCTGGGCGAGTTGAAACTCGACAAGGCGGTTTTTGCCTACATGAAAGATGTGCCGGGTTTGGAGGTGCCGTCTTTGCTGATCCGTCCGGGTGACCGGGTGGCGGTGTTGGGCACGGTTGGATCTGGCAAGTCCACCTTGATCAAGCTGTTGTCCGGGCTTTACAAGCCCACTGGGGGCCATGTTTTTCTGGACGGCATTGACATGATGCATTTGGCACCCGAGTTCGTGCGGGAGCACATCGGTTACTTGCCTCAAGATGTGCGTTTGTTCAATGGCTCGCTGCGCTACAACCTGAGTTTGGGTTTGCCCTTGCCCAGTGATTCCCAAATCCTCAAGGCGGCCGCTTTGACCGGTTTGGATCAGGTGATTCAAAACCATCCTTTGGGCCTGGAGCTTGAAATCGCCGAGGGTGGGCGCGGGCTTTCCGGTGGGCAACGCCAGTTGGTGGGCCTGACCCGCATGCTCTTGGCCAGCCCCAAGGTGTTGCTGCTGGATGAACCCACTGCATCGATGGACGCCAAGCTTGAAAACACGGTGATGCAACACCTTTTCAAGGAAATGCCTGCCGACAGTGCCATCGTCGTGGTCACCCACAAACCCAATGTGTTGCCCTTGGTCAATCGGATTTTGGTGGTCGACAAGGGTCGGGTGGTGCTCGATGGGCCACGCGATGAGGTACTCAATCGCCTGCGATCACCCTCAGGAGCAGCGCCAAGCCCGGCTGCGCTGGAAGCATCGGGCACAACGGGAGCGGCAGCATGAAAATTTTCTGGTTTTTGGAGTCGGCAGACCCCCAGGGGCAGCAAGAAAATCTGTCCCGTTCACTCAGGCGTCCGCGTTGGGCGGTGTGGTCTTTGTTTTTGACCAGCGCCGTTTTTTTCACCTGGGCCTATTACGCCGAAATTGACCAAATCACGCGTGCGCCAGGCTCGGTCATCTCCAGTGCGCGTTCGCAAATCATCCAGTCTTTAGACGGTGGCGTGATCGAAGAGTTGTTGGTCAAGGAAGGCGATGTGGTGCAGCGCGATCAGGTCTTGGTCAAGATCGATGGCACCCGTTTGGAGTCCAGTTATCTCGAGACCCGCGCCAAGTCAGCCGCCTTGGCCATCACTGTGGCCCGTTTGCAGGCCGAAGTTTTGGGTCGTCAACCGCGTTTTCCGCCCGAAGCCAAAGCCTACCCGGAGTTCCGTGAGACCCAAAGCATGTTGTTCAAAAAACGCATTGCTGCCATTCAGGAAGAGCTGCGGTCTTATGAAAACATCAAAGCCATTGTGCTAAAAGAACTGCAGATGACGCGCCCCTTGCTCAAAACGGGTGACGTCAGTGCCACCGAAGTTTTGCGACTTGAGCGTCAGGTGGCCGATACGCAGGCTCAAATCACCAACCGGAAAAACAAATACTTTCAAGACACCCAAGCCGAGTTGAGCAAAGCCTTGGAAGAGTTGGCGGGCGTTCAGCAGGTCATGGCGCAGCGCAAAGACCAATTGACGCAGACCGAATTGAAAGCCCCCTTGCACGGCATCGTCAAAAACGTTCGTGTCACCACCCGGGGCGGTGTGCTGCGTCCGGGCGAAGAAGTCATGCAAATTGTGCCCCTCGAAGAAGATCTGGTGATCGAGGCCCGGGTCAGCCCGGCCGATATCGCCTTCATCAAGACGGGCCTCAAAGCCACGGTCAAGATTGATGCCTACGACTACACGATCTACGGCGATTTGTCAGGGACGCTGTCCTACATCAGCCCCGACACCTTGTCAGAGAACCTCAACCTTCAACATGGCGAGCAACCGTATTACCGGGTGCACGTCAAGACCGATGGGCGTCGCTTCAGTGCAAAGCCCGATCAAAAGCTCGACATCCAGCCCGGCATGACCAGCACGGTAGAGATCAAAACCGGCAGCAACACGGTGCTCAAGTACCTGGCCAAACCCGTGGTCAAGACATTGAGTCAGTCCCTGGGCGAGCGCTGAGCCCTGAATGGGTTTTTTATATTGCTCGGCAAGGGCTGCGCTCTGGGATAATCCTTACCCATGAGCGGCAATACCTTCGGACAACTTTTTTCGGTCACCAACTTTGGTGAATCCCACGGCCCGGCCATTGGCTGCGTGATTGACGGCTGCCCTCCGGGCCTGTCGCTTTGCGAGGCAGACATCCAGCCCGATCTGGACCGTCGTCGCCCGGGCACCAGCAAATTCGTCACCCAGCGCAACGAGCCCGATGCGGTGCAGATTGTCTCGGGGGTGTACCAAGGCAAGACCACGGGCACGCCGATTTGCCTGCTCATTCAAAACACGGACCAGCGCAGCAAGGATTACGGGGACATCTTGCAAACCTTCCGTCCGGGCCATGCCGACTACACCTACTGGCGCAAATACGGTCTGCGCGATCCACGCGGCGGTGGCCGCTCTTCGGCCCGCCTGACGGCCCCCATGGTGGCGGCGGGCGCGGTGGCCAAAAAATGGCTCAAAGAAAAGTGGGGCACCACCTTTGTGGGTTGCATGACCCAAATCGGCGATCTGCCGATTGGCTTTGAGAGTTGGGACCATGTGCCCAACAACCCGTTTTTTGCCCCGGTGGCCGATGTGTCGGCGCTTGAGGACTATATGAATGCGCTGCGCAAATCGGGCGATTCCTGCGGAGCCCGACTGCGTGTGGTGGCCCAAGGTGTTCCGGCCGGTCTGGGGCAGCCGCTGTTTGACAAAATGGACGCGGACATTGCATTTGCCATGATGGGCATCAATGCGGTCAAGGGCGTTGAGATTGGTGCTGGGTTTGGCTGTGTCACCCAAAAGGGCAGTACGGCGGGCGATGCACTGACACCCGAGGGCTTTGTGGGAAACAACGCGGGTGGGGTTTTGGGGGGCATCAGCACCGGTCAAGACATCGAAGTGTCCATCGCCATCAAGCCCACAAGTTCCATTTTGATTGCGCGGGATTCGATTGACGCCAACGGACAGCCCACCGAAGTCATCACCAAAGGCCGCCACGATCCTTGTGTCGGTATTCGTGCCACCCCCATTGCCGAGGCCATGTTGGCCTTGGTGGTCATGGAACATGCCCTGCAGTTCCGTGCCCAATGTGCCGATGTCGAACATGCATTGCCCCCGATTGCCCCGTTCAAGACTTGATGCATGACGCCCCGACGTCAACTTTGGCCGTTTGCTGCGCTGTCGGCCAGTTATTTTGGGCACATAGGATTTTTTAACCCCTATTTGCCGCTGTGGCTGCAAGACATGGGCCTGAGCTTGTTGACCATCAGCGTGCTCACGGCGGTGCAAGCCACCACCCGTTTGTTTGCGCCTTATGCATGGGGAGCCATCAGCGACAGAACCGGTGAGCGCGTCAAACTGCTGCGCATCGGTGCGGGCGTGGCATTTGTCTGCGCTTGTTTTTTGTGGGGTGACTGGGGGCCAGTGGGGCTGGGGGTGGTGTTGCTGCTCATGTTCACCCACACCAGCGCCATGATGCCCATGAGCGAAGCGGCCATGGCGCATTTGGTCAGCCAAAATGGGGCCTTTGACACCAAGCGATATGGCCGGGTGCGGCTTTGGGGGTCCATGGGGTTTTTGCTCACGGTGTTCGTGGCTGGGGCTTGGTTTGAAGCCTTTGGCATGCACCATTTTCCGGGTTGGACGGTGTTCAGTTTGGGCGCGGTGCTGTTGAGCGTGTGGTGGATGCCCGACATCAAAGAGGCGGCGCACTTGGTGGTCGAGCATGTGTCGGTGGGGCCGGTATTGCGTCAAAAACCTGTGCAGTGGTTTTTTGCGTCCACTTTTTTTCATGTGCTTTCGCACATCGGCATTTATGTGTTTTTCTCGCTTTACCTCAATTCCTTGGGTTACAGCAAGACCATGATCGGTGTCTTGTGGGCGGTGTCGGTGGCGGTCGAGGTGGTGTGGTTTTTTACCCAATCGCGTTGGCTGCCGCGCTTGTCCCTGACGGCCTGGCTGGTGGCCTGCTCAGCCGTCATGGTGTTGCGCATGGGCTTGACGGCCGCTTGGGCCGATGTGTTGTGGATTTTGCTGTTGGCGCAAATGCTGCATGCCATCACCTTTGCCACGCACCACACGGTGTGCATTGCCTTGATTTCGCAACACTTTGCGGGTCGATTGCGGGGCCGTGGTCAGGCTTTGTACACCGTGATTGCCTATGGGTTTCCGGGGGTTCTGGGGGCTTTGTTGGGCGGGCTCATCAGCGAGCGATGGGGCTTGCAAAGTGTGTTTGCCTTGAGCAGCCTGACCGGTGTGGTGGCCACGGCGGCGGCCTACAGGGTCTGGCGTTTGCAGCACCCTCGCAGACCCTTGTCTGATGCCCCCGCTGCTTGAGTGTCCGTGCCTCTTGCCCTCTGTCTCTTTGTTCCTTTGATGTATGTCCTTTGCTGCCTTGCCTGAGTTTTTGCCCTTGGCTTTGAGAGAAACACTGCTCGATGCGGTGCGTCTAGAAACACACTACCAGCAATCCACCACGGTCTGGCATGCTTGGGGCCGGGCCGAACACCCCACCGTTGTGCTGTTGCACGGTGGCAGTGGCAGTTGGACCCACTGGGTGCGCAACATCGCCGTTTTGCGTGATGCCGGCTGGCGTGTGCTGGTGCCCGATTTGCCCGGTTTTGGCGACTCCGACTTGCCAGAAGGCTGCACCGACACCACCGATTTGCCGCCGCACCTGCACCAGGGTTTGCAACAGCTGCAGCCCTCGGGGCCGGTCAGCTTGGTGGGGTTTTCCTTTGGCGGCATGACCGCTGCCTTGTGGCTGGCCGCGCATCCCGAAGATGCTCAGGCCCTGGTCTTGGTGGGGGCTCCGGGCATGGGGCTGGCGCAATCGCAGCGCACCGTGCTCAAGGGGTGGCGGCATTTGCCCACGCCCGAGGCGCAGCGCGAGGTGCACCGGCACAATTTGCTGGCGCTCATGCTGCAGCATGAAGCTTCATTGGACCCTTTGGCTTTGGCTTTGCATGCCGCCAATGTTCAGCGTGACCGCATGCCGCGCAGACGCTTGTCGTCCACCGACATCGTGGCCCGCACCTTGCCAAAGGTTCAGGCACGGGTGAGCGCCATTTACGGTGAAAAAGATGCCTTGTATGGTCCTCGTTTGCCCGAGGTTCAAGCGGCCATGGAACAACTGGCCCCCCGCTGGGGCCAGTGGCATACCGTGTCAGGGGTGGGGCATTGGGTGCCTTATGAGGCCACCGAACGGTTCAACGCCGCTTTGATCCAAGTGCTTCGGGCGTGAGTGGCCAAAGGCCTGGCGGTACTTGGCCGTTCTTGGCGGTAATTGGACGGGCGCTGGTTCAGATTCAGCCCTGAATGGCACGGATGGCGGCACGCAATCCCAGTAAATAACTGTCCACACCAAAGCCAGCGATTTGACCTTTGGCGATGGGGGCAATCACGGAGTGGTGACGAAACTCCTCACGGGCGTGGATGTTGGACATGTGCACTTCGATGATGGGGCACTTGAGAATGGCCAGTGCGTCTCGGATGCCATAGCTGTAATGTGTCCAAGCCCCGGCATTGATCAGCACCGCTTGGGTGCCGTCGGTGTGGGCTTGGTGAATGCGCTCGGCCATTTCTCCTTCCATGTTCGTTTGAAAGCACTCGACATGGGCGCCCAATTCTTGGCCCAAGGCCACCAATTGGGCGTCGATTTCGGCCAAGGTGATGGTGCCGTACTGCGCCGGATCGCGCTTGCCGAACATGTTGAGGTTGATGCCGTTGAGGGTCAGGATTTTCATGGTGGTGGGTGTCGCGATGAAGATCAGGGCAATTGGCCTGAGCGCCTGACATTGTCGGTGATTTGCGGCAAGATCAGGGTCTTTGGCGGGCAAGAGGCTCACTCGTGGACCCTGCGTTAGCCGTCAATTTTTCTAACTGAGCAAGGGCTGCGCCCCAGGAATGACCGATGACTCCTCTCAAAATTGATTTTGTCTCTGACATTGCGTGCCCTTGGTGCGCTGTGGGCTTGGGTGCCCTGGAGCAGGCCTTGGAGCGCTTGCAAGGCCAAGTGCAGGCCGATTTGCATTTCCAGCCCTTCGAGTTGAACCCCCACATGCCCCCGGGGGGTCAAGATTTGGGAGAGCACTTGAGCGAAAAATATGGCTCAACGGCAGAGCAACAAGCGCAGATTCGCCAGACCATTGCCGCCCGAGGGGCCGAAGTCGGGTTTGAGTTTCACCCCGGGGGGCGCGGTCGTGTCTACAACACCTTCAATGCCCATCGCTTGCTGCACTGGGCCGAGGGCCAAGGCGCAGGTGCTCAGCATGCCCTTAAAAAAGCATTTTTGCAGTCCTACCAAGGGCGGGCCGAATGCGTCGAAGACGCCGAAGTCTTGCTGGCCAGTGTGGCCGCAGCGGGTTTGGATGTGGCTGCTGCCCGCGAAGTGCTCCTCAGCGATGCGCATGGCGCTTCGGTGCGCGAGCGCCAGCAGTTTTATGCGCAAGCCGGCATTCGCTCGGTGCCTGCGGTCATCATCAACGACCGTCATTTGATCTCGGGCGGGCAGCCTGTCGAAGTGTTTGAGCAAGCCTTGCGCCGCATCGCTTCGGGCGAAGTGTCCTGAGCCGACCCCTCACGGCTGCATCATGCACAAACTGAACACGGCGCGTCGCCACTTTTTGCAAGGCTCCACAGGCCTTTGGACCGGGGTGTTGTTGGTCAACCTGGCCGCCAGCCCTCGTGCATGGGCCAACGAGGCCTTGGCCCGGATTTGGCAACGCGAGGGTGGGGTGCTCTTGGTTCGACATGCCACGACCGAATCGGGCTTGGGCGATCCGCCTGGGTTTGTCTTGGGTCAATGTCAAACCCAACGCAATCTGTCCGAGCAAGGGCGTCAGGAATCACGCGATCTGGGGCGCTGGATGCAGGCCCAGCCCGTCAAGCCTGATGCGGTGCTCAGCAGCCAATGGTGCCGTTGCCAAGACACGGCCCGGCTGGCCTTTGGTGCCTATGACAACTGGTGGCCTTTGAACTCGACCTTTGCAGGCCAAGGCGACGCCAATGCACAAGCCTTGGCCATGCGAGCCCGTTTGCGTGAGTTGCCACCCGGGCGACGTGAAGTCTGGGTCACCCACCAAGTCAACATGACGGCGCTGACCGAGGCTTATCCGGCCATGGGGGAAGCTTTTTTGGTCGATCGACAAGCTCGATTGCTGGCGCGGGGGCGCTTGACATGACCATCTTGAGGAACGTGGGCACTGGTTTGGGGGCATCTGCTGCGCTGGTTTGTGCAGTGGCTTGGGCTCAGGTGGGGGACCCCGTGCCATTGGGCGACTGGGCCATCGACCGCACCGAAGTCACCATCGGCCAGTTTGAGCGCTATGTGCGGGCCACCGGCACCGTGACCCGCGCCGAAAAAGAGGGCGGTGGTTTTGAATATGGCGCGGGCTGGGAGCGCCGCCCCGGCTGGTCTTGGCGCAAGCCCGATGGCGTGGCCCCGGTGAGCGCTGATTTGCCCGCCGTTCATTTGGACTTTGCCGAGGCGCAGGCTTACTGCCGGTGGGCCGGAGGGCGTTTGCCCAGCGGGGCCGAATGGCAAAAGGCCGGGTTTACCGAGCTGCGCGATGCACCGCCTGCGCCCTGGGTCAAGGGCCGCACCTACCCCTGGACCACGGGCGACAGCCCGCAAGGTGCCAACACCAGCGATGCCGACCCGTGGCCCAGGGCCGCGCCCGCAGGGGCCACACGCCAAGGCGTGAACGGCTTGTTCGACATGGGGGCCAATGTGTGGGAATGGACCACCGATGCTCAGGGCAAGGAACGCCGAACGGTGGGTGGTTCTTGGTGGTACGGCGCCTTCAACATGAAGGCCGATGTGCAGGCCTACAAACCGGCTGACTTTTACGCGGTCTACATTGGCTTTCGTTGCGCCTACGACCTCAAGCCCGAGCAGGCAAACCCCGCCCGCGCCCCAATGCCTGTGGGCCAGTCCAAGCCATGATGAATTCCCTGCCCGAGGGCTACCGCGCCCTGGTCATCGGTGCCCGTGGTGCCATCGGCAGCGCTTTGCTGCTGCAGCTGCAAAACGATCCGCGCTGCGCCGCCGTGAAGGGCGTGTCGCGTGACAGCTCGCCAGGGCTTGATCTGTTGAGCGAAACCAGCATCTCCGACTGCGCCCGTGACTTGGCCTCACAAGGCCCCTTTCATCTGGTGCTGGATGCCACTGGGGCCTTGACCTTGAACGGGCGTGGCCCTGAAAAAAGGCTGGACGAATTGGAGGCGACCCATTTGCTGAGTGCCATGCACCTCAATGCCGTGGGTCCCAGTCTCTTGCTCAAACACCTTGTGCCTTTGCTGGCCCCCGGTCAACGGGTGATTTGGGGCAAGTTGTCGGCACGGGTGGGCAGCATCGAAGACAACCACAAAGGCGGCTGGTACGGTTACCGGTCGGCCAAGGCGGCGCTGAACATGTTGCTGCAAACCGCTGCCATTGAAATCGCCCGACGCAGGCCACTGGCCGTGGTGGCCGCTTTGCAGCCTGGCACCGTGCAATCCCCGTTGAGCCAGCCCTTTGTGGGCTCAGACGCATTGCCCCCCGAACAAGCAGCCCAGCGGCTGTTGGCGGTGCTGGACGCCTTGTTGCCCACCGGTCGGGCCCAATTTGTGGACCACCTCGGTCAGCACTTGGCTTGGTGAGGTGTTGGTGGGTGTCAAGCGATGAGCGTTGAGCGGGCAGGGTGCCGGGTTTTTGTAGGAGCGGCGCCCTCGCCGCGATGGACTTCGCGATGGCCTCGGATTGGCCCCACACGCCCATTTCAAATCCCAGGCTCCATGACACCAAGGCAAAAGCACCATAGCCCAAGCCCAGGATGAGCAGGAACGAAAAAACAAGCCTTCACGCTCTTTGCCATCCGCATGTTGGACCCGTTTGAACCATGAAAAAAGTCCCGTGGGGGGACGCAGTGAGGAGGACGGCGGCATGGTTGGTGTTTTTTGGTCATGATTTTTGGATACCAAATGCTGCATGAAATGACCGCATTCAAAAGCCCGCCCCGAGCAGCCCCCTTGACGGTTTGGCCTGTGGGTGCTTATTGAGAACACAGCAGGCAGTGCACCAGACGCCTAGGCTCTGATGCTCAAGGCTGAACCGCCACAATCGAGCCCTGAATTTCCAAACAACAAACAAAGGGATGGATGTGACGTTTCAAACTTGGTGGCTTTTTGTCGTGATGACTTTTGTGGTGTCGGCCACACCCTGACCCAATATGCTCTTGGTCATGAGCCATGGGGCCAGATCGGGCTTGCGTGCGGCTGTCATGACCATGGCCGGTTGCATGAGCGCTTTGCTGTGCATGATGAGTCTTTCGGCCGCAGGTTTAGGCGCTTTGCTCACCCACTTTCCGGTGGTGTTTGATGCACTGCGTTATCTGGGTGCGGCCTATTTGGCTTATTTGGGCTACAAATTGTGGGCATCGACCGTGCGCCGCCCTGAAGCAAGCCCTGCCAATGCCGACGAGCCCATGCGCAGCGGCGCATCATTTTTCCGTCAAGGCTTGGCCGTGGCGGCCAGCAATCCCAAGGCGATCGTGTTTTGCGCGGCCTTTTTTCCTCAATTCATCCATCCTGATCGGCCCGCCTTGGTGCAATTTGGGGTTTTGATGGCCACTTTCAGCGTCATCGAAGTCAGTTGGTACCTGATTTACGCCCTCAGTGGCCACAAGCTGTCACGCTATTTGCAGCAAACCCACGTCATCCAAAATTTCAACCGCGTCACGGGGGGCGTGTTTGTGGGCTTTGCTGCTTTGATGGCCATCAGCCGTTGAAGCCACGCTCTGTACATGGGCTCGGGTTTACCCCCGGTAACTGTGCGTCAAGCTGTGGATAAGCCCATGAACAAGCCTTGAAACCCGCACCCCTGTTGGTCTGGCGGGGTGTGCTCAATGATTAAGCAGGCCCTCCAATGTGGGCCTGATGGTGTCGACTTGCAGGTCGATGCCTTTCAGATCAGCCCAGGGCCCGGGCGATTTTGTGGCGCGGCACGGTGGTTTTGGGGCACTGGCCTTTGGGCAGTTCAAACCACTGGCGCACATCGTTGTCCACCCCCACGCCGTGCATGAAGTTGTAGATGGCTTTTTTCAGGCCCTGGCCCAGCAGGTCGTGGTCCACACCGGGGGGCATGCGGGTGGGGTCGACAAAGCCCACGTCGTTTTTGGCAAAAGTGCCCTCGGTCAGGGGCAGCAGTGTCACGCCGTAAGCCTCGGGGTTTTGCCCTACGGGCGAATGCACGGTGCAGACAAAGCGGTGAAAAAAGCCGCTGTGGATGCAGCCGTTTTCAAACAGCTGGCGCACGTATTCGAGCGCGTCCACCGTGTCTTGCACGGTCTGTGTGGGAAAGCCGTACATCAGGTAGGCGTGCACCAGCACGCCCGCATCGGCAAAACCTTTGGTGACTTGCGCCACCTGCTCGACCGAGACGCCTTTTTTCATGAGCTGAAGCAATCGGTCGGAGGCGACTTCGAGCCCGCCTGACATGGCAATGCAGCCGCTTTGGGCCAGCAAGTCGCACAGCTCGGGGGTGAAGGTTTTCTCAAATCGGATGTTGCCCCACCACGAGATTTGAACGCCACGGCGCAGAAGTTCTTCGGCCAGGGCCTTCAGGGCTTTGGGCGGCGCGGCTTCGTCCACAAAGTGAAAGCCGGTCTGGCCTGTTTCGGCCACGATTTGCTCGATGCGGTCCACCAGGGTGCTGGCCTGCGCGGTCTCGTAGCGGCTGATGTAGTCCAGGCTCACATCGCAAAAGCTGCACTTCTTCCAGTAGCAGCCGTGCGCCACGGTGAGTTTGTTCCATCGCCCGTCACTCCACAACCGGTTCATCGGGTTGAGCATGTCCAGCAAGGACAGGTATTTGTGCAGCGGCAGGCCATCCCAAGTGGCCGTGCCCACCTCCTCAAACGGGATGTCGGGCTCTTGCATATTGATGTACTGCACCTGACCTGCGTCGTTGCGCACAAAGGTGCGCTGCAGGCGTTGCATGCTGCGCTGGCCTTGCAGGTGCTCGATCAGGCTCAGCAGCGGTCGCTCGCCGCCGTCGAGCGTGACGAAATCCACATGCTCAAACACGCGGGCGTCTTTGAGCTCACGCAACTCGGTGTTCACAAAGCCACCGCCCAAACCAATGTGGATGTGAGGGTGCGAGCGCTTGATGCACTGGGCGATGCGAAACGCCGCATAGACCGAACCGGGAAAGGGCACCGACAGCAGCACCAGCGTGGGCTGGTGGCGCTCAACGGCCTGCAATGCCAAACGCTCCAGCGTGCTGTCGATCAAATTGGGTGGCTCGGCCAGTGCTTCGGCCAGCGCGTCAAAGCTGGGCTGGCTGGCGGCTAAGCGTTCGGCGTAGCGCACGAACTCAAAGCCTTCGTCCACGGCGTCGCGCAGCACATCGGCCACATCGTTCAGGTACAGCGTGGCCAGGTGCCGGGCGCGGTCGGTCTGGCCCAAAGCGCCAAAAGCCCAGCCAATGGGGTCGCCCGTACCATCGTCCTCATAAGCGTCGAGTGCTGCAAAGCGCGGGCCTTCGGGCAAAAAGCCCCGGCCAGCGATGCGGTGGCTCAGCGTGCTGTCGCGGCCCTGCAAAAAGGCGATCACCGGGTCGATGCTGACAGCGTAGTCGTTGAAGTGGTCGAGGAAAAAGTTCACCGGACCCGAGCGCTCTTCGACAGGCAAGGCCAACGCTGCATCGCGCAGCTCGGTCAGCCCTTTTTTGTTCAGCAAGGCCAGCACGGTGGCCAGCGCCAAGTCAACTTGTGCCGCATCAAAACCCCGCGAACGCAAAAAACCCGTCAGGTAGGCCGTGGACGGGTAGGGCGTGTTGAGCTGCGTCATCGGCGGGATGAGGCTGAGCACTTTGAACGGGGTGGGGCTGGGCATCAGGCGGACGGTTTTTGATTGGGTGGGATGATTATCGACGGATGAAGCCCCTTCTTGTATTGGGCCGCAGGGGCGTTAACATTCAGCCGCTCTTCTCGCCTTATCCCAGCTGTTTTTCAAATGAACCCCTTGCCCGAAGCGACTCAAGGCGCTGCCATCTCTCTGTCCGCCTTGATGGTTCAGCCCCCCGGTCTTGCCCCACCCACGCCCGCGCAGCAGCGCTTCAACGCTTTGCTGGCCCGCATCGAGCAGCTTTCGGGTCACATCGAGCGGCTGCAGACGTGGTCGGACCGGCACCGTTATGCGCACATTCAGGCCCTGCGCGAATCGGTGCAGCAGGCGCAGACGCACCGCAAAAGCCTGCTGCTCTTTGTGCATGAACGCCTGCAGACGGCAGACTTCACCGACCGCCAGCAACGCATGGCCAGGGGACTGGTGCGCGGTTTGATCGATCAACTGACCGCCAGTGCCGACCCGCAAGTGCAGGCCCTGGCCGATTTGTATGTGAGCGAAGTGGACACCCAAGAAGCAGCACAAGAGCAGGCCGAGGCGGCGCAGCGCTTGCGCGAACGCATCGAAGAAGCGCTGGGCCAGCCCCTGAACAAACCCAAGCAATACCAGACGCCCGAGGAGATGATGCAGGCGGGCATGCGCCAGTGGCAACAACAGCAAGAGGCCGACGAGGCCCGCAAATCGGCCAAACGGGCGGCCCGCAAGGCGCAAAAAGATGCGCAAAAGAAAAATGCAGCGGCAGAAAAAGGCGAAATACCCCCTGAAGCCTTGCGTGCAGCCGATGCCCAAAGTGCCATCCGCACGATATTCAGGCAGCTGGCCAGCGCACTGCATCCGGATCGTGAGCCGGATGAACAAGAACGTCTGCGCAAAACCGGTCTGATGAGCGAGGTCAATGCCGCTTATGAAAAAAACGACCTGACCACCTTGTTGCGCCTGCAAATGCAGGTGACACAGGTCAATCCGCAAAGTGCAGCACGCATGGCCGACGACAAGTTGATGGCCATGTCCGTGTTGCTCAAAGAGCAGGTCGCGGCATTGGAAGAAGATTTGGACCAGTTGCAAAGCCGCTTGAGTCGTGAGTTGTGCGTGCCCGTGCTGGCTCAAGCCGACGAATCAGCGATGACCCAGTCGTTGCAGCGCCTTCAGGCCGATCAGCGCCACATCACGGACAGCTTGGAGGCCGATCTGCGCCGCATTCAAAACGATGCTGCGCTCAAGCGCTGGCTCAAAGAACAGTGGCAGTTGGCCAAAGTCCAAGTTCAGGACAGAGACGACTTTTGACAGACCGTCTGTCAGTCAAGTCAGCGGCCATTGAGCCTGTTTGAGGTGCTTGCGACTGCGCTTGTCTGATGAGACGGTGGGTCAACGCACAGACTGGGGGGCAGTTTCGTGGTTTCATGGCTTTGATGGTGATTTTTGCGCACGAAATAATCACGTTTAAAAATATAGGATGATTTAAATCAATATTGATTTGAATATTATATATTTGTTAAGCTTTATTATCATGAATAAAATTCATAAATTAACCCATGTTAAAATAAAATTTCTCTTTATTTAAAAGCCACCAAATGAAATTCAAAAATATTAATTCAATGTTGTTTCTTGTCGCCGCTCTGACCGCAGGCCATGCTGCGGCCCAAAGCACCCATTTCTCGGGTTGGTCCGCTGCCCTTGGTGGCTCGGTGGTCGACGGCAATTTGAAAATCAATGAACTGAACCAAGGCCAGGCAGGCAATCTGGGTCGGACAAAAATTGTTGCCACTTTTGATGTCGGCTACAGCCTGCCACTCAACGATCAATGGGCGCTGGGCATGGGAGCGACCTACGACCTCAGTGAATCCAGAATTCTTGATGTGGTGTTGCTCAACGGCAAGGTGAAAAATCACAACTCTTTGTACCTGCAGCCTACACTTTTGCTGACGCCGAACACCGCAGCTTTTGCCAAAGTGGGTTACCACTCAGCCGTTCTTGTGGGTGAAGGGGGTCTGTTCTCTCAGAACGGTGGTTTCAGTGAATCTATCCACGGCACTGGTTTGGGCTTGGGTCTCAAGTCTTACATCAACAATGATGTTTTTGTCCAATTTGAAGTGCTGTCAACCAAATTCAAATCAAAAGCGGTGTCATTGGGGGATGCTTTGACGCCCGCCAAAGCCAGCATGACGTCAATGAATGTGTCCCTCGGTTACCAATTCAATTGAATATTTTCAATGATCCATCAAGGTTGAATTTGAAATATCAAATATGAATTTGCTGCAGTAAATTTTTGATTTTTTTAATCTTGACAGAGCCATCTGATGCCCAAGCGTCAGATGGCTTTTTTATTGTGGTGCCGAGTCTCTTGCAAATAGACGTGATTGCAATAAAAAATGCATATCCACTGATTTTTTATATTTTGATAATTTATGGGGGGTTGCAATCTTCAAGCCAACAAGGCATGGCCGTGGTTCGACCCATCCATGGCGTGATGCCATCGATATGATCAAAGGTTGCACATATTTACATACTTAATATTGTTAAAACTGATTATTAGAGTACGCTTTTTAGCGCGTTTACAACGAGGCATCCTCACGCATCATTGTGTCATCGGGTGACAGATGAATTAGTCACTCTAAGTTTCTGAATTGACACAAGTTTTTTGAGGTGACCCTTATGAAAATTTTTTCTAAACCGTTGAATCAGTGGTTGATTGGCTTGTCCGTGGCGGCTTTGTCACCGTTGGCCTTGGCCCAATCGGGGGCCACCCGGGTGGTCATCGACTCATTTGGCGAGCCCTACGCCACGGCGCCTTTGGCCCCGGTCAACCAAACCCGTGTTTTGGTTTACCGTAACTTGCAAGGGGTATCTCAACAACCGGTGAACATTTACCTCAATGGCCAATACCATGCGTCTTTGCTGCGCGGTGGCTACACCGAGTTTTGTGCAGAACCGGGCAACGTCAGCATCAAAGCTGCGCTGGATGATGCATCCCGCCTGCATTTGAGCAAACAAGACGGTGGACAGCGCCTGAACATGCAAGTCGGGCAGACCTTGTTCCTGAAGGTCGACGAGGCCGGACAGCCCGGTATTGCCGTGCTCAGCATGCCGGCATCGCAAGCCAATGCCGAAATGTCCAACACGCGACGTCAAATCCACACCATTTCCCGCGCCAAGGCCGCGCTCACCTGTGGCGAACCGGGCAAGGCCGCAGTGGCTCCGCCTCCTCCACCCCCCCCACGTCCACCGGCACCACGCGAATACGCGCTTGAAACCGATGCCCTGTTCGAGTTTGGCAAGGCCGAGTTGCGTGCCTCTGGCTTCAATGCCATTGAGGCCTTGGTGCAGCGCCTCAATCAAGACTATTCCTCGGTCGATCGCATCCGTGTGGTGGGTTACACCGATGCCATTGGCTCGGTTCAGATCAACAAAAAATTGTCACAGCAACGCGCCGATGTGGTCGCTCGACAAATTTCTGCCCGCAACGTCAAGCCGACCCGAGGCATCGAAGCCGAAGGTCGAGGCTCCATCGAATTGAGCAAAACGGGTTGCAGAAACGAGCCCACACCTGAAAACAAAATTTGCCACGCACCCAACAGACGCGTTGTGGTGGTCATCACTGGCGCACGCCGATAAGTTCAACCGGCCCCATTCATTAACCTTATTTTGACTGTCACACATCATGAGCAAAACATACAAAATCAAAGTGAACCAAGGCCAAGGCGAGGCCAAGTTTGTTGACATTCCCACCACAGGGGATGGCAAAACCCCCATGGTGGTCAAGGCGGTGCCTGGGGGCAAATACCAGCTCTTGGATGCGACCACGGGTTATGGCCCTGAAAACATCCGCGCCAGCCGTTCAGGCAAAGATTTGCGCGTTTTCTTTGAAGGGCGCAGTGCGGCCGATTTGGTCGTTGAAGACTATTACGAAGTGGCCCCAGAGGGTTT
This sequence comes from Limnohabitans sp. WS1, assembly GCF_003063265.1. Classification (GTDB taxonomy): domain Bacteria; phylum Pseudomonadota; class Gammaproteobacteria; order Burkholderiales; family Burkholderiaceae_C; genus Limnohabitans_A. Next base: position 165,454 of record NZ_NERU01000003.1, read on the forward strand.
TAATGGTCTGATTGGCGAGGCCGAAACGGGCCGTTTTTACGAATACATCCCCGAAACCGCTGTGGGCAACACGGCGGTGCCTTTGTTGGCCGACGGTTCCAATCAGGTGGGCATGGCCTTGGGCGGTGCAGAAATCAATGCATCGGGTGCGGCGGTGGGTGTTTTGGCCGCCGCTGCGTTCAACCCCTGGTTGCTGGCCCCTTTGGGTTTGCTGGGTGCCGCAGCGGGCGGCGGTGGCTCAAGCAGCACCGCCGTGGCCGCCACGCCCAAAGTCACTTCGGCCAAATTGATGCCTGAAGACGATACCGGCCCCAAAGACGGTATCACGACCGACAGAACGCCGCGCATCACCGGTGAAGCCACGCCCGACTCAGACGTCTCTGTTGTGCTCAATGGGAAAACATACACCGGCAAGGCTTCTTCAACCGGTGTGTTTGTGATCCAGGTTCCGGATGCCGACGCCTTGGTGGACGGCAGCTACACCCCTGTGGTGACCAGCACCTTGGCCGGTGTCAAGTCGCCAGATTTTGCGGGAACCCCTTTCAAAGTTGACAACGGCAACGGCACCGACAAAACCAACGCTGGCCTGGTTTTGAACATCGTCTCCATCACCGAAGACACAGGTCTGAGTCCCTCGGACTTCCACACCGCCGACAACACCTTGGTCTTCAAAGGCGATCTGGACAAGTTCACCGCCAACGGTGATCACGTCAAACTGTCCCTCAAAAACGACAAGGGCGCTGAGATTGACATGGTCTACGTCAAGCCCGTCCAAACAGCCGGTGTCTGGTCTTGGTCATGGGACCGAACCAAAGCCGAATTGCCCGACGGCAAATACACGCTCGATGCCAGCATCGTCAACGGTGCCGGTGCCTTGATCACTGACGGCTCTGCCAAGCCCACCAACATCGACAGCCAGTTGATCTACGTCGACCAGAACCCGCAGCAACCAGCGGTGACCTCGGCCAGCCTGATGGCCGAAGATGACACGGGCCCCAAAGACAACGTCACCACCGACAAAACCCCCCGAATTTCGGGCAAAGCTTCAGGCAACGCCGATGTGGCGGTGCTTGTGAACGGCAAAACCTACACCGGCAAAGCCTCTCCCACTGGTGAGTTTGTGATCCAGATCCCGGACGCCGACGCTTTGCCGGACGGGGCTTACACCCCAGAGGTGACTGCCACCATCAATGGCCTGAAATCGCCAGTGTTCAAGGGCACCGAATTCAAGGTCGACAACGCTCCGACCGACAAATCCCCCAATGCCGGGGTCAAGCTCGACATCACGGCCATCACCGAAGACACGGGTCAAAATACGACCGACTTCTACACCAAAGACACCCAGCTCATTTTCAAGGGCACGCTGAGCAAGTACACCGAAAATGGAGATCAGGTCAAACTGTCTTTGCTCGACGCCAAAAAGGTCGAGATGGAAATGGTTTACGTCAAACCCGTGAAAAACGAAGCAGGTGAGTGGACATGGTCTTGGGACCGCACCAAGTCTGCGGCCATGGCCGATGGTCAATACACGCTCAACGCATCCTTGGTCAATGGCGCAGGCACCCCCGTCAAGGACAACGCTACGGTGCCCTCGACGGTGGATGCACAAGATGTCTTCATTGACACCGACAAAAACAACAACCACGCGCCTGACAAAGCGGTCGATCCCAACAGCGGCTTCAAGGTCGACATCTTGTCTGCGACCCAGGACACGGGGTACAGCAACAAGGACTTCATCACCAAAGACCGCACGCTCAAGTTTGCGGGCAGCATCACCGATTTCAACGACAACGGTGCTTTTGTCGAAGTGGTCCTCAAAGACGCCACGGGCAAAGTGATGGCCTCAGATTACGTCAAACCGGTCAAAACCGCAGGTGTTTGGGGTTGGACGTGGGACAAACAAACCGATTTGAGTTTGGTCGATGGCACGTACGACTTGCAGGCCTCCTTGGTGGACAAAGCCGGCAACCCGATCCACACCGACGTGCAGGCTTTGGTGATCGACAACAGCACCACCGACAACGGAGGCAAAACCGATCCCAACGCCAACCTGAAAATGTTGCCCGTCACCTTCGAGGACGACACCGGCATCAACACCACCGATTACCTCACCAACGACCAGCTTCTGACCTTCCGTGGTGGTTTTGACAAGGATTTTGTCGAAAACGGTGATCGGGTTTTGGTGCAGGTGTTTGGGGTGGATGGCAAAGTCATTTCACAGGAACATGTGACCCCGACAGGTAAGAGTTGGTCTTTTGAGAATTTGGCAAAGTTGGGTGTTGACGGAAAAACTGGTACTTATACCGTGAGGTCAACTTTGGTGGATGCGGCTGGCAATACGCTGCAAGCTACGGATCAGTCTTTTGTGATTGATCGTTGGGCTGAAATCATTGATGCATCGAATGCATCAAAAGGCAGCGGACTTTGGACATATTCTGAAATTAATTTTTCATCTAAAGAGCGTGGAACCTACAAGTACACGACTGGGGTTGGCGCAAATATCGTTGAAAAAGAGTATGTGGGTGGTTTGTTTAAATTGGATGAGCTTGTTGGAAAGAGCTTTGAAAAAGATACTTTTAGTTTGGAATTCAAGGATTGGGCAGGTAACACCTACTCCATTAAAAATGATTTTGGCCGAATGGACTTTGTCAATGCAAAGATGGGTACACCGGGGCCTTTGATTGCTGCAGAATGGCCTCTGCCCGGCTTCAGCGGTAATCAATTGGTAGACTCAGTTGGAAAGTTGGTTTTGTCATCCACAGACCCAAAGGACTTTGACATGGCATCCTTGTACGACGGCATCCCGGCCATGGGTGATCTGGCTGCAGTCAACCATGTGGACATCACCAAGGGCACTCATGTCCTTAAGCTGACAATGGGCGATGTGCTGGACTTGGGTGTGAAAAACAGCTTCACTACGGCAACAGCACACAAAGATCATCTCCAAATGCGTATTGACGGGGATGCTGCAGATACCGTTAATTTGGATGATTTGGTGGGCACTACAGATTTGGATTGGACTAAAAACAATTCAGCTGTCACACTGGGTGACAAGGACTATGCGGCCTACACCAACGATGCGTTGGGTCTGAGCCTGTTTGTGCAAACCGGCATCACACTCAACCTGATTTGAGTGTGGCTGGGTCAACTGATTCTTGGATGTAGTGATTTTGTGACTGCGATCGATAAACTGAAATGCATGGTGGTGGCCGCCCTCTGGGCTGGCACTGCCACGGCCGATCCTTTGATGGATTTCAGCATGTTCAATCCACCGGAGGTCAGTCAGCGAAAAATTGCCGAGCCCATGGTCAGTTGGCTCATCCGATCCTCCCCTGAGGCGGTGTGCACGCAGGCCCAGCCCAAAGATGGCTTGGCCAGAAGGCCCGAAGGTTGTGTCTACTGGCACCTGGCCAGCGCCCGTTGCACCATTGTGACCACCACGCACACCAGCCATTCACAGTTGGGCCACCTGTTTTTGCACTGCCTTCAGGGGCGCTGATGAGCGGGTCACAGTTCAATTTCCGGGCTGTGTGGGATCGACGTTGGCTTGGTGTGCTGTGGGCCTTGTTGCTGGTTGTCTTGTCCGGCTGCGAGACCACGACCATGAGACCCCCCCAGGTGGACACGGTTCGTTTTACCCCCATGGCCCCAGAAAAGCGGGTGCTGGCAGAACCCAAAGTCAAGTTTTTGGTGCGCACCGACGGGTTTGAATATTGCGCCCGCATCACCGGAATTCCGATCACCCCCACATCTCGGCCCATGGCTTGTGCTTTTTGGAATGTTCGCCGCAAAGAGTGCACCATCGTCACCCCCATCACCACCGGCTACAACTACCTGGGCCATGAGCTGCGGCATTGTTTTGAGGGGGCCTTTCATGACTGATCGGTCATTGTGCGGCGCAGGCTTGAAATTGAACCGGCATGATTTTTTGCGCTGGGCGCTGGCATCGCTCGGCACGGCTTGGGTATCCGCTGCCCAGGCTCAAAACCCCGGTGATGGGGTGCTTCGGGTGGGGGTGTTGGCCCATTACAAGCCCTTCAGTTTCACCGAGGGGTCTTTGCAGGGTTTTGATGTGGATGTGATGAAGCGCTTGGCGGCCATCATGAAACTGCAACTTCAAATTCACCCCGATGGCATGGCCAATTTGCAAAAAAAATTACAGGCTGATGAAATTTCCGTGATTGGCAATCAACTCCTGCCCACGCCAGAAAATCGCCGTGTGTTTGACTTTGCCAAGCCTTATGCCGCCAACCAGTTGGTGTGTATTCAGCACGAAGATGACAATCGGGATTTTTTGAGCCTGGACGATTTGGTGGGCAAAAAACTGGGGGTCTTGGCCAGCACCGGCGTTGAAGAGCAGGCCAAGGGGGCTTTGGGTAAAAGTGTCTTGCCATTTCCTGTGATCGATCAGGCCTTGAAACAACTGGCCGAAAAAAAGCTCGATGCCGTGCTCGAAGAAAGTCTGATTGCCGATTACTACATCGAGCGCGATGGCTTGCCCATCAAGATCACGTCACCCTTTGCACCCCCCATGGCCTCGGGTTTGGCGGTGCGCAAGGGCAACAAAGACATGGCCGCACGCATGACGGCGGCGATTCAAACCATGTTGTCTGATGGTTCGTTCAAGGACATTTCAAACCGCTGGTTTGGCTACGATGTGAGCCGCCCCAACGTCAGTCATTCCAAGCCGCGTTGAGGCTCCAAGGTCGGTGCGGGCTCGGATTCGGTGAAGATGTCGATGATTTTGCGTTCTGCATCCAAGGCCAATGCCATCAATTCAGGCAGTGATGCACAGCCCATTTTTTCAAGGACACGGCTGCGGTGGAGCTTGACAGTGGCTGGAGCCGACCCGTTCATGTTGGCAATTTCCTTGTTGCCGTAGCCCTTGACCATCCAACGGCAGACTTCGCGCTCTTTGTCGGTCAAGCGCATGAAGCGATCGCGCACGTTCAAGGTGAGGATTTTTTGATTTTGCTGGTGTTTGTCTTTTTGCAGGGCCAAGTCGATGGCCTCCAGCAGGGGTTCAAGGCCAAAAGGCTTGATCAAAAAATCGACCGCGCCTTTTTTCATGGCTTCGATGATTTCGGTGGGCTGGCTCTCGCCCGAGATGAAAATGATGGGGGTTTTTCTGCCCCTGGCAATCATCTCGTTTTGCAAGGAGAGTCCGTTCATGCCGGGCATGCGGATGTCCAGCAAAATGACGGCCGGCGTGATGGGCAAAGCGTCCCGCAAAAAAGCCGTTGGGCTGTCAAAGGTTTGGATGGAGTAACGCACCGAGCTGAGGCTGTAAGCCAAGCTTCTGCGGATGGATGGATCGTCATCAATCAGGTAAATATGGCCTTTGAAATCGTCAAAATTCATGGATTGCCTGAGGATGATTTCTTTTTCGAGACTGCCGTCTCTGTTTGCTTTACTAAATTTTATCTGGACTTGCCAATATTTCTGATGAATACATACTCAAAAAGTACTGTTTATTTTGAGGGGCCAGACCATGGTGGACTCTGACGTGACTTCGCACATGGACCCTTTGGGCTTGACGGCTGCTTTGCCTACCGACGCCCAGAGCATTTTGGGCCTGGCTGCCCGTTCTTTGTTTGATGTTTTTGCCAATGCCAGCGAGGGCATGTTGTTGGTGGACCGCTCGGGCCGTGTGGTTTGGATCAATGACCACTACCGTCGTTACTTGCCCGCATTGGGTTTTGAACGGGAGGCTGATTTTGTGGGCAAACCGGTGGTTGAGGTGGTGCAAAACACCTTGATGAACCAGGTGATGGAGACGGGCAAACCCATTTTGATAGACCTGTTGAGCAACCGGGCCGGCACTTTTTTGGTCAGCCGTTTTCCTTTGCGTGACGAAGCCGGCGCGGTCATTGGCGCATTGGGGGTGGTCTTGTTTGATCAACCTGAAACCAATTTGCAGCCCTTGATGGCCAAGTTTGCCTTGATGCAACGTGAATTGGACGAAGCCCGCACCGCCTTGGCCGCGCAGCGCAAGGTGGGTGGTGGGTTGCGTCAAGCGCGGCACAGTTTTGCCAGTTTCATTGGTTCCAGCGCGGTGGTGGCCGATTTGAAGCGCCAGGCTCGGCGTGCAGCGCAGTCGAGCAGTCCCGTTTTGTTGTTGGGCGAAACCGGTACCGGCAAAGAGTTGTTGGCCCATGCCATTCATGCCAGTTCGCCGCGTGCCCGGGGGCCTTTGGTCAGCGTGAACATTGCCGCCGTACCCGAAACCTTGCTCGAGGCTGAATTTTTTGGGGTCGCGCCCGGGGCCTACACCGGTGCTGACAAAAAAGGGCGTGAGGGCAAATTCAAGTTGGCCGATGGCGGCACATTGTTTCTGGATGAGATTGGTGACATGCCCTTGGGGCTGCAAGCTAAGTTGTTGCGGGCTTTGCAAGAAAGCGAAATCGAGCCCTTGGGCTCCAACCGTCTGGTGCCTTTTGATGCTCGGATCATCGCCGCCACGTCTCGCGATCTGGTGAAGTTGGTGCGCGAAGGTTTGTTTCGCGAGGATTTGTATTACCGCCTCAATGTGTTGCCGCTCCGCGTGCCCGCCTTGCGAGACCGGGCATCCGATATTCCGGCCTTGGTGGAGTTTTTGTCAGAAGACTTGGCCTTGCGCAGTGCCTTGCCGCAGCCAGAATTTCAAGCACAGGCGCTGGCCTTGTTGTCGGCCCAGCATTGGCGTGGCAATGTGCGCGAGCTGCGCAATGTGATTGAGCAACTTTTGCTGCGCTGTGAGGCGGGCATGGTCGATGCGCAGGCGGTGGGGGCTGTGCTGCGCGAATCTGGGCTGAGTCACATTGCGCCGGCTCCTTTGGCCGGCCAAGTGCCCGAAGCCCACGGTGTCCCCCAAGACCCCAAGCAAGCCCCTGCGCCTTTGGGCGACCTTGTTCGTGCGCTGGAGTTGGATGCCGTGCAGCATGCTTTGGCGTTCAGCCAGGGCAACAAACAAGCAGCGGCCAAATTGCTCGGTATTTCCCGCGCCAAACTTTACCAATGCTTGCCCAAGGTGTCTTAAATTCATGCATGTGTATTTTTTTAATGCACATGAAATGTATTTATTTCAGACAAATCGTGCTTGGTCTTTCAGTGTCATTTAAAAAGTGTTGATCTGACAAGGGTTTACGTGACGCGTTTGCGGCAACCGAGTTGGCACGGCTTGTGCACAATGACTGGGCACCGCACCTCAGCGGACCATTCCCACAGGAGACCCTCATGTTCCGTAGACACCTTGTTTCTTTGGCCGCGTTGGCCGTTTCAACTGCTTTGATCCCCGCCGCCATGGCTCAGGGCAAAGACATCAAGATCGCCCACATCTACAGCAAGACCGGCCCCTTGGAGGCCTATGGCAAGCAGACCCAAACCGGTTTGATGATGGGTTTGAGCTACGCCACTGGCGGCACCATGGAAGTGGGCGGCCGCAAGATTGTGGTGATTGAAAAGGACGACCAAGGCAAGCCTGACCTGGGCAAGAACCTGTTGGCCGCCGCTTATGGCGACGACAAAGTGGACCTGGCTGTGGGCCCCACCGCCTCGCCCGTGGCCCTGGCCATGCTGCCCGTGGCCGAAGAGTACAAAAAGATTTTGCTGGTCGAGCCAGCTGTGGCCGACTCCATCACGGGTGACAAGTGGAACAAATACATCTTCCGCACGGGCCGCAACAGCAGCCAGGACGCGATTGCCAACGCCGTGGCGGTGGACAAGGACGGTGTGAGTGTGGTCACCATGGCGCAGGACTCGGCTTTTGGCCGTGATGGCGTCAAGGCCTTCAAGGAAGCGCTGAAAAAATCCAAGCTGGTGCACGAAGAGTACCTGCCGCCCGCCACCACCGACTTCACCGCCGGTGCCCAGCGCATGATCGACAAGCTCAAGGGCCAGCCCGGCCGCAAGATCATTTTCATCATCTGGGCCGGTGGCAACCCCTTCAAGATCGCCGACATGGACTTGAAGCGCTACGGCATCGAGATCGCCACGGGCGGCAACATCCTGCCCGCGATGGTGGCCTACAAGCAGTTCCCCGGCATGGAAGGCGCGGCTTACTATTACTTCGGCATGCCCAAGAACCCGGTGAACGACGCCATGGTGGCCTCGCACTACCAGCAGTTCAAGTCGCCACCCGACTTCTTCACCGCTGGCGGCTTCTCGTCGGCCATGGCTTTGGTGACGGCGCTCAAAAAGACCAACGGCGACACCAACACCAACAAGCTCATCAGCACCATGGAAGGCATGAGCTTTGACACGCCCAAAGGCAAGATGACTTTCCGCAAGGAAGACCACCAGGCCATGCAAAGCATGTACCACTTCAAGATCAAGATTGATCCGGCTTTTGCCTGGGGCGTGCCCGAGCTGATCCGCGAGATCAAGCCCGAAGAAATGAACGTGCCGATCCGCAACAAACGTTGATGGTCTCAATGTAGGTCGGTGGCTTCAGCCCCGAAACAAGGTGTCTTGTAGGTCGGTGGCTTTAGCCCCGACGTGCAGGTTGGGCAAAAGCCTGTGTCGGGGCTGAAGCCGCCGACCTACAACCTTATCCCCGACATCCTGCTTGTGCGAAGGCGCTTGTCGGGGCTGAAGCCGCCGACCTACAAAAATCATGTTCTGTCGTCCTGGCGGAATCGCCTACTATTTGAATTGAACGCATGCTAGAAACCCAAAACCTGACTGTGCGGTTTGGCGGTCATGTGGCGGTCAATGCGGTCTCGTGCCGCTTTGAACCCGGCACGCTCACGGCCATCGTTGGCCCCAACGGGGCTGGCAAAACGACGTATTTCAACCTGATCTCGGGTCAGTTGCCTGCGACCGATGGCACGGTGCACCTGAACGGGCGGGAGTTGACGGGTTTGCCCGCATCCGCACGCACCCGCGCAGGCTTGGGCCGGGCGTTTCAGTTGACCAATTTGTTCCCGAACCTTTCGGTGCTCGAGAACGTGCGCTTGGCGGTGCAGGCCACGAAGGAGGGCGCACACCGCCGGGGTCTGAACTTGTGGAGCATCTGGAGTGACCACGCAGCTTTGACGAACCGCGCGTTGGAAATTCTGCAATCTGTTTCGATGACCGCACAGCAAGAAGCCCCTGTGGCCAGCTTGCCGCATGGCGACCAGCGCAAGCTCGAAGTGGCGCTCTTGATGGCGCTGGAGCCTTCGGTGTACATGTTTGACGAGCCCACCGCAGGCATGAGCCACGACGAAGCGCCCGTCATCCTCGACCTGATCCGCCAGCTCAAAAAAGACAAGAGCAAAACCATCTTGCTGGTGGAGCACAAGATGGACGTGGTGCGCGAGTTGGCGGACCGCATCATCGTGCTGCACAACGGCCAGCTGGTGGCCGATGGCGAGCCGAACGAGGTGATCGCCTCGCCCATCGTGCAAGAGGCTTACCTGGGCAAAGCGAAGGTGGCCGCATGAACCAAGCCGACATGAACACAAATTTGCTGACGCTTGAAGGCGTGCACACGCACATCGGGGCCTACCACATCCTGCACGGGGTGGACTTGGTGGTGCCGCGTGGCGAGCTGACCATGCTGCTGGGCCGCAACGGCGCGGGCAAGACCACCACGCTGCGCACCATCATGGGCCTGTGGCAAGCGTCACAAGGGCGCATCACCTTTGGCGGCGAAGACATCACGCAACTCAACACACCCGCCATTGCCCAAAAGAACATCGCTTATGTGCCGGAAAACATGGGCATCTTCTCGGATCTGACCGTGAAAGAAAACATGCTGCTGGCCGCCCGCAGCGCCCAAAACGCGGCGCAGATGGACGAAGCGCGGCTGCAGTGGATTTTCAAACTCTTCCCCGCAGTGGAGAAGTTCTGGAACCACCCGGCAGGCAAATTGTCTGGCGGGCAAAAGCAGATGCTGGCCGTGTCGCGGGCGATTGTGGAGCCGCGTGATCTGCTGATCATCGACGAGCCCAGCAAGGGTCTGGCCCCGGCCATCATCCAGAACATGATCGAGGCTTTTCAGCAGCTCAAACAGAGCGGCGTGACGATTTTGCTGGTCGAGCAAAACATCCACTTCGCCCAGCAGTTGGGCGACACCGTGGCCGTGATGGACAACGGCCGTGTGGTGCACGCGGGCCGCATGCAGGCGCTGGCCGATGACACGGCTTTGCAGCAATCCTTGTTGGGACTGGCTTTATGAGCACCATGAACAAACTCTTCGGCGATCTTGATGTGCGCCCCTTGCTGATGGTGCCCGTGCTGGCGCTGTTGGCATTTCCCTTGATCGGCTCGGGCTCGACCTGGCTCACGCTCACCGTGGCGGGTCTCGCCATGGGCATGATCATCTTCATCATGGCTTCGGGCCTGACGTTGGTGTTTGGCCTGATGGACGTGCTGAATTTCGGTCATGGCCTGTTCATCGCACTGGGCGCTTTTGTGGCCACCAGCGTGCTGGGGGCCATGGGGGACTGGACCGGCTCGGGCGAATGGTGGCGCAACATGGTGGCGGTGTTGCCCGCCATGTTGATTGCGATGGCCGTGGCCGCCGCTGTGGGCTTAGCCTTTGAGCGCTTCATCGTGCGGCCTGTGTATGGCCAGCACCTCAAGCAAATCCTCATCACCATGGGCGGCATGATCATTGGCGAGGAACTCATCAAGGTCATCTGGGGTCCGCTGCAGATTGCCTTGCCCTTGCCCGAAGCCATGCGCGGCTCGGTGCTCTGGGGCGATGCGGCCATCGAGAAATACCGCCTGTTGGCTGTGGCCGTGGGCCTGGCCGTGTTTGCCGCGCAAATGTGGGTGCTGGGCCGCACCAAGATCGGCCTGCTCATTCGCGCGGGCGTGCAAGACCGCGAGATGGTCGAGTCGCTGGGCTACCGCATCCGCCGCCTGTTTGTGGGCGTGTTTGTGGTGGGCAGCGCGCTGGCCGGGCTGGGCGGCGTCATGTGGGGCCTGTACCAGCAAAACGTGGTGCCGCAAATGGGCGCACAGGTCAACGTGCTGATCTTCATCGTCATCATCATCGGCGGGTTGGGCTCGACAGGTGGGGCGCTGATCGGTGCCTTGCTGGTAGGCCTGATGGCCAATTACACCGGCTTTTTGGCGCCCAAGCTGGCGCTGTTTTCCAACATCGCGCTGATGGCGGGTGTGTTGTTGTGGCGTCCGCAGGGCGTGTACCCCGTGGCCAACCGTTGAAAGTCCGGACATGTTCAACCGTTTGATTTCCAACGACCAGCCCCGCAGCCGCCTGCTGGCCATCTTGCTGGTCCTCACCTTGCTGGGTTTGGCCTTTGCACCTTTCCTGTTTCCGGGCGTCAAGGCCTTGTCGGTCGCCGCCAAGGTGCTGATTTTTGTGGTGCTGGTGGCAGGTTTTGACCTGCTCTTGGGCTACACCGGCATCGTGAGCTTTGCGCACACCATGTTCTTTGGCATCGGGGCCTATGGCATCGCCATCTCGTCCAACTCCTGGGGGCCCACCTGGGGCGCTTTGGCCGCTGGCTTTGCCTTGTCTCTGGCGCTCACGCTGGTGCTGTCACTGGCCATTGGCCTGTTTTCGCTGCGGGTACGTGCCATCTTTTTCGCCATGATCACGCTGGCCGTGGCGGCGGCATTTCAGACGCTGGCCTCGCAGCTTTCAGACTTTACGGGTGGCGAAGACGGCCTGAGCTTCAAACTGCCCGAGCTGCTGCTGCCCAGCACCGAGTTCAGTGAAGAGCCGTTTTTGGGCGTGTCGCTGGATGGCCGCCTGCTTTGTTACTACCTGCTGTTTGTGCTGGCGGTCGGCATGCTGCTGTCCCTCCTGCGCATCGTTAATTCGCCGTTTGGCCGTGTGCTGCAAGCCATCCGAGAAAACGAGTTCCGTGCCGAAGCCATTGGCTACCGCGTGGTGGTGTACCGCACGCTGTCGAGTGTGCTGTCGGCGCTCTACGCCTGTGTGGCCGGGGCCATGCTGGCGCTTTGGCTGCGTTACAACGGGCCGGACACCTCGCTGAGTTTTGAAATCATGATGGACGTACTGCTGATCGTGGTGATTGGCGGCATGGGCACCATCTATGGCGCGGCCATTGGGTCGGTGCTGTTTTTGTTGGCGCAAAGCTATTTGCAAGACCTGCTGCGCTTGGCCAGCGAGGCGACTGCTGCCGTGCCTTTGCTGTCGGCCTTGCTCTCACCCGACCGCTGGCTGCTTTGGCTGGGCCTGCTGTTTGTGCTGTCGGTGTATTACTTCCCGACTGGGGTGGTGGGGCGTTTGCGCACCCGGGCCGCGCTGCGGGCATTGGCTTCCTCGAAACAGGCTTGAGGCTGATATGGCTTTCACATCCCACTACATCCGCTGCGCCGGTCTGGAAATCCATTACACCGACTGGGGCAAGGCCGAACAAGGCACCGTGATCGCCTGGCACGGCCTGGCCCGCACCGGGCGCGACATGGACGAGTTGGCCGTGCACTTGAGCGCTCGGGGCTGGCGCGTGATTTGCCCGGACACGGTGGGCCGAGGTTTGTCGCAGTGGAGCGCTGACCCGGAAAACGAATACTGCCTGGCCTTTTACGCCCGCATCGCCCGCGAACTGATGGACGGCCTGCAGCTGCGTGCCGTGCACTGGGTGGGCACGTCGATGGGCGGCGCCATCGGCACCCTGTGCGCGGCAGGTCTGGTTGAGCCCAGCTTGAAGCACCGCATCTTGAGCCTCACGCTCAACGACAACGCCCCTGAGCTGGCGCAAACGGCCATCGACCGCATCAAGGCCTATGCCGGCACGCCCCCGGCTTTTGCCACGGTGACCGAACTCGAAGCCTTTTTGCGTCAGGTCTACAAGCCCTATGGGTGGCTCAGCGACGCCCAATGGCGACGCCTGGCCGAAACGTCGACCCGCCGATTGCCCGATGGGCGCGTCACGCCGCACTACGACCCGGCGATGGTGGCGCAGTTCACCGCGCACCCCCATGACTACCTGATTTGGGACCACTACGATGCCCTGAAACTGCCCGTGCTCTTGTTGCGCGGGGTGGAGTCGGATTTGGTGCTGCCCACAACGGTGGCCGAAATGCGCCGCCGGGGTCCGGGCGCACGCGGTTTGCTCAAACACATCGAGGTGCCCGGCTGCGGTCATGCCCCGGCGCTGAATGTGCTGCAGCAACTCGAATGGGTGACCGAGTTCATCGAAGCCGTGTGAGTGGGACAAGTCATCTGCATGGGTGTTTTCACTCTGGTGGGCGGAGTTGAAGTGGACGCACAATAGCCCCTTCAATTTTTGGAGTTTTTTTCATGAAGTCCTACAAGCTGTTGCCCTTGCTGGCCCTGTTGGCGGCGAGCGCTCAAGCCCAAAACCGCGAGGTCAACATCATTTGTTCGGCCCAAGCCGCTTGGTGCAGCATGATCGCCGTCACGTTTGAGAAAAGCCAGGGCATCAAGGTCAACATGACGGCCAAGGGCTCGGGCGAAGCGATTGCCCAGCTGTCCGCAGAAAAAGCCAACCCCAAGACCGACATCTGGTTTGGCGGCACGGGTGACCCGCACCTGCAAGCGGCCGAACAAAACCTGAGCCTCGAATACAAATCGCCCACGCTGCCCAAGTTGCACGATTGGGCGCAAAAGCAAGCGGCGCAGGCCGGCTTCAAAACTGTGGGCATTTATTCCGGCCCCTTGGGCTTTGGTTACAACACCGAGCTGCTGGCCAAGAAAAAACTGCCCGTACCCAAAACCTGGGGCGACCTGCTCAAGCCCGAATACAAAGGCGAAATCCAGTCGGCCAATCCGGCGTCCAGTGGCACGGCCTACACCATGATCGCGACCCTGGTTCAGCTCATGGGCGAAGACAAAGCCTTTGAGTACCTCAAGGGTTTGCACAAAAACATCGGCACCTACACCCGTTCGGGCACTGGCCCCATCAAGGCGGTGGCGCGGGGCGAAACGGCCGTGTCCATCAGCTTTGTGCACGACGGCCCCGGCGAAAAAGCCCAAGGCTTTCCCATCGAGACCATCACCCCGGCCGATGGCACAGGGGCGGAAATCGGCTCCATGTCCATCGTGCGCGGCAGCCGCAATCTGGAGGCCGCCAAAAAGTTTTACGAGTGGGCCTTGACCCCGGCGGCGCAAGAACTGGCTGCGGCCACTTTGCAGTTCCAGCTGCCTTCGCACAAAGAGGCCAAGGTGGACCCGCGTGTGCCCGACTTCCGCAAGATCAAGATGATCAATTACGACTACGCCAAATACGGCCAGACGGCCGAGCGCCGCCGCCTGATCCAGCGCTGGGAAAAAGAAGTCAATTCGCTGCCGCGCTGAGTGAAAGTCTGAGATGAATCCAGCGTTGCGTTTGCAGCGCGCATTGCAAGGGTGGGTCCTTTTGGGCTTGCTCAGCTTTGCGCTGCTGCCTTGGTATTTTTTGCAGCAAATGTCCTTGGTGCAGGCCTTGCCCGGCGTCTGGGCCGGGGCCGAAACAGCCAGCGGCTGGGCGCAGGCCTTGCAACATGGGCGGCCTTGGTTGTGGTCGGCGGCGCTGGGTTTGGGCGGCTGCGCCTTGGCGGTCATGCGGCCTTGGCCTGCCCGCCAGCAAGGTGCCCTGTTGTTGCTGGGCAGCTTGACGGGCTTGCTGGGCCTGTTGGGCAGTGGTTTTGCCATTGGGGCCACGGGCTGGGCTTTTGCATCGCTGGAATCGGCGTGGGGCGCTTTGCCGGTTGGCCAGTACGGCATGGGTTGGGGCGCTGCGCTGGTTTTGCTTAGTTTGTTGGTGCTTTTGGGCGCTGCGCTGGCGCGTTTGGGCGGTTTTCGGGGTGATGTGTTTGTGGCCGCAGCGGTGGTCGGCTGCACGGCGCTGCTGGCGCTGTTTGTGGTCTACCCTGTGCTGCGCTCTTTGGTGGCCGCTTGGGTGGACGATGCGGGCGCTTATGCCTGGGGGCACCTGCTGGACCGTGTGGCCACCGAACGCGTGTGGGGCCTGGGCTGCTTGCAGGGCGAGGGGCGCTGCGGCGTCGCTTGGAACACTTTGTGGCTGGCCTTCATCACCGCCACCGGCACCACCGTCATGGGCACTTTGCTGGCCTTGTGGGCTGAACGAGGCGGCACGCGCTTGTCCAAACCGCTCAATATTTTGGCCATGCTGCCCATCATCACGCCGCCCTTTGTGGTGGGACTGGGCTTGATTCTGTTGTTTGGCCGTGCGGGCCTGTTCAACCAAGGCTTGGAGTGGGCCTTCGGCATCGAGCCCGGGCGCTGGTTTTACGGCGTGTTTGGCATCTGGCTGGCGCAGATGTTCGCCTTCACGCCCATTGCCTTCATGATCATGCGCGGCGTGGTGCAGGGCGTGAGCCCCAGCATGGAAGAGGCTGCACAAACCCTGCGGGCCAGCCGCATGCAAACCTTCTGGACGGTGACGTTGCCCCTGCTCAAGCCGGGGCTGGCCAACGCCTTTCTGGTGGGTTTCATCGAGAGCATGGCTGACTTTGGCAACCCCATCATTCTGGGTGGGCAGTACGCGGTGCTGTCCACCGAAATCTTTTTTGCCATCGTGGGCGCGGCACTGGACCCGGGCATGGCCGCAGCTTTGGCGCTGGTGCTCACGGCCTTTGCGCTGGCGGTGTTTTTGGTGCAGCGCCGGGTGCTCTCGGGCAGCAGTTTCACCACCGTCTCGGGCAAGGGCGATGCGGGCGTGGCCATGGCTTTGCCGCCTGCGGTGCTGCGTGTGTGCCGCAGCGTGGCAGGACCGTGGCTCTTGTTCACCGTGGTGGTGTACCTGTTTGCGTTTGCGGGCGGCTTTGTGCAGACCTGGGGGCGTGACTTCAGCTTCACGCTGGCGCATTTCAAAACTGCGTTCGATGTGCAGCAGGGCGAGTTTGGCTGGGTGTTTGCGGGCACGGCCTGGAAGTCGCTCTTCACCACGCTCAGCCTGTCGGCCATGGCCGCGCCCATTTGCGCGGGCGTGGGCTTGCTGATCGCCTGGTTGCTGGCCCGCACCGAGTTCCGGGGCAAGGCGGCGTTCGAATTTTCTGCACTGCTGACCTTCGCCATTCCGGGCACTGTGCTGGGCGTGAGCTACATCCTGGCCTTCAATGTGCCGCCTGTAGAGCTGACCGGCACCGGGCTGGTCATCGTGTTGTGTTTTGTGTTCCGCAATTTGCCGGTGGGCGTGCGGGCGGGCACGGCGGCCTTCAAGCAGCTGGACCGGTCGCTGGACGAAGCCTCGCAAATGCTGCGGGCCAGCACGCTGACCACACTGCGCCGGGTGGTGTTGCCGCTGCTCAAACCCGCGCTGGTGGCGGCGCTGGTTTACAGCTTTGTGCGCTCGATGACGACGGTGTCGGCGGTGATCTTTTTGGTCACGGCGCAATACGAGCTGGCCACGACCTACATCATTGGCCGCGTGGGCAATGGCGACTATGGCGTGGCGCTGGCTTACTGCACGGTGCTCATGGTGCTCATGTCGGTCATCACCTGGGGCATACAAAAGCTGGTGGGCCAGCGGCAGCTGGGGCGGCGGGCCACTGTGGTCACATCGGCTTGAGACAAGGATTCAACAGCATGGGCATTCAATTCAAACAAGTCACCAAACGCTATGGCGGGGCCAACTCGCCACTGGTGGTGCAGGGCATCGACTTTTTGGTGCCCAAGGGCAACTTGACCACCATCTTGGGGCCATCAGGCTGCGGCAAAACCACCACCTTGCGCATGATCGCGGGGCTGGAAGCGCCCTCGGGCGGGCAGATTTTGATCGACGGTGTGGACGTGACACATCTGGGCCCGTCCGAGCGCAATGTGAGCATGGTGTTCCAAAGCTACGCGCTGTTCCCGCACATGAACGTGATCGGCAACGTGCGCTACGGCTTGGACGTGAGCGGTGTGCACAAAGCCGAAGCTTTGGAGCGTGCCCAAAAAAGCCTGGCTCTGGTGGGGCTGGCGGGTTACGAAGAGCGCCTGCCCAGTGAACTGTCGGGTGGTCAGCAGCAACGCGTGGCCCTGGCCCGCGCCCTGGTGCTGGAGCCTTCGGTGTTGCTCTTTGATGAGCCACTGTCCAACTTGGACGCCCGGCTGCGCCGGTCCATGCGCGACGAGATTCGCCATCTGCAGCAGCGCTTGGGCCTGACGGTGGCCTATGTGACGCACGACCAAAGCGAAGCCCTGGCCGTGAGCGACCAGATCATCGTCATGGAGGCAGGGCGCATTGCGCAGGCGGGCACGCCGCAAGACCTGTATGAACGCCCGACCTCGGCCTTTGTGGCCGGCTTCATGGGCGAGGCGGTGCTGTTTGATGGACAGTCGCTCAGCGACGGCATGGTGCAGCTGGGCCCGCTGCGGCTGGTGCCGCGCCACCTGGTCGCCCCCGGTGCGGTGCGTGCAGCGGTGCGCCCCGAGGCTTGGTTGGTGGGGCGTGAGCTGGCGGGAGGCGAACAGCCCCAGCAGGTTTTGCGCGGTTTGCTCAAACAGTGTGCCTATTTGGGCAGCTTCATGGAGCTGACATTTGAGACCGAGTTGGGTCCGGTGTTTGTGGTGTCCCCCGAGGTGGGCCGCGACTGGCGCATCGGCCAAGTGCTGGCCCTGAGCCTGCCCGGCCGCAGCATTGCTGCGGTTGCGGTGTGAGTTTGTGTCAAGGTGCCCCATGGGGGTGCATGCTGAAACAGAGTCCGGTGTCTTTTGGAGGTCGGTGGCTTTATCCCCGACACAGTGCACCGCTGACATTTGTCGGAGCTAAAGCTCCGACCTACGGCCCCTTGAATGGGCCAACAAAGAAAGACATGCAATGAGCCAAGACGTGGTGTTTGATTTGGGCGGTGTGGTGTTTCGCTGGCAGCCGCTGATGCTGCTGCAAGAGCTGTTCCCAGCGCAAGTGCGCAGCGAGGCCGAGGCCCGCCAATGGGCCAGCCAGATTTTTGAAACCTTTCACCCCGAGGCCGACTGGGCGCTGTTTGACCTGGGCCGCATCGAGCCCGAGCCGCTGGCCCAACGCATCGCCGCCCGCACCGGTTTGGCTGAGGCCGATTTGCGGCACTTGATTGCCTGCATCCCCGCGCACCTGCAGCCCATCCCCGGCACGGTGGACCTGATCCACGCGCTGAAAGCGCAAGGCCATCGGCTGTATTACCTGTCCAACATGCCTGCAGGCTATGCCGAGCATCTGGTGCGGGTGAACCCGTTTTTCAGCCAATTTGACGACGGCATCTTTTCAGCGCATGTGCAGCAGATCAAACCCAAGCCCGACATTTTTGCCACGGCGCAAGCGCGGTGGCCATTGCGCGGCCAGCCGGTGTTCATCGACGACGTGCAACACAACATCGACGCTGCCGAGCAACACGGCTGGCAGGGCATCCGCTTTGAGACGCCGGAGCAGGTGAGGGCGGACTTGGTGGTGCGGGGGTGGTTGGGCGCTTGACGGCCCGCTGGTCAGCGGCATCAGCCCTGACATGCTGAGTCTGTGCCATTGCCCAACGGGCGCGTCAATCCAGCACAGAGCTGCCTCGTACTGAACGGCTGGGTGTGGGCACTGAGATCGGCCAAGGTATCGCCGTGGGTGCCCCGTCCTCGGGTCGATGGAGGTGCCCTGCGAGGCTTTTCGCGACGGGGGCGTCGCTCCTACAGGGGGGCACTTGTATTTTGTGGGAGCCCCGCCCTCGGGGCGATGGGTGGTGGTCTGCGGGGCTTTTCGCGACGGGGGCGTCGCTCCTACAAGGGGGCACTTGTATTTTGTAGGAGCCCCGCCCTCGGGGCGATGGAGGTGGTCTGCGAGGCTTTTCGCGACGGGGGCGTCGCTCCTACAGGGGGCCTCCTGCATTTTGTAGGAGCCCCGCCCTCGGGGCGATGGAGGTGGTCTGCGAGGCTTTTCGCGACGGGGGCGTCGCTCCTACAGGGGGCCTCCTGCATTTTGTGGGAGCCCCGCCCTCGGGGCGATTATTGGTGGTTTGCGAGGGTGATCGCGACGGGGGCGTCGCTCCTACAAGGGGGCACTTGTATTTTGTAGGAGCCCCGCCCTCGGGGCGATGGAGGTGGTCTGCGAGGCTTTTCGCGACGGGGGCGTCGCTCCTACAGGGGGCCTCCTGCATTTTGTAGGAGCCCCGCCCTCGGGGCGATGGAGGTGGTCTGCGAGGCTTTTCGCGACGGGGGCGTCGCTCCTACAGGGGGCCTCCTGCATTTTGTGGGAGCCCCGCCCTCGGGGCGATTATTGGTGGTTTGCGAGGGTGATCGCGACGGGGGCGTCGCTCCTACAAAAATTCGGACATGCCAACTTCACTTGGCCGAATCAAGCCTGTCAGTTTTTCGCCCCATGCGCCAATGCCCGCTCCCGGCTGGCGGCCAGCGCCTTGGCATCTGGCGCTGACAAATCCCAGCCCTGCATGTGCCCCAGGCTGATGTCGGCCAAAGCCTCAATCCACTGGGCGTGGTTGTTCAGGCAGGAGATGTAGCTGAAGCTTTCGCCGCCTGCATGCAGGAAGGCTTCTTGCGCTTCTTGCTGGATTTCTTCCAGCGTTTCCAGGCAGTCGCTGGTGAAGCCTGGGCAGATCACGTCGACCTTTTTCACGCCTTGCTGCGCCATGGCGATCAGCGTGGGTTCGGTGTAGGGCTCCAGCCACTTGGCTTTGCCAAAGCGCGACTGGAAGGTGAGTTTGTATTGGTCCTTGCTCAGGTCCAATGCTTCGGCCAGCAGGCGGCCGGTTTTCATGCATTCGCAGTGGTAGGGGTCGCCCAGTTGCAGGGTGCGTTCGGGCACGCCATGGAAACTCATCACCAACTTCTCGGCCTGGCCGTGGGCGGCCCAGTGTTCACGCACGGTTTGGGCCAGCGAGGCGATGTAACGCGGGTCGTCGTGGTAGCGGTTGACAAAGCGCATCTCGGGCACCAGCCGGGTTTTCAGGCCCCAGCGGTAAACGGCGTCGAACACGCTGGCGGTGGTGGTTCCGCTGTATTGGGGGTAGGCGGGCACGATCAGCACGCGCTGCACGCCTTCGGCCTTGAGGGCGTTCAGCTGTTCGGGGATGGACGGCTGGCCGTAACGCATGGCGTAACGCACGCTGACGTTGTGGCCACGCTCTTGCAGCGCGGTGCCCAGCGAATGGGCTTGTTGTTCGGTGAACACTTTGAGCGGCGAGCCGCCTTCGGTCCAAATGCTGGCGTATTTGGCGGCCGACTTTTTGGGGCGCACCCGCAAAATGATGCCGTGCAGGATCAGCCACCAGATGGGCTTGGGGATCTCGACCACGCGACTGTCGCCCAAAAACTCGGCCAGGTATTTGCGCAGGGCAGGGGCGGTGGGGGCACTCGGGGTGCCGAGGTTGCAGTACAAGACGGCCGTTTTGGCGGCTTGACCATGCTGGAAGGAGGGTTCTTTTTGAAATGCCATGTGGGGTATTCTCCCTCACCATGATTGACATTCCCCGAATCAAAGCCATTACCCTCGATCTGGACGACACTTTGTGGCCCGTCTGGCCCACCATTGGCCGGGCCGAGGCCGTGTTGACCGCATGGCTGACCGCACATGCGCCCAGCACGGCGGCGCTGTCGGCCGATGCCGAGCTCAAAAAAGCCGTTCGCGCCGAGATCAACGCCCGCCACGCCGACCGGGCGCATGATTTGTCGTTTTTGCGCTTGCAGTCGATTCGCGCCTTGTTGCAGCAAGCCGGGGATCCGGTGCACTTGGCCGAGCCTGCGTTTGAAGCCTTTTTTGCCGAACGCCAGCGGGTGGACTTGTTTGACGATGCGCTGCCCGCCTTGGCCTTTTGGAGCCAGCGCTATCCGGTGGTGGCCTTGTCGAATGGCAACGCCGATGTGCACCGCGTGGGCATTGGCCATCACTTTCACGCCAGCGTGAGCGCCCAGTCGCTCGGCGTGGCCAAGCCGGACCTGCGCATCTTTGTGGCCGGTGCCGAGGCCGCAGGTGTGGCACCGCACGAGGTGCTGCACATTGGCGACGACGCACATGCCGACTGCGTGGGCGCTTTGGCTGCCGGCATGCAGGTGGCTTGGCTCAACCGCGAAGGCCACGAGTGGACCCATGGCGACACGCGGCCTCACTTGGAGGTGCGAGACTTGCACGCGCTGTGCGCCAGTTGGCCCGAATACGCTGATTGATCCGGTCCTGCGGGGTTTGAGGTGAACGGTTTGTCTTCGGCATTGCGATCAGTGATGAGAGCCGAGTGGGGGCCATTCCCTCGGGGCGATCGTCATTTTGTGGGAGCCCCGCCCTCGGGGCGATTCTTGGTTGTCTGCGGGGCTTTATCGCGACGAGGGCATCGCTCCTACAGGGGAGATGCCCTGCACTTTGTGGGAGCCCTGCATTTTGTGGGAGCCCCCGCCCTCGGGGCGATTCTTGGTGGTCTGTGGGGCTTTATCGCGATGAGGGCGTCGCTCCTACAAAAAGGCGTTCATGCAGACATCATTGGCTTGGATCAATCGTCGGTGGCTTCAGCCCCGACATGGAAGCTGCGCTATCTGAACAGGAGGAAACTGACATGACATTGAAAATTTACGGCATTGGCGCATCGCGTGCCGCACGTCCTTTGTGGGCTGCGTTGGAGCTGGGTGTGCCGTTTGAGCACATTGCCACGCCTTACCAAGGCGGTGCCACGCGCACGCCCGAGTTTTTGGCCATCAACCCCAATGGTCACATTCCGGTGGTGGTGGACGAGCGCCCCGAAGGCGCTGTCACCGTGTGGGAGAGCATGGCCTGCGCCCTGTACATCGCTCGCGTGCATGGCAAGGCTGACGGCCAGTCGATCACACCTGCCAATGCCCGTGAAGAGGCCGAGGCCCTGCGCTGGAGCTTTTGGACGGTGTCCGAACTGGAGAGTGATGCGCTCACGGTGCTCATGCACCGCATGGCCATGCCCGCCGATCAGCGCAAACCCGAGTTGGCCGATCGCGCCGAAAGTCGCCTGAAAGTGCCCTTGGCCGTGCTGGAAAAACACCTGCAGGCCCAAAATGCCCAAGGGCAGGCTTATCTGGCCGACAACCGCTTCACCGTGGCCGACGTGTGCGTGGCCAGTGTGGTCAGTTGGGTGCGTCCAGCCGGGGATTTGTTGGCGCAGTACCCAGCCCTTTCCGCCTGGCTGCATGCCTGTGTGGAGCGTCCTGCCCACAAGCAAGCCCGTGCGCTGAAGTGAAGGGCGGGGGCATTGC
Source organism: Limnohabitans sp. WS1 (assembly GCF_003063265.1). Taxonomy (GTDB): domain Bacteria; phylum Pseudomonadota; class Gammaproteobacteria; order Burkholderiales; family Burkholderiaceae_C; genus Limnohabitans_A. Next base: position 187,490 of record NZ_NERU01000003.1, read on the forward strand.
GCTCAGCGATGTGAACCGTTTGGGAGCCCCGCCCTCGGGGCGATTCTTGGTGGTCTGCGAGGGTGATCGCGACGAGGGCGTCGCTCCTACGGGGGCATTGCGCTGCATTTTGTAGGAGCCCCGCCCTCGGGGCGATTCTTGGTGGTCTGCGAGGCTTATCGCGATTGGGGCGTCGCTCCTTCAAAAAAGCGTTCATGCGAGATGCTTTTTGGGTGATCCATAGCCCTAAAACAACTTCGCCCCCAGCTCAAAAAAGTCAAACCCGCCCGTGCGACCGCCCAGGCAACGGGCCAGGAAGTCTTCGATTTTGCGGTAGGCGACCATGTTGTCCTGCCACCTGTGAAAGCCATGTCCGGCTTTGTCGAACAAGGCCAGTTCAACCGGCTTGCCGTTCGCCCGCAGGGCCTCGGCCATTTGCAGCGACTGGCTGACTTTGACGCGGGGGTCGTGCTCGCCGTGCATCAACAAAATCGGGCCTTGCACGCGGTCGGCTTTGAAAAGCGGTGAGCGCTCTTGCATGGCGGCGCGTTGGGCGGGGTCGGCGGGGTTGCCCACATAGCGAATCCAGAGGGGTTTGCCCAACTCCCAATAAGGCGGCGCGTCGTTCAGCAGGGCGGCCAAGTCGGTCACGCCCACATGGCTGATAGCGCAGCGGAATCGCCCCGGTGTGTGCGTCATGCCCACCAGGCTGGCGTAGCCGCCATAACTGGCACCGCTGATGGCCACGCGTTTCGGGTCCACCACGCCTTGGGCCACCAGGGTATCGACGGCATCGATCAGGTCGCTGTGCATCTTGCCTGCAAATTCACCTTGACCCGCGTTCATGAAGGCTTTGCCATACCCGCTGGAGCCCCGGTAGTTGACTTGCAGCACGGCATAGCCCCGGTTGGTCAGAAAGGACAACATGGGGTCGTTGCTTTGATGCACATCCCGCCTCCACGGACCGCCATGCACATAGACCACCGTGGGGTAGGGCTTGGCCACGCCCGGCGGCATGCTCAGGTAACCATGCACGTCCAGGCCATCGCCACTTTTGAAGGTGACGGGCTGTTGCGGTGCAAGGGGCGCAGTGGCGTTCATGCGGCTGCTGCCCAGTTGGGCCAGCACCTCAAAAGACTGCGTTTGCAGGTCGTAGAGCACATGCTCGCCGCCGTTGTGGCGGGTCACGGTGGCGCTCATCCAGCGCTCGTCGTCGCTCCGGTTGTTGATGCTGACGCGGGCATCGGTTTGGCCTTTGAGGTTTTGCAGGGCTTGGGCGAGTGCGGTATCAAAGACCTGCCATTGCTGGGTGTCGGGGTCGGACACCACCGCCACGGGACGGTTTTGCAGGCAACTCCAGATGACACCGACCAAGTCCACGCGGGCATCGGCGTGTTCGAAGCGCTCGGCACCATCGTGCAAGTTGATCTCGACCAGCACCAGTTTGTCCCGCCCCCTGTTGGACATGGCCCACCAGTGGCCGGGTGTGGCGCTGGGGGCCACAGGGGTCAGGGTGTCAAAGTAACTGACTTCAAAGCGGCGGCTCCATGCCTGTTGGGCGGTGTCCAACGGGGTTTCGAAAACCCATGTCGCGTCCTCAAGCCGGGCACGACCGATCACCGCACCGTCATCGTTGACCAGCCATGTGCCCACATGGCCGGGATTGGTGGCCAACAATTTGAGTTTGCCGGTGGTCATGCTGTAGCGGTACACGTCGTCGAATTTGGGGTCACGCCGATTGCTGGCAATGATCAGGTCGCTGCTGTAGGGCAAGGTGCGCAGGATGTATGAGCGGGATCCGGCAAACGGGGTCAGGTCTCGGGCAGCCAGTTGAGGTTGGTCGGTGTCGAGCATCCAGACGTGGGTGTTTTCGTCAGCTTGGTCGGACATCTGCAGCAGGATGTGGCGGCTGTCGCGTGCCCAGACGCCACCGCCTGAAATTTTGTAGCTCTTGACCTCAGCTGTTTTCAGGTTTTTGACAAACAGCCCCGGCCCCAGACCCAGGCGGGCCACCCACATCAGGCGCTGGCCATCGGGCGAAATTTGATAAGCCCCGGAGCCGTTCCAATCGGCCATCAAGTCACGCACGGGGATCAAGGCAGGGGCGGCGTTGCTGGACGGCGTGGGCACGCTGGCGCAAGCGGCCAGTGTGGCGATCAAGGCGGTCATGCCCCAGCGTGTGAAGCGAGTCCAGATGGGGAATGGTGTGAGGCACATGGCTGTATGGCGGGTCTGGGTGGACAGAGGGGTCATGGTTGTTGTGCTGGAGGGGTGTAGGCGGCTTCAAAGTCCGCGCCCTCGTTCATCCGCTCAATGACGTGCAGCAAGTTCGGGCTCCCCACTTGGGCCAGCCGTCGGTCGCAGTCGGTCCTGTGTGAGGGTGCGCAGTCGGATCATGTGGATTCGGGGGGTTGGGGTTCATGAACCAACAAATCCCCCGGCTGGCATTGCAAGACTTCGCAGATGCGCTCCAGCGTGTCAAAGCGCACGCCTTTGACCTTGCCGGACTTGAGCAGTGAGATGTTGACTTCGGAGATGCCGACGGCGGCGGCCAGATCGCGTGAGCGCATCTTGCGGCGGGCCAGCATCAGGTCGAGTTGCACGACGATGGGCATCAGACAAACGCTTTGTTTTCTTCGGCGATTTCCGACATCCAGGCCATGAGGTAAGACAGCATGAGCAAGACGCCGCAAATCAACAGGCCCAGCAAGTCGCTGGGGTGTATTTCCCAATTCCAGAGCTGAGATTGCGGGGGCAGGTGCAGGGTGACCAGGTAACTCCAGAGTGGGCGAGTCACGATGCCCAGCACGGCACAACCCAAGCCTGCCCAGGCACCGCGTTGCAGCCAGCTGCTGGTGATGGTGCTCAAGCCCATGTCGCGCAGCAAATGTTGGGTGCCTTGCCACAAACAAATGACAGCGGCCAACAACAGGAACCACAGGGACAGATTGAGTCCAACGGCGCTGCCCAGTTGCCAACTCGCACCAGCGTTGAGATCGCGTTGCCAATAACTGCCGACCTTGTGCAGAAATTCCGAGGGGTCTCGCAAGGGGTGAAGAATGTGAAGCAGCACCCAGAGTGTGTAGATGCTGCCCAGGACTCTCAGGGTCCAGATGACTGTGGCGACTTTGCGCCGCAGTGGGGCGTGACGCTCTGCGGATGGGGTGATTGATGAGTTCATGCCATGCCTCCTTGTGAAAAGAGTCCATTGGAACTCAAAAATAAAATTTAAACAAAAAATTTATTGTTTTGTATTAAATTTTTATTTCAAAAAATAGTTCTGTAGGGATGTTCAGAGCCGCACCAGCGCCTGCATCTTCGAAGCCAGCCACAGCTTGCGCAGCAGCGTGAGCGCGCTGCCTGCCGTCGTCGAGTGACAGGTTGATTTCCCGTACGGGAAATGATTGAGCCTTATGCCCTTGAAATACAAAAAATTTCCCGTTCGGGAAATGCACCTGGTCTTGAAGTGAGTTCTGGTACAAAATTTCCTGAACGGGAAATTTACCAAGCCATGACCAGCATTCAAACACCACAGCAATTGGGCGAGGCCATCCGCGCCGCCCGCAAGCAGCTCGCGCTCACGCAGCCTCAGTTGGCCTTGGCGGCAGTGGTCGGTGTGCGCTTTGTCGTGGAGCTGGAGGCAGGCAAGCCATCGGTGCAACTGGCACTGGTGCTGCGCGTCATACAAGCGTTGGGAGGTGAAATCCATATCCATGGATTTCCAGAGGCGGGCGTCTGACGTTCTTGCTGAGACGTCATGCCGTGCACGCCCTTCAAGCTGCTGGCATCAAAACCGCCCCAGCGCCTGCATCTTCCAAGCCAGCCACAGCTTGCGCAGCGGCGTGAGCGCGATACGCTGGTGCAGCACCTGAAAGCCCGAAGCTTCGATTTCGCGCAGCAAGGTGCGGTAGATGCTGGCCATCATGAGGCCGGGTTTTTGGGCGCGGCGGTCGGCCGCAGGCAGCAGGGCCAGGGCTTCGTCGTACAGGGCGTGGGCGCGGTCGGTCTGGAACTTCATCAGCGCGGTGAAGCGGTCTGAATAGTCGCGCTGCATCAGGTCTTGCGCTTTGACGCCAAAGCGTTGCTGTTCGTCCAGCGGCAGGTAGATGCGGCCGCGCAGGGCGTCTTCGCCCACATCGCGGATGATGTTCGTCATCTGAAAGGCCAGGCCCAGTTTGTGCGCATAGGCCGTGGTCGCCTCGTCGGTCTGGCCAAAGATGCGGGCGGCGACTTCGCCCACCACACCGGCCACCAGGTGGCAGTATTTCGTCAGGCCCGCAAAGTCCAGGTAGCGGGTTTGGTTCAGGTCCATCTGGCAGCCTTCGATCACGGCCATGAGGTGGCGGCTTTCGATGCCGAAGGTGGGGGCCAGGGGCATGAGGGCGTGCATGACGGGGTGGCTGGGCTGGCCTGCGTAGGCTTGTTGCACTTCTTTTTGCCACCAGGCGAGTTTGGTGGCAGCCACGCTGGGGTCTTTGATTTCATCGACCACGTCGTCCACTTCGCGGCAAAACGCATAAAAGGCGGTGATGGCGGCACGCCGCTCGGGGGGCAAAAACAAAAAGGCGTAATAGAAGCTGCTGCCCGAGGCGGCGGCTTTTTGCTGGACGTAGTCTTGCGGGCTCATGGGCTGGGATTCTCGCACCTAAAGTGGCGTGTCAAAGCGCAAGGTCATGGTGCGGGCTCAAGACAGGTCTTTGCCGCTCAGTTGCCGAAATTCTCTGTCCAGCACGGCCGCTGATCCGAATCTCAAGGCGATGCGCCAGAGCAAGGCGCGTATTTCGTGGCGCGGCATTTTGACGCGTTGGCCCAAGGCTGCAGGTCCGGCTTGGCGCAACAGGGCCACGGTGCGCGCCCCAATCAAGGCGGGCAGAGCGCTGGCCAGGCGCAGGCGCAGGGGTTTGAGCGCCGTGGCGTAGCGCAGGCCGCAGGCCAATTGGGTTTGGGTGTGGTCCAGCCACTGGCTGTAGAGAGGGGCCAAGGCTTGCAGAGTGCCTGCATCCCGGGTTTGGGCGGCCTGGGCAAGCATGGCTGGAGTCAGGCCTGCCTGCGACAAAGTCTCCACCGGCCAGTAGCAGCGCCCGGCGGTCAGATCGGCCCCGGCGTCTCGGATGATGTTCAGGCGCTGCAGGCCCATGCCGTATTCGCGCCCGATGCGCATCATCTCGTTTTGCGGCAGCAGGCTGTAGCCGGGCAGGTGACGGCCGCACAGCTCGGTCCAGAACTCGCCCACGCAACCGGCCACCAACCAGGTGTAGTCGGCCAACTCGGCTTCGGTTTGCAGGGCTTCAAGCCCCTGCGGGCCTGAGTTAAAGCGGGCCATGTCCAACTGCTGCCCCCGGGTGATGTGGCCCAACACGCCGCGCACGCTGGCTTGGTCGTCCAGATTGAGGGTGTGCAAGAGCGGCAGGCATTGGGGCAGGGCCTGCATCAGCGCGCGTTCGTGGGGGTCGGTTTGTTGTGCGGCAAAGGCTTGGGTCAGGCGGGTCAGTTCTGGGTTTTTCAAGGCCCAGGCGTGCGGGTCGGCGATGGCTTGGGTCATCAGGTCCAGCAGCACTTGGCGCTCGCCCAGGGGCAAGGCGGTGGTGTCGGCCACGGTGTCGGTGGCACGGGCCAGCAAGTAGCCAATGGCTACTGGGGCTTGCAGGGCCGGGGGCAGGAGACGGATGGACAGGTCAAATGAGCGCGACACGCCGCGCAAAATTTGCCGGTGTGCCGCGCTCAGGGTTTGACTTTGGCGGGGCTGTATGGGAGAGGCTGTTTGCATGGTTAATCCCTATTGTCGCTTGACAGAAAGCCTGTGTTTGAATAGATTACTAACCAGTCAGTCATTATCTTTTTCTCCGGGAATTCCATGCCACGCTCTTTGTCACTCGCCACGCGGCGAGTTTTTCATTTTTGTGCCACCGCCCTTGTGTTGGCGACTTTGGCTGCTTGTTCCAAAAAGGAGGCTCCACAAGAGCCCTTGCGTTCGGTCAAGCTGGTCACGGTGTCGGGGTCTGATTTGAATGTGTCGGGTGAGTATTCGGGCGAGGTGCGGGCACGGGTGGAATCTCGTTTGGGGTTTCAGGTGGCGGGCAAGCTGGTGCAGCGCCCCGCCGAGCCGGGTCAGCGAGTGGCGGCGGGTCAGTTGCTGGCCTTGATCGATGCCAAAGATTACCAATTGGCGGCCCAGGCGGCGGCGGCTCAGGTGGTGTCGGCCCAGAGTCAGCGCGATCTGGCTGCGGCAGATTTCAAGCGTTTTGAGGCTTTGAAGGCGCAAAACTTCATCAGCGGTGCCGACTTGGAGCGGCGTGACGCCACGCTCAAAGCGGCCGATGCACAACTCAACCAAGCCAAGGCCCAGGCGCAAGCCCAAAACAACCAAGCCGGTTATGCCCGTTTGACGGCCACCCAGTCGGGCGTGATCACGGGCGTTGACGCCGAGGTGGGCCAGGTGGTGTCCGCAGGTCAGCCGGTGGTGCGCCTGGCGCACGATGGCCCCCGCGATGCGGTGTTTGCCGTGTCCGAGGCCATGGCGATGGCCCTGAAAGTGGGTCAGAGCCTGCGGGCGACCTTGGTGAGCACGGGCCAGCCTTTACAAGGCAAGGTGCGTGAACTGGCCGCCAGTGCCGATCCCGTGACGCGCACTTACACCGTCAAGCTGGCGCTGGAGGCGTCTGAGCGCTTGCCTTTGGGCAGCACCGTCAATGTGTTGGCCACGCAATTGCCGGGCAGTCAGGCGGGGGTGATCAAGTTGCCCACCAGTGCTTTGCGCCAAGAAGGGGCTGGCACCGTGGTGTGGGTGTTTGATCCGGCCAGCATGACGGTCAACACCCAGCCCGTGCAGGTGGGAGCGGTTGAGGGCAATGAGGTCGTGATTTCCTCGGGCCTCAAACCCGGGCAGCAGGTGGTGAGTGCGGGTGTGCATGTGCTCTCGCCCGGCCAGAAGGTGACGGTTTACAACGCGCCAGCTCCCGCTGCGGCCCCGGTGGCCGTTCCCGCCGTGGCAGGCGCATCTGCAGCGCAGCGGTGATCGCATGAACAGCACCGACAACAACCGTTTTAACCTCTCGCGCTGGGCGCTGGAGCACCCGGCCCTGACCCGCTACCTGATGGTGGTGTTGATGGTCTTGGGCATGGCGTCTTACTTTCAATTGGGCCAGGATGAAGACCCGCCCTTCACCTTTCGGGCCATGGTGGTGCGGGCCTACTGGCCCGGGGCCACGGCCGCGCAAATGGCCGAGCAGGTGACCGACAAAATTGAGCGCACCCTGCAAGAGGTGCCTTACGCCGACAAGATACGCAGTTATTCCAAGCCGGGTGAGGCGCAGATCATTTTTCAGATCAAGGACAACTCCAAGCCCGGCGACGTGCCCCAGGTCTGGTACGCCGTGCGTAAAAAGATCGGCGACATGCGTGGCAGTTTGCCGCCAGGCGTGGTGGGACCGTTTTTTAACGACGAGTTTGGCGATGTGTACGGGGTGATTTACGCCATCAGCGGGCAGGGCTTCACGCCTGCCGAGATCAAGACGCAGGCCGACAGCTTGCGGCAACAGTTGCTGCGCGTGCCCGATGTGGCCAAGGTGGAGCTGTTTGGCGTTCAAGACGAAAAGATTTTTGTCGAAGTGTCGCAAAAGAAGCTCGCGCAAATGGGCCTGGACATGGGCGCTGTGTTGGCCCAGTTGGCCCAGCAAAACGCGGTGGAGTCGGCGGGCAGTGTTCAATCGCCTGCTGATGTGGTGCAGGTGCGTGTGGGGGGGCAGTTGCAGTCCCTGCAAGATCTGCAGGCCATGCCGATTCGGGGTGTTTCGGGGGCGCAAATCCGCTTGTCTGACATCGCCACCGTGACGCGGGGTTATGCCGATCCGGCCAGCGTGAAAGTGCGCCACGACGGCCAGGAAGTGATTGCCTTGGGGGTTTCCATGGGCAAAGGCGGGGACATCATTGCTTTGGGCAAGTCTTTGCGTGGCACGATCGAGGCCACCCAGGCCAGCTTGCCTGCAGGCATGACCCTGACGCAGGTGCAGGACCAGCCCAGTGCGGTATCGACTTCGGTCAATGAGTTCATCAAGGTGCTGATTGAGGCGGTGGTGATTGTGTTGGCGGTGAGCTTTTTGGCGCTGGGCCTGCACAAGCGGCCGGGCCACAACCCCTTGTGGCTGCGTTGGACTTTGGACATTCGCCCCGGTTTGGTGGTGGGCATCACCATTCCGCTGGTGTTGGCGGTGACCTTTTTGGCCATGCACTATCTGGGCATTGGCTTGCACAAAATCTCGCTGGGCTCGCTCATCATTGCATTGGGCCTGCTGGTGGACGACGCCATCATTGCGGTGGAGATGATGGTGCGCAAGATGGAGGAGGGTTATGACAAGGTGCGTGCCGCGACCTTTGCTTATGAATTGACGGCCATGCCCATGCTCACGGGCACCTTGATCACGGCGGCGGGCTTTTTGCCGATTGGCATGGCCAAGTCCATGACGGGCGAGTACACCTTTGCGATTTTTGCAGTCACGGTGGTGGCTTTGTTGGTCAGTTGGGTGGCCTCGGTTTATTTTGTGCCGTATTTGGGGGCTGTTTTGCTCAAACCCCCAGCCCATGTTGTGTCCGCCGCACAGCTGGACTCTGCCGAGATGTTCAACACGCCGTTTTACCGCCACTTCCGCACTTGGGTGACTTGGTGCGTGACGCACCGCTGGAAGACGATCGCCATCACGGTGTTCCTGTTTGCCATGGGGATCGTGGGCATGGGCAAGGTGCAGCAGCAGTTTTTTCCGGACTCTTCGCGCCCTGAAATCATGGTGGACTTGTGGCTGCCAGAGGGCTCGCCATTCAAGGCCAGTGAGGACATGGCCAAACGGGTCGAGCTTCGCTTGGCCCAAGAGGCGGGTGTGAAATCGGTCACGACGTGGGTGGGCTCGGGTGTGCCGCGCTTTTATTTGCCGCTGGACCAGGTCTTTCCGCAGACCAACGTGTCGCAGTTGATCGTGCTGCCGACCGACTTGAAAACCCGTGAAATTTTGAGGGCCAAGCTGCCTGCTTTGTTGGCCCAGGAGTTTCCCGAGGTGCGTGGGCGCGTCAAGTTGCTGCCCAACGGGCCGCCTGTGCCTTACCCGGTGCAGTTTCGCGTGGTGGGACCCGATCCGCAGGTTTTGCGCTTGAAGGCCGATGAGATCAAGGCTCAAATGCGCTTGAATCCGAACACCCGGGGTGTGAACGACAACTGGAACGAGTCGGTCAAGTCGGTTCGCCTGGAAATCGACCAAGCCCAAGCGCGGGCCTTGGGGGTGACCAGCCAGTCGATTGCACAGGCTTCTCGCACTTTGCTCAGTGGCACGCCCGTGGGGCAGTTCCGCGAAGGCGACAAGCTCATCGATATCGTGTTGCGCCAGCCTCTGGCCGAGCGCGATGCCTTGTCAGACTTGGGTCAAGCCTACGTGCCCACGGCCTCAGGTCGCTCGATTCCTCTGCTGCAGGTGGCCAGACCGGTGTTTGCCTGGGAGCCAGGGGTGATGTGGCGCGAGGGGCGGCAGTTTGCCATCACCGTGCAAGCCGATATTGCAGAGGGCCTGCAAGGGGCCACGGTCACGGCGCAGTTGCTGCCCGACCTGAAAAAAACCGAGGCCACTTGGCAAGGTCAGGGCTTGATGGGCTACCGCATTGAGGTGGCCGGCGCTGTGGAAGAAAGCTCCAAAGGATCGGCCTCGATTGCGGCGGGCGTGCCCGTCATGTTGTTCATCACCTTCACCTTGCTCATGCTGCAGCTGCAAAGTTTCAGCCGCGCGATGCTGGTGTTTTTGACCGGGCCTTTGGGCATGGCGGGTGTAGCGGGGGCTTTGTTGGTTCTTGACCGGCCGTTTGGTTTTGTCGCGCTGCTGGGCGTGATTGCGCTCATGGGCATGATTCAACGCAACTCGGTGATCTTGATCGACCAAATTGAGCAGGACCGGGCGGCGGGCATGGCCCCATGGCAGGCGATTGTGGAGTCGGCGGTGCGCCGTTTGCGCCCGATTGTGTTGACCGCTGCTGCAGCAGTTTTGGCCATGATCCCGCTGTCGCGCAGCATTTTCTGGGGGCCGATGGCGGTGGCCATCATGGGGGGGCTGGTGGTGGCAACGGCCTTGACCTTGCTGGCGCTGCCGGCCATGTATGCCGCTTGGTTCAGAATTGAACGGCCAAATCAAGCCCATGCCTGAATTTGGGCAATTGAAGCGGCTAAAATAGAAAGTTGACCGATTTCAAGCGGGCGGTCAGGTGTGTCAAAGGGCTTTAGGGCCTTGTGATGGGCCTGACGCCCTTTTTGTTTGGACATGCGCGGGTGGCGAAATTGGTAGACGCACCAGGTTTAGGTCCTGACGGTGGCAACACTGTGCGGGTTCGAGTCCCGCCCCGCGCACCAACTGACTTGTGGCAACAGGGTTGACCTGTTGGCCTGTGAGACATTCAATTAACCGAGAACGACGATGACTGTGACTGTTGAAACCCTTGAAAAGCTGGAACGCAAGATCACCCTGACTGTGCCTGTGACGGCCATCCAGTCTGAAGTGGATGCTCGCCTGAAGAAAATGGCCCGCACCGTCAAGATGGACGGTTTCCGTCCAGGCAAAGTGCCCATGAACGTGGTCGCTCAGCGTTACGGTTACTCGGTTCAGTACGAAGTTCTGAACGACAAAGTGGGTGAAGCCTTCTCGGTGGCGGCCAATGAAGCCCAAGTGCGTGTGGCCGGCCAGCCCCGCATCTCTGAAAAAGAAGGCGCACCCGAAGGTCAATTGACTTTTGATGCCATTTTTGAGGTCTATCCCGAAGTCAAGCTGGGCAACCTGGCCGACACCGAAGTCGAAAAACTCACGGCTGAAGTGTCCGATGCCGCCATCGACAAAACCATCGACATCCTGCGCAAGCAGCGCCGTACCTTCGCCCAGCGTGCACAAGATGTGGCTGCCCAAGAGGGTGACCGTGCCACCATCGACTTCGAAGGCAAGATCGATGGTGAAGTGTTCTCTGGCGGCAAAGCCGATGACTTCCAGTTCATTTTGGGCGACGGCCAGATGCTCAAGGAATTCGAAGATGCCGTGAGCGGCATGAAAACGGGCGAGAGCAAGACTTTCCCCTTGGCTTTCCCTGCCGATTACCACGGCCAAGATGTGGCTGGCAAAACAGCCGACTTCATGGTCACGGTCAAGAAACTCGAAGCCGCCCATTTGCCTGAAGTCAACGAAGCCCTGGCCAAGTCCTTGGGCATTGCCGACGCCACTGTCGAAGGTCTGCGTGCCGACATCCGCAAAAACCTCGAGCGTGAAGTCAAGTTCCGCTTGCTGGCTCGCAACAAGCAAGCCGCCATGGACGCCCTGGTGTCCAAGGCCGAGCTGGACCTGCCCCAAGCCATCGTGCAAAACGAAATCGAGCGTCTGAAGGAAGGTGCTCGCGCAGATCTGAAGCAGCGCGGCGTCAAGGATGCTGACAAGGCCCCGATTCCCGATGACATCTTCCGTCCCCAAGCCGAGCAGCGCGTGCGCCTGGGTCTGGTGGTCGCTGAGGTTGTGCGCGGCAACACACTGCACGCCAAGCCTGAGCAAATCCAAGCCCACATTCTCGAGTTGGCCTCCAGCTACGAGCGTCCAGAAGACGTGGTGCGTTGGTACAACAGCGACAACCAGCGTTTGGCCGAAGTCGAGGCTGTGGTCATTGAGAGCAATGTGTCTGATTTCGTTTTGGGCCAAGCCAAGGTCACCGAAAAAGCCATCACGTTTGAAGAGCTGATGGGCCAGCAGGCCTGATGAGGTCTTTGAACCCTTGAACAATGGGGCTTGTGCCGGGCTTGCAGTTCGGCAGACAAGCCCCATCTCATTGGTGGGCCTGACAAACGGGTTAAAGTCTCAAACATAATTTTGGAGAAATGATGAGCGCACTGGACATCACAAATTTGGGCATGGTCCCCATGGTCGTCGAGCAATCGGGCCGTGGCGAACGCGCTTACGACATTTACTCGCGTTTGCTCAAAGAGCGTGTGATCTTTTTGGTGGGTGAGGTCAACGACCACATGGCCAATTTGATCGTGGCCCAGTTGTTGTTTTTGGAAAGCGAAAACCCCGAAAAGGACATTTCGCTGTACATCAACTCGCCCGGTGGCTCGGTGAGCGCAGGCATGGCGATTTACGACACCATGAACTTCATCAAGCCCGATGTGTCCACGCTGTGCAATGGCATGGCCGCGAGCATGGGCGCTTTCTTGCTGTCCTCGGGTGCCAAAGGCAAGCGGTTTTCACTGCCTAACTCCAAGATCATGATTCACCAGCCATTGGGCGGTGCGCGTGGCCAGGCGACCGAGATTGAAATTGCCGCTCGCGAGATTGTCAAAACGCGCGCTCATTTGAACCGCATCTTGTCCGAAAACACCGGCCAGCCGCTTTCAAAGATCGAACTCGACACCGAGCGTGACTATTATTTGTCTGCTGCCGAGGCCAAGGACTATGGCTTGGTCGATGAGGTGATTTCCAAACGCGCTTGAGGGTGACCGGCCTGGCCGGCACTTTGGTTCACGGCGTTTACCTCCAAAGGGTGAGCGCCGTTTTTCTTTCGTTATCATTGACGAATATCCGGATTCCGAGGCGACATTTATGGCCGACAAAAAAGGCTCAAGCACTGAAAAAAACCTGTTTTGCTCCTTTTGTGGCAAGAGCCAGCACGAGGTCAAAAAGCTGATAGCAGGTCCTTCTGTGTTCATCTGTGACGAATGCATTGACTTGTGCAATGACATCGTGCGCGATGAACTGGCCACCACCACGGTGGCTGAAGGGGCCAAAGAGGGTTTGCCCACACCGTTGGACATCAAGAACAACCTGGACAATTATGTGATTGGTCAGGAAAAGGCCAAGCGCAGCTTGGCGGTGGCGGTGTACAACCACTACAAACGCCTCAAGCACAAAGAGTCGGCCAAAAAAGACGAGGTCGAATTGGCCAAGAGCAACATTTTGCTGATCGGCCCAACCGGCTCAGGCAAAACCCTGTTGGCTCAGACCATGGCCCGGATGTTGGACGTGCCCTTTGTCATGGCCGATGCCACCACGTTGACCGAAGCCGGTTATGTGGGCGAGGACGTTGAGAACATCGTGGCCAAGCTGCTGCAAACTTGCAACTACGACGTCGAGCGTGCGCAACGCGGCATTGTCTACATCGACGAAATCGACAAGATCACCCGCAAGTCGGACAACCCCTCGATCACCCGTGATGTGTCGGGTGAGGGTGTGCAACAGGCTTTGCTCAAGTTGGTCGAAGGCACCATGGCCAGTGTGCCTCCTCAAGGTGGCCGCAAGCACCCCAACCAAGACTTTTTGCAGATCGACACCACCAACATCTTGTTCATTTGTGGTGGCGCCTTTGCAGGTCTTGAAAAGGTCATTGAGAACCGCACTGAATCAGGCGGGATTGGCTTCGGGGCTTCTGTCAAAAGCAAGAAGCAACGCTCGCTCACCGATGTGTTCAATGAAGTGGAGCCAGAAGATCTGATCAAATTTGGCCTGATTCCCGAGTTGGTCGGTCGTTTGCCCGTGATCGCCACCTTGGCTGAACTCACCGAAGAGGCCTTGGTGCAAATTCTGACCGAGCCGAAAAACGCTGTCGTCAAACAATTCACCAAGCTCTTGGCCATGGAAGGCGTTGACCTTGAAGTGCGCCCCAATGCACTCACAGCCATGGCCCGCAAAGCCTTGGCCCGCAAAACGGGTGCACGTGGTTTGCGTTCCATCATGGAGCAAGCCTTGATCGACACCATGTTTGAATTGCCCAACCAAGCGAATGTTGAAAAAGTGGTGGTGGACGAGTCCGTCATCGACGACAACAAACCTCCCTTGCTGGTTTACCGCGAGTCGGCCAAACAGGCCTGACCCATCTTGGCTGCACCGCCCGCAAACCATTTGTCATGAATGGCTTGAAATTGCGGGGGCAGCATCCATGTGTAGCTGAATTGATCCGAGGGATACACCATGTCTGGACACACACCTTTGCCGCCCACCTTGATGGAACTGCCCATGTTGCCGCTGCGCGACGTGGTGGTGTTCCCTCACATGGTGATTCCCTTGTTTGTGGGACGCCCCAAGAGCATCAAGGCCCTTGAGTCGGCCATGGCTGCCGACCGTCGCATCATGTTGGTGGCGCAAAAAACAGCCGCCAAAGACGAACCTGCGGTTGACGACATGTTTGACGTGGGTTGTGTCTCGACCATCTTGCAGATGCTCAAATTGCCCGATGGCACCGTCAAAGTGTTGGTTGAAGGCCAGCAACGTGCCATTGTCAAATCCATTGTGGATGGCGAAGCGCATTTTGTGGCCTCGCTCACCCCTGTTGATCCTGTGTCCGAGCAATCCGATGCCAGCAGCGAAATTGAGGCGCTGCGCCGTGCCGTGATGCAGCAGTTTGACCAGTACGTCAAACTCAACAAAAAGATTCCGCCCGAAATTCTGACCTCGATCTCCAGCATCGATGATCCAGGCCGTTTGGCTGACACCATCGCTGCGCACTTGCCACTCAAGCTCGAGAACAAGCAGCAAGTGCTGGACTTGGCCAACATCAAATTGCGGCTTGAAAACCTGTATGCCCAGCTCGAACACGAGGTGGATATTTTGAATGTGGACAAGCGCATCCGTGGTCGTGTCAAACGGCAAATGGAGAAAAACCAGCGCGACTTCTACCTCAATGAGCAGGTCAAAGCCATTCAAAAAGAACTTGGCGACGGGGAAGAGGGCGCTGACATTGAGGAGCTTGAGAAAAAGATCAAGGCTGCTAAGCTGTCTGCCGAGGCGCGTAAAAAGGCCGAAGGTGAGCTCAAAAAGCTCAAACTCATGTCCCCCATGTCGGCCGAGGCTTCGGTCGTTCGCAACTACCTGGATGTCTTGATTGGTTTGCCTTGGGGCAAAAAAACCAAGCTCAAGCACGATCTGGCCAATGCCGAAGAGGTCCTGAACCAAGACCACTACGGTCTGGACAAGGTCAAAGACCGCATCCTGGAATACCTCGCGGTGCAGCAACGCGTGGACAAGGTCAAAGCACCAATTCTGTGCTTGGTGGGGCCACCTGGCGTGGGCAAGACTTCGCTGGGCCAATCCATTGCCAAGGCCACAGGACGCAAGTACGTGCGCATGGCTTTGGGCGGCATGCGTGACGAGGCCGAGATTCGTGGGCACCGCCGCACCTACATTGGTGCATTGCCTGGCAAGGTGTTGCAAAACCTGAACAAGGTGGGCACCAAAAACCCCCTGTTCCTTCTTGATGAAATTGACAAGCTGGGCACTGACTTTCGAGGCGACCCGTCGAGTGCTTTGCTGGAGGTGTTGGATCCCGAGCAAAACCACACCTTTGGTGACCACTACGTCGAGGTTGACTTTGACCTGAGCGACGTGATGTTTGTGGCGACCTCCAATTCCATGAACATTCCGTCGGCCTTGTTGGACCGCATGGAAGTGATCCGTTTGTCCGGATACACCGAAGACGAAAAAACCAACATTGCCATGAAGTATTTGCTGCCCAAGCAAATGGGCAACAATGGGGTCAAAGATTCTGAGCTCCTGGTGACCGAAGAGGCCGTGCGCGATGTGGTGCGTTACTACACCCGTGAAGCTGGTGTGCGGTCGCTGGAACGCGAGTTGGGCAAAATCTGCCGCAAGGTGGTGAAGGCTTTGTTGCTCAAGCAAATGACACCTCAGGTGGTGGTGAATGCAGACAACCTGAATGACTATTTGGGTGTTCGCAAGTACACCTATGGCCGTGCTGAGCAAAAAAACCAAGTGGGCCAAGTCGTTGGTTTGGCCTGGACAGAGGTGGGCGGCGATTTGCTGACCATCGAAGCAGCCCTGATGCCCGGCAAAGGCGTGATCACCCGCACCGGTTCGCTCGGTGATGTGATGAAGGAGTCCGTCGAGGCCGCTCGCACCGTGGTGCGCAGCCGCTCACGTCTTTTGGGCATTAAGGACGAAGTCTTTGAGAAGAAAGACCTGCACATTCACGTGCCAGACGGTGCCACCCCCAAAGATGGTCCCAGTGCCGGTGCGGCCATGACCACCGCCATGGTGTCGGCCATGACGGGTATTCCCGTGCGTGCCGATGTGGCCATGACGGGTGAGATCACGCTGCGCGGCGAAGTCACGGCCATTGGTGGATTGAAGGAAAAATTGCTGGCTGCATTGCGTGGTGGCATCAAAACGGTGTTGATTCCTGAGGACAACGTCAAAGACCTGCAAGACATTCCCGAAAATGTCAAAAATGGTTTGGAAATCGTCCCGGTCAAGTGGATCGATCAGGTGCTCGATGTCGCCTTGGAGGCCAAACCCATGCCTTTGAGTGAGGAAGAGGTCGCAGCGACTGCCTTGTCAGCGGTCACCACAACGGCAAAATCTGAGGCGGTCAAACATTGATGTAAAAATTTCAGGAAGAGCTCAAAGCCCCCCTGAAATTGCATTACAATTTGACCATTGCAATCAACAAAGCATACAATGCCAAGTTGATTGAAATATGCGGGAATAGCTCAGTTGGTAGAGCGCAACCTTGCCAAGGTTGAGGTCGCGAGTTCGAATCTCGTTTCCCGCTCCAAATAAAGAAAAATGTTTGATCATTTTTCTAAACTCAGGGAAGCCAAAGCTTCCCTGTTTTTTTGGATTTTTTCAGCAGTTTGTTCTTCTGAAATGGTTTTGAGTTTTGTCTCTTATTCTGGTCAATGTTGTTGTTGACGCTGTATAATAAGAGGCTCTGTTTGCGGGAATAGCTCAGTTGGTAGAGCGCAACCTTGCCAAGGTTGAGGTCGCGAGTTCGAATCTCGTTTCCCGCTCCAATTTTTGAATGTTTCTTGGGTTTGTCACTTGACGATCCATTGAGACCAAGTCAGTTCACTGACAAGGGCGCGATAGCAAAGCGGTTATGCAACGGATTGCAAATCCGTCTAGCCCAGTTCGACTCTGGGTCGCGCCTCCAATTTCAATGCCTCAGCAGTTCATCTGCTGAGGCATTTGTTTTTGGTGAAGCTGTCGTGAACTCTTGTTGATATTCGTTCAGTTGGCCCTGGCCACCCACACGGTGGCGCCCAGCGCACCATATCTCTCTGCATGAGGCACATCGCGTGCCAAGCGAAAAAAATCACCGGCCTTCAAATGCGTCACCTTGTCATGGGCGGTCAGCCAAAACTCGCCGCGCACCACATGGGCACTGACATCAAAAGGATGGGTGTGGGTGTCGAGTTGGAGATCGGCATCCCATTCGCGGACGATGATTTCATCGAAGCCTTCGTCCATGGACTGGGCCGTGAATTGTTCAAGTGAGATGGTGTACATGGGTTGTGCGAAAGAAAAAAATCAATGTGGTGAAGGCTTGGGTGTAGAGGTCAGCGCGTTAAGTTCGATACCAGTCTTTGACCGCCGCCACAAAGCGCTGCACGCCTTGTGCCACCGTAGCAGGATCCAATGCGCCATAAGAAAGTCGTTGGTAATTGGCCTTGTTCAGGTCGGTCAGACCAAAAGCAAAACCGGGCAAAGTCGCGACTTTGAATTTTTCAGTCATGTGGCGATTGAACGCCATAGGGTCAGCCATGCCAGGCAGTTTCATGAGCACATAAAAGGCCCCCTGGGTTTGGGGGAACTGCACCAGATCGCCCAAGTCCTCCAAGGCTTGGTAGACCTGATGGCGGACCATGGAAAGGCTTTGAATTTTTGGCTGAACCCAATCGCGGCCAAGTCTTAAAGATTGCAGTGCAAGCAGTTGCGAAGCCACTGGCGCGCAGATCAAGTTGGTGTCTTGAACTTTGTTCATGGCATCAAACAAATCAGCAGGGTAGACCACATAACCCACTCGCCAGCTGGCCATGCCGTAATTTTTGGACATGGAGTAAAAAGACAGCGTGTGACCTTGTGCGCCCTCTATCGATGCCGGAGAAAAGTGCTGAGCACCTTCGTAGGTAAAGTATTCATAGGCTTCGTCGCTGAAATGGTAAATGCCCGCTTTCGCGCACAAGGCGTTGACTGCCCGCAAAGAGGCTTCGCTGTAAACAGCGCCCGTTGGGTTGTTGGGTGACACTGTGACAATGGCCCGGGTGCGCGGCGTGATGGCGTCCGCCAAAGCCTGAACATCCAAACTCGAATCATTGTGGGTCGGGACGGGCACGGGGATGCAGCCACACATGCGAATGGCCATTTCCTGGTTGAAGTAATACGGCATGGGCAGGATGAACTCATCACCGGGGTCGGCCACGGCCAGCACGCAGTTGAGAAAGGCCATGTTGCTGCCAGCCGTGACCATGATTCGGGATTCCGTGCCGCAGTGCACCTGGTTTTCATCGGCCAACTTTTGTCGAAAGGCTTCGACCAAAGGTGCAATGCCGCTGACCGCTTGGTATTTGTGCAGCTGTGCGTCAGCCATCAGTTCGGGCAGAGCGGCAATGGCCGAGGCGGGTGGGGCGTAGTTGACAACGCCTTGACCCAAGGAAATGGTGCCCGGGTTATCGCGCACCAGCGCGGCAATGGTGGGAATGATGGGGGTGTCGACCCGGTCCATGCGGAGGGATTGGCGCTTCATGCTTTTTCCTGGGGGATGTGACGCGTCTGGCGGATTTATTGACCGTTGATGGCCAGCAATTCAACTTCAAACAAAAGGGTGGCGTTGGGTGGGATCACGCCGCCTGCACCACGCTCGCCATAAGCCGTGGCGGGTGGGCAAGTCAGTTTGGCTTGGCCGCCAACTTTCATGCGTTGAACACCTTCGGTCCAACATGGAATCACACGGTTCAGCGGGAACTCGATGGCTTCGTTGCGTTTGTAAGAGCTGTCAAATTCCTTGCCATTGGGCAATGTGCCTCGGTAATGAACTTTGACCTTGTCTGAAGCCTTGGGGCTGGCTCCGGTGCCGTCCTTGAGGGATCGGTAGACCATGCCTGAGGCGGTCAGCTGAGCCCCCGGTTCTTGTGATGAGGCGGTGATGACGGTGTTTTGAGCAAAAGCTGATGTGGCAAAACACGCAGCCAATGTCAGGCTTGTCAACGATGGGGCGAGAAAATGTTTGGTCATGGTCATGGGGTGGAGAGTGCAAAAAATGAAATTTCTGTCATGTTAACGGAGGCCCGGTGTTCGAGGCATGCGATCAAAACAACAGCCGTTCAGCGCTCCCCATCATCCAAAAGATCTTGTCGAGGCCAGTTGTCCTAAACGAGCCGAGATGGCGTGGAACTGGGCCACGGTTTCTTCGATGATTTCACGGGCGGTTTTGACCTCATGGATCAGTCCAGCCGATTGACCCGCCAAAGCGGGGGCCGCATTCATGTCTCCGCCAAAGTAAACGTCCTGAATGCCTTTGAAGGCCTCGGGGCCCATCAGCCCTGCCTCGTGCAAGCTTTTTGTGAAAGGGGCTTTGAGGGCACGAATGCAAGGCGAAGACTGGGTGTTCAGCATGTAGGTGCCGGTGGTGGGCGCTTGCACGATGGCTTGTTTATAGTGCGCGTGAACGGGGCTTTCTGCGCAAGCCACAAAACGGGTGCCCATTTGTACCGCCTCGGCACCCAAGGCAAATGCTGCAGCCATGCCGCGACCATCCACAATGCCGCCAGCAGCGATCAAGGGCAAATCGGTGTGTTCGCGGATGGCTTGCAGCAGCACCAAGGTGCTGACTTCTTCCGGATTTTTGAAACCACCGCCTTCGGAGCCCTCCACCACCAAGCCGTCAACACCCGCTTGAGCACACTTCAACGCAGCCTCAAGAGTGGGGACCGCATGGTAGACCGCAATGCCTGCGGCCTTTAAGGGGGCGACAAACTTGGCAGGACTGCCGGCTGATGTGGTGACAAAACGGATGCCAGATTCGCAGACGTAACGCAGCATGGCGTCGTCTTTCAAAAAACGAATCGGAAGATTCACGCCAAAGGGCAGCCCACTGTCGAGCATGCGCTGGATTTCACGTTGGCAATTTTCGGTTTCCCCGGACGAGGTTTCGATGATGCCCAATCCACCAGCCTTGGAGACGGCCGAGGCCAAGGCGCTGCGGGCAATCCAGCCCATGGGAGCCTGCAAAATGGGGTATTGGGCCCCGGTGTGTGCCAGTACGCGGTTCATGCACTTGCCTTTTTGATTAAAAAATCATCATAAGCGCGGGTGTCTGGGCATGCAGTCACCGAGTGGTCCATGGGGTGGACGCTTTGTCCATAAACTGAACCCTTTTCAAGGAGCTTGTTGCATGGCATTGACACTGTTGGCTTTTGACACCCCAAACGCCCGAAAAATTTCGGTGGCCTTGGAGGAGATGGGCTTGCCCTATGCGGTGCAAGTGGTTGACATCACACAAAATGAACAATTTGATCCCGATTTTTTGCGCATCAGCCCCAATAACAAAATCCCAGTTTTGGTGGACACCGATGGACCGGATGGCCAAGTGCAAACCGTTTTCGAGTCGGGTGCCATTTTGATGTACTTGGCAGAAAAGACGGGTCTGTTTTTGCCCCCTTCAGGCGCTGCTCGGGTGGCTGTTCTGGAGTGGTTGATGTTTCAAGTGGGTGGGTTTGGTCCCTCCCCAGGGCAGGTGCACCATTTTGTTGCATTGAGTGACGAGGGTGACAGGCGCTATGGTTTGCAACGCTTCATGAGCGAAACACGGCGTTTGTATGGGGTCATGGACCGCCGTTTGGCCGAGCATGCGTTTTTTGCAGGCGAATTGTCGATTGCTGACTTCGCGATTTTGGGTTGGGTTTGGCGTCATGCTCGGCATCGGGTGGATTTGAGTGAATTTCCTCATGTCCAGCGTTGGTACGAGCGCATGATGGCTCGGCCGGCGGTTCAAAGGGGCTTTGCAGTCGCGTTGCGCAGGGCCGACTGAACGCAACATTTGTGCCTGATGAGCCGCTTGCAGTGCCAGGGAGGCCGTCCTCCAAGGGCGAAGTTCATGCTTGCTGGGTCTTAAATTCTCAGGTCAATCGTGTCCATTGGATGGAATAGGCCACTTCTTGTGGCCTAATATCGCTTTGCATTATTTATCTGGAGCCATAGATGGGCAACAAAATCGTCACCGAAGCAGATCGTAAATTCACCCCCCCACTGCCAGCTTTGCCTGGTGTGACCTTGCGCACCGGCGGTCGTGGTCAGCGCGTCAGCCTTGAGCGTGGCGTGGCCACTCGCAGCAAGAAAAATCCTGGCAAGCGTTCCAAAAAGGGCGGTTGATCCTGCACCTCAGGTTTTTGATCCTGACTTGGCAAGCCACTGATGACCTCAGTGGCTTTTTAATTGGTGGTCACGCGGTTCGTCTATTGTTCACAGGCTTTGCTCATCAAGGGGGTATGGAATGCTGATTTCCTATGCAGCGGTTTTGGTCGCAGGGATCATGCCGGTCGTTTGTGCGGGCATCGCCAAATCGGGTTTTAAGGGCTACGACAACAGTGACCCGAGGGCGTGGTTGGCATCACAAACAGGTTTTCGAGCCCGCGCTAATGCCGCTCAAGCCAACTGTTTTGAGGCCTTTCCCTTCTTTGCGGTGGGTGTGATTTTGGCTTTGTTGACTGGGGTGGATCCCCATACGGTCGACGCCTTGTCCATTTTGTTTGTGACCGCCCGCACCGCTTATGTTTTTTGTTACGTCAGCAACAAACCGAAGTGGCGAACCATGGTGTGGTCAGCCGCCTATGTGTCGGTTGTGGCACTTTATGCATTGGCCATGCTCAATTTGCAAACAAGTTGAGACTTTATCGGCCCGATCTCAAGGCACAATAGAGCCTCTGCCCCGGTGGTGAAATCGGTAGACACACCGGACTTAAAATCCGTTGCTTCGTGAATAACGGGCGTGCCGGTTCGATTCCGGCTCGGGGCACCAAAGTACACATCAACATCATCATGAACCAAGACAACGCACCGCTTGAAATCCACGTGCATGGTGATGTGCCGATCAAATCCGGCACCGACCTCAAATCCATTCAGGAAGCGCTCAAGCCACTTTGGCAATACGCTGGCGCAAGATCTTTGAATGAAGCCTCTTCAAGCCTTTACGAAGAAGAGCCTGGCATTCGTTTTGATGCCAGCTCACATCGACTGCAAATGTGCTGGACTGTGCGGGGGGATGAAGATTTCCGCATGGTCATGGAAGACTTGTGCATGAACCTCAATGAGTTGTCCTCTGCAGGCACACCCATTGAAGTCACTTTTTACGACACCGAATTTGACGACGAGGATGAAGCCAGTGGCGCCGATTCTCGCGACGACTTTGTCATGTTGTTTGTGGGGCCGGACCCTGGGGCCATCATGCAGGCCCAGCGCGATTTGCTCATCCACGACGTCGTGAACATGATGGAACGGCACTTTGATGGGGCCGAGTTGTCGGGTGTAGTGTCTGAAATCGACAAGCTCTTCAGTCAGCGCTTTGACAACCTGGTCAGTTCATTGGAGCTGGGTAAGCCCCCCAAAGGTGCAGGGGGCAACGGCAACGGCAGCCACGGGGGTGGCGGTCGCCGTCCACGACATTTGCACTGATTGCCATGCTCGGCTTGTTTTCTCGTGATGCGCTGAACCCGGGGGTTCGCATGCGCGAGGTTTTCGGCTGGGCCATGTACGATTTTGCCAACTCGGGCTATTCCACGGTGGTCATCACCGCCGTGTTTGCTGCTTACTTTGTGGGTGGCGTGGCCGATGGCGCAAGCTGGGCCACCTTGGCCTGGACTTCGGGCCTGAGCCTGTCTTATTTCATCGTCATGCTCACCATGCCCGGTTTGGGGGCATGGGCTGATCGGGTCGCTGGCAAAAAACGCTTGCTGATGTGGGTGACCGTAGGCTGTGTGCTCAGCACAGCGGCTTTGGCCTTGGTGGGACCGGGGCAAGTGGCTTTGGGCTTGTTCATTTTGGTGCTGTCCAACACTTTTTTTTCTTATGGCGAGTCGCTGACCGCTTCTTTTTTACCCGAATTGGCCAAGCCCGAAGCCATGGGTCGCGTGAGTGGTTGGGGCTGGTCGCTGGGTTACATCGGTGGCATGCTCACGCTGGGCGTCTGCCTGGCTTATGTGCTGGCTGCTCAGTCGCGCGGCGAGTCGGGCAGCCAATTTGTGCCCGTGACCATGCTCATCACGGCGGCTGTGTATGGCGCAGCGGCTTGGGTGACGTTTGCTTTGTTGCGCGAGCATTCGCCCGCCCGGCCCGATGCCCCGGTGCATTCGGCCATGCAGAGCCTGCGCCATTTGCGCCAAACCCTGCGCGAGGCCTTGCCTTATCGAGACTTCATCCAACTGCTTGCTTGCGCCGTGGCCTACCAAGGCGGTGTGGCCGTCGCCATCACCTTGGCAGCCATTTACGCCGAGCAGGTCATCGGGTTTCAGCCCCAAGAAACCATGGTGCTGATCTTTGTGCTCAACATTGCGGCGTTTGTGGGG
This sequence comes from Limnohabitans sp. WS1, assembly GCF_003063265.1. Lineage (GTDB taxonomy): Bacteria > Pseudomonadota > Gammaproteobacteria > Burkholderiales > Burkholderiaceae_C > Limnohabitans_A. The sequence continues at coordinate 210,813 of NZ_NERU01000003.1, forward strand.
GCTTTGGTGTTTGGTCATGTGCAAGACCGCTTGGGCCACAAACTGACGCTGTCACTGACTTTGTTGGGCTGGGTGGCCACTTGCTTCATTGCGGCCTTGTCTGCCGACAAAGCCACGTTCTGGTGGGCGGCTGGGGTTGCCGGTTTTTGCATGGGATCGAGCCAGTCTGCGGGTCGCGCCATGGCCGGTTTGATGGTGCCGCCCCAGCGCTTGGGTGAGTTTTTTGGTCTGTGGACATTTGCCGTTCGACTGGCCAGCATTCTGGGGCCGTTGACTTATGGCCTGATCACTTGGCTGAGCGATGGCAACCAGCGCCTGGCGATTGGCTCGACTTCTTTGTTGTTTGTGTTGGGCCTGGTCTTGTTGATGCCGGTGAACATGCAGCGCGGTCGTCGCATGGCACTGGGGCAGGGCGCTGATTGAGTTGCAGCCCACCCCTGGAGTGGGTGCCTTCAGACTTGTGGTGGCGCTTTGTGGCAAGCTCCTGGCGGCAAACCCAGCCATCGCTTTGCCGCGGCCTGAAGGCCGTGCAGGTCACCGGTGGTGAACAAGCTCATGCGCTGTGCCGCCGACAGCGGTGCGGGGCCTGAGCGCAGCATGCCAGCGGCTTCCAGCAAGCGCCGTGTTTGTCGGGCCACGGCTTCGCCCGTGGACACCCGCTGCACATCGGGTCCCAGCAGCGTTCGAAGTTGATTTTCCACAAACACGTAATGGGTGCAGCCCAACACCAGCGTGTCCATTTGTCCAGGGCCTGTTCCAAAAGTGCCCATGGCGCTGGTGTAGTGCGCCAGCAGTTCGGTGATGCGTTGCTGGGCCTCGTCGGCGTGCTGGGGCAAGGTGCTTTGCTCAATCGCCAAGGCCAGCCCATTGCAGGCTTGCACCGTGAATTGGGCTTGTCCCTCCACCGAGTCCAGCAATCGCGCAAACTTGTCACTGGCCACCGTGCCCCGGGTGGCGATGACGCCAATGTGGCCTGTTTGGCTCAGGGCTGCGGCGGGTTTGAGCGCGGGCTCTACCCCAACCAGCGGCAGTTGTGGATGCCGTGTGCGCAGCTCATGGATGGCCGCAGCCGTGGCGGTGTTGCAAGCCACCACCAAGGCCTTGATGTGGTGTTGGTTCAGCAAATGCTCGGTGATGGCGTGCGTGCGTTGTCTCACCTGCAGATCGGTTTTTTCACCATAAGGCGCGTGTGCGTTGTCGGCCAAATACACAAAGTGCTCGTGGGGCAGGGCGCTTTGCAGGGCCTGCAACACGCTCAGGCCACCGATACCGCTGTCAAAAACCCCGATGGGGCGGGACGCTGCGTTCATGTCAGAGGGGGCGCTCAAGGTCAGTTGTGGTTTGGTCGGCTTGAAAAAAAGGCCGCTGATGCGGCCTTTCGGGTCATTGCCTGCATCAGGCGGCTGTGACGCCAATGCCTTTGAACTCGCCCGTGGCGATGCGCTTTTGCCATTCGGCGGGGCCGGTGATGTGGGCGCTGGTGCCGCCCGCGTCCACCGCCACCGTCACAGGCATGTCGACCACGTCGAATTCATAGATGGCTTCCATGCCCATGTCGGCAAAGCCCACCACTTGGGCGTGTTTGATGGCTTTGGACACGAGATAAGCCGCGCCGCCCACGGCCATCAGGTAAGCGCTTTTGTGCTTCTTGATGGCTTCGATGGCGACCGGGCCGCGCTCGGCCTTGCCGATCATGGCGATCAGGCCGGTTTGCGCCAGCATCATTTCGGTGAAGCCGTCCATGCGGGTGGACGTGGTCGGGCCAGCAGGGCCCACGGCTTCGTCGCCCACCGGGTCCACCGGGCCCACGTAATAGATCACGCGGTTGGTGAAGTCCACCGGCAGTTTTTCGCCCTTGGCCAGCATGTCCTGGATGCGTTTGTGCGCAGCGTCGCGGCCCGTGAGCATCTTGCCGTTGAGCAGCAGGGTCTGGCCGGGTTTCCAGGCGGCGACCTGTTCGGGCGTCAAGGTGTTCAGGTCCACGCGCTGGCTCTTTTCGGTGTCGGCCGTCCAGCCCACGTTGGGCCACAGGTCGAGCGAAGGTGCTTCGAGGTAGCTGGGCCCGGAGCCGTCGAGCACAAAGTGCGCGTGGCGGGTGGCCGCGCAGTTGGGGATCATGGCCACGGGCTTGCTGGCCGCGTGTGTGGGGTACATCTTGATTTTGATGTCGAGCACGGTGGTGAGGCCACCCAAGCCTTGCGCGCCAATGCCCAGGGCGTTGACCTTGTGGTAGAGCTCCAGGCGCATTTCTTCGACCTGGTCGAGCTTCTCGCCCTTGCTGGATTTTTCGAGCAGCTGGTACATGTCCAGGTCTTCCATCAGGCTTTCCTTGGCCAGAAGCACGGCTTTTTCGGCGGTGCCGCCAATGCCAATACCCAGCATGCCCGGAGGGCACCAGCCCGCGCCCATGGTGGGCACCGTCTTGAGCACCCAGTCGACGATGCTGTCGCCAGGGTTGAGCATGATCAGCTTGGACTTGTTCTCACTGCCGCCGCCTTTGGCTGCGACGGTCACATGCACATGGTGGCCGGGCACGATCTTGGTGAAGATCACCGCAGGCGTGTTGTCCTTGGTGTTCTTGCGGTTGAAGTGTGGGTCAGACACGACCGATGCACGCAGCGTGTTGTCGGGGTGGTTGTAGCCACGGCGCACGCCTTCGTTGATGGCGTCTTCCAGGCTGCCGGTAAAGCCGTCAAATTTCACGTCCATGCCGACTTCAAGGAACACGTTGACGATGCCGGTGTCCTGGCAAATCGGGCGGTGGCCAAAGGCGCTCATCTTGCTGTTGGTCAGGATTTGCGCAATCGCGTCCTTGGCTGCGGGGCTTTGCTCGCGCTCGTAGGCGCTGGCCAGGTGCGAGATGAAGTCGGCCGGGTGGTAGTAGCTGATGTACTGCAGCGCTGCGGCAACGGATTCGATCAGGTCGTCTTGTTTGATCAGGGTGGTCATGGGTCGTTCCAATGGAGAGTCGTGAGTCAAGGGTTCAATGGTCGGATTTGTCGTGGTGCGACATCAGGCGGTCAGCATAGGCGATGGCAATCGCGCTGAGCAAGAACGCCATGTGGATCAGGGTTTGCCACATCAGCACTTTTTCGTCGTAGTTGGCGGCATTGATGAAGGTCTTGAGCAAGTGGATCGAGCTGATGCCGATGATGGCCGTGCCCAGCTTGACCTTGAGCACCGAAGCATTGACGTGGCTCAGCCACTCGGGCTGGTCGGGGTGGCCTTCGAGGTTCAGGCGTGAGACAAAGGTTTCGTAGCCGCCCACGATGACCATGATCAACAAGTTCGAGATCATGACCACGTCGATCAGGGCCAACACGACCAACATGATCACGGTTTCGTTCAAGGCCGTCAGCTGCACATCGGCTTTGTAACCGATGCTGTTGACCAAAGCTTGTAAGGCGGTTTGGCTGCCAAAAGCGGCTTCCAGCAAGTGCACCAATTCGACCCAGAAATGGAACACGTACACGGCTTGTGCGGCGATCAGGCCCAAATACAAAGGCAATTGCAGCCAACGGCTGGCAAAAATGAAGGCGCTCAAGGGGCTCAAGTTGATTTTGGCGGGAGGTGTGGGTTTGGACATGTTTTTCCTGGTTTGATGAGAGCAAGCGTCTCTCGTGACATCATTCGGATTTTAGGCGGTCCCATCCGGTATCGCGCCATCACCCGTGCAAGACTCATGTCAGTCAGTGCTTTGTAAGAGCGAAAGCAGACATTTGCACCAGTTTTAAACAACGTCATGTCATTGAGGAGACAAATCTGATGAGTTCAAACCTTTACCAACCCAGCGCTGACTTCGTGAAAAACGCCCATGTTTCCGGCATGGCTGCGTACGAAGCGCTGTGCAAAGAAGCCGAAACCGATTACGAAGGCTATTGGGCCCGCCTGGCCAAAGAGCTGATCAGCTGGAAGACACCTTTCACCAAGGTGCTGGACGAGTCCAACGCGCCTTTCTTCAAGTGGTTCGAAGACGGCACGCTGAACGCCTCGTACAACTGCCTGGACCGCAACGTCGAAAAAGGCTTGGGCGACAAGACCGCTATCATTTTTGAAGCCGACGGCGGGGAAGTGACCAAGATCACCTACAGCCAGCTGCTGGCCAAAACTTGCCAGTACGCCAACGCTTTGAAGAGCTTGGGCATCAAAAAGGGTGACCGCGTCGTCATCTACATCTCCATGTCCATCGAAGGCGTGGCCGCCATGCAGGCCTGCGCCCGCATCGGCGCGACCCACTCGGTGGTGTTTGGTGGTTTCTCGGCGCAGTCGCTGCGTGACCGCATCGAAGACACGGGCGCTGTGGCTGTGATCACCGCAGACAACCAGGTGCGTGGCGGCAAGTTGTTGCCCCTCAAATCCATCGTGGACGACGCCATCAATTTGGGCGGTTGCGGCTCCATCCAAAACGTCCTGGTTGTCAAGCGCTCGGGCGCCAACATCGCCATGACCGCTGGCCGCGACCAGTGGATGGCCGACTTGGCCGACCAGCAAGCCACCACCTGCGAGCCCGAGTGGGTCGGTGCCGAGCACCCCCTGTTCTTGCTCTACACGTCCGGCTCTACCGGCAAACCCAAAGGTGTTCAGCACAGCACGGGCGGCTATTTGCTGCATGCCGCTTTGACCACCAAGTGGACCTTCGATTTGAAGGCCGACGACGTGTTCTGGTGCACCGCCGACATCGGCTGGGTCACGGGCCACACTTACATCACCTATGGCCCCTTGGCTTTGGGTGGCACCGAAATCGTGTTCGAGGGCGTGCCCACTTACCCTGATGCGGGCCGCTTTTGGAAGATGATTCAGGACCACAAAGCCACCATCTTCTACACCGCGCCCACCGCCATTCGCTCGCTTATCAAGGCCGCAGAAGCCAACGATGCGGTGCACCCCAAGAGCTATGACCTCAGCAGCTTGCGCCTGTTGGGCTCGGTCGGTGAGCCGATCAACCCTGCTGCATGGGAGTGGTACCACCAGCACGTTGGTGGCGGCAATTGCCCCATCGTCGACACCTTCTGGCAAACCGAAACCGGCGGCCACATGATCACGCCGCTGCCCGGCGCTACACCCATGGTGCCCGGTTCCTGCACACTGCCTTTCCCCGGCATCCAGGCCGCCATCGTGAGCGAAACAGGTGAAGACATGCCCAATGGCCAAGGTGGCATTTTGGTCGTCAAGCGCCCATGGCCTTCCATGATCCGCAACATCTGGGGTGATCCTGAGCGCTTCAAGAAGAGCTACTACCCTGAAGACTTCAAGGGCAAGTATTACTTGGCTGGCGACGGCTCGATCCGTGACGAGAAGACCGGCTACTTCACCATCACCGGCCGCATCGACGACGTGCTGAACGTGTCGGGTCACCGCATGGGCACCATGGAAATCGAATCCGCTTTGGTGAGCTGCACCGAGCTGGTGGCCGAAGCTGCCGTGGTGGGCCGCCCTGACGACACCACAGGCGAGGCGATTTGCGCCTTTGTGGTGCTCAAGCGTGCATTGCCCAATACCGACGAAGGCAAGGCGATTGCCAAGCAATTGCGCGACCACATTGCCAAAGAAATCGGCCCGATCGCCAAGCCCAAGGACATCCGCTTTGGCGAGAACTTGCCCAAGACCCGTTCCGGCAAGATCATGCGCCGCCTGCTGCGTTCGCTGGCCAAAGGCGAAGAGATCACACAAGACATCTCCACCCTCGAGAACCCCGCCATCTTGGGCCAGCTGGGTCAGGCTTACTGATCCCCTGTGTCATGCCGGATTTGATCCGGCAGCCATGCAAAACGGCAGCCTGGGCTGCCGTTTTTTTTTGGGTCTGCAGCCTGTTTTAACAAGAACAGGATGCGTGGTGGATTGGCCTTTTTCAGGTTTTCATGGCCAAGCCCAAGCGTTCGATGGTCGCTTTTTCGGACTGGAAGGTGTTGCGGATGAACTGGGTGTATTCCTCGGTGCCCATGTAGATCACCGATTGGTCATATTTGTCGAAGCTGGCCATGACGGCCGGGTCTTGCAGGGTTTGCTTGAAGGCGTCGTGCAACTTCTTGACCACGGCCGGGTCCATGCCCTTGGGGCCGCCAATGCCAAAGGGTGAGTCGGAGACGGTGTCGAAACCAAGTTCGTTGAGTGTGGGGACATTGGGCCAGCGCTTGGTGCGTTTGCTGCCATAGGTGGCCAGCAAACGCATGGTGCCTGCCTCCACCTGTGGGGCCCAGCCGGTGGCGTCGCTGTGCGACATGACGTGGCCGCCCAACACGGCTTGCACGCCATCGGCGCTGCCTTTGAAGGGCACATGGGTGACGTCAATCTTGGCTTTGCTGGCGAATTCGGCAAAGGCCAAGTGCGGTGTGGTGCCATTGCCCGTCGACCCATAGGTGAACTTGCCCGGGTTGGCTTTGGCAAAAGCCACGAGGTCTGCAATTGACTTGATGGGGGAGTCGGACCGCACCACCACGCCAAAGGTGTAGCCCGTCAGGCACGCGATGTAAGTGAAGTCTTTGAGCGGATCGAACTGCATTTTTTGCATGTGCGGCAAACGCGCCACGCCGATCGTGATTTGCGACAGGGTGTAGCCGTCGGGCTGGGCACGAACCAATTCGTTGGGGCCCAACATGCCACTGGCACCCGGCTTGTTCTCGACGATCACCTGTCCGCCCAAGGCTTTGCTGGCACTTTCGGCCAAGGCTCGCATGACCGCATCGCTGGAGCCACCTGCAGGCCAGGGGCAGATCAGTTTGATGGGTTTGGCCGGAAAAGCCTGCGCTTGCGACAGGCTTGGAAACCCCAGCGTGACGGCCATGGCGGCCGAGGCCTGAACAAAGGTACGACGGGGAAGCTTGTTCGAATTCAAAAGGGTCTCCTTGAAATGGAAATCCAATTGAATGCCATGTTTTTTTTCACGGCAAGAGGACAAACCTGTGTCGCCGCCCTGACCCGGTCACCCGGGCGACTAAGCCTGAGGGGCCGGGTGACCAACGTGAACCTGTTCCCCGGCCAATGGAGGTGGGGTGTAGGCTTGCGTCAGGCCGCAGGTTTGGCTTTGGGCGCGCGGCCCATCAGGTAAAACTCGGGGTTGGGCATCATGCCGCTGAAGCTGGCCATGCGGTTACTCAGGCCAAAGAACGCGGTGATGGCGGCGATGTCCCAGATGTCTTCATCGTCAAAGCCGTGGGCGTGCAGGGCAGCAAAGTCGGCGTCTTCCACTTGGTCGGAGTGGTTGCACACCTTGAGCGCAAAGTCCAGCATGGCGCGTTGACGTGGGCTGATGTCGGCCTTGCGGTGGTTGATGGCCACTTGGTCGGCCACCAGAGGCTTTTTCTCGTAAATGCGCAAGATCGCGCCGTGGGCCACCACGCAATACAGGCAGTGGTTGGCCGCGCTGGTGGTGGTCACGATCATTTCACGCTCACCTTTTGTGAGGCCGCTTTCGCGCCCCACCGACTCGGGCACCATCAGGGCGTCGTGGTAAGCAAAAAATGCACGCCACTCAGCGGGGCGGCGTGCAAAGGCCAAAAACACGTTGGGCACAAAACCGGCTTTTTCTTGGACTTCGAGCACCTTGGCCTTGATGTCGTCGGGCAAGTCATTGATTTCGGGGGCGGGGTAGCGTGGTGTCATGGGTGTGCTCGTCAGGGGTTTAAAAATGCTTATGCTTGGCTCATTTTCCACCAAATGGAGTTTCACCATGACTGCTTTGAACACCCCCGCCGAGAATTCCGCGCCTTTGGATTGGCCGACCGATACCGATTTCCAAAACGGCTTGGCCACCCGCAGCCAAGTGGTGGGTGCCGATTACGTCGAACGTGCCCTGGGTGGTGCGACCGAGTTCACCCAGCCCATGCAGGAGTTCATCACCCGCAACGCCTGGGGCAATGTCTGGCAGCGCACAGGCCTGGACCTGAAAACCCGCAGCCTGATCACGGTGGCCATGCTGACGGCGCAAGGCAAGCAGCAAGAGCTCAAAGCCCACATTCGCGGTGCTCTGACCAATGGTGCGACCCCTGAAGAAATCCGCGAACTCATGCTGCACGCCACGGTGTATTGCGGTTTTCCAACGGCGATTGACGCCTTCCGGTGTGCCACCGAGGTCATTGAGCCCAAAGCCTGATGGTTTGAGTAACCTTGGCATCACGCTTGTATTGACGGTGGAAGGCTTTTCCCTCATCTTCGGATGAGGAGAAGAAGCATGGAATTTTCAGAACTCATCAAAGCCCGAAAAAGCGTTCGGGGCTATTTGCCCAAACCTGTGCCACGCGAGGTGATCGAAGAGATCATCGAAGTGGCCAAATGGTCGCCCTCGTCGATGAACACACAGCCCTGGCATGTGCATGTGGTCACGGGCGAGCCGCTGGAACGCATTCGCCGGGGCAACACCGAAAACATGGTCAAGGGCGTGCCGCCCAAGCGCGACTTTCCCATGAAGGAGGCCTACGACGGCATCCACCGCAAGCGGCAGGTCGACATCGCGATTCAGCTGTTTGACGCCATGGGCATCGCCCGCGACGACAAGGCGCGGCGCACCGATTGGGTCATGCGCGGTTTTCGGCAATTCGATGCGCCCGTGTCGCTGGTGCTGACCTACGACAAATACCTCGAACCTGCGGCCATCAGCCAGTTTGACTTGGGCGCTTTGTCGCACGCGCTGGTGTTGGCCGCCTGGGAGCGTGGCTTGGGCAGCGTCATCAACGGCCAAGGCATCATGCAGTCGGCCGTGGTGCGCGAGCACGCGGGCATTCCAGACGATCAGAACATCATGATCTGCATCGCCATGGGCTACCCGGACGAAGACTTTGTGGCCAACAGCGTGAAGTCGGTGCGCGAAGACGCCGCCAACTTTGTGCGTTACGTCGGCTTCTGATTCCACCTATGACCCTGGCGCCATCGGGCGATGGCGGCCGCCTTTGAGAGCGAACACCCCATGAATTTGAGCAAAGACGAACTGGCTTTTCGCGACGAAGTGCGCGCCTTTTTGGCCGCTGAGCTGACCGACGAAATCCGTCTGGGCGGGCACCGCACCTCGGGCATTTTTGCCGACTACGAGGTCGGTATTCCGTGGCAGCGGATTTTGGCCAAGCGCGGCTGGGCGGCGCCGCATTGGCCGGTGGAGTGGGGTGGTTGCGCCTGGACGCCCCGGCAGCACGACATTTTTGCCAGCGAGATGGCAGCGGCCGATGCCCCCAAGGTCTCGCCCCTGGGTCTGGTGATGGCTGCACCCGTGCTGGTGGCGTTTGGCACGCAGGCCCAAAAAGAGCGCTGGCTGCCCGACTTGCGCAATGGCGTGAGTTACTGGTGTCAGGGTTACAGCGAGCCGGGTTCGGGCTCCGACTTGGCCTCGCTGCAATGCCGTGCCCGCCGCGAGGGCAACGAGTGGGTGATCAACGGCTCCAAAATTTGGACCACCCACGCCCACCGTGCCACGCACATGTTTTGCCTGGTGCGCACCGACAGCAGCGGCAAGCCGCAGCAAGGCATCAGCTTTTTGATGTTTGAGCTGAACAACCCGGGCATTCAGATCCGGCCGATTGTCAGCATCTCGGGCGATCACGAATTCAACCAGGTCTTTTTTGACGAGGCCCGCGTACCTGCTGATGCGCTGATCGGCGAAGAAAACCAGGGCTGGACCATTGCCAAATTTTTGCTGGAGCACGAGCGGGGTGGCTCGTCTGCGCCGTTCTTGAGGGGGCGGCTGGCCCGCTTGCGCGAGTCCTTGCAAGAAGGCTTTGCGCAAGGTGCGTCGGGCACCGAGCACGAAGACATCACCCTGAGCTTGGCCAACGCGCAGTGCCGCATCGACGCCCTGCACGCCTGGGAACAGCAGGTGCTGACTGCCCGCATTGGTGGCGGCACGCAGCCTAGCTGGATGCCAGCAGCGCCCTCCATGGGCAAGGTGCTGGCGACCGAGCTCAAGCAGCACTTGACCGAGCTGGGCCTGGACATTGCAGGCCCCTATGGCGCGAGCAGCCTGACCATCGAAGAAGCCTCTGCCCACGCTTTGCCTGTGCCCGAAGAGTCGGTGTTTGCCACCCGGGCTTACTTGAATGACCGCGCCGCTTCGATTTATGGCGGCACCAATGAAGTGCAGCGCAACCTGATCGCCCGCCACATCCTGGGGGCCGAGGTGGTGGAGCCTGTGCTGCCGCTGGACGAGACGCAGGCCATGCTCGTGGCCAGTCTGCAAGGCTGGCTGCAAGACAAATGGGCCTTTGACAAGCGGGCTCAGATGATCGCCACGCCGCAAGCGATTGCGCCGCTTTGGCAAGGCTTGGCACACGAGTTGGGCCTCTTGGGTGCCGCGCTGCCTGAACACCCGGGGGGCATGGGCGGTGGTTTGCCCGAGCAGATGCTGATCTGCCAGGCTCTGGGTGCGGCTTTGGCGGCCGAGCCCTACAGCAGCTCGGCCGTCTTGGGTGCCAACTTGCTGCAAGCGCTGAGCGACCCGGCGGCTGATGCCTTGCTGCAAGGCCTGGCCGATGGCCAAGTGCGCTTGGCCGTGGCGGCCTTGGAGCCCGCAGGCCGCACCGATTTGAGCCAGGTGCAGACCCGCTTGCACACCTCGAACGGCCAGTGGCAGATCACCGGACGCAAAGCTTTTGTGCGTGGTGCGCCCGGGGCCACACACTGGCTGGTCAGCACAAAAGACGAAGCGGGCCAGATGCGCATCTGCCTGATCGACCCCGCAGCCAGCGGGGTGCTGCGGCGCGATGTGCGCCTGATCGATGGCGCCTGGGCGGCTGAGCTGGCCTTTGACCAAACGCCTGTGCAAGCCCTCATTGGCCACGGCGATGCGCTGGCCGCGCTCTCGCAAGCGTGGGATACGGCCACGCTGGCCGCAGGCGCCGAGGCCGTGGGCGTGATGCAGACTCTGATGCGCGACACACTGAACTACACCAGCCAGCGCAAACAGTTTGGTCAGCCTTTGGCAGCCTTCCAGGCTCTGCAACACCGCATGGCCGACATGTACATGGCCCTGGTGCAGGCCGCGGCGGCAGTCAGTGCTTGTGCCGATGTGCTGGGCGACAGCCCCGAGCGCCGCGCCGAGCGGGTGTCATCGGCCCATGTGACGGTGCTGCGGGCGGCACGTTTGGTGGGGCAGGGCGCGGTGCAGTTGCACGGCGGCATGGGCATGACCGACGAACTGGCCGTGGGCCATGGCTTCAAGCGGCTGACGGTGATCGAGCAGCAGTTTGGCGGGGCGGCGCAGCATTTGCGGCGGGTGGCGGCTTCTCGTTCAGGCCTTGGGGCATGAGCATGTCTTCTTGGCAGACCCCCATGTCGGGGCTGAAGCCACCGACCTGCAAAAACCAATACTTGGCCCTCTAGGTCGGCAGCTTCAGCTCCGACGTTGTAGGCGTTGGCATAGGCCCATGTTGGGGCTGAAGCCACCGACCTACAAAAAACCAATACCTGGCCCTGTAGGTTGGTACTTGAACAGTCCGAAAGGGTGATGGAACGGGTGCCTCAGCCCCGCATCAATTTCTGAATCAAATCCGCAGCGCCAGAGGCCTCGTATTTGCGCATGAGCTTGACGCGGTAAATCTCCACCGTCCGGTGGCTGATGCCCAAGGCTTTGCCGATCTCTTTGCTGGTTTGGCCGTCCATCAGGTGGGCGGCGACCTCGCGCTCGCGGGCGGTGAGTTCGGCTTTGACGGGTTTGCGGGCCGACAGGTCTTCAAACGTCCAGATGCCCGCTTCGTGCGGGGCGTCGCGGTTGAGCGCCCGGCCGGTCACATGGCACCAAAAGGTCTCGCCTTTAAAGCGGCCGTCAACCCGCTTCATCACGCGGTCGTCGGCGTAAACGCCTTTGGTGTTGAGGATGGGGGCGATGCGCTGGCCGGTGCGCTCGTATTCATCGGCGCTGGGGTAGAGCAACTGAAAGCTTTGGCCGATCAGTTGCTCGCGGCTGACACCAAACATTTCGCACACGCGCTGATTGCAGTCGACGATGGCGCGGTTGCGCGAGAGCACCAGGCCGATGGGGGCCAGGTCGAAGGCGAGGCGGTAGTCGATCTCGGTGTTCATGGCATGTCCAAACCGGCTAGGGCCAGCCTCTACGAAAAACTACGTATCTGAATACGTAGTATCGTAGCGTTCTCTTTCCTGAATGGAGTTTGTCGTGAACAAGATTTTTCCTTCCGCAGCCGATGCCCTCAAGGGCATCGTGGCTGACGGGCAACTCATTGGCGTGGGTGGTTTTGGCCTGTGCGGCATCCCCGAAGCCTTGATCGCTGCGCTGCGCGACAGCGGCGTGCAGAACCTGACCGCGATTTCCAACAACGCGGGTGTGGACGATTTTGGTCTGGGCTTGCTGCTGCAAACCCGCCAGATCAAGAAGATGATTTCGTCCTACGTGGGCGAAAACAAAGAATTTGAACGTCAATACCTGGCAGGCGAGCTCGCTTTGGAGTTCACACCCCAGGGCACGCTGGCCGAAAAGCTGCGTGCGGGTGGTGCGGGCATTCCGGCTTTCTTCACGAAGACCGGTGTGGGCACCCTGGTGGCCGAAGGCAAAGAGCTGCGCGAATTTGATGGCGAGACCTACGTGATGGAGCGCGCTTTGGTGCCCGATGTGTCGCTGGTCAAGGCGCACCGCGCCGACAAGTCTGGCAACCTGCAGTTCCGTTACACCTCGCGCAACTTCAACCCGGCTGTGGCCATGGCGGGCAAGATGTGTGTGGTCGAGGTCGAAGAGATTGTGGAAACCGGCGAGATGCACCCCGACAGCGTGCACCTGCCTGGCATTTATGTGCACCGCATCGTGTTGAATGCGAAACCGGAAAAGCGCATTGAAAAGCGCACCATCACTGAAAAGGCGGGAGTCTGATATGAGCTGGAGTCAAGACCAAATGGCCGCCCGTGCGGCCCACGAACTGGAAGACGGTTTCTATGTGAACCTGGGCATCGGCATCCCGACGCTGGTGGCCAACTTTGTGCCCGCCGACAAAGAAGTCTGGCTGCAAAGCGAAAACGGCATGCTGGGCATTGGCCCCTTCCCGGTGGAAGATGAAGTGGATGCCGACCTGATCAACGCAGGCAAGCAAACGGTGACCACCATCAAGGGCTCGTCCATCTTTGGCAGCGAGCAGTCGTTTGCCATGATCCGTGGCGGCAAGATCAACCTGTCGATCTTGGGCGCGATGCAGGTGACCGACAAGGGTGATCTGGCCAACTGGATGATCCCCGGCAAGATGGTCAAGGGCATGGGCGGCGCGATGGACTTGGTGGCGGGCGTCAAGCGCGTGATCATCCTGATGGAACACGTCGCCAAAAAGAAAGACGGCACCGAAGACATGAAGATCCTGCCCGAGTGCACGCTGCCGTTGACCGGCAAGGGCGTGGTCGACCGCATCATCACCGACCTGGCCGTGATGGACGTGACGGACGCGGGCCTGAAAGTGGTCGAATTGGCCCCGGGCGTGACGCCTGAGCAGCTGCAAAGCAAGACCGGTGTGAAACTGATCTTCTGATCTGTTGCCTCGCTCATGACAAAAGGCCCCGTTCAGGGCCTTTTGTTTTGGTGAATGGCTGGTTGGGGCATGGGGAGCTCTGACAAGCCGCAGACTCAGGGTTCAACGCCCCAAGCAGGACGGCCGGGTTTCGGTGGCTTCAATCCCTTGACATTCAAACAGCCAATTGCGCCTGCAACTGCGCCACCTGCGCACGCAACGCCTGATTTTCTGTGGTCAAGGCGGCGACCTGTTCGCGCAGGGCTTGCAGTTCGCTGGGTGCTGTGTCGGCGCTGTCGCCTTCGTCAGAGGGCTGGGTGTCTGGTGGCGTTTTGCGTTTGACTTCGCGCACGCGCTTGGCCGCTTGCTTGAGTTCTTCTTTGCCGCCCAGGGCCGCGCTTTTTTGCTCTTCGGCGGGCAGGCTGGCCACGGCGGCGGCGGTGTTGAGTGAAATGGTGCCGGCTTTGACGGCGGCGACCAGTTCGGGCGCGGCTTGTTTCTGGATCTTTTCGATGTGCACCACTTGGCTGCTGCTCAAGCGGGCGGCTTTGGCGACGTCGGTACGGCTTTTGAGCGGGTTGGGCTCTGGCGCAGCGCTGTTCTGGGGCTCGGCGATCGAATCGTGCGTGGCCGCTTCATCCCGGAATGCGGTCGCGGCGATGGTTTGCGCGCGGCGCTCGGCCAGAATTTCCCGTTTGCGCAAGGCCAGCACGCCACGCTGAAAATCCGACACGCTGCGACGACCCAGGTGCTGGTCGATCATCCACAGGTGCACGTCTTCGATTGATTGAAATCTCGTGTTTTGCACCGTCTGAAAGGGCAGGCCGTGCTTTTGGCAAATGCCATAGCGGTTGTGCCCGTCCACCAGCACATCGCCCCACAGCACCAGCGCATCGCGGCAGCCCTCGGCCAAAATGCTGCGCTCCAGCGCGGCGTGCTCGTCGGGTGTGAGCGGGTCGATGTAGGCTTTGAGTTCTTCGTTGACGGTGATCTGCATGGGTGTGTGGCCAGGAAGGGCGCAGGCAAGGCGGGTTTGAAAATGCCGAAGGCCCCTTGCGGGGCCTTCGTTGACTGAGCTTGAATGGGCTGATTGAAACCTTGGAGCGGGCGAAGGGAATCGAACCCTCGTTATTTGCTTGGGAAGCAAAAGTCCTACCATTAAACGACACCCGCGAAGCTGTGTAGTTTACTTCAGGATATCGCCCACACAGAGGTATTTGATCTCCACATAGTCGTCCATGCCGTGGTGCGAGCCTTCGCGGCCCAGGCCCGACTGCTTGACGCCCCCAAAAGGCACATGCTCGGTGGCCAAAATGCCCACGTTGATGCCGACCATGCCGTATTCGAGTGCTTCGCTCACGCGGAAAATGCGGCCCATGTCGCGGCTGTAGAAATAGCTGGCCAGACCGAATTCGGTGTTGTTGGCTGCGTCAATCGCTTCTTGCTCGGTCTTGAACTTGAAGATGGGCGCAAAGGGGCCAAAGGTTTCTTCTTTGGCGCAGACCATGTCGGCGCTGGCATCGGCAATCACGGTGGGCTCAAAGAATTGGCCGTCCAGGCGATTGCCGCCCGTGAGCACGCGCCCGCCCTTGGCGATGGCGTCTTTCACATGACGCTCCACCTTGTCGAGGGCCGAGGGCTCGATCAGCGGGCCTTGGTTCACGCCATCGGCAAAGCCGTTGCCCACTTTGGCGGTTTTGACTTTGGCGGCGAACTTGGTGGCGAACTCTTCGTACACCGACTCCTGCACATAAAAGCGGTTGGAGCAAACGCAGGTCTGGCCCGCGTTGCGGTATTTGCTGGCAAAAGCGCCTTCCACGGCGCTGTCGATGTCGGCGTCTTCAAACACGATGAAGGGCGCATTGCCGCCCAGCTCCAGCGACATCTTCTTGACGGTGGGGGCCGACTGCGCCATCAAAATGCGGCCCACTTCGGTGGAGCCTGTGAAGCTGATGTGGCGCACCACATCAGAGGCGCACAGCACCTTGCCGATGGCGATGCTTTGTGGGCCGTCAGCGGTGATGATGTTGAGCACCCCGGCCGGAATGCCGGCGCGAATGGCCAACTCGGCCGCCGCCAGGGCGGTGAGCGGGGTTTGCTCGGCGGGTTTGATGACCACGGGGCAGCCGGCTGCCAGCGCCGGTGCCACTTTGCGGGTGATCATGGCCAGCGGGAAGTTCCAGGGCGTGATGGCCGCGCACACGCCAATGGGCTGTTTGAGCACCAAGAGGCGGCGGTTGTTGTCGAACTGGGGCAGGGTTTCACCGTTCACGCGCTTGGCTTCTTCGGCAAACCACTCTACAAAACTCGCGCCATAGGCCACTTCGCCACGCGACTCGGCAATGGGCTTGCCGTTTTCTGCGGTCATGAGCCGGGCCAGGTCTTCGGTGTTGGCTACAAGTAAGTCAAACCATTTGCGCAAAATGATGCTGCGCTCTTTGGCGGTCTTGGTTTTCCAAGGGCCCCAGGCGGCGTTGGCCGCGGCAATGGCGGCTTCGGCTTCGGCCGCACCCAAGTTGGCCACGCTGGCCAAATGGCCGCCTGTGGCCGGGTCGGTCACGTCAAAGCGCTGGCTGCCCGCGACCCACTGGCCGTTGATCAGGGCGTCGGTCTTGAGCAAAGTCGGGTCATTCAGCAGGGTGAGGGGGGATGTGGTCATGGTGTTTTCGGGTTCATGGAGAGAGTCGGCGGCGGTGCAGTAGCGGCCCAAATCACGCTGCCTTGGTCACGAAGCATAGCGGGCAAAACCGAGGGGATGTGTCGCTCAGTTAACGCAGAGCATGGGGTGGGCCATGTTCTTGGACAGCCCTATTGATCCGGCCCTGTAAAGTTTGAAGTGCAAGGCTTGCCTTGGGTACAGTTATCAGCGATGGGGGCATTGTGGGAGCCCCGCCCTCGGGGCGATTCTTGGTGGTCTGCGGGGCTTTATCGCGACGAGGGCGTCGCTCCCACAAAAAAAGCGTTCATGCAAACTTCACCTGGCCGGATCAATAAGGGTGTGGCGGCCAAGTGACAGTTCGCAGCGCGGCCAGCGATGCGGCTTGTGCTCCTTGGCGTTCAGACCTGAAAACCTTCGGGGGGCAGGCCTTGGGCTTGTCGGTGGGCCATTTGGGTGTAAGCCGACTCCATCAGACGGGCCAGGAGTCTGCCGTCAAACAGGGCCGATCGCTTGGGGCTGTGGGTCACACGTTGGCGCAGTCGACCCAAGGCTTTGGGGTCCTTGCACAGTTTCAGGGCCAGGTTTTCGTAATCACTCAAGTTGTGTGTGATCAGTTCTTGGAGATCGAGCGCCGTCAAGAGGCTGGCACCGACGCGAGAGGCAAAGCTGCGTCCTGTCAGGGTGAGCACCGGCAAGCCCACCCACAGGGCATCGCTGGCCGTGGTGTGCGCGTTGTAGGGCGCGGTGTCCAGAAACAGATCGGCCAATCGGTAGCGTGACAGGTGCTCGGCCAAGGGGGCGAATGCGGCAAACACCAACCTGTCGGGTGCAATGCCTTGGGCTTGGGCGTATTGGCGCAGCGTGTCTTGCACTTGGCGGTTTTTGTCAAACAGCCACAGCACGGCATGAGGTATTTGACCGAGGATGCGCAGCCAGACCTGAAACAGCTCGGGGCTGATTTTGAAGGTGCTGTTGAAGCAGCACAGCACCAGCGCTTTGTCGGGCAAGCCGGCTTGCGCCCGGGTCATGCCGGGGGTGGCCACGCTTTTGTGGGTGTCGTTGGCTTGGTAGCAACCGGGCAGGCGAACCACTTGTTCGGTGAAGTGCACCTCGTCCCCCGGGGGGATAACGCTGGTGTCGCCCACCACGTAGTCAATCCAGGGCGAGCCCAGGGTGCCCGGAAATCCGATGTAACTCACCTGCACCGGTGCTGCGCGCCAGGCAAAAATCTGGGGGCGTCCTTGTCGGGTGTGGCCTTTGAGGTCGACGGCGATGTCGATGCCGTGTGATCGGGCCAGGCGCGCAATGGTGCGTGCCCCCAGAGCGCTGACCTCATAGAAGTGCTCAACACCACGCTCCAGGCGTTGGCGGTAGGCGTGTTGTTTGGCGTTGGGGCCAAAGCTGTAGGCAAATATTTCAAACCGCTGGCGGTCGTGTGATTCGAGCATTTGCGCCATCAGGTAACTGGTGGCGTGGTCGTGAAAGTCGGCCGAAAAGTAGCCGATGCGCAGCCGTTCTTTGGCGGGGGTGCCGGTGGTGTTTTTCGGGAAAGCCCAGGGCTTGATGTGTTGGCCGATTTGCGCCGATTCGAGCACGCTGGCGCGTTTTTGCAGCAGCGGGTCGTCGCTGATGATGGTCATCAAAAAGGGGTTGACCGGGGTCTCGCTGTCGGTGGCAGCTTTAAGCACTTGTGCCAAGCGTTCATCGTGGTGCTTCCAGTCCGCCACGCAGCGTTCTGCTCGCATGAGTGCCGACAGGGCGTGGACGTTGTTGGGCGCGATGCGCAGGGCCTGGGCATAAGCTTGTTGGGCTTGCAGGTCCAGGCCCAGCGCCGTGCAGCAGTGCCCGCATTGCAGCCAGGCCTCAAAGTCATCGGGCAGGCGCTGGGTGGCTTCTTGCAGCAGTTGCAACTGGCGTGGCAAGTCGTCGACTTGTTGTGCCCCGTGGGCTTGCAGCAGCAGGACGGGTGGAGCATGGCCGCCGGGGGGCGCGGGCAAGTCCAGCAAGCGACGCCACCAAGGCAGGGCCAGTGCCAGTTGGCCGAGCTCGTCGTGTGTGATGGCGATGTTGGACAAGTAATACGGGTTGTCGGGGTCTTGCGCGTGAGCTTGTTCAAAGTCGCTCAGGGCTTGTGGGGTGGGCAGGCCGTTGGCCCGGCTCAGCATCCCGCGCAGGTTCAGGGCTTCGGCGTTGTCTTTTTGCAGGGCCAGGGCTTGCAGGGTGCAGGCCATGGCTTGCTCGTTTTGTTGCAAAGCCAGGTGGGCCGAGGCTTGTTGCACCCAAGCCGTGCTGTGCTGGGCTTGCCGTGTGGTCCAGGCTTGGCACAGGGCCAGAGCTTGGGGCCATTGGGCCAGTTGGCGGCGCAGCCGAATGTGCAGCAGCGGGTACTCGGGCTTGTGCGGGTTCAGGCTTTCGAGTTGCGCGAGGTGTTCGCAGGCGGCCAAGGGCTGGCCAGACTGTTCGAGGGTGAGCGCCAGTTCGTAACGCAGGCGTTCATTGTCCGGGGCCAGTTCCAGGGCGTGTTGCAGATCGTTCAGGGCTTGTTCGCGTGCCTGGGCTTGGGGCAGGCGCAAGGCGGTGTGGGCGCGTGCTTGCCACAGAGCCGATTCTTGCGGGCGTTGGGTGAGGGCCAGGTCAAACACGCGCAGAGCGGCGTCGGTTTGGCCTGCTTGCAGCAGACTCAAACTTTGGGCTTGCAGTTGCTGTGGCGTGGCCATCGGGCTGGGCACGGACGCTGGTTTGTCCGGCTCGGTCGGGGTGGGTTGGGAAGGATGCAGATTGGGGTTCAGATCGGGCGCAGGCTTTGAAACATCAGCAGGGGCTGAAGGCGCGGCCAGAACACGGGAGGGGGGCATGGGTCCCTGGGCTGGACCCTTGTCGGGTGCGCTGTGCTGCAGGCGATGGACCGGCGTGGCCGCAACCGTGATGTCGGCCGGTGACAAGCCGTTTTGCCAGCGTTGGCACATGGCGAGGTAGCCCGATTCGAGGTGCTGACAGGTCAAGGCAGCATCAAACAGTGGCAAGCGTTCGCGCTGGGTTTTGAGGTGCTGCTGCAGGCTGTGCAGAAGGGGCGGATTTTGGGCCAAGGCCACCGCGCGGGTGGCGTAGTCGGCGGCCTTGTCGACGGCCAAGGTGTTGACCAGATCGACGCTTGGCGCTGCACCTGTGTCGGGGGATTGGCAGCCATGCAGCAAAGACAGGGCCACACGGCTGGAAAAACTGCGCCCATAGCGTGTGAGCACGGGCAGGCCCATCCACAGGGCGTCTGCGGCGGTGGTGTGGGCGTTGACCGGAAAGGTGTCCAAAAACAGGTCGGCGTGAACGTGCCGGGCCAGGTGTTCCGGTGTCGGCACACGGGGTGCAAACACCAGGCGTTGCGGGTCTACGTCCAGCGTTTCGGCGTGTTGGCGCAATCGCTCTTCGACTTGGTCGTTGGCTTGGAGCAACCACAGCACACTGCCCGGGGTGTCTTGCAAAATGCCCATCCATTGCGCAAACACTTCAGGGGTGATTTTGTAGCTGTTGTTGAAGCAGGCAAACACAAAGCCCTGGGTGCCCGGACCTTTGTCGGGCAGGCCCAGTGCGACGCGGCTGGGGCATGCCGTGGCCACTTGGCGCAAAGGGTCATTGGCTTGGTAGCTGTGCGGCAGGCGCACCAGGTGCTCGCTGTAATGGTGTCGGTCGGCCGGGGCGATGACGTGGGGGTCGGCGATCAGGTAGTCGATGTAGGGGGCGCCCAAGGAGCCGGGGTAACCCAGGTAGTTGACTTGGATGGGGCAGGGGCGGTGCGCGAGGATGCCCAGCCGGTAGTTGCTGGCAAAGCCTTTGATGTCGACGGCAATGTCGATGCGTTGCCCGGCCATCCACTGGGCCACTTGGGTGTCGCTTTGGCCAGAGATGTCGACAAAATGCTCGACCCCGTCACGAATGCGCTGCTGCATGCTGTCTTGCAAAGGGCTCCAGGACAGGGCAAAGATCTCAAAACGTTTTTTGTCATGCAGTTCAAGCACGCGTGCCAACAGCACGGCGGTGGCGTGGTTGCAAAAATCGTTGGACAGGTAAGCCACGCGGATGCGTGGGTTTTTCCAGCGCTCGCGTGTCCAAAGGGGCACGGCAGGGGGGTGACGGTCTTGCACCAATTGACGGGCGCAGTTGAGGTGTTCGGCGGGTTCGTCGCTGAAGCCCAGAAATTCAAAGGGCAAGACGCTGCGCTCGCTGGTGCGCAGTGCCAGGCGCAGCGCCTGTTGCCTTTGTGCGTCGTCGGTCCAGTCGGCCATGAGGCGGCGTGTGTAGGCCAGACGCCCGAGCATGTAGGGGGCCTCTTTGGCGGGATGACGGGCCTGAGCGAGCCAGCGCTCAACATGTTCGGCCGCTTGTGCGTAGCGACGGGTTCGGTGCAGCAGACCGGCCAGATTGTCCAAGGCGTCAGGGTGCTGCGGTTTTTGGGCCAAGGCTTGCTCAAAATAGGCCATGGCGGCCTCATCACGGCCCATGCGCGAGAGCACCGCACCCAAGGCGTTCAGGATGTCGGCGTTGTGGGGGCTCAGTTGCCGCGCTTGCTCAAACACCGCCAGCGCTTGCTGGCCGTCGAGATGGCGATTGGCGTGCAGTTGGACGCCCAGCGCAAAGAGCGCTTGGGCCTGAATGCTTTCGGACATGGGCGGCTTAAGGGGTGGGCTCATGCGGGCATGGACTGCCCGGTGATGATGCGGTGGTGGCGAGGCAGGCAAACCCTTTGGTAGTCGTAGTGCTGGACCACATGGGCCCGGGCGGCTCGGCGCAGCTCTTGGTGGTCTTTGGGGCGTGCCAGAACTTCACAGACTTGTTGGGCAATGGCTTTGGGCTCAAAAAAGTCCACCAGCAGACCGTTTTGGCCATGGGTGATGACTTCTTGCACCGGTGGGGTGGCCGAGCCCACAACACAGCAGCCCAGGCTCATGGCTTCAAGCATGGACCAAGACAGCACAAAGGGCACGGTGAGGTACACATGCACGGCCGAAATGCGCAGCATGTTGACCATGGTGCCGTAGGGCACTTGACCGACAAAGTGCACGCGCGAGAGGTCGATTTTGTCTTGCACTTCGCGCAAAAATTGGGCTTTGTACCCGCCGCCGGTGGCCGGGGCCGGTCCATAACTGACCTCGTTGCCGCCGAGCAAGATCACCCGGGCCTTGGGCCTTTCGGCCAGGATATGGGGCAGGGCCCGCATGAAGCTGTGGTAGCCGCGCATGGGCTCAAGGTTTCGGTTGATGAAGGTGATGATTTCATCGCCCAGCTGGGCCTTGATGTTGTCGCGCCCCAGCTTGATCCAGGCTTCTTTGTGAGGTGTCAGGCGGTCGGTTTCGATGCCGTCGTGACAGACTTCGATGCGTTGGCGCAAAAAGTCGGGAAACTGACTCGCTTGCCATTCGGTGGGCGACAGGCCCACGTCCGAGTCCACCAGGGCCGAGGTCAGGTGCAGGTTGCGGGCATGGCAGCGCAGCATGGCGTCTGGGGCGGCGGGGAACTCGGGGTCGAAGTCGACATCGCTGCCTTGGCCATGGTAGAAATATTCGCAAAAACTGGTGATGCGGGCCTGCGGTGCCACTTGGCGCACGAATTGCATTTCGCCCCAGCCCGCATGGCCGACGATGGCGTCTGGCACAAAGCCGTTTTTCATGAGCAGCTCAACCGAGCGGGCCACCGCTTGACCCCGGATGATGGCCGCTTCGGTGGATTGCAGCCAGGGGTGGATGTTTTTGCTGGAGCTGCGGGGGCTGTCGTAGCAAATGTTGGGGATGCCCTGGATGCTGGTTTCCTTGCGGCTGGAGATGGCCATGACCTCATGGCCGAGTTTGACCATGGAGGGGGCCAGTGCACGGTATTGCCCCGGAAAGTTCTGGTGGATGAACAGGATTTTCATGGGGTGTGTGCAGCGGCTGTTCGAGCAGGGGCTGGGGCGTCGTCAGGCTTGCCTTGGGGTTTTGCCTTGGGCGCGGTGCTGCTGGTGGGCCAATTGAGTTGGCAATAGGTTGTGTAGGCCTGTCTCCAGCTGTCTGAGTCGTATTGACCGCCGCTGAAGTGGGTCATGGCGATGGGCCAAACCCCCAGGCGCAGTCCGGCGCGGTGTGCACGCTGGCAAAACTCCAGGTCGTACAAATGAAAGGCGAGTTCGGGCGCGAACTGCACTTTGTTGTGCTGCAGTGTGGCCGCCCGTGCGGCCAAAAACACGCCGTCGAGCACGCGTGCGGCCGTGCGGGTGGGGCCGTAGCGGTTGAAGCCGTTGGGCCGGTGGGGCAGTTCATGGTTGATGCCGCCCAGCAGGTTGTGCGCGTGGTCCCATTGGCCCATTTTTTCAGCGAAGGCCCATGCGCCTTGCCGTGCTTTGAGGCGTCGATTGCCCGCTACGCCAATCACATCGAACACCGCAAGTCCTTCAAGCAGCCGCTGGGTGATGAAGAGGTCATCCAAGCGCACGTCGTCGTGCACAAACACCAAAATTTGCTCTGCCGCGCAGTGGGCAATGGCGCGGTTGTACAAGGCGGCCAAAGGTGCGGCGTTTTGGTCAGCCAGTTCAAGGGAAAAGGCCACGCCTTGTTGTTGCAAGCGGGTCAGCGATTGGCCCAGTGGCGCTTTGAGCCAAAAATCGGCCACACTCAAACGGGTGGCGCAGACAAAGACCACCGGGGGGCGGGGCAGGCTGATCATGCGGATTCCTCTTGCAAGGTGGTGGCGGGTGTTAGTTCCAGACTGGCAATGGCCATGTCCCACGGACCGGTGGCCATGCCCTGTGCGCTGGCTGTGGTGCTGAACAATGTGGCCCATGTGGCCAGTTCAGCCGTCGGGTGCGGGCCTGGAAGGCTTTGGCAGACCTGCGCCAACAAATCGTGGCGCACGGCCAGCGCATGTGGCAGTTGGTCGACCAAGGCCAGTTGCGCCCAAGCGTCGTGCAAGCGCTCGGCCAGCCAAAAATCCTGCACATGGGCTTGTGGTGCCAGCAGCACCGCGTGCCCACCTTGCTGGGCAATGTGCTTGAGCTGGGCGGCCAGGCGCTCACCGCCCGACAAGGCAGGGTCGGCCGTTTGCAAGACCCAGCGCTCATCGGTGAGCAGGTTGCTCAGGTCGGGGCGCTGGGCCAGATCGGTGGGGGTGCAGATCAGGTGGATCAGGCGCTGCGGGCTGTGGGCCGCTGGTGGCTGGCTGCGGACCCATCCGATTTTGAGCAACCAAGCGGCCAAGCGCAGGCTTTGTGGCCTGGTGAGTTTGAGGGACTGGCCCCACTGCTCAATGGTGTGGGCTTGCGTGGCGTGCAATGCGGGCAGTGCTTGGGCAATTTTGTCAGCGCTCGGCAACCAGCCGTTGCTTAAAAAGCTCCACATGCTCCATTGGCGAATTTCTCGTGCTTGGGCGATGGGGGCTTTGACGTTGCAAATGCCCGGCCATTCCTGGCGGTACAAGGGGGTGTCGGGCTGAAGCTGTTGGCTGGGATAGTGGCCAAACAAGTCGGCGGGACTCAGCCTTGTGCTGTGGATGCGCGGTAAGCGTGGTCCGCTGCGGGCTTTTTGCAGTGCCTGCTGCTCGCACCACAACGCGTCGTAGCGTTGAATGACGTGTTCCCAGTCAAACTGCTGGCGGGCATGGGTGCGTCCGGCTTGGCCCATGCGCTGGCGCAATGCGGGTTGTTCAATCAGGGTGGACAGCGCCTGTGCCACGCTGTCGATGTCCACCGAGGTCAGCGCATGGATGTGTCCAATGTAGTGGTCATAGTTGAGCGTGTCGTCTGCAAAGCGTTGTTCGATGCTTTCGAAGCCGGTGCGGCTGGGCATTTGGGTTTTGATCAGAAAACCGTGTTCGCCGTGAATGGCGGTTTCGCGGTAACCATTCCAGTCACTCAGGATGCAGGGCAGGCCCGAGGCCATGGCCTCAATGGGGGTGAGTCCGAACGTTTCCTGGATGTTGTCGGACAAAGAGCAAAACACATCGGCTGCTGCAAAGCTGCGTTGCACTTGCACGGCGGTGCGGCCATCGACCCTTTGAACCGTGATACCAAATTGTTGGGCCGCTTCGTCAAAGGCTTTTTCAGTGGGTTCGTTGGCAAACCAGCCACATTCGAGGATGCGCACCTTTTGTCCTGTCCGTTTGGCCGCCTCGCCAGCGGCGCGGTACAGGGCGACGGGGTTGGCTTTGGCATGAAAGCTCAAACGCCCCACAAACAACACCACCAGCTCGTCGGCAGCAAAGCCCAAAGTGGTCCGGGCGGCCAGGCGGTCCATGGCCGTGAAGGCGAAATCGCGCGTGTGAATGCCCAAGGGGATGACGGGCAGGCCAGGCAAGGCCGGGGCCTGTTGAAAGGGGCCAAATCGGCGCTGCAAGACAGCTTGTTCGACATGCCACAGTCGTTCAATGGCAGTGCGCACCGCTTGAGAGGTGCAAATCAGGGCATCACTTTGGCGGGTGGGCTCGCGCACGTAGGCACTCAGTTGTTGCACCACCGAGGCCGAACTGATGGTGTGGGTCACCCCTGACAGACTCAGGCCGTCCAGACGGTGAACGCCCCTTTGCACCAGTTGTTGGCTGCTGATGGGGGCGGGCATGTGCAGCACATCGAGCGTGTTCCAGGCGGACACTTTTTGCAGGGGCAATTCGGGCAGGCTGGTGTCTTTGGCACTGGCGGGCAGGCATTGCTGCACGACTTTTCGCACAGCTTCGCGTGATTTGGCGTTGGGGGTCACCAAGGTGATGCGCTCGCGCAAACTGCCGTGGTTCAGGCAGGCCCGCAAAAAACCATGTCCAGCCGATTGCCGCCCCATGAGTTTGGGGTTGTCCATGGAGATGGCGTCTTCGGTGAGGATCAGTCCGATACGCGGCAAAGTCGGTGTTTTGGCCATGGTGGATCTGGTTCACTGCCTGTGTGGGCGCAAGAGGTCAAGCGCCACCGACCATGGTTTGATTCGATTGACAAGAGGGTGTCAATGCATGCAAATGAATCAAGTCCATCGAAAAAGGTAGTGGTTAAATTTCAATACATCTACTTTAATTGAAATCGTTGTTGTTTTTGAGTTCTATTCAATTAATCCTTTGGGGAGGGTCGGGACGGCTGTGGCCGCATGCCCCGGTGCCTGGTCACGGCTGGCGAGCCCTCTTCCTTGTTACGATTCAGCCCTATGAAGATCATTTCGATGCTGCCCTGGGCCGATTGGCTGGGTCTGGTTTGCTTTTTGAGCATGTGGGTGGGCTACGCCTGGGTGGCCAAGGTGCGCGGCATGCGCGACTTGAGTCTGATTGCGACCACCAACCGCTATCGCCAGCTGTGGATGGTGCAGGCCACTGGGCGCGATCCGCGCATGCTCGACGGCCTGATCACCCAGAATTTGTCGCAAACCCCGGCCTTTTTTTCATCGACCAGCATCATCATCATTGGCGGCTTGTTTGCTTTGCTGGGCACCACCGACAAGGCGGCCGAATTGGTGCGTGAAATCCCCTTTGCCCAACCCACCCCGATGTTGGTGTTTGAGTTCAAGGTTTTGGTCTTGGTGGCCATTTTTGTGTATGCCTTTTTCAGGTTCTCTTGGTCCATGCGCCAATACACTTTTGTGGCTTTGGTCATTGGTGCGATGCCTCCGCCCCAAGAATTTGCCGACCAACGCTTTGATCGTCAGCACTTTGCCGAGAGGGCGGGCAATTTGGTGAGTGCTGCCGCCGAAACCTTCAACGATGGTTTGCGGGCTTATTACTTTTCATTTGCTGCCATGGCCTGGTTTTTTTCGCCTTTGGCCTTGGTCATGGCCACGGCTTTGGTGGTGCTGATTTTGTATGGGCGTGAGTTTCGCTCCGAGGTGTTGCAAGTCCTGCGCGATTGAGGGGAGGGCACACCAGCGCAGTCCATGGCAGCCAAGTGCCTTGTGTGGCCTTCTACAATGGGGCTTATGTTTGTTCACCTGCGCCTTCACTCCGAATTTTCCGTCGTTGACTCGACCTGCCGCATTGATGAAGTCATCAAAAAAGCAGCCCAAGACCGGCAACCGGCTTTGGCCCTCACCGACCTGAACAACCTGTTTGGCGGGGTCAAGTTCTACAAAGAAGGCCGGGCCAAAGGTGTCAAGCCCATCTTGGGCGCAGAAATCAACCTCCAGGGCCTGGGTGGGGACCTGGGGGCCACCAGCCGGGTGGCCTTGCTGGTGCAAAGCCACCAGGGTTACCTGAACATTTGCGAACTGCTGGCCCGGGCCTGGACCCAGAACGTGGTCAAAAACGTGGCCGTGGTCAAGCTGGTCTGGCTCAAGGAGCTGGCCGAAGGCCTGATTCTCTTGTCGGGTGCACAAGCCGGCCCCGTGGGCCAAGCCCTGGTGCAAGGCGACAGCGACAAAGCTGCCGACATTGCGCTGCAATTGGCGTCCATTTTTCCGCACCGCTTTTACCTGGAGCTGCAACGCGCAGGCCGCCCTGAAGACGAGCCCCAAGTGGCTGGTGCCGTGGCGCTGGCCGCACGTTTGGGTTTGCCGGTGGTGGCCACGCACCCGGTGCAGTTTTTGGCGACCGAGGACTACGAAGCCCACGAAGCGCGGGTGTGCATTTCCGAAGGCGAGATCCTGGCCAACCCGCGTCGGGTGCGGCGGTTCACCCGGGATCAGTATTTCAAGTCTGCACAAGAAATGTGTGCGCTGTTTGCCGATGTGCCCAGTGCCATTGCCAACACGCTGGAAATTGCCAAGCGCTGCAACCTGAGCCTGGTGTTGGGCAAGCCGCAGTTGCCCAACTTTCCGATCCCGCCTGTGAATGGCGTGGTCATGTCGGTGGACGACTATTTCCGCCACGTCTCGTTTGAAGGACTGGAAGAACGCCTTAAGCACCTTTACCCCGACGAAGCCAAACGCGATGCAGAACGCCCCCGCTATGTGGAGCGGCTGGAGTTTGAGCTGGGCACCATTTTGAAGATGGGCTTTCCGGGCTACTTCCTGATCGTGGGTGACTTCATTCAGTGGGCCAAGGCCAACGGCTGCCCTGTGGGGCCAGGCCGTGGCTCGGGTGCGGGCTCGCTCGTGGCCTACGCGCTCAAGATCACCGACCTGGACCCGCTGCAATACAGCCTGCTGTTTGAGCGCTTTTTGAACCCCGAGCGGGTGTCCATGCCCGACTTCGATATCGACTTTTGCCAGGGCAACCGCGACCGCGTCATCGACTATGTGAAGGACAAATACGGGCGTGACGCAGTCAGCCAGATCGCCACCTTCGGCACCATGGCCGCGCGTGCGGCGATCCGCGATGTGGGCCGTGTGCTGGACATGAGCTACACCTTTTGTGACGGCATCAGCAAGCTCATTCCCAACAAGCCGGGCATGTCGGTCACGCTGCAGTACCCGCCCGCCACGCCCAAAGAAGGCGACAAAAACAACTACGCGATCGCCATGGAGCCTATCCTGGCCGAGCGCATCGAGCGCGAAGAGGACGTGAAGACCCTGATCGAGCTGGCGCAAAAGCTCGAAGGCATGACCCGCAACATCGGCATGCACGCAGGCGGCGTGTTGATCGCGCCGGGCAAGCTGACCGACTTTTGCCCGCTGTACCAGCAGCCCGGCAGCGAATCGGCCGTGAGCCAGTACGACAAGGACGATGTGGAAGCGGCCGGTCTGGTGAAGTTCGACTTCTTGGGCCTGGCCACGCTCACCATTTTGGAGATCGCCCGCGAGTTCATCATGAAGCGGCACAAAGGCCAGGAGAACTTCGCCTTTGAAAACATCGCCATCGACGACGCGGCCACCTACAAACTGTTTTCGGACGGCAAGACCGAGGCCGTATTCCAGTTTGAAAGCCGAGGCATGCAGGGCATGCTGCGCGACGCCCGCCCCAGTCGCCTGGAAGACCTGATTGCGCTGAACGCGCTGTACCGCCCGGGGCCTATGGACCTGATTCCCAGCTTTGTGGCCCGCAAGCACGGGCGCGAAGTGGTGGAGTACCCGCACCCGGCGGTGGCCGAGATGCTGAGCGAGACCTACGGCATCATGGTCTACCAAGAGCAGGTGATGCAGACCGCGCAGATTCTGGGCGGTTACTCGCTCGGTGGCGCCGATTTGCTGCGCCGCGCCATGGGCAAGAAAAAGGCCGAGGAAATGGCCGAGCACCGCGAGAAGTTCCGCGCGGGTGCCCTGGCCACCCACGGCATTGCGCAGGACAAGGCCGATGAGGTTTTTGACCTGATGGAGAAGTTCGCGGGCTACGGCTTCAACAAGTCGCACGCCGCCGCTTATTCTCTGTTGGCCTACCACACGGGTTGGCTCAAGGTGCACTACACCGCCGAGTTCTTCTGCGCCAACATGACGGTGGAAATGGACGACACCGACAAGCTCAAGGTGCTGCACGAGGATGCGCTCAAGTTCGGCATCCGTTTTGACCCGCCGGACGTGAACCGGGGCACACACCGCTTTGAGCCGGTGACCGACAAGATCATCCGCTACGGCCTGGGGGCCATCAAGGGCACGGGCCAACAAGCCATCGAGGCGATCGTCGCCGCCCGCACCGAAGGCGGTCCGTTCACCAGTCTGTTTGACTTTGCCGTGCGCGTGGACCGCACCCGCATCAACAAACGCACGGTGGACGCGCTCATCAAAGCGGGTGCTTTTGACTCGCTGCACATGAACCGTGCGGCCCTGTCGGCCAGCATCGACAAAGCCTTTGAGTTTGCTGCAGCCACCGTGGCCAATGCCAACCAAGGTGGTTTGTTTGACATGCTGGGCGACGACTCCCATGGCTCCAGCACACAAGAGCCCGAGCTGGTCGAGGTCATGCCCTGGGGCATCAAGGAGCGCCTGCTGCTGGAAAAAACCGCTGTGGGCTTTTTCTTGTCCGGCCATTTGTTCGATGCGGTGGAGCGCGAGGTGCGCCAGTTTGCCCGCCGCAAGATCGACGAACTGATCGACAGCCGAGAACCCCAGCTGATGGCGGGCATCGTGAGCGATTTGCGCATCATCAACGGACAGCGCGGCAAGGTGGCGATTTTCAAGCTTGACGACAAATCGGGTGTGATGGAAGCCACTGCCGACGAGTCCTTGATCAATTCCGCCAAGCATTTGCTCAAAGACGACGAGTTGATCGTGGTCACCGCCAAAATGCAGGCTGACCGTTTTTCGGGGGGCTTTCGGCTCAAAGTCGAGCAGATCATGGACTTGGGCGCAGCACGTTGCCGCTATGGCAAGTACCTGCGTGTGGTGGTCAATGGCCGAGCGCCCGACATTGCCCGATTGGTCAAAGAGTTTCCCGCCCAACGCGAGCAAACCGAGCAGGGCGACTTGGTGCGCGGCCTGCCTGTGCGACTGGTGCTGGAGCGCCGCAAAGATGAACTGGCCGCCCGGGCTGAGCTGGCGCTGGGCGAAGCTGCCAAATTTTTCCCCACCGATGCGGCCTTGGCCAGTTGGATGGCGCAAGCCGATCAAGGGCAGGCGCAGATCGTTTACGACTGAAAGAGCGGCGCAGTCCAAGACTGCCCTGTTTGCTGCAATGTGGACGCCAGCGATGGGGAAGGCGTCATGCGAAAACCTTGGACAGGGCGTTCAGCGGGGTGCTGAGGGTCTGCCCTGAGTACCTGTGGGTGCACTGCCTTGACCCATCGAGGTATTGGGAGGGGCGTTCACCATGTTGCTGCCGGCTGGGTTAGCATTGCTGTTGGTGTTGCCCAGTTTGTTCGTGTTTTGGTTCAGGGTGGTGTTGCCCGAAATGTTGCCGTAGTTCGCGCTGCCTGAAATCACGCCATTGTTGACCATGGGTTGAACAACAGGGGCTCGGGCAGCGGGGTTGGTTAAGGTGACCGTGCCGCTTTGCCCTTCCTTGCCCACGGATTCGTAAAGACGGCCCATCAACTCAGGGTTGCCCAAGATGCTGGCTTCAATGGCCCCCTCCAAAATGGCGGAGATTTCAAGGGTCAAAGAGCTGCCCAGCCAATTGGGGCTGTTGGCCTGAATAGAGGACAGTTGGACTTTGGTGCAGAGGGGGGTGTTTTGCTGCAGCCACTTTTCAGCCCGCTCGGCCCTCAGCTCGGGATGGTGGGTTTTCAGAGCCAGGGACTTGAATTGGGCCACAAAACACCCACTGCTGGGTTTGCCTTGCGCCAACGTGGGGTGGGTCCACAGAACAAGCCCGGCGGTCACGAAGCCGATACCCGCAATTTTCAACATGGTGTTTGTCCCGGAACGCTGTGGATCGGACCCATCAGCAGGCCCGAGAATGAAATGACTTGTAGTGGGTATCGGCAGATCTTGCCCAAGCTTGAGACCATCGGCCCACCTTGGTGGACAAGATGGGTGACGCAAAAATGCCCGAAAAGTGGTCAAGGTTGTCCAGGACGGACGCACCCTTTGGGCGTCAATCCAGTGGCCGGAACCCCAGCACGATCAAAGGCGGCACCCGGCCATCGGTGTCCTTGGGAAGAATTTCGGTTTTGTCGATGGCCCGCAGTACGGCATCGTCCCAGGCTTTGTTGCCGCTGGACTGCACGATGCGGCGGCTCAAGATGGTGCCGTCTGGGTTGACTTTGACTTCGACTTCGGCACGGGGATTGCCGATGGCTTCACCGGGGTAGGTGATGTTGGGCTTGATGCGCCCGACCAAGCGACCGGCATAACTGGCCGAGGGGCCCGATGATTTGAGTGCGCTGCCTGTGGCGTTGGCACCCCCTGAGGCTCCCGCCATGCCTTGCATGCGTTGCAGGTTCTCTTTGCGCATGGCCTCTGCTCGTGCCTCATCGGCCTTGTCTTGAGCGGCTTTTTCAGCCATCTTTTGGGCTTGTTCTTGCTTGCGCTTTTTTTGTTCGGCGTCGGCTTTTTCTTCGGCTTTTTTCCGGTCGCGCTCTTCGAGGGCTTTTTTCTCTTTGGCCGCTTTGTCTTTGGCGGCTTTCTCCTGCGCCTCTTTTTCCTGTTTTTCGCGGTCTTTGCGAAGTTGTTCGGCTTTGAGTTTTTCAGCCTCTTTCTTCTTTTCCAGCTGTTTTTTCTTCTCGATGGCGATTTGCGCATCGCGGCGCTCCAATTCGGGGTCGGGCGCTGGCGGGGGTGGTGGGGTGGGTTTGGCGGGTCGTTGTGGCTCAGGTTCAGGTGGGGTGGGCGTTGGCTCTTGCAGTCGAGGCGCTGCTGCCTGAGGCAGGGCCGACCACAATTCGGCCTCGGCCTGCACCGTGTGCGTTTGTGTTTTCCATGCGGTGGCCAAGCCCAGGGCCAGAAACAGCGCCCCATGCGCCAAACCTGCAATCCACCAAGCGCGTTGCTGCCCAGGCGGCGGCGGGGGCGCAAACTCCAGATGCGGGACAGGCTTGGCGTTCACTGGCAAATCTCTCAGGGCACCAGTTGGACCGACAGCCCAACGCGGGCAATGCCAGCGCGTTGCAAGCTGTCCATCACTTTGACCACGGTTTCGTATTTCACGTTCCGGTCTGCGCTGATGACAACGGCTGTGTTGTTGTGTTCACCCACGCGCTGCTTGACCTTGCTGGCCACGTTGCTCAAAGTGGCCGTGTCGGTCTTGCCCTCGTTTGACAAGCTCAGCTGTTCGTCTTTTTGAATGACGATTTGAATGACTTTGTCCGGTTGCTTGGCGGCTTTGCCCACACTGGGCAGGTCCACCACGCTGGGCGTGATCATGGGTGCGGTCACCATGAAGATGATCAGCAGGACCAACATCACATCGATGAAAGGCACCATGTTGATTTCAGCGATGGTGCGTCGACCGCGACCTCGGGATGACGTGGCAGGCATGCGCGGTCCCCTTCAGTGGCCAGAGGCTGACTGGCCTGTGCCTGCCCCACCCAGGCTGCGTTGCAGGATGTTGGAGAACTCTTCGATGAAGGTTTCGAGCTTGATGGCGATGCGGTCGACATCGTGTGAAAAGCGGTTGTAGGCCAGCACCGCCGGGATGGCGGCAAACAAACCAATGGCGGTGGCCACCAAAGCCTCGGCAATGCCGGGGGCCACGGTGGCCAAGGTCACCTGTTGCAAGCTGGCCAAGCCGGTGAAGGCGTGCATGATGCCCCACACTGTGCCAAACAGACCGACATAAGGCGAGATTGAACCGACCGAAGCCAAAAAGGCCAGTTGAGATTCGGCCACGTCCATTTCGCGCTGAAAGCTCGCTCGCATGGCTCGGCGTGCACCGTCGAGCAAAGTGCCGGTATCACTGATGCGGCGTTCGCGCAGTTTTTGGTATTCGCGCATGCCACTGGCAAAGATGCGTTCCATGGGGCCGGACACTTTGGCGTTTTGGCTGGCCGCATTGAACAGTTCGTTGAGGCTGGTGCCCGACCAGAAAATGCGTTCGAATTCTTCGTTCAGGTTTTTGATGCGCTTGATGGCGGACAACTTGCGCACGATGGCAGCCCAGCTGGCCACCGAGATGCCGAGCAAAATGAGCACCACCAACTGCACAACAAAACTCGCATTCAGCAGCAGCGAGACGATGGACATGTCTTGGTTCATTTCAGGGCTTCCAGAACAGGGGCCGGGATGCGGCCGGGTTTCAAGGTGGTGCTGTCGACCCAGCCCAGGCGAATCGTGCCTTTGGCCAGGAGTTGCTTGTTGCTTGGGTTTGGATCTGCGGTGCGCAGATAGGCACGCTGGGCAATGGTCAGGCTGGCTTTTCCGCCTGTTTGCAGCTCGGCGGTCACGACCAGGGTGTCGTCCAGGCGAGCGGGGGAGTGGTATTTGACGGCGGTTTCACTCACGACAAACATGCCGCCCGATTGGTCGCGCAGCACTTGCTGGCCAAAGCCCAGGGCGCGCAGCCATTCGGTACGGGCACGCTCAAAAAACTTGAGGTAGTTGGCATAAAACACGATGCCGCCCGCGTCGGTGTCTTCCCAATAGATGCGGATGGGGTGTTCAAACACGCTGGGTTTATCGCTGGTGCTGTTCATGGCTGCAACCAGGCTTTG
The DNA here is from genome assembly GCF_003063265.1 of Limnohabitans sp. WS1. GTDB lineage: Bacteria > Pseudomonadota > Gammaproteobacteria > Burkholderiales > Burkholderiaceae_C > Limnohabitans_A. The sequence continues at coordinate 243,781 of NZ_NERU01000003.1, forward strand.
AGGCGAGCGATCGCGGTCTGCAATTCGGCCATCGAGTTGGCGGTGGAAAAGCGGACAAAGCGCGCGGTTTGGTCGGTGCCAAAGTCGCGTCCCGGCGTGATGGCCACATGGGCGTGTTCCAGAGCGGCAAAGGCGAAGTCCCAACTGTCTTTGAGGCCCAGCTTTTGGCAGGCGGCGCTGCAGTCGGCCCAGGCGTAAAACGCGCCATCGGGGGCCACAGGCACGGTCAGGCCCAAATCGTTCAGGGCCGGAATGAAGTAGTCACGACGCGCTTTGAACTCGGCACGGCGGCGTTCGTATTCGGCGAGGCTGTCGGGCTCAAAGCAGGCCAAGGCCGCCTGTTGCGCCACGGTGCTGGCGCAAATGAAGAGGTTTTGCGCCAGGCGCTCGAGCACGGGCGTGAGTTGCTCAGGCACCACCAGCCAGCCTAAGCGCCAGCCGGTCATGTTGAAGTATTTGCTGAAGCTATTGATGCTGATGACATCGTCGCCCAGGGCCAGGGCGCTTTGGCCGAACTGGTCGTCGTGGCTCAGGCCCAGGTAAATCTCGTCGATCAGGGTGACGCCGCCGTGGCTGCGCACCACATCGATGATGCGGGCCAGCTCGGCCGGGTCAATCGACGTACCGGTGGGGTTGGAGGGCGAGGCCAGCAAAACGCCACGGGTGTTGGGGCCCCAAGCGGCGGCCACTTTGGCGGCGCTCAATTGAAAGCGTTCTTCGGCCGTGGTGGGCAGCAAGACTGCGGTGCCCTCTGCTGCGCTCACAAAGTGGCGGTTGCAGGGGTAGCTCGGGTCGGGCATGAGGATTTCATCGCCCCGGTCTATCAGAGCCAGGCAGGCCAGTTGCAAAGCCGCCGATGCGCCCGCAGTGACCACGATGCGGCTGGCGGGCACTTGCACGCCAAAGCGCTGCGTGTACCAGCCGCTGATGGCTTGGCGCAGGGCGTCCAAGCCCAGCGCTGGGGTGTATTGGGTTTGGCCGGAGGCGACGACTGCTTGTGCTGCGGCTTGCACGCGGGGCGGGGCGGTGAAGTCGGGCTCGCCAATGTTCAGAAACACCACGGGCCGGTCGGTGTGCGCGACCTCGCGGGCTTTTTGTGAGGCGGCCTTGGCCACTTCCATGACCCAAAAGGGCTCGATCCGCTCGGCTCGCTCGGAGATGCGCATGGTGTCTGGACTCTGGTGGCGGGGTTATTTGGCGCGGCCGGATTGGCGATCTGCTTGCACTTCGGCGCTGCGCAGTTCAGGGGCTAATCCGTTCAGCACGGCGTTCACGTATTTGTGCCCGTCGGTGCCGCCAAAGTCCTTGGCCAGCTCGATGCATTCGTTGAGCACCACGCGCCAGGGCACGTCCAGGCAGTGCTGCATTTCGTACACGCCAATCCACATGATGGCCCGCTCAACGGGCGAGATTTCGGCAAAGCTGCGGTCCAGCTTGGGCGCGATCAGGGCGTCCAGGGCCTGGGCTTGTTCCACACAACCATAGAGCAGGGCGTCGTAATGGGCCGAGTCGGCTTTGTGAAAGCCCGAGAGGTCGCGTGTGAAGACATCGATGTCGGCCGCTTCGTTGCGCCCCACCAGGTGCTGGTAAAGCGCCTGCAAGGCGAATTCGCGTGAGCGGCTGCGGGCGGGCTTGGCCGAGGATTTGCGAGTGCCAGCTGCTGGAGCTGGCTTTGGGTCTGCGTCTGTGGTGCCCGGTGTGGGGGTGGCTTCGGTCATCAAGCTTGCTCTTCGTCGTCAAAATCATCGGCCAGCTCGGCCATGTCGGCGGCCAGGTCGTCCATGATGCAGGCCATCTCGACCGCCACGCGGGCCGCGTCGCGGCCTTTTTCGGTTTGGCGCACGATGGCTTGTTCCAGGTTTTCGGTGGTCAAAATCGCGTTGGCAATCGGCAGGTTGTAGTCGAGCGCCACGCGGCTCACGCCCGCACCGGATTCGTTGGCCACCAGCTCAAAGTGGTAGGTCTCGCCACGGATGATGCAGCCCAGCGCAATCAGCGCGTCGTATTCGGCCCGCTCGGCCATGGCCTGCAAGGCCACGGGCACTTCCAAAGCGCCAGGCACCATGACGTGGTCGATGCTGGTCACGCCCAAGGCTTCGAGTTCTTCGATGCAGGCTTTGGCCAGGGCGTTGGTGATGTCTTCGTTGAAGCGGGCTTGCACGATGCCGATGTGCAGAAATTGGCCGTCGAGTTCTTCGGCCTGGCCTTTGTTGGCTTCGAGCATGGTTATTCCTTGGGGATGTAAGCGGTGATTTCGAGGCCGTAGCCGGTCATGCTGGGCATGCGGCGCGGGTTACCCATGAGGCGCATTTTGTGCACGCCGCATTCGCGCAGAATTTGTGCGCCCACCCCGTAGGTGCGCAGGTCCATTTTGCCGCGCTCGGGCGCTTGGGCGGAGCGGGCACGGCCTTCAAATTGGGCCAGCAATTGGTCTGCCGACTCGCCGCAGTTGAGCAGCACCGCGACGCCGCAGCCTTGGGCATTGATGTAGCTCAGGCTGGCGTCCAGACCCCAAGAATGCATGGCGCGGTTGACTTCCAAGGCGTCGAGCACCGACAGGGGCTCGTGCACGCGGACCGCCACCTCGGTCTCTGCCGTCCATTCGCCCTTGACCAAGGCCAGGTGCACGCTTTGGTTGGTTTGGTCACGGAAGGCATGGGCGGTGAACTCGCCATGCGCAGTTTGCAGTGGGCGGCTGCCAATGCGTTCCACCAGCGATTCGTTGCGGCTGCGGTGCTCGATCAAGTCGGCGATGGTGCCGATTTTCAGGCCGTGCTCGGCCGCAAAAAGCTGCAGATCGGGCAGGCGGGCCATGGTGCCGTCGTCATTCATGATCTCGCAAATCACCGACGAGGGGCTGCAGCCGGCCATGGCGGCCAGGTCGCAACCGGCTTCAGTGTGGCCGGCACGCATCAGTACGCCGCCGTCCACCGCTTGCAGCGGGAAGATGTGGCCGGGTTGCACCAAGTCGGTGGGCTGGCTGGCTTTTGCCACGGCCACTTGCACCGTCTTGGCGCGGTCGGCGGCCGAGATGCCGGTGGTCACGCCTTCAGCGGCTTCAATCGACACGGTAAACGCCGTGCTGTAGAAGGTGCCGTTGCGTGCGGCCATGGGCGGGAGCTTGAGAAATTCGCAGCGCTCGCGGGTGAGCGTGAGGCAAATCAGGCCCCTGCCAAAGCGGGCCATGAAGTTGATGGCTTCGGGCGTGACGTGGTCAGACGCCAGGACCAGATCGCCTTCGTTTTCGCGGTCTTCTTCATCGACCAGGATGACGATGCGACCGGCTTTCATCTCGGCCACGATCTCTTCGACGGGCGAGATCGCCACGGGTGTCAGTTGCGCTGGGGCGTTCATGGCTTGTCTTTCTGGATCAGGCCTGCGCTGAGCATGCGCTCCACGTAGCGGGCCACGGTGTCGATTTCGAGGTTGACCCGGCTGCCCGCTTTCAGGCTGCCGAGGGCGGTGTTGTCCACGGTATGGGGGATCAGGTTGATGCTGATCTCACAGCCATCGGCCAGATCGGCCACCTTGTTCACCGTCAGGCTCACGCCGTTGACAGTGATCGAGCCTTTGTAGGCGAGGTATTTTGCCAGGGAGTGGGGTGCCAGAATGCGCAGCTCCCAGCTTTCACCGATCTGCTCGAAATGGCTGATTTGGCCCACACCGTCCACATGGCCCGACACGATGTGTCCGCCCAGTCGGTCGTTGGCACGCAGTGCTTTTTCGAGGTTGACGCTGCCTTGCTGGTCCAATCCGCTGGTTTTGTCCAGCGATTCGGCCGAGATGTCGATGGTGAACTGACGGCTCTCGGGGCTGAAGGTGGTGACGGTCATGCAAGCGCCGTTCAGGGCGATGCTGTCGCCCAAGCCCACATCGTCAAGGTACCCGGCGGGGGCCTCGAGGGTGAGGCGCTTGCCGTGGTGTAAAGAGCGACCCAGGTCGTGGATGGCGACGATTCGCCCCACGCCGGTGATGATTCCAGTGAACATAGCGTTCTATTTTCGCAGGTAAAGTGGTTTGAACAGGGGCTGTGCAACAAAAAATGCACAACTTCAAGCGTGTCAGGTGGTGGGCATCTTCTCCAAAACCTCAGGGTTAACCAAGGCGACAGGGGCACGGGTGTGTGCCTAGAATGGTGCATTGCAGCAGATTTTTCATGGGCTGCCTGTCACCAGGAGTTTTCTTTGCCGGCCAAGCCACCCGTCCAGTCGATCAAACCCTCGAGGTCATCCCGTGCAGCCAAGGCGGGGCATGTCGACGAGTCAGCCCTGTTGGCCAGCACAGTTCGGACCATCAAGAAGTATCCCAACCGGCGCCTGTATGACACTCAGACTTCCAGTTACGTGACTTTGGCTGAGCTTAAAAAATGGGTCATGGCCGCATCGCCCTTGCGGGTGGTGGATGCCAAAACGGGTCAAGACCTGACGCGCACCATTTTGTTGCAAATCATCCTCGAAGAAGAGTCTGCGGGTGTGCCCATGTTCAGCGAGGCGGTGTTGTCCAACATCATCCGTTTTTATGGTCACGCCATGCAGGGCCACATGGGGTCTTATTTGGAGACGCATGTGCAGTCTTTCATGGATTGGCAAAGCAAGTTAGGCGAATCGAGTCCGGCCTTGAGTCCTGAGGTCTGGTCTCAGTTCATGCAGTGGCAGACACCACTGATGCAAAACATGTTTTCAGGTTTGGCCGACCCGTCGCAAAACGTGATGACTCAGATGCAAGATCAAATGAAAAAACAGATCCAGAAAAATACCGAGCAGCTGCTTGGCGTGTTGGGTTTGAAGACTTGAGGCTTGTGCGCAGACCCTTTTTCACAAACGTTTCGTTTTTGCAGGGACAATGGAGGGATGAGTGAAATGATCCCAACTGCAACCGTACCCGCAAACCCAACCACACCCAAGGTGGGTTTTGTCAGCCTAGGATGCCCCAAGGCCCTGACAGATTCCGAGCTGATCCTGACGCAATTGAGCGCCGAGGGTTACCGAACTTCCAAAACCTTTGAAGGCGCTGACCTGGTGATTGTCAACACCTGTGGCTTCATTGACGAGGCCATCAAAGAGAGTCTGGACACCATCGCTGAAGCCTTGAATGAAAACGGCAAAGTGATTGTGACCGGCTGTTTGGGTGCCAAGACGGGCGCGGGCGGCGGCAATATGGTGCTGGAAATGCACCCCAGCGTGTTGGCGGTGACCGGTCCCCATGCCACGCAAGAAGTGATGGATGCGGTGCACACCCACTTGCCCAAGCCTCACGATCCATTTTTGGATTTGGTGCCCGGCGGCTTTGGCGAAGCAGGGCTCAAACTCACGCCGCGCCACTATGCGTATTTGAAGATCAGCGAAGGCTGCAACCACCGCTGCACGTTTTGCATCATTCCTTCCATGCGCGGCGACTTGGTGTCGCGGCCCATTGGCGATGTGCTCAAAGAAGCCAAGGCCTTGTTTGAAGGTGGTGTCAAGGAGTTGCTGGTCATCAGCCAAGACACCTCTGCTTATGGGGTAGATGTGAAATACCGCACCGGGTTTTGGGACGGCAAGCCGGTCAAAACCCGCATGTTGGAATTGGTGCAAGCCTTGGGTGAAATGGCTCGTTCGCACGATGCTTGGGTGCGTTTGCATTACGTTTACCCCTACCCGAGCGTCGATGACATCATCCCTTTGATGGCACAGGGTTGGGTTTTGCCTTATCTGGATGTGCCGTTTCAACACAGCCATCCTGATGTGCTCAAACGCATGAAACGGCCTGCCAGCGGTGAGAAAAATTTGGAGCGCATTCAACGCTGGCGGGAGTTGTGTCCAGAGTTGGTCATTCGCAGCACCTTCATCGCTGGTTTTCCAGGCGAAACCGAAGAAGAGTTTGAGCATTTGCTCAGCTTTTTGCGAGAAGCACAAATTGACCGCGCGGGTTGTTTTGCCTACAGCCCGGTCAACGGTGCAACGGCCAATGACTTGCCTGGCATGTTGCCTGAGGCCTTGCGCGAAGCACGGCGTGCCCGCTTCATGGCCGTGGCCGAAGAGGTGTCGATCGCCCGTTTGCACCAGCGTGTAGGCTCGACCATGCAGGTGCTGGTTGACAGTGCGCCGGCCATGGGGCGGCGAGGTGGGGTGGGGCGCAGCTTTGGTGATGCACCTGAGATTGATGGCGTTGTTCGCCTGTTACCGCCAGAAAAATTGAGCAAAACCCTGAAAGTCGGTGAGTTCACCCGCGCCCGCATTGTGAGTGTGGAAGGTCACGACTTGGTGGGGCTGCCCGTTTGATGCTGGCGTGTCAGGGGCCGCGTCGCTGCGTGCCTGACGGTTTTTTTCTGGCTTCTTTGGCGCATTGGGCAATGGACACGCTCAGGGCGCTTGCCGGTTGCGCTTGGACCCTCGCAGGCTTCAAGCCTGCAGGTCTTTGCAGTGGTTTCTTTTTGGAAACAGCCGCAGGTGTTTTGGCCAACAAAAAAGCCGTTGATCAAAAATCAACGGCTTGTCATGTTTTTGCCTTATCGGATGGGATAAGTTTGGTGCCCAGAAGAGGACTCGAACCTCCACGATGTTACTCGCTAGTACCTGAAACTAGTGCGTCTACCAATTCCGCCATCTGGGCATCTCAGGAATTCTCAAATTATAAGGGGCTTGAACAGTTGATTGGCTTGCGTGCTGAAAAAGATTTGAAATTTTTCGGGATGCAGTTTGTCTGTGTGTCAGCGGTCACCATGAAAAAAGCCGAAGGCTTGTGGCCTTCGGCTTGGTCAGGTGTTGTGTGTTTAAGATGGTGCCCAGAAGAGGACTCGAACCTCCACGATGTTACTCGCTAGTACCTGAAACTAGTGCGTCTACCAATTCCGCCATCTGGGCGTCTCAGAATCCAAGGATTGTATATCAAAAAAGTAACTCCAACCAGCGGGATGCTGGATGAAATCGAAGGTCAGGTGCAAGGTCACCGCGATGGTCACGGCTTTCTGATTCGCGAGGACGGCGAGTCGGATATTTATTTGTCGCCCAATGAGATGCGTGCGGTGCTGCACCGCGATCGGATCAAGGTGCGCATCGTTCGTCAAGATCGCAAAGGCAGACCTGAGGGACGCATCGTTGAAATCGTCGAGCGCCCGGAGCATCCATTGATTGGTCGCTTGCTGCACGAAGGTGGCTTGTGGCTGGTGGCACCTGAGGACAAGCGCTACGGCCAGGATGTGATGATCCCCAAAGGCGCTACGGGAACGGCCAAGCCGGGCCAAGTGGTGGTGGTCGAGTTGACCGAGCCACCTGCCTTGTTCGGGCAACCGGTGGGCCGCGTGAAAGAAGTGCTCGGCGAAATTGACGACCCGGGCATGGAGATCGAAATTGCCGTGCGCAAGTACAGCGTGCCGCATGAATTTTCTGTCGGCTGTCTGGAGCAAGCCAAAGGCTTGCCCGACAAGGTGCTGGCCAAGGACCGGAAGGACCGGGTGGATTTGCGCGATGTGCCCTTGGTCACCATTGATGGTGAAGACGCCCGCGACTTTGACGACGCCGTGTATTGCGAGCCGGCCAAAGTGGGTCGGGGCAAGGGCTGGCGTTTGCTGGTGGCGATTGCCGACGTGAGCCACTATGTACAAACCGGCAGCGCCATTGACATCGACGCCTACGACAGGGCCACCAGCGTGTATTTCCCGCGCCGCGTGATCCCCATGTTGCCGGAAAAATTGTCCAATGGCCTGTGCTCGCTCAACCCCGATGTGGACCGTTTGTGCATGGTGTGCGACATGCTGGTCAACGCCAAGGGCGATGTGCACGCTTACCAGTTTTATCCGGCAGTGATGCACAGCCATGCGCGTTTTACCTACACCGAAGTCGCGGCCATTTTGGCCAACACCCGTGGACCGGAAGCGGCCAAACGCAAAGCGCGTGTGACCGACTTGATGAACCTGCAGGATGTGTACAAAGCCTTGCTGGCTTCAAGAGCGGTGCGCGGAGCAGTGGATTTTGAAACCACCGAAACGCAGATCGTTTGCGACGACAGTGGACGGATTGAGAAGATCGTGCCCCGCGTGCGCAACGAAGCGCACCGCCTCATTGAAGAAGCCATGCTGGCGGCCAACGTGTGCAGTGCCGACTTCATCCAGCAGGGCAAGCACCCGGGTTTGTTCCGTGTGCATGAAGGCCCGACGGCTGAGAAAAAAGACATCTTGCGCAATTACCTCAAGGCACTGGGTTTGGGCATGGGCATCAGTGACGAGCCGCACACCAGCGAGTTTCAGAAAATTGCGCTCGCGACCAAGGACCGCCCGGATGCGCAGCAAATCCACACCATGCTGCTGCGCTCCATGCAGCAGGCCATTTATACGCCCGTGAACAGCGGTCACTTTGGTCTGGCTTACGAGGCTTATACGCACTTCACCAGCCCCATTCGGCGCTACCCGGATTTGCTGGTGCACCGGGTCATCAAGGCGATTTTGCTGGACCGCAAATACACCTTGCCCAGCTTGCCCGTGCCCGGCGAGGCGCATGCCAAGCTGAGCAAACGGTTGGAGAAAAGCCGCGCGGCCAAGGGCAATGCGCCCGAGTCGTCTGCGCCTCGGGTGCGCATGTCGGCGGCCGACCAACGCGCCTGGGAGGCTGCGGGCCTGCATTGCAGTGCCAACGAGCGCCGCGCCGACGAGGCCAGCCGCGATGTGGAAGCCTGGCTCAAATGCCAATACATGCGCGAGCACCTGGGCGAGGAATACAGCGGTGTGGTGTCTGCGGCCACCAGCTTCGGCATCTTTGTGACCTTGGACACTTTGTATGTCGAGGGGCTGGTGCACATCACCGAGCTGGGTGGGGAATATTTCCGTTTTGACGAGTTGCGCCAAGAGCTGCGCGGTGAGCGCACGGGCATTCGTTATGCCATTGGCAGCCGAGTGCAGGTGCAGGTCAGCCGGGTGGATCTGGATGGCCGCAAAATCGATTTTCGATTGGTCAACGCCTCAGACGACTTGGTGCCACGCGCCATGCGCGACAAAGGTGTTCAGGTGCCAGCCGAAGCCGGACGAGGTCAAAAACGTGCGGCTACCGACCGCAAACTCGCCGATGCCGAGCGCAACCGTTCTCCGATTCAGGCGCTCAAGGCTTCGGTAAAAAAAGCAGCGAGCAAGAAAAAGAGCCCCAGAACGACCAAGCCTCGCCGTTGAGGGTGATCATGTCAGTCGCTGGGCCAGGCGACTGGCGGTCAGGGCTTGGTGTGCCGGCCAGTCGTCTGCCAATTGGCCGTGCTGTGCAACGGCTGAGCAGGCCGCTTCAAAAGCGTTCAAACCTTGGGCCATGCGTGCACCGATCAGCCCAGCCAGAACATCGCCTGTGCCCCCCGTGGCCAAACGTCCGTTGCCTGTCGGGTTGATGTGTGGCGTGCATTCAGGTGCGGCGATGACGGTGCCAGAGCCCTTGAGGACCACCGTGCATTCCAATTGGTCTGCCAGTTGTTGTGCCGCTTTGAGGCGATCACTTTGAATGTCCAAGGTTTGGGTGCCCAGCAGGCGGGCAGCTTCCAGGGGGTGAGGGGTGATCACCGTACTGCCTTTGGCGCGAGCACGCATTAAAGTTTGCAGAGCTTTGTCGTGTGCCAAGGCATTGAGTCCATCGGCATCGAGCACCAGTTGTGCGCTGCGCTGCAAGATGGGAGGCAAAACTTCTATGACGCTTTTTCCCGCGCCGCAACCACACACCACCGTTGTTTTTTCCAAATCCAGGTGCGTCCATGGGCGCTCCATCACATCTTGCGGGGCGTTGTCGATGGCCATGGTGCCGAGCAAACTCAAATAGACTCGACCAGCACCGGCATGCAATGCAGCGGTGGCCGCCAATACGGCGGCACCGGTCATGCCCATGCCGTGTGCCGCCATGGCTTCACCGCCAACCACCGCCACGTCGCCATGGCTGCCTTTGTGGCTGGCATGGTGTTTGGCGTGAGGGGTGTAGGGCATGTTGAGCCAAGCGGATGGTGCAATCGGGAACGACCCTGCGCGGTAGCCCAAGTCCTCCAGCCAGATTTGTCCGCAGGCATCGCGCCCATGGCCCATGAACAAACCCGCTTGGGCGGCAATGAGGCATAAAGTATGGTGAGCGTGTATGGGCAGCGCGTTCAAGTCCTCATGGCCCAACCACTGGCCTGACCGTGGATTCAGGCCTGTAGGGACGTCAATGGCCAGCACTTGACCTGGACAACTTTGCATGAGCTGAAGCCAGTGCCTCATGTCTGGCCCCAAGGGTCTGCTTGCGCCAATGCCGAGCAGGGCATCGATGCACAAATCCCGCTCGTCCATCTGTTGTAGCCAGACTGTGGGTGGCTCTTTTTGAATCCGCACGCCAGCGTCTTGGGCTCGCTGCAGCGTGGCTTTGAGTTGTGGGGAGCACTCATGAGGACGTGTCATCAGGCTGACGATGACTTCTTTGCCCCACAGGTGCAAAAGACGGGCAGCTTCCAGCCCATCACCACCGTTGTGTCCGGGTCCAGCGGCGATCCAGATGAGCCTTGCATGGGGCGCGATGGCCATGGCCAGTTGGGCGGCAGCAGATCCTGCGCTTTCCATCAGGGGCCGTTGGCTGAGCAGCTGCAGTTGCGGCTCCAATTGCCGAACAGAGTCTGCATCCAGCAAAGGCCAGCCGCTCAAGGGCCTCAAGGCTTGCATGTCGATGCCTGATTCAGGGGCTCCATCAACAAGGGTTCGAGCAACAAAGCGAGTTGCAAGACCGTGTCGTCGTGCATGGCGGCGTGCCAGGCCATCAGACCCACGGGCAACTCGCCTTGAGCGTGGCAAGGCAAAGAGATGCCGCAGCCGTCCAGCGTGTTGACCGCGCTGGTGTTGCGCAACAGCAATGCGTTGGTTCTGAAAAATTCGGCATCGCGTTGCTCTCCTGGGGCCATGTCGCTGATGCGGGGGGCGACGATGGGGCAAGTGGGCGAGAGCACGGCATCGTAGCCGAGCAAGGTGCTTTCAACCCGGCCAATCCAATGCTGACGTGCTTGGAGCAAATCCATGTACTCATGGGCTTTCATGTCCCGTCCACGCAAGATCCGCTGGGCCACACGGGGGTCGTAGCGTTCGACATCTTGGGCGATGCGTTGGCGGTGCCATGCATAGCTTTCTGCCGGGCTGAAGCCCCCCGTGCTCATCATGGCGGTCAATTCATTCAGCTCGCGCAGGTCAATTTCGTCAATGTGGGCACCAGCTGCACGCAATGTGTTCAAACTGCGCTCAAAGGCCCGTGTGACCGTCGGGTCCATGCCCTCTTGCATCAGGCTTCGTGAAACGGCCAAGCGGTAATCCGACAGGGGGCGATGCGCCTTGGGAACTTGGCGGGCGGACAGGATTTCGTGGGCCAAAATGGTGTCGCGAACGCTGCGCGTCATGGCACAGACCGTATCCAGGGTGGTGGACAAGGGAACCGCCCCGGCGGTGGGCACCCGCCGTGCCGTGTTTTTGAATCCCACAATGCCGTTCAAAGCCGCAGGGACTCGAATGGATCCGCCAGTGTCAGAGCCCAGTCCGATGAAAGCGGCACCTGTGGCCACCGACACAGCCGCCCCAGAGCTTGAGCCTCCGGGAACATGGGTCTGGTCTGATGCGCCCACTGCGCAGTCGTGCAAGCCGTCCCAGGCTGCGGGTGTACCGTAGTGAGGGTTGGTGCCTACACCCGAAAAAGCGAACTCAACCATGTTGGTGCGCCCGATCAGGCCTGCGCCTGCCGCTCGCAAACGACTGACGGCCACCGCGTCATGCAAGGCGGGGGGCTGGTTTTGCAGCACCACCGAGCCGGCTGCGCTGATTTGACCTTGCACGTCAAACAGGTCCTTGATGGAGACGGCCAAACCGGCCAGTGTTTGTTGGTTGACATGGGGTTGTTGGGCTGTGTCGCGCAATGCCTCTGAGGTCAGTTGGATGAAGGCGTGCTCACATGCCTTGCTTTGTGCGACAGCCAGACTGGCTTCGGCCACAGCTTGAGGGTGGGTCAGGCCTTGCGCGATGGCTTGGCGGGTGGCAATCAGGTCTGTTTTCATGGATCAAGCGTCTTTCGGGTGAGGCAGGATGCTATAATCCTAAGGCTTTGCTGAGTGCAGCAGCTGTCTTTTGTGTGTCTTTTGACACGCGCCAATTCAGTTTTGTTTGTTTCATCAAAGTTCATTCGCGAATCAGTCCCGTCAAGGTGTTGTGTGCCGTGTTTTTGAACAGCATTCAATCAGTGGACTGGTTTTAGACCCAACCTTTGGAGTATTTAATATGTCCGTTACCATGCGCGAAATGCTGGAAGCCGGTGTCCACTTCGGTCACCAAACCCGCTTCTGGAACCCCAAGATGGCCCCCTTCATCTTTGGCCATCGCAACAAAATTCACATCATCAACCTGGAAAAATCGCTGCCGATGTTCCAGGACGCGATCAAGTTCGCCAAGCAGCTGTCCGCCAACCGCGGCACCATCTTGATGGTGGGCACCAAGCGCCAAGCCCGTGAGCTGGTGGCTGCCGAAGCCCAACGCGCTGGCGTGCCTTTCGTCGACCAGCGTTGGTTGGGTGGCATGCTGACCAACTTCAAGACCGTCAAGACTTCGATCAAGCGTCTGAAGGACATGAAGGCCCAGCAAGAAGTCGGCCTCGACAGCCTGAGCAAAAAAGAACAACTGATGTTCAAGCGCGAGATGGAAAAGCTCGAAAAAGACATCGGTGGCATCCAGGACATGGCGGCTTTGCCTGATGCGATTTTTGTGATCGACGTCGGTTATCACAAGATTGCCATCTCGGAAGCCAAGAAATTGGGTATTCCATTGATCGGTGTGGTGGACTCCAACCACTCGCCCGAAGGCATCGACTACATCATCCCCGGCAACGACGACTCGGCCAAGGCCGTGGCTTTGTACGCCCGTGGCATCGCTGACGCCATCATCGAAGGCCGTGCCAATGCACTCAACGATGTGGTCAAGGCTGTCACCGAAGGTGCAGACGAGTTTGTCGAAGAAGACAACGCCGCTGCCTGAGTTTCCAAGACTCGATGAAAGGGGCTTTGTGGCCCCTTTTTTTTAATCTGACTTTTAGACTGAATACGGAGAAATCAAATGGCTGCAATTACCGCAAGCATGGTCGCTGAACTGCGTGCAAAAACCGACGCTCCCATGATGGAGTGCAAAAAAGCCCTGACCGAAGCCGAAGGCGATATGGCCAAAGCTGAAGAGTTGTTGCGTGTCAAGTTGGGCACCAAGGCTGGCAAAGCCGCTTCGCGTGTGACCGCCGAAGGCGTGGTGACCAGCTTTGTGAACGGCACCACAGGCGCCATGATCGAAGTGAACTGCGAAACCGACTTCGTGACCAAGAACGACAGCTTCCTGGCTTTGGCCAACGCCGCTGCCAAGTTGGTGGCTGAGCACAACCCTGCCGACATCGCTGCTTTGGGCGAGTTGCCTTACAGCCAAGATGGTTTTGGCCCCACCCTGGAAGAAGTGCGCAAAGGCCTGATCGGCAAGATCGGCGAGAACATGAGCTTCCGCCGCTTCAAGCGTGCCGCTGGCGCAGCCAAGATTGCCAACTATTTGCACGGCACCCGAATCGGCGTGTTGGTCGAGTTCGAAGGTGACGAAACGGCTGCCAAAGACGTTGCCATGCACGTGGCCGCTATGAAGCCTGTGTCCTTGACCAGCGCCGAAGTGCCTGCCGAGTTGATCGAAAAAGAGCGCTCGGTTGCTGCGGCCAAGGCTGCCGAGTCCGGCAAACCTGCCGACATCGTGACCAAGATGGTCGAAGGTTCGGTTCAGAAATACCTCAAAGAGGTGTCTTTGTTCAACCAGTCCTTCGTCAAGAACGACAAGCAGACTGTGGAGCAAATGCTCAAGGCCGCTGGTACCACTGTGAGCGCCTTCACTTTGTACGTGGTGGGCGAAGGCATTGAGAAGAAGGTCGACGACTTCGCTGCCGAAGTGGCTGCCCAAGTGGCTGCCGCTCAAGGCACCGCAGCCTGAGCCCCATTGTCTTGTTGAGTTGCCATTTCACCGTCCCAATTGATGATCAAGGAGTCCCTCATGTCTTCAGCCAAGCCAGCCTATAAGCGTATTTTGCTCAAGCTGTCCGGCGAGGCTTTGATGGGGGACGATGCTTTTGGCATAAACCGCGCCACCATCGTGCGCATGGCCCAAGAGATCGCTGAGATCACCCGATTGGGGGTGCAGGTGGCGGTGGTGATTGGGGGGGGCAACATCTTCAGGGGCGTGGCTGGCGGCTCGGTCGGTATGGACCGAGCCACGGCTGATTACATGGGCATGTTAGCCACAGTCATGAATTCATTGGCTTTGGCTGATGCCATGGACAAGGCGGGTTTGACGGCCCGTGTGATGTCGGCCATTGGCATTGATCAGGTGGTGGAGCCCTACGTTCGCCCCAAAGCATTGCAATACCTCGAAGAAGGCAAGGTGGTGGTTTTTGCGGCGGGCACGGGCAATCCTTTTTTCACCACTGACACCGCTGCCGCCTTGCGTGGTGCTGAAATCGGGGCCGAAATGGTGCTCAAAGCCACCAAGGTCGATGGTGTTTACACAGCCGACCCGAAAAAAGACCCCAGCGCCACACGTTACAGCGACATCACCTTCGATGAGGCCATATCACGCAATCTGGGCATCATGGATGCCACTGCGTTTGCTTTGTGCCGTGACCAAAAATTGCCGATCAAAGTCTTTTCGATCATCAAGAATGGCGCTTTGAAGCGCGTCGTTCTGGGTGAAGACGAAGGCACTTTGGTTCATGCCTGAGACCGTTCTGACGAGGAGAACCCCATGACCATCGCTGACATCAAGAAAACAACCGAGACCAAGATGGAGCAATCCATCTCTGCGTTCAAAAATAACCTCACCCGTATCCGCACAGGGCGAGCCAATCCGGCCTTGCTCGACACCATCCATGTCGATTACTACGGCTCGCTGGTGCCCCTGTCTCAAGTGGCCAATGTGTCTTTGATGGACTCTCGCACGATCAGTGTGCAGCCCTGGGAAAAAAGCATGGCTGCCAAGATTGAAAAAGCCATCCGCGAAAGCGAGTTGGGCCTCAATCCTGCATCTTTGGGTGAGTTGATCCGTGTGCCCATGCCGGCCATGAGTGAAGAGCGTCGCAAAGAAATGACCAAGTTGGCCCGTACCGAAGGCGAAAATGCCAAAATTGCTATTCGCAATTTACGCCGCGATGCCAACGAGTCGGTGAAAAAATTGGTCAAAGACAAATTGGTCTCGGAAGATGATCAAAAGCGTGCTGAAGCGGATGTGCAAAAATCAACAGACAAGCGCATGCTTGAAATTGATCAATTGGTCACAGCCAAAGAGCAAGAGATCATGGCAGTCTGACTGCCCTGTGCAGCCGTGGTTGTCCCCCACGGCATGACGGGCCGCCCATTTGGCGGCCTTTTTTTTGGAGTCCGCATGCTCAAACAAAGAGTCATCACCGCCTTGGTTCTGTTGGCCTTGTTGTTGCCCGCCATGTTTGCGACCGTCTCTTGGCCATTTTGGTCCTTGAGTTTGTTGATGATCACAGCTGGAGCATGGGAGTGGGGGCGTTTGAATGGCTTGGGTGCACGCATGCAATGGCTTGGCGCAATGCTTTGCCTGCTGCTGTGCACGCTGGCAGATCAAATGGGTTGGGTTCAAAGCACCCCTGCGTGGGTGTGGTGGCTCTCTGGCTCCATGTGGGTGCTGTTGGGGGCATGGATGATCCAACGGGGCGTTGCCGGTTGGTCGCTTTGGCCTCGCCCATTGCGTTGGCTGGTGGGCCTTTTTTTGTTGGCACTGGCTTGGGTGGCCTTGGCACAAGCCCATCAAAGGGGCGTGAATTTCCTTTTGTCGGTGCTGGTGTTGGTGTGGGCCGCTGACGTTTTTGCCTACTTTTTTGGTCGTGCTTTGGGTGGCCGCTGGGTACCGTTCAAATTGGCGCCCAGCATCAGTCCTGGCAAAAGTTGGGAAGGCGTGTTTGGCGGCATGTTGGGCGTGTTTTTGGTTGCCCTTGCCTGGGTGGCTGTTGATCGCCATTTTGAGATCCAAGTTCCCAGTTTTTACTCTTTGCTTTTGCTCAAAGGGTGGGGGGTCGCTGGTCCCGCATTGATGTTCATGGCGGCCATGAGTGTGGTCGGTGATTTGGTGGAATCACTGGTCAAGCGCAGTGCCAAGATGAAAGACAGTTCGGGTTTGCTGCCCGGTCACGGGGGTGTACTTGACCGTGTAGATGCCTTGTTACCGACCTTGCCTTTGGCCATGATGCTGATGGTTTGGCTTTGAATCAGGAGAACATGAAATGACCCATCCGCAAATCATCACCATTTTGGGCTCCACGGGCTCAATTGGTACCAGTACGCTGGACGTCTTGAGTCGGCATCCACAGTCGTACCGACTTCATGCTTTGACCGCGTCGTCGCAAGTGGATTTGATGTTGTCTCAGTGCGCACAGTTCAAGCCTGCTGTTGCCGTCATGGCACAGGAAGCGGCTGGGCGACAACTGGCTGAAAGAGTCAAGGCCGAAGGTTTGCCTGTGCAAGTGCGTTGGGGTGCGCAAGCTTTGGTCGATGTGGCCTGTGACTCTGTGGTCGATGCCGTGATGGCTGCGATTGTGGGGGCAGCCGGCCTGTCGCCTTGCATTGCGGCGGCCCGCGCTGGCAAGCGCTTGCTGTTGGCGAACAAAGAAGCCTTGGTGGTTGGCGGCGAGGTATTTTTGGCCGCGGTCAAAGAGGGTGGGGCGCGTCTGTTGCCCATCGACAGTGAACACTCGGCTATTTTTCAATCACTGCCCGATGATCCCAAGACTTGGCCGCAGCGAGTTCAAAAGATCATCTTGACGGCCTCTGGTGGACCATTTCGTACGCGTGATCCTCAAACTCTTCGGGACGTCACTCCTGAACAAGCCTGTGCCCACCCCAACTGGGTCATGGGAAGAAAAATATCGGTCGATTCGGCCACCATGATGAACAAAGCCCTTGAAGTCATCGAGGCGCGTTATCTTTTTGGTGTGATGCCAGAGCAATTGGAGGTGGTGATTCACCCCCAAAGTGTGATTCATTCCATGGTTCAATTTCATGACCATTCCGTGGTGGCCCAACTGGGAACACCCGATATGAGAGTGCCCATTGCGTATGGCTTGAGTTGGCCAGAGCGCATGACGTCGGGTGCACAAGCATTGGACTTTCGTGCCTTGCCCGCGATGACATTTGAAGCCATGGACGATGAACAGCACCTGCAGCGTTTTCCTGGCCTGAAACTGGCGTGGGAGACCCTGAATGGGGCACCTGGCAGCTGTGCAGTCCTCAATGCAGCCAATGAGGTGGCGGTGGATGCCTTTTTGACCCGTCTCATCAGGTTCGATCAAATTCACCAAGTCAACCGACAGACCTTGGATGAGTGGACGGGGAGTGCACCTCAAAGTTTGAATGATTTGATCGAGCTGGACACACGCAGTCGCTCGGTGGCCCAAAGTTTGGTCGGTCGTTTGAAGTGAGCCTGACTCCCGACCACCGGCCGTGATTTTCGGTCTTCAGTGGGTGAAGTCCTGATGTATTATCTTCAGTTGTTTGGATGGGTGCTTGAGCTCCCTCTTGCCGATTTGGGCTGTATGCCATGTTTGTCATTCCAATATTCGGCACTGAACCCGTTTGGTCAAAACCGGTTTTGACGACATGTCACTGACCGGTTTTTTAAATGATTGCACCATGATTTTTTCTGACATCCGTTCACTTTTGCAGCCAGCAGCTTTTAAGTTGGTGGCGTGCGCTTTGGTCAGCATTCCAGCTTGGGCTGTTGAACCCTTCACCGTTCGTGACATTCGCGTAGAGGGGTTGCAGCGGATTGAACCCGGAACGGTTTTTGCCTCATTGCCTTTTCGCGTGGGCGACCGTTACTCCGATGACCAAGGTGCTGCGGCCATTCGAGCTTTGTTTGCATTGGGCCTGTTCAAGGATGTGCGTCTTGAAACACAAGGCGATGTCTTGGTGGTGGTGGTTGAAGAGCGTCCCTCGGTTGCTTCCGTGGAGTTCATGGGTCTCAAAGAGTTTGATAAAGATGTCCTGACCAAGGCCTTGAAAGAAGTGGGTTTGTCTGAGGGGCGTCCCTATGACAAGGCATTGGCAGACAAGGCGGAGCAAGAACTGAAACGTCAGTACATTGGCCGCAGCTTGTACGGAGCCCAGGTGGTCACAACAGCCACGCCCCTGGATCGCAATCGCGTCAATCTGACGTTCACGATCATTGAAGGGGGGCCCGCCAAGATTGGTCAAATCGACATCGTGGGCAACAAGGTTTTCTCTGACCAAGTGTTGCGTGACCTTTTTAACCTGGATACCGGTGGGTGGATGAGTTGGTACACCAAGTCAGATCGCTATTCACGCACCAAACTCAACGCTGATTTGGAAGCCCTGCGCTCTTTTTATCTGTCCCGGGGTTACTTGGAGTTCAGGGTCGACTCGACGCAAGTGGCGATGTCTCCTGATAAACAAGACATGTCCATCACGATCAACGTCACTGAGGGCGAACGATTTGTGGTTTCAGGCGTCAAACTTCAAGGCAATTACTTGGAAAAGGACGATGAATTCAAGTCTTTGGTGAAAATCAAGGTGGGTCAGGCTTACAACGCCGAGACCGTGGCCGAAACCACCAAGGCATTCACCGACTTTTTTGGTAAATTTGGTTTCGCTTTTGCGCGTGTTGAAGTCAAACCCGAGATAGATCGACAAAACAATCGGGTTCAGTTTGTTTTGCAAGCAGAGCCATCCCGGCGTGCATATGTTCGGCGCATTCAGGTTGCAGGCAACAATCGCACCCGAGATGAGGTGATTCGTCGTGAGTTCAGGCAACTGGAGGCCGCTTGGTATGACGGAGACAAAATTCGCCTGTCGCGAGACCGTGTTGACCGTTTGGGTTACTTCACCGAAGTGAACGTTGAAACCGTTGAAATACCGGGTGCACCGGATCAGGTCGATTTGCTGTTCACGGTGGCAGAAAAGCCGACGGGCAGCATCTCTTTGGGTGCCGGTTTCTCTTCAACAGAAAAAATTGCGCTGAGCTTTGGCATTCGCCAAGAAAACGCTTTTGGTTCCGGCAATTACCTTGCTGTGGAGGTCAACACCAGCAAGTACAACCGAAATTTGGTGCTCAGCACCACAGACCCTTATTTCACGAAAAACGGCATTTCGCGCACGGTGGATGTTTTTCACCGCACCACGCGCCCTTACTTGGGGGCCATTGATGCCTACAGTTTGATCAACTCGGGTGTCGGTCTGCGATTTGGTGTGCCGGTGACTGAAACCGATACCGTGTTCTTGGGCGTGAATGCAGAGCAAACCCAAATCAAAGCAGGTACCGGTTTGCCTGTCGAGTACCAAGACTATGCCAATAAATTTGGTCAAACGAGTTCTGCTTTGCCCTTGACTGTGGGCTGGGCGCGTGATGGTCGCGACAGTGCATTGGTGCCTTCTCGTGGCTCTTTGCAGCGGTTTAATGCCGATGTCAGCGTGGCCGGTGACGTGCGTTATGTGCGTGCCAATTACCAATTTCAGCAGTATTTCCCGATCACCAAACAATACACTTTGGCTCTGAATACCGACTTGGGTTGGGGCGAGGGGCTCAAGGGTCAAGACTACCCCTTGTTCAAAAACTTCTATGTGGGGGGTCTGGGCAGCGTTCGCGGCTTTGAACAGTCCACCTTGGGCCCTGCTTCAACCACTTCGGGTATCTATTTGGGTGGCCCGAAAAAACTTGTGTTTAACGCCGAGTTCATCACCCCATTTCCCGGTGCTGGCAACGACAAAACATTGCGATTGTTTGGCTTCACGGACGTGGGTCGGGCCTTTGGTCAAAACGAGAATGTGTCTTTGGGTGATCTGAGGGCCTCTGCGGGTGTGGGTTTGAGTTGGATTTCTCCCATGGGGCCATTGCGTTTTTCCTTGGCTAAACCTTTGCGTCAACAGACTGGCGATAAAATTCAGCGACTTCAATTCCAAATCGGAACTTCTTTCTAATGAAAACCTTGCGTCAACATTTTTCCGTGACCTTGCTGGCCAGTGTGGCTGCCTTTGCCGGTATGGCTCAGGCTCAAGAATTCAAGCTGGGTTTTGTCAATACAGAGCGGATTTTCCGCGAAGCGGCCACGGCCAAGCAGGCTCAAGCCAAGTTGGAGCAGGAGTTTTCACGTCGCGAAAAAGAGTTGGTCGACACGGGCAACAACCTCAAATTGGCCTCGGAAAAGTTTGAGCGTGAAGCGCCAACCCTTGCCGAGTCTCAGCGGACATCGCGACAAAAACAATTGATTGACCAAGACCGTGAATTTCAGCGCAAGCGACGCGAATTTCAGGAGGACTTGAATGCTCGTAAAAACGAAGAGCAGCAAATTGTGGTGGAACGGGCCAACCGAGCGGTCAAGCAAGTGGCTGAGTCAGAAAAATACGATGTGATTTTCCAGGAAGCTGTTTATATCCATCCCAAGCACGACATCACCGAAAAAGTGATCAAGGCCCTCAACGCTTCAGCAGCCAAATAACCGGTTGTTGACCGGCAGTTAATGGTGGCGCTCACACTGGGCTTTATTGTTGAGCGGCTTGGCGGTCGTTTGCTCGGGAGCCCTGATTTTTCAATCGTGGGCCTTGCCTCTTTGGAATTGGCCCGAGCAGACCAAATCAGTTTTCTCAGTCATGCCAAATACACCCCTTTGCTAGGCCAAAGCCAAGCAGGGTGCGTGATCGTTTCTCCCGCTTTTGAAACGGCCGTCCTTGATCGTCTGGCGGCCATAGTCGTGGACGATCCTTACCTTTATTTTGCGCGTTTGACGCGATTGTGGAAGCAAGTTTGCCGACCTGTCAGCCCGGGGCCCAGGATTCACCCTTCAGCCATCGTTGATCCGTCGGCCATGGTTGCCGACGATGCGGTGATCGGTCCCTTGTGTGTGGTCGAGCGCGGTGCTCAAGTGGGTCCTGCAAGCATCCTTAAATCGCGGGTCACTTTGGGCGAAGACTGTCGCATTGGTGCCCGTTGCATTGTTCATTCGGGCGTGGTCATTGGTGCAGATGGTTTTGGATTTGCTTTGCACCAAGGTCAATGGGAAAAAATTGAACAACTCGGTGCCGTTCGGATTGGTGACGATGTTGAAATTGGTGCCAATACCTGCATTGATCGCGGCGCACTGGAAGACACCGTCATTGGCGATGGCGTCAAACTCGACAACTTGATTCAAATTGGTCACAACGTGCATATTGGTGCCCACACGGCCATGGCTGGATGTGTTGGTGTTGCCGGAAGTGCCCGAATCGGTGCCCATTGCACGGTGGGTGGTGGTGCTGTGGTGCTGGGGCATTTGAGCTTGGCCGACCACGTGCACATTTCGGCCGCCTCGGTGGTCACGCGTTCCATCCATCAAGCCGGACACTACACCGGCATGTTTCCGCTTGACAGCAATGCCAATTGGGAAAAGAACGCCGCCAGCCTGAAACAACTTTCCCGCTTGCGTGAGCGCATCAAGGCACTGGAAAGTCACATTCAAAATAACAAGGAAACCTGAACATGATGGATATTCACCAAATTCTCAAGCAGCTGCCACACCGCTACCCCATTTTGTTGGTGGACCGCGTGCTCGAAATCGAAAAAGGCGTGCGCATCAAGGCGCTGAAAAATGTGTCCATCAACGAGCCTCATTTTCAAGGTCATTTTCCACATCGCCCAGTGATGCCGGGTGTTTTGATGCTGGAAGCTCTGGCACAGGCAGCTGCCTTGTTGGCATTTGATACTTTGGGCGAGACGCCTGACGATCAGACTGTGTATTACTTTGCGGGCATTGATGGTGCACGTTTCAAGCGACCTGTAGAGCCGGGCGACCAGTTGATTTTGGAAGTTGAGCTCGATCGAATGAAGTCCGGGATTTTCAAGTTCAAAGCGCGTGCCAAGGTGGGTGATGAGATTGCGACCGAGGCCGAGTTAATGTGCACCATGCGGAAAATTCCACAGGCTTGAATGCCATGAGCAACATCCATCCAACGGCCATCATCAGCCCGGGTGCCGAGCTCGACAGTTCGGTGTCAGTGGGTCCGTATTCTGTGATCGGTCCCCACGTTCGCATTGGTCCAGGCACCACGGTGGCCAGCCACTGTGTGATTGAAGGCCATACGACCATTGGGCGCGACAACCGAATTTTTCAGTTCAACTCACTGGGTGCGGTGCCCCAAGACAAAAAATACAACAACGAGCCCTGTGAGCTGGTGATCGGTGACCGCAACACGATTAGGGAGTTTTGCACCTTCAACATCGGTTCGCCCGGTGACCGGGCCGTCACTTCGGTAGGGAATGACAACTGGATCATGGCCTATGTGCATCTGGCCCATGATTGCCAAGTGGGCAACCACACGATTTTTGCCAACAACACCCAGTTGGCGGGCCACGTCGTGGTGGACGATTGGGTGATTTTGGGCGGATTCACGGTGGTCCATCAGTTTTGCCGAATCGGTGCGCACAGTTTCACAGCCATGAACTCATTGCTGTTTGCCGATCTGCCGCCATTTGTCATGGCGCAGGGTCAACCGGCACAGGCGCGTTCAATGAACTTTGAGGGCTTGCGTCGCCGTGGTTTTTCAGCCGAACGCATTGCTGCGGTGAAGGCCATGCACAAAGCGCTTTACCGTGATGGTTTGTCTCTCAGCGATGCCATGGTGCGCATTGAAGCCTTGGCCCATGACAAGCCTGAATCGCTGGCTGACGTGGCCATGATGCTGGACTTTTTGAAAGCAGCTTCTCCTCAACGTGGGATTGTGCGTTGACTGATTTGGAATCTGTGGCCTTGACACAAGCCCCCTCGGGGGCTTTGTCCTTTGCCATGGTCGCTGGTGAAGCTTCAGGTGATTTATTGGCGGGTTTGCTGATTCAGGGGCTGACATCGCGTTGGCCCCAGGCGCGTGGATATGGGATTGGTGGGCCACGCATGCAGGCCCAAGGCTTTGAGGCTTGGTGGCCTCACGACAAATTGGCTGTTCGCGGTTATGTGGAGGTGTTACGACATTACCGAGGCATTGTCGCTATCCGCAATCAATTGCGAGAGCGTTTGCTCAATCAGCCGCCGGATGTATTCATTGGTGTTGATGCACCTGACTTCAATCTGGATCTGGAAGCCAAGCTCAAGCAGTCGGGCATCCCAACGGTGCACTTTGTTTGCCCGTCTGTCTGGGCTTGGCGTCCGGAGCGCATCGAAAAAATCCGACAAAGTGTCGATCACATGTTGTGCATCTTTCCATTTGAGCCCGCTTTGTTGGCTCAAGCTGGGATTGAGGCCACTTATGTCGGGCATCCTTTGGCGCAAACCATCCCGATGAATCCTGACCGGTTTGCTGCCCGAGAGTCACTGGGTTTGGATAACCAAAGGCCCGTGGTGGCCTTGTTGCCTGGCAGTCGCCAATCGGAAATAGATCACCTGACGCCGCGATTTGTTCAGGCGGCGCAAATCATGCAGCGGCAAAACCCTTGGCTGCAATTTGTCTTGCCCGCCATTCCGCGTCTTTTGCCTCAACTGGAGGCCATGGTGCAAGCGCAGGGCGGTTTGCCGGGTTTGTTGATGCTTCAAGGGCAATCCCATGCCGCACTTGCTGCTTGTGATGTCACCTTGATTGCCAGTGGCACCGCGACCTTGGAGGCGGCTTTGTTCAAACGCCCCATGGTGATTGGTTACCACATGAATTGGCTCAGTTGGCAGATCATGAAGCGACAACAACTTCAGCCCTGGGTGGGTCTGCCCAACATCCTCAGTCAGGACTTTGTGGTGCCTGAATTGCTGCAAGACCGTTGCACCCCTGAGGCTTTGGCCAAAGCTTGTTTGGCTTGGTTGTCTGCTCCGGACAGGGTGGAAGCCATCCAGTCCCGTTTTCAACAAATGCATTTGTCTTTACAGCGCCATACGGCTGATTTGTCTACCCATGCCCTCGAAAAAGTCCTCTCGCGCTGATCAGTCTGCTTTGCATTTCCAAGTCTCTGGCCTGATGGCGGGTGTGGATGAGGCTGGCCGTGGTCCCTTGGCTGGCCCGGTGGTCGCTGCGGCTGTGATTTTGGATGAGCTCAACCCCATTCTCGGATTGAACGACTCCAAAAAACTCACAGCCAAGCGACGTGAGGCCTTGTTTGACGAAATACGTGCGCGTGCTTTGTGTTTCGCCATCGCAGAGGCGTCCGTTGAGGAAATCGATCAAATCAACATCCTGCAAGCGACCCTGCTGGCCATGAAGCGGGCTGTCGAAGGCTTGCGGCTTGTGCCCAAGTTGGTCTTGGTCGACGGCAACCGATTGCCAACCTTGGCCATGCATTCAGAAGCCATTGTCAAAGGCGACGCTTTGGTGCCAGCCATCTCCGCCGCCTCCATTTTGGCGAAAGTGCACCGTGATCGTTTATGCGCTGAAATGCATGAGCGCTACCCTGTGTATGGATTCGATCAGCACAAAGGGTATGGCACCGCCCAGCACATGGCCGCTTTGCAAGCGCATGGCCCTACCAATTGCCACAGAATGACATTTGCCCCGGTGGCCAGGAGTGTGCAATGCAGCTGATCACCTCACGCGACAACCCCCATGTGAAGGCTTGGCGGCGTTTGGCCCAAGAAACCACGGCCTACCGAAAAGCAGGGCAGTTTTGGCTGGAAGGTGACCACCTGTGCCGCGCGGCGCTTGAGCGAGGCGTTCGCCCTTTGCAAGTGGTGCTAACCGAGTCTTTTTGGTCTGAACAGGGTGAGCAATGGACGGGGATCACGGATCAGGTGTTTGTCTTGCCTGATGGCTTATTTGCCAGTTTGAGCGGCCTGGAATCGCCGGCTCGAATGGGCTTTGTGGTGGCTTGGACGGCGGAAAAGCAAGTCTTGCCCGGTGTGCCTACCGTGGTGCTGGACCGATTGCAAGATGCAGGCAATGTGGGAGCCATTTTGCGCTGCGCCTCCGCATTTGGTTACCGTCAGGTGCTGGCCATCAAAGGCACGGCGGCCTTGTGGTCGCCCAAAGTCCTGAGGGCTGGAATGGGGGCACATTTTGGTTTGAAGCTGGTCGAGTCGGTCAGCCCAAGCGATGTGATCGCTTTGCAAGTGCCCATTTTGACCACCAGTTCGCATCAAGGCCCTTTTATTCATGAGTTACTTCGGCGAGGCGAGTTGCCGGGTCAATGTGCTTGGGTGTTTGGTCATGAAGGGCAAGGAGTAAGTGATGACTTGATGGCGATGGCGCAATTGTCAGTTCGCATTGCTCAACCTGGTGGAGAGGAGTCTTTGAATGTGGCCACTGCCGCTGCCATTTGTTTGCATGCCAGCGCAAGTGTTGCGCTGTAAGTCGGAGGCCAACAGGAAGACACTTGTGGTGAGTAATTTGTCAGGGTTTACTAGCGGTCCTCAGCTATAATGAGAGGCTTTCCCGCATCAACCTGTACGCCACAGTCCATCCCAGGCCCATTCCTCGAACAAGCAGCCAAAAAGAGATCCCATCTCTGGTGAGTGCTGAGGCGTACCCGAACTATTCCGGAGAACCCAGTGCTTTTGTCTCTTCAGGGAACCTTCCCGCCCGCCATCTTGGCGCTCGCAGACGGCACGGTCTTTATCGGCAACTCGATTGGAGCCACCGGCTCCACAGTCGGCGAAGTGGTGTTCAACACCTCGCTCACCGGCTACCAGGAAATCCTCACTGACCCCAGCTACTGCCAGCAGATCGTCACCTTGACGTACCCGCACATCGGTAACTACGGGGTCAACGAGGAAGACATCGAAGCTGACCAAGTCCATGCTGCTGGCCTGATCATCAAAGACTTGCCTCTTGTGGCAAGCAACTTCCGCTCCAGTCAAACCTTGTCGTCCTACCTTGTGGACGCTGGCACGGTCGCCATTGCCAACATCGACACCCGCCAACTGACCCGTCTCTTGCGCACAAAGGGTGCCCAAAACGGTGCCATTGTGGGTTTGGCCAAAGGCCAAGAAGTTACCCAAGCCCTGATCGACCAAGCCGTGGCTGCGGCCAAGGCGGCCCCCAACATGGCGGGTCTCGATTTGGCGCAACAAGTCACCGTGGCCCAGCCTTACGACTGGACCCAAACCGAGTGGCAACTGGGTGCCGGTTATGGCACTCAGACCGCCCCCAAGTTCCATGTGGTGGCGTACGACTTCGGTGTGAAGAAAAACATCTTGCGCATGTTGGCCGAGCGCGGTTGCAAAGTGACCGTCGTGCCTGCGAAGACACCCGCTGCCGAAGTGCTCAAGCACAAGCCGGATGGCATCTTCCTGTCCAACGGCCCTGGTGATCCACAGCCTTGTGACTACGCCATTGCAGCGGCGGCCGAGTTGATTGAAACCGGCATTCCCACATTCGGCATTTGCCTGGGCCACCAGATCATGGCTTTGGCCAGCGGTGCAAAAACTTTCAAGATGAAGTTTGGCCACCACGGCGCGAACCATCCTGTGAAAGACCTCGACTCGGGTCGCGTGTCCATCACCAGCCAAAACCACGGTTTTGCGGTGGATGAAAAATCTTTGCCCGCCAACCTGCGTGCCACGCACGTCTCTTTGTTTGACGGCACCTTGCAGGGCCTTGCACGCACCGACAAGCCTGCGTTCTGCTTCCAGGGTCACCCCGAAGCCTCGCCCGGCCCACACGACATTGCTTACCTCTTTGACCGCTTCATCAACCTGATGGAGACAAAATAATGCCTAAGCGCACCGACCTCAAAAGCATCCTCATCATTGGCGCGGGCCCGATCATCATTGGTCAGGCCTGTGAGTTCGATTACTCCGGCGTGCAGGCCTGCAAAGCTTTGCGCGAAGAGGGCTACAAAGTCATTCTGATCAACAGCAATCCTGCCACGATCATGACCGACCCGGCCACGGCCGACGTCACCTACATCGAGCCCATCACCTGGCAGACGGTCGAGAAGATCATTGCCAAAGAGCGCCCTGACGCCATCTTGCCCACCATGGGTGGCCAGACTGCCCTCAACTGCGCTTTGGACTTGTGGCACCACGGCGTGCTCGAAAAATACAAGGTTGAGCTGATCGGCGCAACGCCTGAAGCCATCGACAAAGCCGAAGACCGCTTGAAGTTCAAAGACGCCATGACCAAGATCGGTCTGGGTTCCGCGCGTTCCGGCATCGCCCACAGCATGGAAGAAGCGTGGGATGTGCAAAAGACCTTGGGCTTCCCCACCGTCATTCGCCCCAGCTTCACGCTGGGCGGCACGGGCGGCGGCATTGCTTACAACCCCGAAGAGTTCGAAGTCATTTGCAAGCGTGGCCTGGAGGCTTCGCCTACCACCGAGCTGTTGATTGAAGAGTCCTTGCTCGGCTGGAAAGAGTACGAGATGGAAGTGGTTCGCGACAAGGCGGACAACTGCATCATCGTTTGCTCGATCGAAAACCTGGACCCTATGGGCGTGCACACAGGCGACTCGATCACCGTGGCCCCAGCCCAGACGCTGACCGACAAGGAATACCAGATTTTGCGCAACGCCTCTCTGGCCGTTTTGCGCGAAATCGGTGTGGACACGGGCGGCTCGAACGTGCAGTTCTCGATCAACCCGAAAGACGGCCGCATGGTCGTCATCGAGATGAACCCCCGTGTGTCGCGTTCCTCGGCCTTGGCCTCCAAAGCCACGGGTTTCCCGATTGCGAAAGTCGCAGCCAAGCTCGCAGTGGGTTACACGCTGGACGAGTTGCGCAACGACATCACGGGCGGTGCCACGCCTGCGTCCTTCGAGCCATCGATCGACTATGTGGTTACCAAGATTCCCCGTTTTGCGTTCGAGAAGTTTCCAACGGCCGACAGCCGTTTGACCACCCAAATGAAATCGGTGGGCGAGGTGATGGCCATGGGCCGAACCTTCCAAGAGTCGTTCCAGAAAGCCTTGCGCGGTCTGGAAGTCGGCGTGGACGGCATGAACGAGAAAACCCAAGACCGCGAAGTGCTCGAGAAAGAACTGGGCGAGCCTGGCCCGGAGCGCATCTGGTATGTGGGCGATGCATTTGCCATGGGCCTGAGCGTGGACGAGGTGTTTGCCTTGACCAAAATCGACCCTTGGTTCTTGGTGCAGATCGAAGAGATCGTGAAGATCGAACTGGAATTGGAAACCACCACGCTCGAAGCCATCACGGCCGACGAATTGCGTGCGCTCAAGAAGAAAGGCTTCTCGGACCGCCGTTTGGCCAAATTGCTCAAAACCACCGAGCATGTGGTGCGTGCCCGTCGCCATGCGCTGAGCATCCGCCCCGTTTACAAGCGTGTGGACACATGCGCGGCCGAGTTCTCGACCGACACCGCCTACATGTACTCCTGCTATGAAGGTAACGGAGACGGCGAGTGCGAAGCCGAACCCACCACCAACAAAAAAATCATGGTGCTGGGCGGTGGTCCGAACCGCATTGGTCAGGGCATCGAGTTTGACTACTGCTGCGTGCACGCCGCGCTCGCCATGCGCGAAGACGGTTACGAAACCATCATGGTCAACTGCAACCCTGAGACCGTGTCGACCGACTACGACACCTCGGACCGTTTGTATTTTGAGCCCGTCACTTTGGAAGACGTGCTTGAAATCGTCGACAAGGAAAAGCCCACAGGCGTCATCGTGCAATACGGTGGCCAAACGCCGTTGAAGTTGGCGTTGGACTTGGAAGCCGCAGGCGTGCCCATCATCGGCACCAGCCCCGACATGATCGACGCGGCCGAAGACCGTGAGCGTTTCCAGAAATTGCTGCAAGACCTCGGTCTGCGCCAGCCGCCCAATGCCACGGCCCGCACCGAAGCTGAGGCTTTGGAAAAAGCCGCCGCCTTGGGTTACCCCTTGGTCGTGCGTCCCAGCTATGTGCTCGGTGGCCGCGCCATGGAAATCGTGCACGAGCAGCGTGACTTGGAGCGCTACATGCGCGAAGCGGTTAAGGTGTCGCACGATTCACCCGTGCTGCTGGACCGTTTCCTGAACGATGCGATCGAGTGCGATGTGGACTGCTTGCGCGACCCCGAAGGCAAGACCTTCATCGGCGGCGTGATGGAGCACATCGAACAAGCCGGTGTGCACAGCGGCGACTCGGCATGCTCCTTGCCTCCTTACTCTCTGTCCTCCGCCACAGTAGACGAGCTCAAGCGCCAATCGGCCGCGATGGCCGGTGCCTTGAACGTGGTGGGTTTGATGAACGTTCAGTTTGCCATCCAGCATGTGGACGGCCAAGACGTGATCTACGTACTGGAAGTCAACCCTCGCGCTTCACGCACGGTGCCTTATGTCTCCAAAGCCACGGGCATTCAATTGGCCAAGGTGGCGGCGCGTTGCATGGCGGGCCAGACCCTGGCATCGCAAGGCATCACGAAAGAAGTCACACCACCTTATTTCAGCGTGAAAGAAGCCGTCTTCCCCTTCGTGAAGTTCCCTGGCGTCGACACCATCCTCGGCCCCGAGATGAAGTCCACCGGCGAAGTCATGGGCGTGGGCAAGACCTTTGGCGAAGCCTTTGTGAAGAGCCAAATGGGCGCAGGCACCAAGTTGCCACGCCCCACCAAGGCCGACGGCACGCCTTCGGGCAAGGTCTTCATCTCGGTGAAAAACAACGACAAGGCGCGTGTAATCGAAGTGGCCCGCCAGTTGTCAGCGCAAGGCTTTTCACTCGTGGCGACCAAGGGCACGGCCAATGCGATCACCGCAGCAGGGGTGTCGTGTGCCATCGTGAACAAGGTCACCGAAGGACGTCCACACATTGTTGACATGATCAAAAACAATGAAATTGTGTTGGTCATCAATACCGTCGAGGAGCGCCGCAATGCGATCGCCGATTCACGCCACATCCGTACTTCCGCTTTGCTCAATCGCGTGACCACATTCACCACCATTGCGGGTGCTGAGGCAGCGGTCGAGGGCATGAAGTACATGGACAAGTTGGACGTTATTTCAGTTCAAGAAATGCACGCACAACTGTTGGCCTGAAACCTTGTGTTGAATGCCGCCCTTGATTGCTCGGGCGGTGCATAATGCAGTCAATGACCGCCGAGTTCCAACACTCGGCGGTTTGCTTTTGGAGAACCCCATATGTCCACCATTCCAATCACAAAACGCGGAGCTGAAAAACTCAAAGAAGAGTTGCACCGCCTCAAAACAGTCGACCGTCCCGGCGTGATTCAAGCCATTGCCGAGGCTCGGGCCCAAGGCGACTTGAGCGAGAACGCTGAATACGACGCGGCCAAAGACCGTCAGGGCTTCATCGAGGGCCGGATTCAGGAAATTGAAGGCAAATTGTCAGCGGCGCAAATCATCGACCCCGCTTCGGTTGATGCTGGTGGCCGTGTGGTGTTTGGCACCACTGTGGAGCTCGAAGATGAAAGCTCAGGCGAAGCGGTCAAGTACCAGATCGTGGGTGAGGATGAAGCCGATTTGAAACTGGGTTTGATCAACATCAGCAGCCCTATTGCTCGCGCTTTGATAGGCAAAGAGGAGGGTGATGTGGCCGAAGTACAAGCTCCAGGCGGCGTGCGCCGTTACGAGATTGTGGGTGTTTCCTACATTTGAGCCAAACCAAAGGCCGTATAAAACGGCCTTTGCAGATGAACGAGTCAGATTGACTCAGTCCGATCAGCCCTCAGTCGTGGCGACCTTTTTTGACTGATTTTTGTTTGGGCTTGGCACGTTTGATTTGGCCCCCGGCGGCCAGTCGTTGATTGCCCAGTACACGGACGGTTTTAACTTCAGGACGTTGACCACCTCGTGAGCTGTATTTCAGAATTTTGAAATCACGAGGTCCCGCTTTGCGGTCTTCGTCGGTTTCTTTGATTTTTTCAGGCTGTGGTCGCCAAAGGATCAGCAATTTGCCAATGTGCTGGATGGGCGCGGCGCTGAGTTGATCTGCCAATTGGGCGAACATGGTCTCGCGTGCGGCGCGGTCGTCGCCGAGTACGCGGATTTTGATCAAGCCATGCGCGTTCAGGGCGGCTTCGGTTTCCTTGATGACGGCAGGAGTTAAACCATCACCACCGATCATGACGACCGGATCAAGGTGGTGGGCATCGGCGCGAAAAACTTTGCGCTCGGCAGGTGTGAGTTGTATTTGGGGCATCCCCGTATTATCCCCGCAAGGACGCAAAAGAATGAAAGTCAAAACCAAAAGTAAAAAGGTCAACAAGGCATGGTTGAACGACCATGTGAATGACACCTATGTGAAACTGGCCTTGAAAGAGGGTTACCGAGCGCGTGCAGCTTACAAACTCAAAGAAATCGACGAAACCATGGGCCTGATCCGGCCTGGCCATTTGGTGGTGGACCTGGGCTCTGCCCCCGGTGCTTGGAGTCAGTACCTGCGTCGCCGCTTGTCACCCGATGGTGCGGCTGTGGGCGAACTCAATGGCAGCATCATCGCGCTGGATATTCTGCCCATGGACCCGGTTGAGGGGGTGCAGTTCATTCAGGGGGATTTCCGCGAGAATGAGGTGGCTGCTTTGCTGGAGGCGGCATTGCAAGGGCGGCAGGCTGACGTGGTGGTGTCCGACATGGCCCCCAACCTGTCCGGCATTGAGTCCTCAGATGCAGCCCGTGTTCAACATTTGATCGAGTTGGCGGTCGAATTTGCCCAGAACCACATGAAGCCGCAAGGAGCCTTGGTGGTCAAAGTTTTTCACGGCAGCGGTTACAGCCAGATTGTCAAGATGTTCAAAGAGACTTTCAAAGTGGTCAAACCCATCAAGCCCAAGTCCTCGCGAGACAAGTCTTCGGAGACTTTTTTGGTGGGCATGGGCTTGATTCATGACCTTTGAATCATTAATTCCTGCCTTTTCGAGGGCCAAACCCTATTGCAATGCTCTAAGGGGCTGCTGCAGGCCTAAAATGAGATCAGTCTTTTTTTTCGATTGGAGTCACTCTTGAATAACCCTTGGTTTTCCAAAATTGCCGTCTGGATGGTGATTGCCATGGTGCTGTTCACCTTGTTCAAGCAATTTGACAACCGTGGTGTCGCAGGTGCGAACGCCATTGGCTATTCAGATTTCCTCGAAGAGGTTCGCGGTAACCGGATCAAGAGCGCCACCATTTCCGAGAGCCCTGGTGGCACCGAAATTCTGGCCATCACCAACGACGACCGCCGCATCAAAACGACGGCCACTTACCTCGACCGCGGTCTGGTCGGTGACCTGATCAACAGCGGCGTGAAGTTCGACGTCAAGCCCCGCGAGGAGGGCTCCTTGCTCATGACCTTGCTGGTCAGCTGGGGGCCGATGCTCCTCTTGATTGGTGTTTGGGTGTATTTCATGCGCCAAATGCAAGGTGGTGGCAAGGGCGGAGCGTTCAGCTTTGGCAAGTCCAAGGCCCGTATGCTGGACGAAAACAACAACCAGGTCACCTTCGCAGATGTGGCCGGCTGTGACGAGGCCAAAGAGGAGGTCAAGGAAGTTGTGGACTTCCTGAAAGACCCCCAGAAATTCCAGAAACTGGGTGGTCGCATTCCCCGTGGTTTGTTGTTGGTCGGCCCCCCTGGTACGGGTAAAACCCTGCTGGCCAAAGGCATCGCTGGAGAAGCCAAGGTGCCGTTCTTCAGCATCTCTGGTTCCGACTTTGTGGAAATGTTTGTCGGTGTGGGCGCTGCCCGTGTCCGCGACATGTTCGAAAACGCCAAAAAGAACGCGCCTTGCATCATTTTCATTGACGAAATTGACGCGGTCGGTCGCCAACGTGGTGCCGGTTTGGGCGGTGGCAACGACGAGCGCGAGCAAACCCTCAACCAGATGCTGGTCGAGATGGACGGCTTTGAGACCAACCTGGGTGTGATCGTCGTGGCGGCCACCAACCGTCCTGATATTTTGGATGCTGCCCTGCTGCGCCCCGGTCGTTTTGACCGCCAGGTGTATGTCACATTGCCCGACATTCGCGGTCGCGAGCAAATTTTGAACGTGCACATGCGCAAAGTGCCGATTGGCCAAGACGTCAATGCGGGTGTCATCGCCCGTGGCACGCCTGGCATGAGCGGCGCCGATTTGGCCAACTTGTGCAACGAAGCAGCATTGATGGCTGCACGCCGCAATGCCCGCGTGGTCGAGATGGTCGACTTTGAAAAGGCCAAGGACAAGATCTTGATGGGCCCTGAGCGCAAGAGCATGGTCATGCCCGAGCATGAGCGTCGCAACACCGCTTATCACGAAGCCGGTCACGCCTTGATTGGCAAGTTGCTGCCCAAGTGCGACCCGGTGCACAAGGTCACCATCATTCCCCGTGGCCGCGCCCTGGGTGTGACGATGAGCCTGCCTGAGCAAGACCGCTACAGCTACGACAAGGAATTCATGTTGAACCAGATCAGCATGTTGTTCGGTGGCCGCATTGCCGAAGAAGTGTTCATGCACCAGATGACCACGGGTGCGAGCAATGACTTCGAGCGGGCCACATCCATCGCCCGTGACATGGTCATGCGTTATGGCATGACCGATGCTCTGGGCCCAATGGTTTATGCCGAAAACGAAGGCGAAGTGTTCTTGGGCCGTTCGGTGACCAAGACCACCAACATGAGCGAGTCCACCATGCAAAAAGTGGACATGGAAGTGCGCCGCATCATTGACGAGCAGTACAGCTTGGCCCGTCGTTTGATTGAAGAGCACAGTGCGCAGATGCACGCCATGGCCAAGGCCTTGCTGGAGTGGGAAACCATCGACAAGGACCAGATTGACGACATCATGGCCGGTCGTGATCCTTTGCCTCCCAAGGACTGGACCCCTCGCACGCCGCCTTCCGGTGGCAACAGCGGTGGCGGTACACCGGCCGTGCAGCCGGAGCCAGCCACCACGGCGGCTTGATTTTCAAGTCCGGTGTTTAAAAGAACGGGGCCTTAGGCCCCGTTTTTCATGGAAAATTTTTGATGACATTCAAGCCCATGCCACACGCTTCGATCAACCGCTGGCAAACCTCTCGTTTTGACTTGGATCTGACTCAGCCTTTGATCATGGGCATTGTCAATGTCACGCCAGATTCCTTTTCCGACGGCGGCTTGCATGCCGAAACTTCTCAGGCCTTGCGCCATGCCGAGCAACTCCTTTGCGAGGGTGCGGATATCTTGGACATCGGGGCCGAGTCCACCCGGCCTGGCGCTGTGGTGGTTCCCGTGGAGCAAGAGTTGGCAAGGCTAGAACCCTTCTTGCGTGAAGCGGTGAGCTGGGGGGTTCCGATTTCTGTGGACACTTACAAACCCGAGGTGATGCAAGCCTGCCTGGACTGGGGCGTTGACATCGTCAATGACATTTGGGCTTTGCGTCAACCGGGTGCTGAGCAGGTGGTGGCCACCCACCCCCGGTGCGGCGTTTGTTTGATGCACATGCACCGCACCCCCCAAACCATGCAAGTTCAACCGATGACGGGGGATGTGTTGACCGAAGTGAACGCCTTTTTGAGCGCCCGCGTGAACGCCTTGCTGGAATTGGGTGTGACAGCATCCCGAGTCGTGTTGGACCCTGGCATTGGTTTTGGTAAAACCGTGGCACAGAACTTTCAGCTTCTGGCCGAGCAATCCCATTTATTGCGCTTGGGTTTTCCTCTGTTGGCCGGGTGGTCGCGCAAATCGGCTCTGGGTGCTGCATTGGCGCAAGATGGACACATGCCAGAACCCGCACAAAGGCAAGTGGCCAGCGTGGCTGCCGCTTTGATGGCTGTGGAACGGGGGGCATCGGTGGTGAGGGTGCATGACGTCAAGGCCACAGTGGATGCACTCAAAATTTGGCATTTCGTGAACCAACAACACGGTGTACTTTGAATCGTCGATTCAGAATGTGTGTCAGTTTTGTTGATCTTTTGACTCGCTAGAATTCATTCATCCATCCACAACAAAAATCAGGAACTCTCGCATGGCACGGCAATACTTTGGCACAGACGGTATTCGAGGCACGGTGGGCCAAAGTCCTATCACGCCAGACTTCATCTTGCGTTTGGCACATGCTGTGGGTCGGGTTTTGAAATCACAAGAGCCTCACCCTACGGTATTGATCGGCAAAGACACACGTATTTCTGGATACATGCTGGAAAGTGCTTTGGAGTCTGGTTTCAACTCTGCGGGCGTGGATGTGGTGTTGTTGGGTCCGGTTCCCACGCCTGCAGTCGCTTATCTGACCCGTGCACAACGCGCCTCACTGGGCGTTGTCATCAGTGCCAGTCACAACCCGTTTGCAGACAACGGCATCAAGTTTTTCAGCGCACAAGGCAAAAAATTGTCGGACGCTTGGGAAGAGGCTGTTGAAGCCACGTTGTTGGAAGACCCTGTTTGGGTCGACTCTGCAGCCCTCGGTAAAACCCGCCGATTGGACGATGCGGCTGGCCGGTACATTGAGTTTTGCAAGAGCACCTTTTCGAACGACTTGACCCTCAAGGGCTTGAGGATCGTGGTGGATGCCGCGCATGGGGCGGCTTACCAAATCGCCCCCAAGGTTTTTCATGAGCTGGGTGCCGAGGTCATCGCCATCGGCTGCTCACCCGATGGCCTGAACATCAACAAAGACGTGGGGGCCACGCATCCGGCTGCATTGGTTCAAGCCGTGAAAGACCACCGAGCCGATTACGGCATTGCTTTGGATGGTGATGCCGACCGCCTGCAGTTTGTGGACGCGGCCGGACGTTTGTTCAATGGCGACGAACTCTTGTACTTGATGGTGGCCGACCGCTTGGCCCGCGACGAGGCGGTGCCCGGTGCTGTGGGCACTTTGATGACCAACTTGGCAGTCGAAGTCGCGCTCAAGCAGCGTGGTGTGCAGTTTGTGCGGGCCAAAGTGGGCGACCGTTATGTGCTGGAGGTCTTGCACGACAAAGGCTGGTTGCTGGGTGGCGAGGGCTCTGGTCATTTGTTGGCGCTGGACAAGCACACCACGGGCGATGGCCTGGTCAGCGCCTTGCAGGTGCTGCAAGCCTGTGTGGGCAGCGGCAAGACCATGTCGCAATTGTTGGAGGGCATCACGTTGTTCCCGCAAACCCTCATCAATGTGCGCTTGACCCCCGGATTTGACTGGCAAGGCCACCAGCCACTGTGGGATGCCACACGTGCGGCCGAGGCAGAACTGGGCGATTCCGGTCGGGTCTTCATCCGCGCCAGTGGCACCGAACCTTTGGTGCGCGTCATGGTTGAAGCACGCGATGCCGTACAAGCGCAGGAATGCGCTGAACGAATTGCAGCGACCTTGCGCTGAAATCTTGGCGCGGCTTGAGCCTGTCGCTCAACGCGTTGA
The DNA here is from genome assembly GCF_003063265.1 of Limnohabitans sp. WS1. Classification (GTDB taxonomy): domain Bacteria; phylum Pseudomonadota; class Gammaproteobacteria; order Burkholderiales; family Burkholderiaceae_C; genus Limnohabitans_A. The sequence goes on from NZ_NERU01000003.1 coordinate 279,928, forward strand.
GAGTACTGTGATGAAGTCTGCAGTTCTGTCTCAGTAAATCAGCCGATCAGGCTTGATTTCTTGCAAGATGGTCGTGGCGATTTCCTCGATGGACTTGGTGGTTGTGGACAACCAGCGGATGCCCGAGCGGCGCATCATCGCTTCGGCTTCTGAGACTTCCATGCGGCAGTTTTCGATGCTCGCGTAACGGGAATTGGGTCGGCGTTCTGCACGGATTTCGGCCAAACGGTCAGGGTGAATGCTCAGGCCGAAAATCTTTTTGCGGTGTGGTACCAAGGCTGGCGGCAATTGGCGGCGGTCAAAATCTTCGGGGATCAAGGGGTAGTTGGCGGCTTTGAGTCCATGCTGCATGGCCAGATACAGGCTGGTCGGGGTTTTGCCACTGCGGCTCACGCCCACCAAAATCACCTCTGCGGACTCCAAATCGCGGTTCGATTGACCATCGTCGTGTGCCAATGAAAAATTGATCGCTTCGATCCGGTCGTGGTATTCCTTGCTTTTGCTCACATCCGAAAACCGGCCCACCCGGTGGTGCGATTTGATGCCCAGTTCCGCTTCGAGTGGGTTCACAAAGGTGCCGAACATGTCGAGCAACATGCCTTGGCAGTGCTCTTGCAGGACTTTGAGCACATCCATGTTCACCAAAGTCGTGAACACAATCGGTTTGTTGCCTTCGGTCTCGGCGGTGTGGTTGATTTGCCGAACTGCTTGGTGAGCTTTGTCGATGGTGTCGGTGAAGGGAAGGCGCACATGCCGCGACTTCATGTCGAACTGGGCAAGAATGGCGTTTCCAAAAGTCTCGGCGGTGATGCCGGTGCCGTCAGAGACGAAAAATACAGTGCGTTTTGGCATGCTTGTAATTTATTTCAATGGCCGAGGTCGACATGACCCCTAAAATCGAATGATTATCCACCGCTGTCCGCTTGGGGTTCCATTCAAAGAACAACAAAAACCCTGACCTGCGCCTTGGAGCCCGGTTTTAACTTTGGAGCTTTAGCATGTCTGTTCTTTTCAGTGAGACCGCCCTGGTCGTTCCCTTTGAGTTGTTGCGCATGACCGATGTCGAGTCGGTCGGCGGCAAAAACGCCAGTTTGGGGGAGATGATTTCCCAGTTGCCTTCGGGCGTGCGCGTGCCCACAGGCTTTGCCACCACTGCCCACGCTTTTCGCCAGTTTTTATCGTTTGGCGGCCTGGCCGAGCGCATCAATGCCCGTTTGGATGCTTTGGACACCGAGGACGTGCGTGCCTTGGCCGCCGCTGGTGCTGAAATCCGCGCCATGGTCGAAGACCAGCCTTTCCCGGCCGATCTGGAGCAAGCCATCCGCGAAGAGTTCGTGCGCCTGCAGGGCAGTAACCCGGAGGCCTCGTTTGCGGTGCGTTCTTCGGCCACAGCCGAAGACTTGCCTGACGCTTCTTTCGCAGGCCAACAAGAAACCTTCTTGAACGTGGTCGGCATCGAGGACGTGCTGCACAAGATGAAAGAGGTGTTCGCTTCGCTCTACAACGACCGCGCCATCAGCTACCGCGTGCACAAGGGCTTTGCACACGCCGATGTGGCCTTGTCGGCCGGCGTGCAGCGCATGGTGCGCTCCGATTTGGGCGCGGCGGGCGTCATGTTCACGATCGACACCGAGTCCGGTTTTGAAGACGTGGTGTTCATCACCTCCAGCTACGGCCTAGGCGAAACGGTGGTGCAGGGGGCTGTGAACCCTGACGAGTTTTACGTGCACAAGCCGATGTTGGCCGCGGGCAAGCGCAGCGTGATCCGCCGCAACCTGGGCTCCAAGCTGATTGAGATGGTGTTCGCCACCCCCGAAGAAAAAGCCGCGTCGGGTAAGCTGGTCAAAACCACCGATGTGCCCACCGAATTGCGCAACCGCTACAGCCTGACCGACGACGAGGTCGAACAATTGGCCCGCTACGCGGTGGTGATTGAGCAGCATTACGGCCGTCCCATGGACATCGAGTGGGGCAAAGACGGCACCGACGGTTTGCTTTACATCTTGCAGGCCCGCCCCGAGACCGTGAAAAGCCAGGCCAAGGGCACGCCTGAACTGCGGTACAAACTCAAAGGCAAAAGCACCATCCTGGCCGAGGGCCGCGCGATTGGTCAAAAGATTGGCACGGGCCCCGTGCGCTTGGTGCACAACATCAGCGAGATGGACAAGGTCCAGCCCGGCGATGTGCTGGTGACCGACATGACGGACCCAAACTGGGAGCCGGTGATGAAGCGTGCGAGCGCCATCGTCACCAACCGGGGCGGGCGCACCTGCCACGCCGCCATCATTGCCCGTGAGCTGGGCATTCCGGCGGTGGTGGGTTGCGGCAACGCCACCGAGCAACTGACCGAAGGCACGCTGGTCACCGTGAGCTGCGCCGAGGGCGATACCGGCCACATTTACGACGGCTTGCTGGAAACCGAGATCAGTGAGATTCAGCGCGGCGTGCTGCCCGAGATCAAAACCAAGATCATGATGAACGTGGGCAACCCCCAGCTGGCCTTTGACTTTGCCCAGCTGCCCAACGCCGGTGTGGGCCTGGCGCGTTTGGAATTCATCATCAACAACAACATTGGCGTGCACCCCAAGGCCATCCTGGATTACCCCGCCATCGACGCCGACCTGAAAAAAGCCGTGGAATCGGTGGCCCGTGGCCACGCATCCCCCCGTGCTTTTTATGTGGACAAAGTCACCGAAGGCGTGGCCAGCATCGCTGCCGCTTTCTGGCCCAAGCCGGTCATCGTGCGTTTGTCGGACTTCAAGAGCAATGAATACCGCAAACTCATTGGCGGCAGCCGTTACGAGCCGGAAGAAGAAAACCCGATGCTCGGCTTCCGAGGCGCTGCGCGTTACATCAGCGCAGACTTTGGCGAAGCCTTTGCCATGGAATGCGAAGCCCTCAAACGGGTGCGCGGCGAAATGGGCTTGACCAACGTGCAGATCATGGTGCCCTTTGTGCGCACCTTGGGGCAAGCCGAAAAGGTCACCCAATTGCTGGCCAGCCAAGGTTTGAGCCGTGGCGAGCAGGGGCTCAAAGTCATCATGATGTGCGAGGTGCCCAGCAACGCCATTCTGGCCGAGCAGTTCCTCGAGTTCTTTGACGGCTTCTCGATTGGCTCGAATGACCTGACACAGCTGACTTTGGGGCTGGACCGCGACTCGGGCATGGAGTTGCTGGCCGCAGACTTTGACGAACGCGATCCGGCGGTCACAGCCTTGATCTCGCAAGCCATCCAAGCCTGTTTGGCGCAGGGCAAGTACATCGGTATTTGTGGCCAAGGCCCATCGGACCATCCTGACTTTGCGCATTGGTTGATGGACCAGGGCATCAGCTCGATCTCGCTCAATCCCGATACCGTCATCGAAACTTGGACCAATCTGGGCAGCTGAAGCTGTCCCTATCCCCGTAAATCAGGACAGCTTGATGCGCAATCCTCTGGAAGTCGCGATGACATCGGCTTACCGCTGGCGGCTCCATCGCAACGTCCTGATTTACATTGTTTTTTTGTTGGTCTTGATTGGTGCTTTGGCGTGGGCCGAGCATTTGGGTTTATCACGAAACCTGATTGGTCCGATTTTCCTTTTCAGCACCGTGATGATTTATGCCTTGATTGGCATTGCTGGCAGAACCACGGATGAGGATGAGTACTACGTCGCTGGTCGGCGCATACCGGCCATGTACAACGGTATGGCCACTGCTGCCGATTGGATGAGTGCGGCCTCCTTCATCAGTCTGGCGGGTGCGCTGTACCTCCAAGGTTTTTCAGGAAGTGGTAACCAGCCCGGGGGCTTGGCTTATGTGATCGGATGGACGGGAGGCTTTTGCTTGGTGGCGCTTTTGATTGCGCCCCATTTGCGGGTCATGCGTTTGTACACCTTGCCGGATTATTTTGACCAACGCTTTGGTGGCCGTTGGCCTCGTGTGATTGCAGCACTGGCATCTGTCTTGTGTTCATTCACTTATGTGGTGGCACAAATTTATGGCATTGGCCTGATTGCTTCACGCCTAACGGGGGTGCAGTTCGAAATAGGTATTTTGCTGGGACTGGGCGGTGTTCTGTTGTGTTCTTTTTTTGGGGGCATGCGTGCCATCACTTGGACTCAAGTGGCGCAATACATCATGCTGCTGCTGGCCTTTTTGATTCCCGTGTCGTGGTTGGCCTACAAGCAATTGGGTAACCCTGCAGCCCCTTTTGTGTATGGCTCCCAGTTATCTGCCATCGCCAGCATTGAGCAGCGCTTGATGGACGACCCGGCAGAGCACGAGGTCAGACGCGAATACGCCCAGCGTGCCAAGATGTTTGCAGTTCGCTTGCAGGATGTGGATGCTGCCATGCAAGATTTGCGTCTGGAGTTGGAAGAAAAAATTCAGATCCTCAAAGCGCAAGGGGCTGATTTTTCGACCATTGCTCAAGTGCGTCGTGAGCTTTTGGCGGTGCCTCGTGATGCGTCTACCGCTCGCGAACAATGGACACGCGCCATGCATGACAATTTAGAAAGGGCGCGACCCTTGGGAGGCATGCCGCCACATGCCAAAGCTTACACCGGGGATCCTGATGGTGGACTCGCTCAGGAACGCTTGTTCAGTGAGTCAAGACTGAATTTTTTGGCATTGATTTTTTGCCTCATGATTGGTACGGCCGGTTTGCCGCATCTTTTGACCCGGTTTTACACCTTGCCATCGGTCGCTGAAACACGAACCTCAGTGGCTTGGTCCTTGTTTTTCATCGCATTGATTTATTTGTGCGTGCCTGCTTTGGCTGTCTTGGTCAAATTCGAGGTGCTCAACAATTTGGTTGGCCAAAGTTTTTCTGATTTACCCAGTTGGATGGCCCAATGGGCACGACTCGACCCTGCCTTGGTTTCTTTCTCGGATGTCAATGGTGATGGCGTGTTGCAGTTGGGTGAACTCAAGTTGGGGGCGGACATGATCATGTTGGCCACCCCCGAATTAGGGGGTATGCCATTTGTGGTGTCTGGCTTGGTTGCTGCAGGGGGCTTGGCCGCTGCACTGTCAACCGCTGATGGTTTGCTTTTGACCATCAGCAATGCGGTGGTCCGTGACATGCGTCCGAGTGGTCTTAAGGGCCCCAAGTCATCTGAGGGTCGGGTCATTTTGTCCAAATTCGCGTTGCTTGCCGTAGCCATGGTGGCCGCTGTGGTGGCAGCCTTCAAGCCAGCCGAAATATTGGCCTTGGTCTCTGCTTCGTTCTCTTTGGCAGCCTCTGCTTTTTTCCCCAGTATGGTGTTGGGCATGACCTGGCCGCGAGTACATCGCGTGGCGGTCATCCTGGGCATGTTGTCTGGCTTAGGCTTGACCATGTTTTACATGGTGTTGAATGCGCCAGGATTCAGGCACTTTTTCCAAATGGATCCGTTCTCGGGGCTATGGTGGGGAATTCAGCCCATGTCTGCAGGCGTATTTGGTGTTCCACTGGGTTTTGTGGTGATCGCATTAGGAACTTGGATGATTCCAAAGCGGTGGGTTGAACCGGCTGCGCAGATTCAAGTGTTGGCCACAGAGGCCAGGGATGCCTATCCGGGTTTGTGATTTCAGGCTATAATCTTAGGCTTTCCCTTGCCGCACCCCGACCAGACGCTGGGGGCGGCTTTTCCAACCTTTTGGGTTAACCGCAAGGAGTCTCAATGCGTCATTACGAAATCATTTTGCTGATCCATCCCGATCAGTCCGAACAAGTTCCAGCCATGCTGGAGCGTTACAAAGGCATGATCGTTGCCGGTGGTGGTGCGATCCACCGCGTTGAAGACTGGGGTCGCCGTCAATTGGCGTACCAGATCAACAAGCTGGGCAAAGCACATTACCTTTGCGTGAACATTGAAGCCGACCAAGCTGTGATGGCTGAACTCGAACACGCCTTTAAGTTCAACGATGCCGTGCTGCGTCACCTGACCGTTCTGAAGAAAAAAGCCGATACCGGTCCTTCATCCATGATGAAGACCGTCGAGCGCGAAGAAGCCCGCAAGTCACAACAAGCCGAATTCGCTGCTTGACACGTGCTTGTTGAGGAGTGAACCGTACCGAACTGACCGCCTGTATTGCCGAGCAAGCCGCTTTGCGATACACCCCCGCCGGATTGCCTGCTTTGGACTTGATTCTGGAGCATGCCTCTGAAATTCAAGAGGCAGGGCAAATGCGCAAAATCCAGTTAAAACTTCGTGCCTTGGCCTTCGGGTCACTCGCTGAAAGACTGGTCAAGCAATCGGTAGGCAGTGTTTGGTCGTTTAAAGGCTTTTTGGCCACCCCTCGACAAGGCAAAAGTGTCGTGTTGCACATTCAAGAGTTTCAGCAAGATTAATTTCAGGAGGCCCCATGGCCACGTTCAAAAAATTCAACAAAGACAAGCGCCCCAAGCGCAACACCCAGTCACTGCTGTTCAAGCGCAAGCGCTTTTGCCGCTTCACAGTGACCGGTGTCGAAGAAATCGACTACAAAGATGTGGACACTTTGCGTGACTTCATCGCCGAAAACGGCAAGATCATTCCCGCACGTTTGACTGGCACCCGTGCCATTTTCCAGCGTCAACTCAACACAGCCATCAAGCGTGCACGCTTCTTGGCCATGTTGCCCTACACCGACCAGCACAAAGTCTAAGGAGTCCAACCATGCAAATCATTCTGCTCGAAAAGGTTGTGAACCTGGGTAATCTGGGCGATATCGTCAAAGTCAAAGACGGCTACGCTCGCAACTTTCTGATCCCTCAGGGTCGTGCTCGTCGTGCCACCGAAGCCAACAAGGCCGAGTTCGAAGCACGCCGTGTTGAACTTGAAAAAGCCGCAGCTGCCAAATTGGCCGATGCACAAGCCCAAGGCGAAAAACTCGCTGGCTTGGTCATCAAGTTGTCTCAAAAAGCGGGTGTGGATGGCCGTTTGTTTGGTTCCGTGACCAACAACGACATCGCCGATGCGCTGAACAAGCAAGGCTACAAACTGCTCAAGTCGCAGATTCGTATGCCCATGGGCCCGATCAAAACCGTCAGCGAATCTTCTGTTGCTGTGGCTTTGCACACCGATGTGGTGGTTGATGTGACAGTGTCCGTGCTCGGCGAAACTGCCTGATCACTGCAACGTTCTGAGAAAGCCGCCTGGCCTTGTGCTTGGCGGCTTTTTTGTTGGAGTTTGATGCCGCCCGGATTGACTTTTATTGTGTGGGTCACCGAATAATCAAAGTCTAGCTGTCGCTTTATTTCGATCAATTTCCTACTTTCACCTCTACCATGGCCTTTTAAAGCCATTCATCCATGTCCGCTGCATTTTCCCCACCTCTGAACACTTTCCCTGCTGATCTGTCCACGGACAGCCAAGTGGCCAAGTTGCGTGTGCCGCCTCATTCCATTGAGGCCGAGTCAAGTGTTTTGGGTGGACTTTTGCTGGACAACAGTGCTTGGGATCGAGTGGGTGATTTGCTGGTTGACAATGACTTTTACCGCCACGAGCACAAATTGATTTACGCAGCGATTGGTGCATTGATCAATGCATCCAAACCTGCAGACGTGATCACCGTCAACGAACAGTTGCAAAATTTGGGCAAGGCCGAGGAAATGGGGGGCTTGGGTTACCTCAACTCACTGGCCCAATACGTGCCCAGCGCCAGCAATATTCGTCGTTATGCCGAGATCGTTCGTGAGCGGTCTATTTTGCGAAAACTGGTGACAGCCAGTGACGAAATTGCCACCAACGCGTTCAACCCGCAAGGCAAAGCGATTGATCGCATACTCGACGAAGCCGAGCAAAAAATCTTCAACATCGGTGAAGAAGGCTCTCGCATGAAGCAGGGCTTCCAGTCGATGGACACGCTGGTGGTGGAGTTGCTCGACCGGGTGCAGGAGATGGCCAACAACCCGAATGAAGTCACGGGTGTCCCCACTGGGTTTTACGATTTAGACCGCATGACTTCGGGTTTGCAGGCAGGAGACATGGTGGTTTTGGCCGCACGTCCATCCATGGGTAAAACGGCTTTTGCCATCAACATCGCTGAACATGTGGCCTTGAACGAAGGTTTGCCCGTGGCGGTTTTCTCAATGGAAATGGGGGCGTCTCAATTGGCCGTGCGTGTGGTGGGCTCGATTGGGCGCATTGACCAAGGCCATTTGCGCACAGGCAAGCTGACCGACGATGAATGGCCTCGTTTGACTGAAGCCATCGAAAAATTGCGCACTGTGTCTTTGCACATTGACGAAACACCCGGTTTGACGCCTTCTGAGTTGCGTGCCAATGCCCGTCGTCTGTCGCGTCAATGCGGCAAGCTCGGATTGATCGTGGTGGACTACTTGCAACTCATGAGCGGTTCAGGTGGTTCGGGCGGCGACAACCGCGCCACAGAATTGGGCGAAATTTCTCGGGGCCTGAAAATGTTGGCCAAGGAATTGCAATGCCCAGTGATTGCGTTGTCACAGCTCAACCGAAGCGTGGAACAGCGCACCGACAAACGACCCATGATGAGCGATTTGCGTGAGTCAGGCGCCATCGAGCAGGATGCCGACATCATCATGTTCATCTACCGTGACGATTATTACAACAAAGACTCCAAAGACCCTGGGGTGGCTGAAATCATCATTGGCAAGCAGCGAAATGGCCCCACAGGCACGGTCCGATTGACCTTCCTGAAGAACCTGACACGCTTTGAAAGCCTGGCCTCGGGTCTGAGTGACGATTACTGAGACCCGAGCAAGTCCATGCCCGAGAGTGCTTAAAGCGCGTCACTGGCAAAGTCGGCCAAGCGAGAACGTTCGCCTCGTGCCAAGGTGATGTGTCCCCCATGGGCCCAACCCTTGAAGCGGTCGACCGCATAGGTTAAGCCCGAGGAGCCTTCCGTCAAATAAGGTGTGTCGATTTGGGCCAAGTTGCCCATGCAAATGATTTTGGTTCCAGGGCCAGCACGGGTGATCAGGGTTTTCATTTGCTTGGGTGTGAGGTTTTGAGCCTCATCAATGATCACGTACTTGTTCATGAAAGTGCGTCCGCGCATGAAGTTCATGCTTTTGATCTTGATGCGGCTTTTGATGAGCTCGTTGGTGGCCGCACGTCCCCATTCGCCTGAATTGCCACCATCACCTTTGGCCAAAAACTCCAAGTTGTCGTCAAGTGCACCCATCCACGGCCCCATTTTTTCTTCCTCAGTGCCTGGCAAAAATCCAATGTCTTCACCCACACTCACAGTGGCTCGGGTCATGATGATTTCGGTGTATCGGCGGTCATCTAACACTTGGGTCAGGCCAGCGGCCAGTGCCATCAATGTTTTGCCCGTTCCAGCCGTGCCCGCCAGGGTCACAAAATCAATGTCCGGATCGGTGAGCAAGTTGACAGCGAAATTTTGTTCGCGGTTGCGAGCGGTCACGCCCCAAATGGCATTTTTTTGATGACCAAAGTCTTTTAATGTACGCAAAACCGCAGTTTTGCCCCGTATTTCTGAAACCCGAGCATAGAGGCTGGGCTCACCGGGCGCTTCGAAATAGACGAATTGGTTGATGAACAGGTTGGGCACAATAGGCCCTGTAATTCGGTAATAGGTGTGTGTGCCTTGTTGCCAGCTTTCCACTGTTTTGCCATTTTTAACCCAAAAATCAGCTGGTAAAGCCAGCGAACCCGGGTAAAGCAAATCGCCGTCTTCCAAAGTCTTGTCGTTTTGGTAGTCCTCGGCTTGCAGGCCCAAGGCTCGCGCTTTCACGCGCATGTTGATGTCTTTGGACACCAACACGACTTCACGCGGTGCATGGAGTTGCCCCAGCGCTTTGACCACGCCCAAAATTTGGTTATCGGCCTTGCCTTGGGGTAAGGCCAGAGGCAGGCTCAAGTCGAGGGCTTGGGTTTGGAAAAACAACTGACCCGTGGCATCTGTGTGGCCCGTGGCATTCAAGGCCGAGCCTTTGCTCAAGTCTTCTCCTTGACCTGATGCCAAGGCATCCAGCGAGCGGCTGGCTTGCCGCGCATTGCGAGCGACTTCGGTCATGCCTTTTTTGTGCCCATCCAGCTCTTCCAGCACGATCATGGGCAGGAAAACATCGTGTTCTTCAAAACGGAACAGACTCATGGGGTCATGCATCAGCACGTTGGTGTCCAGCACAAACAATTTGCTTGGACCTGTCTTGCGTTTAGCGCGGGGTGCAGCCGCCTGAGCAGGCGGTGTCTTGGCCGTGGGTGCAGCTGCCGTGGCGAGCTGAGGCGCTGGATCCGACGGGGCGGCCACCGCACTGGACTTGCGAGCGCGGGTGCTTCGTTTTGTCTCAGTGACCAAAGGGGCGCTGGCCGCAATCTTTTTGGTTGCTGCAGGTGCCGGGATACTTGAAGCAACTTCTGGCATAGCAGCCAATGGCGCTTGGGTCTCGATTTGAATCAAGGCTGTGCCTGGGCTGTCATCGTCGGAGGCGACCGAAGTGAAGGCGGCATGGGTCAAGCGGCTGGCGCGTTGTTTGGGGGCGGGTGGCAGTGGCATGTGCATTGACCTCGTCGGGAAAAGAACAGACAACAAAATAAAAAGCCGCCAGGAAATCCGGGCGGCTTTTCAATCGGGTCACAAGGGGCTGAATTCCAGCGTCATGAATTCATTATGCACGAGCCTTGTGTCACTCAATCAAGAAGGGTTCAAGCGACCACAGCGGCTTTTTTCAAGTCTTTGACCGCTTGCAAAACTTCTTCAACATGGCCCGGGACTTTGAGGCCGCGCCACTCTTGTTTCAAGGTGCCATCTGGCCCGATCAAGAAGGTGCTGCGCTCAATGCCTTTGACTTTTTTGCCGTACATGATTTTGTTTTTGACAACACCAAACATGTGGCACATTTTTTCTTCGGTGTCTGCGATCAACTCAAACGGCAATTCCAGCTTGGATTTGAAGTCGTCATGCGACTTCATGTTGTCTCGGGAAACACCCAAAACCAAGGCACCCGCTTTGACAAAATCCTTGTATTTGTCGCGAAATTGCATGGCTTCTGTGGTGCATCCTGGGGTATTGTCTTTGGGGTAGAAAAACAAAACAACGGTTTGACCGATGTGAGAGATGTTCGAAACTTTCAAGCCGGAGGTGGCGTTGGCTTCAAATTCGGGGAGGAGTTTGTTCAGAACGATCGCCATAAAACTTTGATCTCGCTTGACTGGTTGAGCGATGTGCACCTGGGTTGGTGTCAGCTTCGCTAAAGGCCTGTGGCCTCGACAACCCGCTATTTTACTCTGAACGCTTATCCATCTTGGCCAGTCCACCCGGGGATCAGTGGGCTATTGGAAATGGATGCTTTAGCGCTCCAATAAAAGAAGCGCCACCACTTTTCGACCTTCACTGGCCAAGATGTTGTAGGTGCGGCAAGCCGCTGCTGTGTCCATGGTCTCTAGGCCAATGCCTTGTTTCATGAGGGATGCCAGCCATGCAGGTTGCGGGAAGCGCAGGCGATGACCACTGCCAAAGATCACCAATTCGGCACCGCTTTGGGTCAGCCATTCAAAATTCTGCGCCTTGAGGTCCTCGAAGCGTGCGACCGGCCAAGCTTCAGGGCTTGCGCCCGGAAGACTGCTGACCTGAAGAGAATGGGTGAATTTTTGACCATTGACCTCCAACCACCCGGGACCGTAGGCGTTGATGGTGAGGCTGTTGGATTTGTCCGGTTGAAGTTTCATGCGGTTGTTGGTGAGGTGCAGAGCCAGTTGCCTCGAACAATGGAGATGCTGCTCAGGACGTTTTGGGTCGAAGTGGTCTTGAAATGTGGTCAAATTATAGGTTTTCTCCCTATTGCAAGTCCTTTTGGAGGCACTTTGAAGCCCATTCAGAAATCAGCCAAGCTCGCCAACGTTTGTTATGACATTCGCGGTCCCATCATGGACCGAGCCCGTCAAATGGAAGAAGACGGCCACAAGATCATCAAACTGAACATCGGCAACCTGGCGGTTTTTGGTTTTGATGCGCCCGAAGAGATTCAGCAGGACATGATCCGCAACTTGCCCAACTCGGCAGGTTACTCGGACAGCAAAGGCATTTTTGCGGCTCGCAAGGCCGTGATGCACGAGACCCAAAAGCAAGGCATTTTGGGCGTCACGCTGGACGACATTTACTTGGGCAACGGGGCCAGCGAATTGATCGTGATGGCCACCAACGGCTTGCTCGACGATGGCGACGAGTTGCTCTTGCCCTCACCCGATTACCCTTTGTGGACGGCCGCGGCCAGTTTGTCGGGCGGCACGCCCGTGCATTACCGCTGCGATGAAGCCAATGGCTGGATGCCCGATTTGGCCGACATCCGTGCCAAAGTCACACCGCGGACCAAGGGCATTGTGGTCATCAACCCCAACAACCCCACGGGGGCTTTGTATGCCGACGAATTGCTGTTGGGCATTGTGGCCATCGCCCGTGAATACGGCCTGGTGATTTTTGCTGACGAGGTGTACGACAAGGTTTTGTACGATGGCGTCAAGCACACGCCTTTGGGCAGTTTGTCGCAAGACGTTCTGACCCTGACCTTCAACTCCTTGTCCAAAAGTTACCGCTCGTGCGGTTACCGGGCGGGCTGGATGGTGATTTCGGGTGACAAGAAAAGAGCCCGTGATTACATCGAGGGCCTGAACATGCTCTCCAACATGCGTTTGTGCGCCAACGTACCGGGCCAGTGGGCCATCCAGACAGCCTTGGGTGGACATCAGAGCATCAATGAACTGGTAGGCGAGGGCGGTCGTCTGCGCAAGCAACGTGACCTGGCGCACCAACTGATCACCGCCATACCTGGCGTCAGCTGTGTCAAGCCCCGTGCGGCTTTGTACATGTTCCCCAAACTCGATCCGAAAATCTATCCGGTGCAGGACGACCAGGACTTTTTCTTGCAACTGCTGGAAGAAACCAAGGTCATGCTGGTTCAGGGCACGGGCTTCAACTGGCCCGATGCCGACCATTTCCGGATCGTATTTTTGCCGCATGAAGACGACCTGCGCGAAGCCATTGGCCGCGTGGCGCGGTTCCTCGAAAGCGCTCGCAAGCGTTTTGGCACCGACAAATTGGTGGCCTGATTTTTTCAAGAAATGCCTGGCTTGGCTGGGCGCAACGTTAAAGAGAAGTGAATGAAACCGATCAAAGTGGGCCTCTTGGGCATTGGGACTGTTGGCAGTGGCACCTTCAACGTGCTCCAGCGCAACCAGCAAGAAATTCAGCGCCGTGCCGGCCGTGGCATTGAAATCGCCATGGTGGCCGATCTGGATGTGGCGCGTGCTCAGGCCCTGGTGGGTGAGGGCGTTCAGGTGGTGGCCGATGCCCGTGCCGTGATTGCCAACCCCGAGATCGACATCGTGATCGAGCTGATTGGCGGCTACGGCATTGCCAAAGCCCTGGTCATGGAAGCCATTGCCGCAGGCAAACATGTGGTCACGGCCAACAAGGCCTTGCTGGCCGTGCACGGCACCGAGATTTTTGCGGCGGCCCAGGCCAAAGGCGTGATGGTGGCGTTTGAAGCCGCCGTGGCAGGCGGCATCCCGATCATCAAAGCGCTGCGCGAGGGCTTGACCGCCAACAGCATCCAGTGGGTGGCCGGCATCATCAACGGCACGACCAACTTCATCCTCTCCGAGATGCGCGACAAGGGCTTGGACTTTGGCGTGGTGCTCAAGGAAGCCCAGCGCCTGGGTTATGCCGAAGCTGATCCGACCTTTGACATCGAGGGCGTGGACGCCGCGCACAAAGTGACTCTGATGAGTGCGATCGCGTTTGGCATTCCGGTGCAGTTTGACAAAGCCTATGTCGAAGGCATCACCAAGCTGGGCGCGGCCGACATCAAATACGCCGAGCAATTGGGCTACCGAATCAAGCTCTTGGGCATCACCAAACGCACCGCGCAAGGCATTGAGTTGCGCGTGCACCCCAGCCTGGTGCCTACACAACGGCTGATCGCCAATGTTGAAGGTGCTATGAACGCCGTCATGGTGCAGGGTGACGCCGTGGGCACCACCTTGTATTACGGCAAAGGCGCAGGCTCCGAGCCCACCGCCAGCGCGGTGATTGCCGACTTGGTGGACATCACCCGTTTGCACACCGCCGACCCCCTCAACCGCGTGCCGCACCTGGCTTTCCAGCCGGGGGCGATGAGCGATTTGAGTGTTTTGCCCATGTCCGAAGTCGTGACCAGTTATTACCTGCGTTTGCGCGTGGCCGACCAAGCGGGCGTGCTGGCCAAGCTGACCGGTTTGCTGGCCGAAGCGGGTATCAGCATCGACGCCGTCTTGCAGCGCGAGGCCGATCAGGTCAGCCAAGCAGGTGAAAACCAGACCGACGTGATCATCCTGACCCACGACACCCGCGAAGGCACCTTGAATGATGTGCTGGCCCAAATGCAGGCCTTGCCCACCGTCATGGCGCCCATCGTGCGCATTCGCAAGGAAGAGTTGAACTGATGCGTTACCTGTCGACCCGCGGCCACGCCGACCGCAAACAATTTTGTGAAATCCTGCTCGAAGGGCTGGCACCGGACGGCGGCTTGTACCTGCCTGAAAGCTACCCCCAGCTGGATGCCGACAAGCTCCAGGCGTTGCGTCAGGTCTGGCAAAGCCGTGGCTATGCAGCTCTGGCGTTTGAAGTGCTGTCGCTCTACATCGACGACATTCCTGCCGCCGACCTGAAAGCGCTGTGCGAGAAAACCTACACCGAAGCGGTGTTTGGCACCCCGCAGATCGTTCCGCTCAAGCCCTTGCAGGCCGCAGGTTCGCCCCAGCCAGAGTTGTATTTGGAAGCCTTGTCCAATGGCCCCACCTTGGCCTTCAAGGACATGGCCATGCAGTTGCTGGGCAACTTGTTCGAGTACGAACTGGCCCGTCGGGGCGAAGAGCTGAATATTTTGGGCGCGACATCCGGCGACACCGGCAGCGCGGCCGAATACGCCATGCGTGGCAAGGCCGGTGTGCGTGTGTTCATGACCAGCCCCAATGGCCGCATGAGTCCGTTCCAGCAAGCGCAGATGTTCAGCCTGCTCGACGAGAACATCCACAACATCGCCATCGACGGCGTGTTCGACGACTGCCAGGACATCGTCAAAGCCGTCTCCAACGATCTGGATTTCAAGCGCCAATACAAAATCGGTACCGTCAACTCCATCAATTGGGCACGCTTGCTGGCCCAAGTGGTGTATTACTTTGCCGGTTACTTCCAGGCCACCCAAAGCAATGACCAGAAGGTCAGCTTCACGGTGCCCAGCGGTAATTTTGGCAACGTCTGCGCCGGTCATGTAGCCCGCATGATGGGCTTGCCGATTGACCGCTTGGTCGTGGCCACCAACGAAAATGATGTGCTCGACGAGTTTTTCCGCACCGGCATTTACCGCGTGCGTGGCACGGCCGACACGCATGAAACCTCCAGCCCCTCCATGGACATTTCCAAGGCTAGCAACTTCGAACGCTTTGTGTTCGATTTGTTGGAGCGCGATGGTGCCCAAACCAAAGCCATTTTTGGCGAAGGTTTGTCCCGCCATGGTTTCTTTGATTTGTCGGGCGACCCACGCTTTGCCCAAGCCGCCGCCACCTACGGTTTTGACAGCGGACGCAGCACCCATGGCGACCGCTTGAAGACCATTCAACAGGTGTTTGCCACCTATGGCGTGATGATCGACACCCACACCGCCGACGGCGTGAAAGTGGCCAAGGAGCATCTGGATTCGCAGGTGCCCATGATCGTGCTGGAAACCGCCTTGCCCATCAAGTTTGCCGCCACCATCGTCGAAGCCTTGGGCCGCCAGCCTGAGCGCCCAGCGCAGTTTGAAGGCATCGAAGCCTTGCCCAAACGTGTTCAGGTCATGGCGGCGGATGTCGACTTGATCAAGGCTTACATCACACAACACTGCGACTGACTTTCATGAGCACTGCCCCACGCGCCCCGTTGATGTCGCTTGACGACGCCTTGCAAGCCTTGTTGGCGCACATCCAACCCTTGACCACAGTGGAGTCTGTGGCCACGCTGGACGCCGACGGACGCATCCTGGCCCAAGACCTTGTGTCCGCCTTGCAAGTGCCCGCTTTTGACAATTCATCCATGGACGGTTATGCCGTGCGCAGTGCGGATGTGCAGCACCTGGGCAGCGAGTTGACTGTGACGCAGCGCATTGCCGCAGGCCACTTTGGTGAGGCCTTGCTGCCGGGTCAAGCCGCGCGTATTTTCACAGGCGCACCTGTGCCACCTGGGGCGGATGCGATTGTGATGCAAGAGCAAACCGAAGCCGTGCCGGGACAAGACGCCACACGGGTGCGTTTTTTGACCACCGCCGAGGCGGGGCAATGGGTGCGCCGCAGTGGCGAAGATGTTCGTGCAGGCGAGACTGTGCTGCAGCGTGGCCAAAAACTGGGGCCCGCGCAATTGGGATTGGCCGCCAGTTTGGGCCTGTCCCATCTGCAGGTTGTTGCCCGGCCCAAAGTGGCTTTGTTTTCGACCGGTGACGAGTTGGTCATGCCCGGTGATGTGGCCCCTGCCGACATGCCGCCCGGGTCCATCTACAACTCGAACCGTTTTTTCCTGCGGGCTTTGTTGCACCGATTGGGCTGCGAGGTGAGCGATTTGGGCATCGTCCCGGATCGCCGCGAGGCCACTGTCGCCGCACTGAAAACAGCCGCTGACCACCACGACTTGATTGTCACCAGCGGTGGCGTATCGGTGGGTGAGGAAGACCACGTCAAACCGGCGGTTCAATCACTCGGCGAGTTGGCGCTTTGGCAAATTGCCATGAAGCCGGGCAAGCCTTTTGCCTACGGCCATGTTCGGCGTGAGACGGCCTCGGGTGCGGCACATTTTGTAGGCTTGCCTGGCAACCCGGTGTCAAGCTTCATCACCTTTTTGCTCTTGGTGAAACCCTTGATTTTGGCGCTGCAAGGATCGGCGTCAGCGCCGCCCGTGCCGTACCGCTTGCCGGCCCACTTTGATTTGCTCAAGGCTGACAAGCGGCGTGAATTTTTGCGCGTTCGCCGCAATGCACAAGGTGGACTCGATTTGTTTCCGAACCAAAGCTCCGG
Source organism: Limnohabitans sp. WS1 (assembly GCF_003063265.1). Lineage (GTDB taxonomy): Bacteria > Pseudomonadota > Gammaproteobacteria > Burkholderiales > Burkholderiaceae_C > Limnohabitans_A. The sequence continues at coordinate 296,898 of NZ_NERU01000003.1, forward strand.
CGTTTTGACCTCGGTTGTCTGGGGCGATGGCGTGGTCGATAACCCGGCGGGTCACACCATTGCCCATGGTGACTTGCTCAATTTTTGGTCCTTTTCAGAATGGCTGTCATGAAAATTCAGCTGCGTTATTTCGCCTCACTGCGTGAAACCATCGGTGTGGGCAGCGAAACCCTAGAGACTTCGGCTGCCGATGTGGCGAGCTTGCGCCAAACGCTCATTGAAAGGGGTGGCGTGTATGCTCAATGCTTGGCCCTGGGTTTGCCGGTGCGGGTGGCCGTCAACCAAATCATGGCCAGTGACGCTACACCACTGACGGCTGATTGCGAAGTGGCGTTTTTTCCACCCGTGACGGGGGGCTGATCACATGCTGACGTCCCAAGTGACCATTCAGACCGAAGACTTCGATCTGTCGCAAGAAATCATCACCCTGCGTGCACAAGACTTGCGTGTAGGCGCTGTGTGCAGTTTTGTGGGCACCGTGCGCGACACCCGTGCACTCACCGGGCAGCCCGCCGACGAGGTGCAGGCCATGGAACTTGAGCATTACCCCGGCATGACCGAAAAATCGATCGAGGCCATGATCGAGCAAGCCCACCAGCGCTTTGATTTTTACGCCGCCCGCATCGTGCACCGCGTGGGTCGTTTGTTGCCCGCAGACCAAATTGTGTTGGTGGCCGTGACCTCGGCGCACCGTGGTGAGAGTTTCAAGGCCTGTGAGTTTTTGATGGATTACCTCAAAACCCAAGCGCCATTCTGGAAAAAAGAGCAAACACCTCAGGGCGCACAGTGGGTCGATGCCCGGGTGTCAGACGATGCGGCTTTGGCCCGCTGGGGCATCGCCGCAAGCAATGCCTGAGGGTCGGCGCTCAATGGCTGTAGCGAGGTGGTGAGGGTGCCAGCAATGGCGCTGCCTCAGTGGGTTTGACCACGGCCGTCAACCCCCATTGGGCTTTGTCGGCCGCCTGCTGAATCAGGTGAACCATGCCGTGCACCAAGCTCACCTGAAGGCGTAACTGACACGAACGCACTTGCTGCGGGTCGGTTTTGTCTTCGAAGCTGATTTCCATTCCACCTTTGGCCAAAATGCTCAAGTGCGCGTCGGTGATCAGCATGGGCTCACTGCCCAAAGGCAATTGTGTGGCCTGGGTCTCAAACGGGGTTGAAAAATCGGCTTTTTGTAAAAAAGCATCCCGCTTGAGTTCGCTCAAAAGTTGTTGTGATGCGCTGTCAGGCGCGGCGACACCCGGCTGCGCTGCCTCGAGTCGAGCGGCGGATTGTTCAATCGCAGGCATGAACCTTTGGGTCATGCGGCGGGTCAGCCAAAACCTGAATTCCTGACTGTCCTGGGTGTTCAGTCGCAACAACAGACGGTCTTGTCGCTCGTCGTGGAGAACGGAAAGTTGATGAATGTTCATACTTTTGATTCTAGACAAAGTGCGGTGCCCAGTCGGTCTTGAAAATGTAACTTTCAGCACAAGCTGAATGGCATTGGAGAACCACACATGCGAACTGACAAACTCACGACCAAATTTCAAGAGGCCCTGTCCGACGCCCAGTCGCTGGCCTTGGGAAAAGACCATGCCTACATCGAAGCGGTGCACGTCTTGTCCACCATGCTCAAACAAGAAGACGGCCCCAAAGCCATTTTGTTGCGAGCAGGCGTTCAGGTGCCCGCTTTGCTGCAGTCGGTGGATGCGGCCATTGCACGCCTGCCTCAGGTGACGGGGCAAGACCAAGTGCAGGTTGGCCCCGATCTGGTCAAACTTCTGCAAGCGGCAGAAAAAGAATCCATCAAGCGCGGTGATGCGTTCATTGCGGGTGAGCTGTTTTTGTTGGCTTTGACAGAAAGCAAATCTGAGGCCGGTCGCTTGGCCAAAGAGCACGGGCTCAACCGTAAAAATCTGGAAAGCGCTATCGCGGCTGTTCGTGGTGGGCAAACCGTGGGCAGTGCCGACGCCGAAGGCCAGCGCGAGGCCCTCAAAAAATACTGCATCGACCTGACTGAGCGTGCTCGCATGGGCAAGCTCGATCCGGTGATCGGCCGTGACGATGAAATCCGCCGTGCCATTCAGGTCCTGCAGCGGCGAACCAAAAATAACCCGGTTTTGATTGGTGAACCCGGCGTTGGCAAAACGGCCATTGTGGAAGGTTTGGCCCAGCGCATTGTGGCTGGGGAAGTGCCTGACTCGCTCAAGGGCAAACGCGTGCTGTCGCTGGACATGGCTGCTTTGCTTGCCGGTGCCAAGTTTCGAGGCGAGTTTGAGGAGCGCCTGAAAACCGTGCTCAGCGAACTGGCCAAAGACGAAGGCCAAACCATCGTGTTCATCGACGAGTTGCACACCATGGTGGGCGCAGGCAAAGCCGAAGGCGCCATGGACGCGGGCAACATGCTCAAGCCCGCACTGGCCCGGGGTGAACTCCATTGTGTGGGCGCAACCACCTTGGACGAATACCGCAAATACATCGAAAAAGACGCGGCCCTGGAGCGTCGTTTTCAAAAAATTCTGGTCAACGAACCCACGGTGGAGGCCACCATTGCCATCTTGCGTGGTTTGCAAGAAAAGTACGAAATTCACCACGGCGTGGACATCACCGACCCGGCCATTGTGGCGGCGGCCGAGCTGAGCCACCGCTACATCACCGACCGGTTTTTGCCCGACAAGGCCATCGACTTGATCGACGAGGCAGCAGCCAAAATCAAGATCGAGATCGACTCCAAACCCGAAGTCATGGACAAGCTCGACCGCCGTTTGATCCAGTTGCAAATTGAGCGGGAGGCCGTGCGCCGGGAAAACGATGAGGCTTCGCAAAAACGCTTTGCCCTGATTGAAGAAGAAATTGTCAAACTGAAAAAGGAATCGGCCGATTTGGAAGAAATCTGGCGTGCTGAAAAATCGCAGGCCCAAGGTGGGCAACAGGTGCGTGAAGAAATCGACCACATCAAGCAGCAAATTGAAGAGTTGACCCGTCAAGGTGATTTCAACAAAGTGGCCGAGTTGCAATATGGCAAGTTGCCTGCTCTGGAAAAAACCCTGAAAGAAGTGCAAGCCAAAGAAGCCGCCCCCGGTGAAAAACCCAGCCACCGTTTGTTGCGCACGCAAGTGGGGGCTGAAGAAATCGCCGAAGTTGTCTCCCGTGCCACGGGCATTCCGGTGTCCAAAATGATGCAAGGTGAACGAGAAAAACTGCTTCAAATGGAAGACAAACTGCACCAACGCGTGGTCGGTCAAGACGAAGCCATTGCCGCCGTGGCCAATGCCATTCGCCGCTCTCGTTCGGGTTTGTCCGACCCGAATCGCCCCACGGGCTCCTTTCTTTTCCTGGGCCCGACGGGCGTGGGCAAAACAGAGTTGTGCAAAGCATTGGCTGGCTTTTTGTTTGACAGCGAAGACCACCTGATTCGCATGGACATGAGCGAATTCATGGAAAAGCACTCGGTCGCCCGGTTGATCGGTGCGCCTCCAGGTTATGTGGGTTACGAGGAGGGCGGATACCTGACCGAGGCCGTGCGTCGCAAGCCTTACAGCGTTCTGCTGCTCGACGAGGTCGAAAAAGCCCACCCGGATGTGTTCAACGTCTTGCTGCAAGTGCTCGACGATGGTCGCCTGACCGATGGCCAAGGCCGCACGGTGGACTTCAAAAACACCGTGATTGTGATGACCTCCAACTTGGGTTCACACCTCATTCAGTCCATGGTGGGCCAGCCGGTCGAAGACATCAAGGACGCGGTGTGGGACGAACTTAAGGCCCATTTTAGACCCGAGTTTCTCAACCGCATCGACGAAACCGTGGTCTTTCATGGTCTGGATGCCCAACACATCGCTGCCATCGCCCAGATTCAGTTGCAAGTCTTGCAAACTCGCCTGGCCCGCATGGATCTGACCTTGAAGGTCAGTGCAGCCGCGCTGTCTGAACTGGCCAAGGTCGGTTTTGACCCGGTCTTTGGGGCACGACCTTTGAAAAGGGCCATTCAGCAGCGCTTGGAAAATCCACTCTCCAAATTGCTGCTTGAGGGGCGTTTCCCGCCCAAGTGCACGATCGAGGTCTCGGTGGACCCGGTGCGGCATCCTGGATTGTTCGATTTCAAAGTGCTGGAGTGGTCTACCGAAGCCTGATGGCCTGACTTGGGGCGCTGTCATGCGGCCCCAAGTTTCACGGACGCGAAGACCGTTCAAGCGATTCGTTAAACTGCCCACACGCAGCGAGCGCACTTCAGAGTGTCCTGATCTTTGCGCTTGTTGCACCTGGATGGTCCTTTATGCAATCGGTTGTGCTCCGTGATGAGTCTCAGCGCCCCTGGCGTGAGGATGCCCGTGTGATGGGCTTGGTGGGTGTGGCCCATGCCAGCTCTCATTTTTCCCACCTGCTTTTGCCGTTGATGTTTCCTGTTTTTGTGCAGGAATTCGGCTGGCGCTATGCCGAGCTGGGCATGCTGAGCTCTTTGTTTTTTGTCATATCGGGCCTGGGTCAGGCTGGGGCCGGTTTTGTGGTCGACCGGTGGGGCGCAAGACCGGTGTTGTTGACCTCCATGGCCCTTTACATCTTGGCTTGCTTGCAGGCTTATGCGGCGCAAAGCTACGCCGGGCTCATGGTGGTGGCCGTCTTGGCCGGTTTGGGCAATGCACCGTTTCATCCGGTCAATTTCACCATCTTGAACCAACGGGTATCCACACCCCGATTGGGCTATGCCTTCAGTGTGCATGGTGTATCGGGCAATTTGGGCTGGGCCTTGGCACCTGTGTTTTTCAGTGTGTGCGCAGCATGGTGGGGGTGGCGTCACGCCTTTTTGGCCGCGTCAGTGTTGTATGCCTTGATCTTGGTTCTGCTTCTCATCCATCGCCAACATCTGGTCACCATCCCTGCACCGGTCGCATCCAGCCCGTCGATGCGAGAGCGTGGATCTGGCCAGGGGAGTGCCTTGGCCATTTTGCGCATGCCCGTGGTTTGGTGGTGTTTTTTGTTTTTCCTGCTGTCCACAGTGACCTTGGCCGTGGTGCAAAACTTTGCCGTTCCTATCCTCAACGCCTTGCACGGCATCAGTTTGGAGCAGGCCTCTATGACCTTGACGGCCTACATGTTGTTGGGGGCCGTAGGCATTTTGATTGGCGGCTTTCTGGCCGCGCGATTTGCGCAGGTCACCGACCGCGTGGTGGCCCTGTGCATGGTCGCAGCGGCTTTGCTGATGGCCCTTTGTGCCAGTGGATGGCTGGGGCCGCAAGCCACCTTGTGGTTGTTGGCCTTGACCGGTTTTGCCGTGGGCATCGGCGGGCCTAGCCGGGACTTGATGATCAAAAAAGGCACGCCCAAGGAGGCCACGGGCCGTGTTTATGGTTTGGTCTATTCCGGTCTCGATGTGGGCTTTGCGTTGTCCCCGCTGGTTTTTGGACTCTTCATGGACCAAGGCTGGTACACCGCCACCTTGTTGGGGGCGGCGTTGGTCTTGTTCATCAGCGCAGGGGTGGCACTGGGTGTGGGTCAGCGATCTGTGCCGCATTGAACGATTACAGGTGTGACACCGTGTCATCTGGGCATTGGGCACAATGACCCCCATGAAAACCAAAATTGCTGGCCACCTGCTTGTTGAATGCCTTCTGGCCCAAGGCGTTACCCATGCATTCGGTGTTCCGGGTGAAAGTTACCTCGCCGTGCTGGACGGCTTTCACCTGCACCGAGAGCAGATCAAATTTGTCATTTGCCGCCAAGAAGGCGGAGCCGCCTTCATGGCCGAAGCCCAAGGCAAGCTCACCGGACGCCCTGGCATCTGTTTTGTCACCCGGGGGCCAGGTGCGACCAATGCCTCGATCGGGGTGCACACAGCGTTTCAAGACTCCACACCCATGGTGCTCTTTGTGGGGGATGTGGCCAGCGACACGCGTGACCGCGAAGCGTTCCAGGAAATGGACTACACCCACTTTTTCGGCCCCTCCACCAAAGGCATGGCCAAGCGGGTAGAGCGGGTCGATGACCCCGAGCGTTTGCCCGAATACGTGGCCCGTGCATTTGCCACCGCCATGAACGGCCGCCCAGGCCCCGTTGTGCTGGTGTTGCCCGAAGACATGTTGACCCAAGCCGTCAAGTCCGAAGCCCTGGGGCGTGTTGAACCCGTGCAATCGTGGTGCGATCCAGGCGCTTTGCGCACACTGCGCGACATGTTGCTGGCTTCGAGTCGGCCCTTGGTCATTGCGGGTGGCGGAGGGTGGACACCTCAAGCCGCGCAAGCCCTGCAACGCTTTACTGAAAACTGGCAACTGCCCGTCACCAACGCCTTTCGATTCCAAGATACCTTTGACAACCACCACGCGCAATACGCGGGTGACGTGGGCATTGGCATTGCCCCCGCACTGGCCGCCCGGGTGCGCGACGCCGATTTGATCATCGCGATTGGGCCGCGCCTGGGTGAAATGACCACTGGGGGCTACACCTTGCTCAAAGCCCCCAAAACACATCAAAAACTGGTGCACATCCACGCCAGCGCCGAAGAGCTTAACCGCGTCTACCAAGCCGATTTGGCGATTCACTCCACCATGAACGCTGCCGCCCGTGGCTTGGAAGTTTTGACCGCACCCAACGATGTGGCTTGGTCTGAGTGGACCCGTTTGGCCCACGATGGTTACCTGGACAACTTGCAACCCCAAACTTTGCCGGGCGACATTGACATGCCCGCCATTGTGGCCACGCTGCAAAAACACCTGCCTGCCGATGCGGTGCTGACCAATGGCGCTGGCAATTTCGCCAGTTGGATGCATCGTTTTTACAAGCACCATGGACTCGTCAAAGGGCACAAAACGCAACTGGCACCCACAGTCGGGGCCATGGGCTATGGCGTGCCAGCAGGCATCGCGGCCAATTTGTTGACCGGACGTTTGGCATTCACCATCGCGGGAGATGGTGACTTTCTCATGAACGGCCAGGAATTGGCCACGGCCGTGCAGCATGGTGGCAAAAGCATCATCGTTTTGTTGAACAACGGCATGTACGGCACCATTCGCATGCACCAAGAGCGCGAATACCCCGAGCACGTCACCGGCTCACAACTGCACAACCCCGACTTTGCTGCTTTGGCCCAGGCCTATGGCTATGTGGGCGTGCGCATCCACCAGACCGACGAGTTCGAGCCCGCTTTCTTGGCCGCCATGAGTTGCCCCCAAGGGACGCTGATTGAAATCATTCTCGACCCCGAGGTGATTACCACCCGTGGCACCTTGAGTGCCATCACACAAACGGCGCTGGCCAAACAGCAGCCAGCCTAAGCTGCCTCTGTGGGTCTGCCAAGGGCAGTCCCGTGTTTCAAAGCCAAAAAAAACCCGCCTGGGCGGGTTTTTTTGTGCTGCCCTTGAATTACTTCAAGTGCTTGCCAATCAAGCCTGCCATTTCGAACATGGTGACTTGGGCCTTGCCAAAGACGGCCTTGAGCTTGTCGTCTGCGTTGATGGCGCGGCGGTTGGTTGCATCTTGCAGGTTGTGCTTTTTGATGTAGACCCACATTTTGCTGACCACTTCGGTGCGTGGCAGAGGGGTTGATCCCACCACAGCTGCCAAAGCAGCACTCGGGGTCAAAGCCTTCATGAAGGCGGCGTTGGGCGTGCGCTTTGCAGCAGGTGCAGCCTTGGTGGCAGGTGCGGTTTTAGCAGCAGGGGCCTTGGCCGCTGCTTTTTTAGCAGGTGCAGCAGCTTTTGCAGCGGGTGCAGCTTTGGGGGCCGGTGCTGCTTTTTTTGCGGGTGCAGCTTTTGTGGCCGGGGTTTTTTTTGCAGTTGCCATGATGAAGTTCCTTTGATCGGAAATAAGTTCGCCGCTGAGAAACGATTTGTTTACAGCTTCCCGGATGCTACTGGAGAAAGACATGGTTTCCAATGGTAAAAATCAATTTTTCTATAGGGGTTGTTGCTGATTTCACCTGAAGTTGGGCTTTTCTTGATCTTGACAACTTGACGCAAGCTCGAACAGCCCAAAACACTCAGCAAGACTCACTTTCGAATCGGCTTTTGGGGGCATTGACCCCTTGCGCGTTCATACATTATTTTCACAATCCGATTGTTAAATTTCTTATTGTGAAATTTTATCCATCGGATTGAAGCAAAAATTTTTTGTATTGTTAAAATATTTTTTGCATAGAGAAATAAGTGATGTAAGTTGTTGAAATATAACAAATAAAAATATGTCTTCTATAAGACATAAGATGCTTCAAAGGTCTTCTATAAGAGTTAAGATTCAGGCAACGACGAAGCAGAATTCGCTGCCCACATCGCCCGATTTCAACTTGACTTCAGGAGTCCTTTCCATGCCAGCCAACCTCACCGAACAATTGAGCCGTGAACAGCAAATCGCCGCCCTCGAAAAAGACTGGGCGACCAACCCCCGTTGGAAGGGCGTCAAGCGCGGTTATTCCGCTGCCGACGTCGTGCGTCTGCGCGGCAGCATGCCCATCGAGCACACCCTGGCCAAGCGCGGTGCTGAAAAGCTGTGGGAAAAAGTCAACGGCGGCTCCAAAAAAGGCTACGTCAACGCTTTCGGTGCCATCAGCGCTGGTCAAGCCATGCAACAAGCCAAAGCAGGCCTCGAAGCCGTGTACCTGTCGGGCTGGCAAGTCGCCGCTGACGGCAACACCTCTGAAACCATGTACCCCGACCAGTCGTTGTATGCCTACGACTCGGTGCCCACCATGGTTCGCCGCATCAACAACACCTTCAAGCGCGCCGACGAAATCCAGTGGGGCCGTGGCATCAACCCCGGCGACAAAGAATTCATCGACTACTTCTTGCCCATCGTGGCCGACGCTGAAGCCGGTTTCGGCGGTGTGTTGAACGCCTTCGAACTGATGAAGAACATGATCGCCTCCGGCGCGGCTGGTGTGCACTTCGAAGACCAATTGGCTGCCGTCAAGAAATGCGGTCACATGGGCGGCAAAGTGTTGGTCCCCACACAAGAAGCTTGCGAAAAATTGATCTCTGCACGTTTCGCTGCTGACGTCATGGGCACCTCCACCATCGTGTTGGCCCGTACCGATGCTGAAGCGGCTAACTTGATCACGTCTGACCACGACGCCAACGACAAGCCCTTCTTGACCGGCGAGCGCACACAAGAAGGTTTCTACCGCGTCAAAAACGGTCTGGAGCAAGCCATCAGCCGCGGCGTGGCTTACGCACCTTATGCTGACTTGGTGTGGTGCGAAACTGGCGTGCCAGACATTGGCTTTGCCCGTGAATTCGCCCAAGCTGTGCACGCTGCTTGCCCAGGCAAGTTGTTGTCGTACAACTGCTCACCTTCTTTCAACTGGAAGAAGAACCTCAACGACAGCCAGATCGCTTCTTTCCAGGAAGACCTGTCGGCACTGGGCTACAAGTACCAGTTCATCACCTTGGCTGGTATCCACATCAACTGGTACAACACATTCCAGTTCGCCAACGCCTATGCCAACGGCGAAGGCATGAAGCACTACGTCAACATGGTGCAAGAGCCTGAGTTCGCTGCACGCGACAAGGGTTACACCTTCGTGTCGCACCAGCAAGAAGTGGGCGCAGGCTACTTCGACGACGTGACCACCGTGATCCAAGGCGGTTCGTCATCTGTGAAAGCCCTGACCGGTTCGACCGAAGAAGAGCAGTTCCACTGATCAGCTCCTGCCATTAACCTTGGGTGCCCTTCAATGGGTGCCTGGTGGGGTTGTAAAGCCATCTGAGGTGAGAGCCTTGGGTGGCTTTTTTTCATGAAGATTTGGTGGATTACATTTTTGCGATGTTCTGTGGAGTGGGATAATTATGAAATCATCAAAAAGCGTAAATTCATGAAAAACTACTTGCTTTCCAGCCTTGCCCTCACTCTGAGCTTGGCCGGTGTATCGAATGCCGCCGACGTTGCGGGTAAAAGCACTGAAGGTGTTCACAAAGCCGATGCTGCAACGATCGATGCACAGAATGCGGCTTTAAGCAACAACACCAATGGCAAAGGCTATGGTCCTCAGTCCCCTCGTGACTTGGCACAGGTCAAAGGTCAGAATACGGGCGTCTTCTTGCCAGCCCCGGCTTTCAGTCAGATGAACCTTTGCAATATCCATTTCCATGAAAATGCTGAACACAAGGGCGGAGAGTTCACAAAGTTTGCAGGTCATGGTGATGGTCATGGCTACGGCACGGGATACCGTTATTCAGGAAAGTTGAACGCTCGGGAAGCCAAGCCGCTGGAAGAGGAAGTCTGCGTTGGCAAACACGGCGGATTGCAAAGCGGCGATACGATCGAGTTGCACTATGTGTTCAGCACGGCACAGGTGAAGCCTGGCGCGACTTTAGGGGCTTGTTTGAACGAGGCTGTGGCGAACCCGCAACTTCGCGTTGAGGCGCAGGTTTTTGTCTTGGTGAACGACCAAAAAGCGGCTGATTTTCAACGTCTAACCGAGGTGGGGCAGGTCAATGGCTATCACCAACCATTGCATATGCCCAGCAAGACGGGCGTGCCTATCCGCTATGCGGGTTCAACCACGGGTCCCGCTTACAACGAAAAAGGCTCACCTTTGCAAGTCTCTTGGAGCGTCAGACCCAAAGTGCTGAAAGTCAATGTTGCTTCTGTCGGACAGTGGTGTAAAGCCAATGCTTTTGCCGAAGACCATGCTCACGGTGTACGGAATCTGGTGATTGATCCAAAGTTGCTTTCTCGCGTGAAATAAAGATCATGGGCCATCACATTGCTGTTGGCCTTGGTACTGCTTCTTTGACCGCTCATGGCCAGTTCAAACTCCCCCACTGTCGCGATAGTTGTCCGGTCTCTTGAAGAGACCAATGCAATCGACTGATATTTGACGCAATAGCTCCCTTCAGGGGGTTGAAAAAAAGCCACCCCTGCGAGAGCTGAGGGTGGCTTTTTACTTGGCAAAAGTTACAAATTCATGTGTTAAGCCCACAAGCGGGTGGCCATGGCCAATTCAAAAAGTACCGGCTGTTTCTTTCAGAATGACAAAAGCATCTTTGACCTCTGGCCAGTGGAATTTTCGGCCCTGAAAAAATAACTGGATCTTTGCCGGATCACTTGCGTGCACCGACCAAGGTGGGGTGCCGCGAAATGTTTTGTTTTCGTTGGCTTTGAGGCTTGCTGCGTGTTGAACGCCTGCACTGTCTTCCACACACAAGCTCACTTCTTCCAATGCCTCGATGTACACACTGAGGCCCGCTTTTTGGGGCTGATCAGTCGATAAAGTGATGGCGGGTTTTTGCGCATCACAACCACCAAAACCAAGGGCCTGCACCCTTGCAGTCACCGGTTGATCGGGCTCTGGCATGGCTTTGATTGGCGCAGGTGACGTGGTGGACGGCTCAGACATTGGTGCCTGTTCAAGCTGCGCTGGTGGCACCTGTGGTTCTGTTTTGCTCGTGGCCAGCGATAGGAGGTCGTTGGCCAATGCCTTGATTGAAAAATCAGTTTGTGTATAAAAAATTGCAAAGCAGCTTGACAAAACAAATGCTGAACCGATCGCAGGGATCAGGATATTTTTGCCATTTTTTTGAACAGGCAAACGAGGTCTTGCTGCAACAGAAGTTGATTTTCTGACGGAGTTTTCATGGTTTGTGCGGGATTCCACACTTTCTTGAACAGGCGATTCCAGCGATTGGGCCGTGTCCATGTTCATTTGAACAATGGGCGTGTTGGTCCACAGCGCCTGCGGGTCGGCGCCAAGAGCTTTGGCCACTTTGATGGCTGCAATTTCCTCAATGGCAGGGGAGTAAAACATGGACCGCTTGCCCGGCAGCACATCACCATATTCGAGCTGCAAGACTTGGGCTGTTGACAAATGAACATGTTGCGCCAAGTTAGAAACAGTGATGCCCTGAGATTCGCGCAATTGGCGAAGTTGTTCGCCCCGAATATGATTGGTGGTGGAAGTCATGGTCATGTTTTTAAAATAAAACAGCTGATCCGATCATCAGGAACCCGCAATATGATCAGATTCAAGTTCATCCTTTGTCAAGTCGATTATTTTTCAGTGCCGAACGGGTGAAAGCAAATTTTCTTGACTGATCCCGGGTCGTTGCTAGAAGGGACTGTTACGGCGCTGTCAACCTCATTCAGTGGCTTGTTGTCTTCCGGATGCAAAGAAACCTGCACGTCCATGGAGACTGGTGCGCACTCAGGTGATTGGACTGAAATTGAGTTTAAAAGTATCAAATGAAATTCTGGTACTATTTTAATAGAACTATTTAATGTGCTGCTTTCTTGTATCATCATATGTCTCATTCTAATTTTAAATGTTAACATGATGACATAAAAAAAGGTGACTGGTAGACACTTTTGACGGAAATTGATTTCAATATTTACATGTTTATTTGATAAAATGGATTATTTATTATATTTACGGATACTTATTAATTAAATTATATTGGATTTTTTTTGTATTTTTGTAAACTATGTATTGCTGTATTTAATAATATATGGCTATATTGAGATTTCATCAAATAAAAGGTATGATCTAAAGTAGGTTTTGATCAGAAGGCTTGAATTCCAAAGTTTTATTTTTTTGTTGAAAATATGTGTATTTTCTATGTATAAAAAACCACTTCAACCACGAGCCATCGCGACAGAAAAACGCTTTCTTGACGCTTTGAATGATCTGCTCAAAGAGAAATCATTGGGTCAGTTGAGTATTGATGAAATTGCAGACCATGCGCAATTGACGCGTGGGGCTTTCTTAAAACGTTTTGGTTCAAAAAAGCAAGCCCTCTTTGTGTTGTGGTCTTCTTATTGCAATCTGGCATCTGAGCAAATGGTGGCCATCGCGGCTTACATGCCCAAATTTGCATGCATTGAAGACGCCTGCATGCACATGTCCAAGACCTTGGAGAATATTCAGACGCTTGAATTTTCTGTCAACCGTGCAATGCACGAGGATTTTCAGGAAAACCTGCGGATTGACCCTCAGACTAAAAAAATATTTCTCGATTGTGTGGATCTGATGCGGCAAGCACAAAAACAATTCAATTTGGCCGGTGCGGCATCAGATGCAGGCGCTTTTGCTGCCGCCCAACTCTTGGTCACCATCAACTACAACTATGTCCTCAAAGCCATGCCAGCCTTGCCAGCGAACTCGCAAGCGCGTCACAAATTGATTGGTGACGTGGTGGCTTTGGCACTCAGGGCTTGAAATCCGAATGTCGAACCATGGGGACCGCGCTTGAAGATTCGTGTTTTTGAATTGGGTTTCATCCCGTTGATGCTTGGAGTTTGTTCGTGACGGGGGCAAGCTTGGGACGATCAAATCTTCAGTTCACCGCCCATCGCCCGAGGCAACTTCCGAAAAAACAAGCCCCAGTCAAAAAAATCCAGACCAGGGCCTGCCGAATTCCATCGGCCGTGATTCGGCTTGTTCAAGCGCTGACCATGCCTTGGTGACGCAGCAAAGCGTCCAGGCTGGGTTCGCGGCCCCGGAAGGCCTTGAACGATTCCAGCGCTGGGCGGCTGCCGCCCGCTTCCAAAATGGCTTGGCGGTACAAGCGGCCGGTTTCCACGCTGGGTGTGCCGTCATCGGCAGCGGTTTCTTCAAACGCTGCGTAGGCGTCTGCGCTCAGCACTTCGGCCCATTTGTAGCTGTAATAACCTGCCGCATAACCGCCTGCAAAGATGTGGCTGAAGGTGTGGGCCATGCGGTTGAAGGCGGGCGGGCGCATCACGGCCACTTCGTCGCGCACTTGTGCGAGAAGCGGCATGAAGTCTTGCGCCGGGTCGTGTTCGGAGTGCACCAGCATGTCGAACAATGAAAACTCGATTTGGCGCAAGGTTTGCAGGCCACTTTGGAAGTTTTTGGCGGCCAGCATCTTGTCGAACAGCGCACGCGGCAGGGGCTCGCCCGTTTCCACATGGGCGGTCATGTGGCGCAGCACCGACCATTCCCAGCAGAAGTTTTCCATGAACTGGCTGGGCAGCTCAACCGCGTCCCATTCCACACCGCTGATGCCCGAAACATCACGCTCGTTCACTTGCGTCAGCATGTGGTGCAGGCCGTGGCCAAATTCGTGGAAGAGGGTGATCACGTCGTCGTGCGTGAGCAAGGCGGGCTGACCGTTCACACCTTCGGCGAAGTTGCACACCAGGTGCGCCACAGGCGTTTGCAGCACGCCGGTGTCGGGGCGCTGCCAGCGGCCGCGCACGTCGTCCATCCACGCGCCGCCGCGCTTGCCCGCGCGGGCTGGGGGGTCCAGGTAGAACTGACCGACCAATTGGCCTTCGCGCTCGATGCGGTAAAAGCCGACGGCCGGGTGCCAGACGGGCGCTTGGTCGACACGGATGCTGACTTCGAACAGCGTCTCGATGATCTTGAACAGCCCGGCCAACACTTTGGGCGCGGTGAAGTACTGCTTGACCTCTTGTTCGCTGAAGCTGTAGCGGGCTTCTTTGAGCTTTTCGCTGAGGTAGGGCACGTCCCATGCGTTGAGTGGGCCGGTGATGCCCAGGGCGCTGGTGGCAAATTCACGCAGGTCGGCCAGGTCTTTTTCGGCAAAGGGGCGGGCTTTGGCCGCCAGGTCGCGCAAGAAGGTGGTGACTTTTTCGGGGGACTCGGCCATCTTGGGCACGACCGACACTTGGGCGTAGTTGTCAAAACCCAAGAGGCGGGCTTCTTCCTGGCGCAGTGCCAAGATTTCCTGCATCAAGGGGGTGTTGTCGAAGTGCTTGGCGTCGTCGGGGGCTTGGTCCGAAGCGCGGGTGACATAGGCTTTGTAGAGCTGCTCGCGCAGTGCGCCGCTGTCGGCGAACTGCATCACCGGCAAATACACCGGCATTTTCAGGCTCAGGCGGTGGCCTTCTTGGCCGTCCTTTTGTGCAGCATCACGGGTGGCTTGCACCACATCGGCAGGCACACCTTTGAGCTGGTCTTCGCTCACGTACAGGGCAAATTTGTCGGTCGCATCCAGCGTGTTTTCGCTGAACTTTTGCGTGATTTCGGCCAGCCGTTCCTGGATGGCGGCGTAGCGTTCTTTGGCCGAGCCTTGCAACTCGGCGCCGCCCAAGACAAAACCGCGCAGGGCGTTTTGGCGGGCTTGGGTTTGCTCGGTGTTGAGGTTGGCCGCGTCAATGGCTTTGTATTTGGCGTACAGGCGCTCGTCGCTGCCCAGGCGCGTCCAGAACTTTGTCACGCGGGGCAGGGCGGCGTTGTAGGCGGCACGCAGTTCGGGCGTGTCGGCCACGCTGTTGAGGTGACTGACCGCACCCCAGGCCATGCCCAGCCGCTCGGTGCTCACGTCAAGGGTCTGAGCGATGGCTTTCCAGTCGGAGGGAAAGTCGGCGGCGGTGACGGTGTCCAAGGCTTTTTCGGCGGCGGCCAGCAATTCGTCCAGCGCTGGGGCCACATGCTCGGGAGCAATGCGGTCAAACAAGGGCAGGCCAGAGGTGTCGAGCAAGGGGTTGGTCATGGGGCTTCCAAATAGCAGTTCAGTGGGTACTTTGTATCACTTGGAGGCGCGTTCGGCCGCTTCAAGGGTATTGACCAGCAGCATGGTGATGGTCATGGGGCCGACGCCCCCGGGCACGGGGGTGATGTGGCTGGCGACTTGTTTCACGCCTTCAAAGTCCACATCGCCGCACAGCTTGCCTTCGTCGTTGCGGTTCATGCCCACGTCCAGAACCACCGCGCCAGGCTTGACCATGTCGGCCGTGAGCACATTGCGCTTGCCCACGGCGGCCACGATCACGTCGGCTTGCAGGGTCAGGGCTTTGAGGTTTTGGGTGCGCGAGTGCGCCACCGTCACCGTGGCATCTTTTTGCAAAAGCATCAGCGCCATGGGCTTGCCCACAATGTTGCTGCGGCCAATGACCACGGCATGTTTGCCGCGCAGGTCGTAGCCAATGCTCTCGAGCATCTTCATGCAGCCGTAGGGTGTGCAGGGCCAAAAACCGGGCATGCCGGTCATCAAGGCCCCGGCGCTGGCGATGTGAAAGCCATCGACATCTTTGGCGGGGCTGATGGCTTCAATCACTTTTTGTGCGTCGATGTGCGGGGGCAGGGGCAGCTGCACCAAGATGCCGTGGATGGACGGGTCTTTGTTGAGCGCTTCTACGCGGGCCAGCAAATCGGCCTCGGTCAGGGTGGCTTCGTACTTTTCGAGCACCGAATGCAAGCCGCTGTCTTCGCAGGCTTTGACCTTGTTGCGCACATAGACCTGGCTGGCCGGGTTGTCACCCACCAGCACCACGGCCAAGCCGGGTGTCACACCTTGGGCTTTGAGGGCTTGGGCGCGGGCAGCGACTTCGGTGCGCAGTTGTTTGGACAGGGCGTTGCCGTCGATGAGGTGGGCGGTCATGTTTGAAAGTTCAAAAAAGTCAGAGAAAAAATGCAAAACGCCCGGCGGGTGCGGGCGTTGCTTGCGGGCGTAGATTGGCGGGCAGGGCGATCAGGCCTTGGGTGCGTTTTGCCCCAGCGCGATCTTGAGCAGGTCGGCCACGGTGTTGGCATTGAGCTTTTCCATGATGTTGGCGCGGTGGGCCTCCACCGTTTTGATGCTGATGCCCAGGTCGTCGGCGATCTGTTTGTTCAGGCGACCGGCAACGATGCGTTCAAGCACCTGCGCTTCGCGGCCTGTCAGCTTAGACAGGAGCGCGTCGCGGCTGGCCGCTTGCTGGTAATCGGCAAAAGAGTCACGGGCTTCGTCGAGCATGCGCTCAACCAGGCTCAGCAGCTCCTCTTCCTTGAAGGGTTTTTGGATGAAATCCATGGCCCCTTTTTTCATGGTGTTCACCGCCATGGGCACGTCGCCATGGCCTGTGATGAACACGATGGGCAGGGGCGAGCGGCGCTCAATCAAACGGTCTTGCAGTTCCAGGCCTGTCATGCCGCCCATGCGGATGTCGGCGATCAAGCAAGCCACTTCTCGGGGGTCGTATCGGCTGATGAAAGATTCTGCGCTGTCAAAACAACGCACCCGGTAGTCCTTGCCTTCGAGCAACCATTGCAAGGAATCGCGCACCGCTTCGTCATCGTCCACGACGTAAACAGTGCCTTTTTTTGGTATCAAACTCATTCATTTACCCCGGTGGGTTGTAGTGTGGTCAATGGGTTCAGACCGGTATCCAAAAGGAGAATCGACATCCTGTGACCTCGCCCGAATTGTAGAGGTTCTCGGAAGTGATCCGGCCCTGGTGGGATTCGATGATGCTTCGGCACAAATTCAGGCCAATGCCCATGCCTTCGACCTTGGTGGAGAAAAACGCCTCGTAGACCCGTTCGGTGTCCTCGGCGGGCAAGCCTTGCCCGGTGTCGGTGACCGAGAACTCCACGACAGACAGGTTGTCGACCTGTTTGGGCACGATGCGCAATTCCACATGACGCTGTCCGGCAGGACGGTTGGCGTTGTCAATCGATTCGGCCGCATTTTTCATGAGGTTGATCAGCACCTGCTCAATCAAAATAGGGTCTACCAAAAGTTGTGGCAACCGTGCAGCCACATAGTGCGACAGGCGAACGTGGCGTCTGCGCAGTTCGATTTCAGCCAATTCCAGCGACTCGTTGACCATGGCCGAGACATCCGAGAGGACGCGGTTGGGCTCGCTGCGTTTGACGAAACTGCGGATGCGCAAAATGATTTGTCCGGCACGCTGGGCCTGGTGGGCTGTTTTCTCCAGCGCCCACACCATGTCTTCCTCTTTGACTTGCTTGTTTTTGATGCGCGAAATCATGCCGCTGCAATAGTTGCTGATGGCGGTCAGGGGTTGGTTGAGCTCGTGGGCCACGCTCGACGCCATCTCGCCCATGGTGATCAGGCGGCTGGCGGTTTGGGCGCGTTCTGCTTGTTGTGCTGCTTGCTCTTCGGCTTGGCGGCGCGGCGTGATGTCGCTGGCAATCACCATTTGGGCCAGTCGTCCGTCGGCCCAGTTGATGTAGCGAGAGCGCACTTCCAGCCATTTGCCCAGTTCAGAGACAAAAATTTCGGCGTTTTCTGATTTGGCAATCGTCAAACTCTCCGTGGGCAGCCCGGCCATTTCATCCACATCGTCAGCGCGATCGACCTCCTCGCTGGAGCCGGCCTGTTGGACCAGCCGCAAATGGCCATCGGTGTTTTGGCCAAACCACAAACGGTAAAGTTTGTTGGCAAAGAGCAGTTCGGAACTGCCCAGCGGGGCCACAGAGACCGATGCGTCAAGCGCTTCCAGCACGATGGTGAAGCGTTCGTGCGAGCTGGCCAGTTGTTCCCGAATGCGGTTGGGCTCGGTGATGTCGGTCATCGAGGTCATCCAGCCGGTTTGCTTGCCACTGGCATCAATCAGGGGTGAGACATACATGCGTGCATCAAACAAGTGCCCATCTTTGCGTTTGACGCGCACCTGGAATCCCCCTGCAGAGTGCTGGCCGCTGATTTCTTCTTCCAGGCGTTTGGTCAGCAATTCCCTGTCTTGTTCGGGCCAGTAAGGGAAGGGCGCGACGGCCCCCACCAAGTCCGAATCGCTCCAGCCCGTCATTTGGCAGAACGCGGGGTTGACATAGGTGATGCGGCCGCGCAAGTCGAGGGCACGCATGCCGGTGAGCATGGAGTTTTCCATGGCGCGGCGGAAATTGGTTTCAGCAACCAAGGCTTTTTGGGCCTGCAAACGGCGTCGGGTGTGTCGCCAGTTGCCGATCAACATCCAGGCGGTCATCACGCTGAGCACACTGACCAACCAAAACAGGCCACTGCCCACCAGGCCTTGTGATGTGCGCCAGGCCTGAGCCCGCAAAATCAAGTCGTTGCCCACGGGGGAAACCGGCACTTCATAGTCGTTGTTGGGTTTTTCACTGCCCGGCAAGGCACTCCACAAAGCGATGCGCCCCGGTATGGTTTGACCGGCCAGCAAGCGGCCTTTGCCGTCTTGCAAGGCGACGGCATATTTGGCCAGCACCTCGGTGGGAATGCCGTAACGCAGCAAGCCTTCCATGGTGTATTCGGCCAGGATCACCCCGTTGAATCGCCCTTGGTCGTTGCTCAATGGGGTGTGCAACTGCAATACCGGAATCTGGGCGTCTTTGTCGGTTTCGGTGTCCAGCTGTCCGTAAATGGGCTGCATCAAATCGCGTGCCAAGCTGAAGTGACTTTCAGTCTCACCAATTTTGAGCACCGTTCCGGCCCGCATGTGTTGACTGGGTGCGATGCTGGAGACACTTTGGTTGGCCATGATGCGCCTGCGGTCATCGATCCAGGTCAGCGACAAAAACTCGGGGTATTGCAACACCAGTGCTTCGGCCCGCGACAAAAACTGGTCGGTGCGTATTTCCTTGTTCGAGACGTCACGCGCCAAACGCATGACCTGCTCTTGCCGCTCCAGCAGACGCAAGCGCAGCCGCTGCTGGGCGTACTCCACATCGCGTTTGATGGCCTCTTGCTCGCGCTCGATCTCTTCCACACGCAAGTACCAAAACGCACTGGCGATGGCGGCCAAAAACAACACCACCGCCGCCACGGGTGCCAAGTTGGCAAATCGGTCCTGCCGGTTGGGTGATTGGCTTTTCCACCATGATCGCCACCAGGCCCAAGGCCCAACTTTCGTGACCACCAACGCTGCTTTGTTCAATTCCATGATGTGGAGTTTAGGGGACAGGGGCCTGACTTTGGCTTTGAAAGGATTTCAAAATTGACCAGGCATTGGCATTTAATTTCACTATACAAAATCAATGTGCACTATTTGAAAAATTCAGAAATTTATGTGAAAATTCAGCCATCATTTGCCGATAACACCCACAGGAGACAAGCATGACAGCGGCCACACCACAACAACCGGGCGCAGACCTCGACGCCCAGGAAACCCGCGAATGGATGGACGCTCTGTCCGCCGTGATCGAAAAAGCAGGCCCTGAGCGTGCCCACTTTTTGCTCGAAGAGTTGCTCGAAGAAGCCCGACAGCACAGCATTGACATGCCGTTCTCGGCCAACACCGGCTATGTCAACACCATCGAGCCCACCCAAGAAGCCCGTTGCCCCGGCAACATCGAAATCGAAGAGCGCCTGCGTGCCTACATGCGCTGGAACGCCATGGCCATGGTCGTCAAGGCCAACCGCCACAACCCCGCTGACGGCGGCGATCTGGGCGGGCACATCGGCTCCTTCGCCTCGCTGGCGCACATGTTCGGCGCGGGTTTTAACCATTTCTGGCACGCCGAGAGCGAAAACCACGGCGGTGACTGCCTCTACATTCAGGGTCATGTGTCGCCCGGTGTGTATGCCCGCGCCTACCTCGAAGGCCGCCTGACCGAAGAGCAGTTGCTCAACTTCCGCCAGGAAGTGGACGGCAATGGCCTGTCGAGCTACCCACACCCCAAACTCATGCCCGAGTTCTGGCAGTTCCCCACCGTGTCGATGGGTTTGGGGCCTTTGATGGCCATCTACCAAGCCCGATTTTTGAAGTATTTGCACGCCCGTGGCATTGCCAACACAGAAAACCGCAAGGTCTGGGTGTTCTGCGGCGACGGCGAGATGGACGAGGTCGAATCCTTGGGCGCGATTGGCCTGGCCGCTCGTGAGAACCTGGACAACCTGATTTTTGTCGTCAACTGCAACTTGCAGCGTTTGGACGGCCCGGTGCGTGGCAACGGCAAGATCGTGCAAGAACTCGAAGGCGAATTCCGCGGCTCGGGTTGGAATGTCATCAAGCTGCTGTGGGGCAGCGAGTGGGACAGCCTGCTGGCCCGCGACAAGGACGGCGCCCTGCGCAAACTGATGATGGACACGCTGGACGGCGACTACCAAGCTTTCAAAGCCAATGATGGCGCTTATGTGCGCAAGCATTTCTTTGGCCGCGACCCGCGCACGCTGGAAATGGTGGCCCACCTGTCGGACAACGACATCTGGAACCTCAAGCGCGGTGGCCACGACCCGCAAAAGGTCTATGCCGCTTACCACGAGGCCGTGAACACCAAGGGCCAGCCCACCGTGCTGCTCATCAAGACCGTCAAAGGTTTTGGCATGGGCAAAGCGGGCGAGGGCAAGAACACCGTGCACCAGACCAAGAAGTTGACGGACGACGACATCAAGTACATGCGTGACCGCTTCAACATCCCGATCCCGGACAGCGAGTTGTCCAAGATCCCGTTTTACAAACCGGCCGACGACACGCCTGAAATGCGTTACCTGCACGAGCGTCGCCAAGCGTTGGGCGGCTACTTGCCACACCGCCGCACCAAGGCCGAAGAAAACTTCACCGTGCCTTCTTTGGAAACTTTCAAGGCCGTGATGGAGCCCACCGCCGAAGGCCGTGAAATCTCCACCACCCAAGCCTATGTGCGCTTCTTGACGCAACTGCTGCGCGACCAAGCCCTGGGCCCACGCGTGGTGCCGATTTTGGTGGACGAGGCCCGCACTTTCGGCATGGAAGGCCTGTTCCGCCAAATTGGCATTTACAACCCTGCAGGCCAGCAGTACACCCCGGTCGACAAAGACCAGGTCATGTACTACAAGGAAGACAAGGCCGGTCAGATCCTGCAAGAAGGCATCAACGAAGCTGGCGGTATGTCGAGCTGGATTGCAGCTGCCACCAGCTACTCCACCAGCAACCGCATCATGGTGCCGTTCTATGTTTATTACTCGATGTTCGGCTTCCAGCGCATTGGCGACCTGGCCTGGGCAGCGGGCGACATGCAAGCGCGCGGCTTTTTGCTGGGCGGCACATCGGGCCGCACCACGCTCAACGGCGAAGGCTTGCAGCACGAAGACGGTCACAGCCACATCATGGCCAACACCATCCCCAACTGCGTGTCTTATGACCCCACCTTCGCCCACGAAGTCGGTGTCATCCTGCACCATGGCCTCAAGCGCATGGTCGAGAAGCAAGACAACGTCTTTTATTACCTGACGTTGCTGAACGAAAACTACGCCATGCCCGGCCTCACACCCGGCACCGAAGAGCAGATCATCAAGGGCATGTATTTGTGCAAGCCGGGTGCCGCCGGAGAAAAGCGCGTGCAACTGCTGGGTTCGGGAACCATCTTGCGGGAATCGATTGCCGCGCAAACCCTGCTGGCCACCGACTGGGGCATTCAGGCCGACGTGTGGAGCTGCCCAAGCTTCAACGAACTGACCCGCGACGGCCAAGACGCCGAGCGCCACAATATGCTGCACCCGCTTGAAACACCGCGTGTGTCCTTTGTGGGCCAACAACTGGCGGCACACAGCGGCCCCGTGGTCGCATCGACCGACTACATGAAGGCCTATGCCGAGCAGATCCGTCCTTTCATTCCAAAGGATCGCACCTACAAAGTGCTGGGCACCGACGGTTTTGGCCGCTCCGATTTCCGCAGCAAGCTGCGCGAGCACTTCGAGGTCAACCGCCACTACATCGTGGTCGCCGCGCTCAAGGCGCTGAGCGAAGAGGGCAAAGTGCCGGTCGCGCAAGTGGCCGAAGCCATCCAAAAATACGGCATCAAAACCGACAAGATCAACCCCTTGTACGCATAAAAACTGGAGACGAACATGGCATTGGTAGAAGTTCAAGTCCCGGACATCGGGGATTTCGATGAAGTGACCGTCATTGAGTTGATGGTCAAAGTGGGCGACACCGTCAAAGCCGAGCAGTCGCTGATCACCGTGGAGTCTGACAAGGCCTCGATGGAGATCCCGTCGAGCACTGCAGGCGTTGTGAAAGAAATGCGCGTGGCGCTGGGCGACAAGGTCAAGCAAGGCTCCATCGTGTTGGTGGTGGAAGCCGCTGGTGCAGCTGCAGCCCCAGCTGCTGCGTCTGCCGCGCCTGCTGCTGCCGTGGTTGCACCCGCGCCCGCCACCGCTCCGGTGGCTGCTGCGCCAGTCGCTGCAGCATCCGGCCCGGTTGAAGTGCATGTGCCTGACATTGGCGACTTCAAAGACGTGGTCGTGATCGAAGTCATGGTCAAGCCCGGCGACAACATCAAGGTCGAGCAGTCGCTGATCACCGTCGAATCCGACAAGGCCTCGATGGAAATCCCGTCATCGCACGCAGGCGTGCTCCAAGAGATCAAAGTCAAAGTGGGCGACAAGGTCAACATTGGCGACCTGCTGGCTGTGTTGACGGGCACGGTCGCTGCGGTAGCGCCCGTGGCAGCTTCTGTTGCTGCAGCCGTGGCAGCACCTGTGGCCGTGGCATCGGCTCCGGCGGCTGCGCCAACACCCGTGGCTGCGGCAGTGGCTGCGGTGGCAGCGCCTGCCCACGCCCCCGGCGGCACCACGCTGGGCTTGCCCCACGCGTCACCATCGGTGCGCAAGTTCGCTCGCGAGCTGGGTGTGCCGCTCGCAGAAGTCAAAGGCTCGGGCCTCAAAGGCCGGATCACCGAGGCCGATGTGCAAGCCTTCACCCAGGCCGTCATGTCGGGCGCTGCCCAAACCAAGGCGCAAGCGGCCAAAGCCCCTGCAGCCTCGGGCGGTGACGGCGCAGCTTTGGGCCTGATCCCTTGGCCCAAGGTGGACTTTGCCAAGTTCGGCCCCATCGAGCGCAAAGAGATGGGTCGCATCAAGAAGATCAGCGGTGCCAACCTGCTGCGCAACGCCATCATGATCCCGGCCGTCACCAACCACGACGATGCCGACATCACGGACCTCGAAGCCTTCCGCGTCTCGACCAACAAAGAGAATGAAAAGTCGGGCGTCAAAGTCACGATGCTGGCCTTCTTGATCAAGGCTTGTGTGGCCGCGCTCAAGAAATACCCAGAGTTCAACAGCTCGCTCGACGGCGATGCGCTGGTTTACAAAAACTACTGGCACATTGGCTTTGCCGCTGACACGCCCAATGGTTTGATGGTGCCCGTCATTCGCGATTGCGACAAAAAAGGCGTGCTGCAAATCAGCCAAGAAATGGGCGAGTTGGCCAAGAAGGCGAGAGATGGCAAACTCAGCCCCGCCGAAATGAGCGGCGCAACTTTCACCATCTCCAGCCTCGGCGGCATCGGTGGCAAGTACTTCACGCCCATCATCAACGCGCCCGAAGTGGCCATCTTGGGTGTGTGCAAGAGCACCATGGAACCCGTGTGGGACGGCAAGCAGTTTGTGCCCCGCCTGATGCTGCCCCTGTCTTTGACATGGGACCACCGCGTCATCGACGGCGCCGCAGCGGCACGCTTCAACGCGTTCCTGGGTCAAATCCTCAGCGACTTCCGTCGCGTGTTGCTCTAAGGACAGACCATGGCACTGATTGATATTCAAGTCCCTGACATTGGTGACTTCGACGAAGTCACCGTGATCGAGTTGATGGTCAAGGTGGGCGACACCGTCAAATCTGACCAAAGCCTGATCACCGTGGAGAGCGACAAAGCCTCCATGGAAATTCCTTGCAGCCACGGCGGCGTGGTCAAGGAACTCAAGGTCAAGCTCGGCGACAAAGTCAAGCAAGGCTCGGTGGTGTTGGTGCTGGAAGGCGAGGGCGCTGCGGCTGCCCCGGCTACCGCCACTGCTGCTCCAGCGGCTGCACCTGCTCCAGCACCTGTTGTCGCAGCCCCTGCACCCACAGCCTCATCCTTCGGCGGCTCCGCTGACATCGAGTGCGATGTGCTCGTGTTGGGCGGTGGCCCTGGCGGCTACTCGGCTGCGTTCCGCGCGGCCGACCTCGGCTTGAACGTGGTCATCGTTGAGCGCTACGCCACCTTGGGCGGCGTGTGTTTGAACGTGGGTTGCATCCCCTCCAAAGCGCTGCTGCACGTCGCAGCCGTCATGGACGAAGTCAGCCACATGGCCGACTTGGGCGTGGACTTTGGCAAGCCGGTGGTCAACATCGACAAGCTTCGCGGTCACAAAGAAAAAGTCATTGGCAAACTCACCGGTGGCTTGGCGGCCATGGCCAAGATGCGCAAGGTCACGACAGTGCGCGGTTTGGGCCAATTCGTGGGTGCCAACCACCTTGAAGTGTCTGAGACCAGCGGCACCGCGCAAGAGCAAACCGGCAGCAAAAAAGTGATCGCCTTCAAACGCGCCATCATCGCCGCAGGTTCGCAAGCTGTGCGTTTGCCTTTCATGCCGAATGACCCACGCGTGGTCGACAGCACGGGCGCTTTGGAACTCAAAGAAGTCCCCAAGCGCATGCTCATTTTGGGCGGCGGCATCATCGGCCTGGAAATGGGCACGGTTTACAGCACGTTGGGCGCACGCCTCGATGTGGTGGAAATGATGGACGGCCTCATGCAAGGTGCTGACCGTGACTTGGTCAAAGTCTGGCAAAAGATGAACGCCAAGCGCTTTGACAACATCATGCTCAAGACCAAGACCGTGTCTGCACGCGCTTTGCCCGAAGGCATTGAAGTCACGTTTGCACCGGCAGAAGAGGGCGGCACAGCCCCCGCGCCGCAGGTGTACGACCTCGTGT
Source organism: Limnohabitans sp. WS1 (assembly GCF_003063265.1). Lineage (GTDB taxonomy): Bacteria > Pseudomonadota > Gammaproteobacteria > Burkholderiales > Burkholderiaceae_C > Limnohabitans_A. The sequence goes on from NZ_NERU01000003.1 coordinate 322,152, forward strand.
TGCAAGCTGTGGGCCGCACGCCCAATGGCAAAAAACTCGCCGCTGAAAAAGCGGGCGTGTCTGTGACCGACCGTGGCTTCATCAACGTCGACATTCAAATGCGCACCAACGTGCCGCACATCTTCGCCATTGGCGACATCGTGGGCCAGCCCATGTTGGCGCACAAAGCGGTACACGAAGCACACGTGGCGGCCGAAGTGATTGCGGGCGAACTGCAAGGCAACAAAGAGTTGGCAGCCGCTGCGTTCAACGCACGCGTCATCCCGAGCGTGGCCTACACCGACCCCGAAGTGGCATGGGTGGGCTTGACCGAAGACCAAGCCAAAGCGCAAGGCATCAAGGTGAAAAAGGGCTTGTTCCCTTGGACCGCCTCGGGCCGCGCCATTGCCAACGGCCGCGACGAAGGCGTGACCAAACTGCTGTTCGACGATTCACCCGAGGCCCACGGCCACGGCAAGATCTTGGGCGGCGGCATGGTGGGCACGCACGCGGGCGACATGATTGGTGAAATCGCTTTGGCCATTGAGATGGGCGCAGACGCTGTGGACATCGGCAAGACTATCCACCCCCACCCCACGCTGGGCGAAAGCATCGGCATGGCGGCAGAGGTGGCGCACGGTAGCTGTACGGACTTGCCGCCTAGCAAGAAGTAAAAGCTTCGCTGTTTAAACAAAGAAGCCGCCAACCTGAAATGGTTGGCGGCTTTTTTATTGGGCATGACGGCTTGGGCGTCCATCATTCACTCTCGCCTGAGAGTGTCCTATATTTTGTGTAAATGCGGCGGGTATCAGCCCATGGGCATCCGGTGATTATTTCGTTTAGTCGCCGCAAATTTCGCGTTGATGAGACGGGGCATTACCGCATATGGTTTTTCAGTACGTCACCCCTGGGGCTTGGACGCCATGGGTTATCGGCAGGCTTGTTTAAAACAGCCGAGGGTCAAACCGGAAAGGGTGGCGCTCAATTTTGATCAATATTCTGCGGTAGTCTGGGTGTGCAGGATTGATCAGCAAATTCAACTCGGATGGTTCTACAAAAGAGGGCACCCACAAGCCGAGGCTGGATGTGGACGCCAGCCAGGACAAGCCCAGGGCCTGTGTGGCGGCTTCGTTGCTTTGCCAGTCGGTTGGCAATCCCCAGTTAGAAGCTGCCATCAGCAAGCAGTCATCGGGCAACTCCAATTGCATCAAGGCTTGATTTTTAGGGTTGGCCCCGTTGCAGTGGACGCGCTTTTCCAATTGACACAAGGCACGGGTAGATGCCGCATAGACCACTTGGTGTGCGCCTATGGCATGCCAGCGGCCATGGCCCAAGGTCGATCCGAAACCCAGCGTGGCAAGAATGGCAGAGGAGGGCAGTGCGGGGTTTTCGCAAAATCCAATCCGCCAGACGGTGGTCAAACGACACCGCCATAACGGATTGCAATCAAAATGTCTTTGACGCGTTGTGCACCGAAGCTGGTTTTGGCCAACTCCAGCGGGCTGTCACCCTCCAGCATGGGGTGTGGGCGACGCAACCAAGCCGAGGCTTCGTCTTCTGTCTCAAAGGTGTCGGCGGCCATTTGCCCAAGTTCCAGCAGACGCAACACGCTTTCAGCCGAATGGATGGGCAGCAGTTGCCCTTTGGCGGCTTTGCGGTTGGCGGTGCTGCGGTCCAGATCAAGGTACTCTGCAATCACCCCTTTGCCCAGCCCCAGGTAGTCGCCCAGCGGCCCAATGGCTTGACTGGAAATGCCGCGCTTGAGGAGCTTGCAGGCCCCTGCGCTGGACAAGCTGGCCAGACGCGCACCCACCATCACACGTGTGGATTCTGTTCGCGAATCGTCGAAGTCTTGGGCGTCCAGCATGGCCCAAAGCGCCGAGAGTGCAGCGCTGCGAGGGGTGCTGATGGCAGCGATGGCTTGTGTTTTCATGGCGCAATTACATCATTTACTTGATGCAATTACAACAATTTTGAGTGAATTTGCCGCAGCTCAATGCGCCCCGAGGTCACACCCCGCACCCATCCGCTTCATCACCTTCCTCGCTGCACAGCGCAGCAATCAAGGCTTGGTCCACCGCTTGGCCGGACAGCTGCAGCTCTTCACTCTTTGGGCCTGCGCTGTGCCAAAGGCGCTGAGTGCAACGCTCGATAGGGCAGCAAGGCCAATTTGTCGGCGACGGAGGTCATGGGCTTGGGTCATCAAGAAATCTCCGAATGAAAATAGCCCATGCTTTGTCTGAAGAAATCAATTAGCCCGCTACTCGGGAAAACCTAGCCCGGGCAGTCCCTCGTCACCTGTTGGCTGCAAGCGAATGAATTTTCAACCACGATGAGGTGTAATGTGCTGCGTCCCTACAGCCCACGAACCATTGCCGCCATGTTCTCATTACTTTTTCGAAAAACGCTGGCCTCGACGTTGATGGGGCTCATCTCACTGTTGAATTTGAGTGCCTATGCGGCCGACTACGCTGGTCCGCTGTTTGACGCACACCTTCACTACAACACCGAAGCCTGGAACGGCCAAACCGGCCCGCATCCAGTACCCGATGTGTTTGCACGGATGCAGCGAAGTGGCGTCAAGGCCATCGTCGCCAACTCGCGGCCCAATGATGGAACCCTTTCGCTGGCCCAAGCGCGCGCCGAGGCTGCCTCAGAGGGAGTGACCGTTGTGCCATTCGTTCGCCTGTACCGCAACCGCGCTGACTATGACTCTTGGTTCCGCGACGAAAGTATTTATGACATGGTGCTGGCAGAACTCGCGCGTGGAACACCGGTGGGGCCTTATCGGGGCATTGGCGAATTTCATCTTTATGACAGTGCCAATGCCAACGGCAGTGTGGCCCAAAAGCTGATGGTGTTGGCCGAAGAAAAGCAGTTGGTGGTGCTGGCCCATGTGGACGATGTCGCGATCGACCTGTTGATGGCCAACACGCCATCCAAAGGTCAAAAGTTGCGTTTGATTTGGGCGCACACAGGCATTGGTGGCCCACCGGTCACGCGCGTGGAGGCCTTGATGGCCAAGTACCCTGGCCTGATGGGGGAACTTTCTTACCGGCCGGGCTTGACCTGTGACGGAGGTTTCTTATGCCCGGAATGGCGTGCGCTCATGCTCAAATACCCCGGGCGTTTTTTGATCGGGTCAGACACCTGGATCAATCAACGCTGGCAACAATATGAAGACAACATGCGGGGCTATCGCGTTTGGCTGGGGGGTTTGCCGCCCGATGTGGCCAAAAAAATAGCCTGGGAGAACGGTTCGGCCTTGTTCGGCTTGCGTCACTGAACAGAAAAATTCAGCTCATCCGCGCAAACCCAAGGCACATAGGGCTTGTCGATTCCCCAGCCAATCGATCTGCCAAGCCAAAAAGGCGATGAATTCACCACTGCCTTTTTGAGTTGATTACAGCGTTGGGTAATCGGTGTAGCCCTTGGCACCGGGGGTGTAGAAGGTGCTTTGGTCGGGTACGTTCATGGCCGCACCCGCTTTCACACGGGCAGGGAAGTCGGGGTTGGCGAGGAAGCCGTTGCCAAAGGCGACGGCGTCAAGCTTGCCTTCGGTGGTGGCCGCCTCGGCCTCGGCTGGGGTGTAGCCCATGTTGCCAATCAGCACACCTTTATAGTGGGCGCGGGCAAGGGGCATCACATCGGCTTTTTGCAGGCCAAAAAAGTCTGCCCGCATGATGTGCAAGTAGGCCAAATCAAAGCGGTTGAGTTGCTCAGCCAGGTAGGCTGTCCAAGCCAGCGGGTCGCTGTCTTTCATGTCGTTGTAGCTGTTCAGGGGCGACAGGCGCAGGCCCACGCGGTCGCTGCCGATGGCCGCACACACGGCGGTCAACACTTCAAACAGGAAGCGTGCGCGTTGTTCCAAGGTGCCGCCGTAGCTGTCGCTGCGTTGGTTGGCGCTGTCGCGCAGGAATTGGTCAATCAAGTACCCGTTGGCACCGTGTACTTCCACGCCGTCAAAACCTGCAGCCATGGCGTTTTTGGCGGCCTGCGCAAAGGCTTGCACGATGGTGGCAATTTCGCTTTCCAGCAAGGCGTGGGGTGTGGCTTGGGGCAACATGCCATGAGCGGTGTGGGCATCGCCCTGGAGCGGCAGGTTGCTGGACGAAACAATCTGAGCCCCGTCATTGTTGGCCGGGTGTGCGGCGCGGCCGGCGTGCCAGATTTGCATGAAGATTTTGCCGCCCTTGGCATGAACAGCTGCAGTGGTCTCTTTCCAGGCTTCAATTTGTTCGGCGTTGTAAATGCCGGGTTCGTTGACAAAGGCCGAGGTGTTCTCGGCAATCATGGTGCACTCTGTGATGATCAGCCCGGCGCTGTCGCGCTGCGCGTAGTACTCGGCCATGAGCGAATTGGGCAAATGCCCTGCACTGGCACGCGAACGTGTCAGCGGTGCCATGAGCATGCGGTTGGCCAGTGAAACGGAGCCGATTTGAAGAGGGTTAAATAGCATAGGAATTTTTTGGATCCATGAGGAAAGACAGCGGTGGAAATTGCCTCCGAAAGACTACATGGTGTTAAAAAAGGGGATTGCAAGGCCAGTGCGTTGCCGTTCAGCGGATTTGGTATTGCCTGCCTAACAACTTTGTTTACATGCCGCAGGTCATGCAAGCGGTACCGACGGCGGTGGTGGTCATGCTGGGTAGCTGGGTGCTGGCGAGTATGTCGAGTACGCAGAGAGGAAAGTAAGTCACGTTCGAAAATGTCGAAACCGGCAGCACAGCCCCCCCGCCGCAGGTGCACGACTTCGTGTTGCAAGCCGTAGGCCGCGCCATTTCCAACGGCCGCGACGAAGGCGTGACCAAACTGCTGTTTGACGATTCACCCGAGGCCCACGGTCACGGCAAAATCTTGGGCGGCGGCATGGTGGGCACGCACGCGGGTGACATGATTGGCGAGATCGCTCTGGCGATTGAGATGGGCGCAGACGCTGTGGACATCGGCAAAACCATCCACCCACACCCCACGCTGGGCGAAAGCATCGGCATGGCGGCGGAAGTGGCGCACGGCAGCTGCACGGACTTGCCGCCGAGCAAGAAATAATCGGCTTCAGCGCTGCACGAAGCAAAAGCCCCGGACGGGAAACTGTCCGGAGCTTTTTTGTGACTGGCACGCTGATGAATGGCTAAAATGGCTAATCGATTCAGGAGTCCACCATGCGTGTCACCGCCACCGAAGCCAAGAACCGTTTTGGCAGCCTTTGCGCTCAGGCCAAGCGCGAGCCCGTGTTTGTGGAGAAAGCCGGTCAGCTCGACTCGGTCATTCTGTCCGCCGAGCAGTACCAGGCGCTCAAGGCCGGGCAGGACGGGGCCAGCCGGGCTTCGCGCAAACAGGCGTTTGAAGCCCACTTTGGCGACTGGATCGCTGCGCAGAACGCCCGGGTCGAAGCCCACGGCATTCCGGGCGCTGACCTTCGCCCTTGGTAAGCGGCCCATGGCGCAGTACGACGTGTTTCCCAACCCAAGCCGCAGCGGGGCGGAGGGTATTCCGTATGTCGTGGTGGTCCAGAGCGACTTGCTCGATGGCTTGGCCACTCGCTTGACCATGCCCCTCGCTCTGCCCGATACCATGGTCAAAGTGCCCACCGTGCTGTGCCCAACCATCCATGTGAACGGGCAGCGCCTTAACGCGTTGGCGCATTACACTGCGCCACTGCCCGCCAAACTGCTTCGGAGCCCGGTGGACAACGTGGCCGCGCAGGCCAGCGCACTGGTGGCGGCGATGGATGCGGTGCTGTCGGGCATCTGAGGAATGGAGCCGGAGAGCGAGTTGTACAACAGCGGCATCGTCGATGTGTCGCACCGTTACCACAAGATGTACGTGGTGCGGCCACAGTTCTTTGTGCCCCTGATCACGTTGTTGCGCAATGCCGCTTTGAACGCGATGAAGTACAAGTCCGAGCTGGCCTTGGTGCGCTGCCAGAACGTGGACATCACCAAGTTCGAAACCCAGCTGGACGAATTCAAGACGGCGTTTGGCCGCAATTGGCGTCTGGCCTCTGAAGGTTTTGAGGAAGCCGTCAAGCGCATTGACGAAGCCATCAAAGACTTGGAAAAAACCAAGGAAGCGCTGCACAAGTCAGCCAACAATTTGCGCCTGGCCAACGACAAGGCCGACGACTTGACGATCAAGAAGCTCACACGCGCCAACCCCACGATGGCGGCCAAGTTTGAAGAGTTGCCGGGGTCCTAGCCATTTTTGAGTTGCATTTTTAAAAATACGCCTCATAACTTGAGGTGTATTGAGGGGCAGCAGCTCAACCTGGAGTCTTTGCGGTCGTCGGTGGCGCACCGGCTTGCGCTGGCCGATGCGCCGGGCGCAGACCGTTCGGTTGAAGGTTTGGTGCAGGTGATGCAAGACGCCTTGGCCAACCACAGTGCAGCGCTGGATGTGGACAGGCTGTGCCGCTGGCAGTCGGCCTTGTTTCCCGGTGGCACGTCGGGCATTGTCCGTATTGCGGTGGGCCGCTTGCGTGACCATGCCGATGCCATGCAAATTGTCAGCGGGCCTTTGGGACGTGAAGTGGTGCATTACGAGGCACCACCCTCTTCAAGCGTTGGTGCAGAGATGGATCTTTTTTTGGCTTGGTTCGCCAACCCAGCAGTCACGCTGAACGGTATTGCACGCGCAGCCTTGGTGCATTTGTGGTTTGAGTCCATCCACCCTTTTGAAGATGGCAATCGCCGCATAGGGCGTGCTTTGGCAGACATGGCTTTGGCGCAAGACATGTGTGCGCAAGACCCAGAGGCCAATCCCACGCAGGTACGGGTGTTCGGCTTATTACGATGCGCTCAACCACGCGCAGCGCTTGCGAGGTGTATCGCTGGATGCCCAAGGGATTGATGTCACAGCATGGGTGCAGTGGTTTGTGCAGGCTTTCACCCGTGCCTGTGTGGCCAGTCAGGCTGTGGTGCGCGATGCGACAGATAAAGCGCATTTTCGGTTGCGCGCAGCGCAATGCCACATCAACCCGCGCCAAAGCAAGGTGCTCGAGCGTTTGCTCGACGCCGGGCATGTGGGCTCGGGCGGCGGATTTTTGGGCGGCATGAGCACCGACAAGTACGCCAACATCACTGGCACCTCCAAAGCGACAGCCGCACGCGATTTGGCCGATTTGGCTCAGCACGGCTTGTTGCGCATCGAGGGTTTGGGCAAGGCCACGCGCTATGTCGTGAATGTGCCAGGTTGGGAGCAGCCAGCGATCAGGCCTTAACGGCTTGCTTCAATGCGCCCCGAGCTAACACCCCTCAGCCCTATCCCCATCCGCCTCATCACCTTCCTGGCTGCAGAGCGCCTCAATCAAGGCTTGGTCCAGCACTTGGCCGGATAGCAGCTGCTCTGAAATGAATGCGCATAATATGCGCATATTCTCATTGGAGGCACCTATGCCACGCACCAGCAGCGCCAAGCCCCTATCCCGAAAACGCCCAGTCAACCTCACCTTGAGTGAAGGCTTGATCGCCGAGCTCAAAGGCTACACCTCTAATTTGTCTGCTACGGCTGAAGCCTTGCTCACAGCGTATGTGGTGGAACAAAAGCAGGCACGTTCAAGCCGCCAGCAACAGGCAGACCAAACCGTGGCAGGCTGGAACGCTTTGCATGCGCAAGTCGGCTCATTTGCGGATGAACACTCCACACTCTGATGGCTCAGTTTGACCTTCATCGAAACAAAGGCCCATTGAGGGAGACCATTCCTTACGTCGTGGTGGTTCAGTCTTCTTTGTCGGATGGTTATCGCCGTCGGGTGGTCGTGCCTTTGGTCAAGCGCAGTGCGTTGCCTGCGGGTATTGCTGGCACGCGCATGAATCCGAGCTTCAAAGTGCGTGGGGCGGTGTTGGTGCTGCACCCGTTGGACATGGTTTCAGTGGCGCTCGATCAGCTGGGAGAGTGCGTGGGTTCATTGGCTGAGAACGGGCAAGAGATTGCGGATGCGTTGGATGAGTTGCTGACGCGTTCTTGACATTGATAAAAAGTAACTGGCCGCGACGCTGGCAGGCTCTGACCTCTTCTAAGCCCCGGACGGGAAACGGTCCGGGGCTTTTTTATGTGCAGGTAATGCCTCAGGATGCGGGATAACCCTGAATTCATTCCTGATATTTCAGTTATTTCTGAAAATTCAAAATGGGAGGCTAAAATCGCGACATGCCTATCTCTGACCAAATTCCTGCCCTCAACCGCGAGTTCATCGCCCATTTCGGTGAAATGGGCAGCAAGTGGGGCATCAACCGCACGGTTGGCCAAATTTACGCGCTGCTCTATGTGTCCCCGCAGGCTTTAAATGCCGATGAGATTGCCGAGGCGCTGGCGTTCTCTCGTTCTAACGTGAGCATGGGCCTCAAGGAGCTGCAGGCCTGGCGCTTGGTGCGTTTGCGCCACCAAGCGGGTGACCGGCGCGAGTACTTTGAGGCACCCGCTGACGTTTGGGAGATCTTTCGGGTGTTGGCCGAGGAGCGCCGCCGCCGTGAAATCGAGCCCACCTTGAGCATGCTGCGAACCGCCTTGTTGGAGACACCCCATACCGACGCAGAGCGCCATGCCCAGCAGCGCATGCGCGAAATGCACGACCTGATCGACCGCCTCATGACCTGGTTTGACGACGTGCAAAAGCTCGCACCCGAGACCGCCATGCAGCTCATGAGCATGGGCACCACGGTGACCAAGGTGCTCGAATTCAAAGACCGCCTGACCGGTCGCGGTAACAAAGTACCGGACATTAGCCAGACACGCGACAGCGCTTGACACCCAAAGAAAGCCACCATGGACATCGACGCACTCATCCTCTCGCGCATCCAGTTTGCTGCGAACATCAGTTTTCACATCCTGTTCCCCACCATCACCATCGCGCTGTGCTGGTTCTTGCTGTTCTTCCGATGGCGTTTCGCCCGCACCCAAGACCAGGCGTGGGAAGAGGCCTACTATTTTTGGACCAAGGTGTTCGCGCTCACCTTTGCGCTGGGGGTGGTCTCGGGCATTGTGATGAGCTTTCAGTTCGGCACCAACTGGCCGGGATTCATGGAGCGCACGGGCAATATTTCAGGGCCGTTGCTGGGCTACGAGGTGCTGACGGCGTTTTTCCTGGAGGCCAGCTTCTTGGGCATCATGCTGTTTGGCCGTGGCCGGGTGAGTGAGCGGGTGCACCTGATCGCCACATTTTTGGTGGCGTTCGGCACCACCATGTCGGCCTTCTGGATCTTGAGCCTGAACTCCTGGATGCACACCCCGGCGGGTTTCGAAATCATCAACGGCCAGTTCATCCCCACCGATTGGCTGGCGGTGGTCTTTAACCCTTCGTTTCCCTACCGCTTCTCGCACAAGTTGCTCGCCTCGGCGCTGACCGCGTCGTTCCTGATCGCTGGGCTGTGCGCTTGGCAGCTGCTCAAAGGCAGCGCCACACGCGGCACCCACAAAGCCATGCGTGCGGCCGTTTTCACCGCCGCTTGCGTGATGCCGCTGCAGTTCCTGGTGGGTGACATGCACGGCCTGAACACCCTGGAGCACCAACCGGCCAAAGTTGCTGCCATGGAGGGCATTTGGGAAACTGAGCGTGGCGCACCGCTGACGCTCTTTGGCATTCCAGACCAAGAAGCACGCACCACCCACTACGCGGTGAAGATCCCCAAAGTGGCCAGTTTGATCCTGACCCACGAGCTGGACGGCGAAGTCAAGGGCATCAGCGAATTTGAAGGGGCACACCCACCCGTGGCACCGGTGTTTTATGCCTTTCGCGTGATGGTGGGTGTGGGCTCGTTGATGCTGCTGGTGGCGGGTTTTACCGCCTGGCGCTTGTGGCTTCAGCGCCGGCAGCCAGAAGTGACACTGCCCAAGCCCCTGCTGTTGTTGCTCTCGGGCATGGCTTTCTCTGGCTGGGTCGCCACGCTGGCGGGCTGGTACGTGACCGAGATCGGTCGCCAGCCCTTCCTGGTGCATGGCTTGATGCGCACCAGCGAAGCCGCCACCACCTTGCCGCCGCCCTACATTGCGCTCACTTTAACGGCTTACCTGGTGGTTTATGGCCTGCTGTTGGTCACTTACGTGGGCGTGTTGAAGTACATGGCTGAGCACCCCAAGGAACACCGCCAAGATGCCCCGACGGGTGCCCTGTTGGGCAAAGCGGGGGTGTGATGAACCTCGTCTTTGCGTATCTGAACCTGAAACTGAAAGGCGACCATGACTTGGGCTGAATTTCTGCCATTGTTTTTCCTGGCTGTGATGGGGCTGTCCCTGCTGGCTTATGTGGTTTTGGATGGTTACGACCTGGGCGTTGGCTTGCTGCTTTTGCAGGCGAGCGACGCAGAAATGGACACCATGATCGCCAGCATCGGCCCCTTCTGGGACGCCAATGAGACCTGGCTGGTGCTGGGCGTGGGTGTGTTGTTGATCGCTTTTCCGATGGCCCATGGTCTGGTGCTGCAGGCCTTGTACCTGCCCGTGGCGATGATGCTGATTGGCTTGATCTTGCGAGGTGTGGCGTTTGACTTCCGCGTGAAAGCGCCGCTGCGCTACAAGCCGTTTTGGAACCGCGCGTTTTTTGCCGGCTCGCTCATGGCCAGTGCTTCTCAGGGCTGGATGCTGGGCAGCTACATCACCGGCTTTGCCAGCGGCCCCTTGGGCTGGGCATTTAGCCTGGGCATCGCCATCACCTTGCCCGCGGCTTATGTGCTGCTGGGCTCGGGCTGGTTGATCATGAAAACCGAAGGCGATCTGCAGCAAAAAGCCGTGCGCTGGGCGCGGCTTGTGCTGTGGCCCATGGCGGCTGCCTTGCTGGCCATCTCGGCGGCCACGCCTTTGGTGAAGGCGGGCGTTCTTGAGAAATGGTTCGGTGTGCCGCAGGTGTTTGCCTTGCTGCCGGTTCCCCTCATGTGCGCCCTGGCTTTTTTTGCCATGCGCTGGGTGCTCACAAGGCCAAATCTGGTCAATGCGGGCTACGGCTGGTTGGTGTTCGCCAATACCGTGCTGATTTTTGTGCTGGCCTTTTTCGGCTTGGCCTACAGCATCTTTCCGGACATCGTGATCGGCCGCATGACGGTGTGGGAAGCTGCCATCAGCACCGCGTCGCTGAATGTGATTTTTTTCGGTGTGGCGATCACGCTGCCGGTCATCATCGGCTACACGGTGTTCATGTACCGCGTGTTTTGGGGCAAGGCGACTGCGCTGAAGTACGGTTGAACCTGCTGTGGTGTGCCCAATTCAACGCAAAGAAATGGTCTTGATGTTGGCCGCTGACAAGTTCTTGCTGAGGACTTCAAAGACTCAAATCAGCGAGAGCACATGTTGGAACACTTGGGCACCTCCCCACAACAGCAACATCACCGAAGCCACCGCCACAACCGTGGCCAGATAACCCGCCAGCAACATCAGACCATCCCGAAGGCGCAGACCCCACGCGATCAAGACGATGGCCAGTGCGGGCAGAGCATTGTCAAAGCTGATCACGGGAACTGGAACCATCATCGACAATCCTGCAACAAAAAGCATTGACGCGTTGAACAGTCGTGCCGGCTTGTTGCTCAAGGGCAGCAAGCGAGGTCGCCAGACCCGAGCGAGCACATGAATGATGCGGTTGACCGTGGCGACCAGTATCGACTGGATGTGCCCATTCATCTCGCGCTTGGCAAGCCAAGCTGGCAATTGCAGAGATTGACCTTTGCAAAGCCCAACGGCTGTCAGCAGGCAAAAAGCCCCAACGGCCGACCCCATGCCGGGCAACGCGACCGGGAACAAAAGCGGTAAGGCCATGAGCCCCAACCACAGCAGCCGCTGCCGGTTGTTCTCACCAAGGGTGTCTGCCAGCGTGCCGCCCATGCGTGCCAGCTGAGCCGAGACCATCCTTTGGACGGTGCTGCGCCGTTTGCTCAGGGTGTTTTCGGGTGAGTTGTCAGATGGTGGAAGTGAGCGGGACATGGTGAATCAAAACACGGTGGCTGGAACCCAATCTCGTCGAAACAAGGGCATTCGACGACACACGCATGGGCAAAGTTGATAATCTTCAGACCCAATTATTTGATCACACCCCCATGCCCGACACCCGACACTCCAGCGCCATTGGCCTTGAGTTTTCAGCCCATTCACGGTTTCAAACCCATTTATCCAGCGTTGCCTTTAAGGGCGACAGCTTGTGGGCCGCAGGCGGGTGCTCTGTGTCGCGCCGGGGGGCTGACCGCCGCGAGAGCGAACTTACGGTATTTGGTGACTTGGAGCAACGTGGCTCATGACGGCTTGTTGGGTTGAGTCAGGCGTCAATGCCTTATCCCCCAAGGTCACTTGCCCGCGGTTTGACCCGGCCGCAGCCCTGCTGTTTGTCATCAACTCATCCTCCGGTGCCCATGACATCCGAGTCAAATGCGCCGTGATTGAATCTGCCCTGTCAGCCCATGGGCGCCGGGGTGAGCTGAGGGTGTGCAGCCCATCCGAGCTGCAGCAAGTCGCCACCGAGGCCGCAGCGTTGGCCGTCTCGCGCGGCTCGGCGGTGGTCGCCGTGGGCGGTGATGGCAGCCTGAGCACCGTGGCCCAAGCCGCTCATGCAGCCGGTTGCCCAATCGGTGTCATTCCCTATGGAACCTTCAACTACTTTTCCCGAACGCACGGCATACCCACCGATCCGGAGGCTGCGGCACAGATGCTGCTGAACGCCCAGCCCATCCCCGTGCAGGTGGCTGCCATCAACCACCGCTTGTTTCTCGTTAACGCCAGTTTGGGGCTTTACCCTGAACTGTTGCAAGACCGTGAGGCCTACAAAGCTCGGTTTGGCCGCAGTCGCTGGGTGGCGTTTGTGGCCGCTTTTGTGACGCTGCTGCGCGCCCAGCGACGACTGCGTCTGCACATCGAAATCGGTGGCTCGCAGCGCGATGTCCAAACCTTGACTCTTTTTCTCGGCAACAACCGGCTTCAGCTGGCGCAACTGGGTGCAGAGCCAGCAGACACCTTGGCCGGCACCCCCGGCCACGGCAGCATGGCCGCGCTGATGTTGAGGCCTATCGGCACGCTGGCCATGATGAGGCTGATGCTGCACGGTGCCATGGGGCAGCTGGGCGAAGCCGCCGGCGTGGAAAGTTTCGAGTTCCATCGCATGGTGGTCAAACCCAGACTGTCCAGCCCCCGCAAGGAGGTGGTGGTCGCGCTTGACGGCGAGGTGGCGCGGATGCGCTGGCCCATCGACATTCGTGTCCTCGACAAGCCCCTGTTCTTGCTTCAAGCGCGCGGCGCTGCAAACAGGGACAGCGGGTCAGGGATGGGCGCATGAGCGTCGTGCTGCACCTGTCCGACACGCATTTCGGCACCGAGCAGCCGCTGGTGCTGGAGGCATTGGCAACGTTGGCAGCGCAGCAACAACCCGATGTGGTGGTGCTTTCGGGTGACATCACACAGCGAGCCAGGCCCACCCAGTTCAAGGCGGCCAAAGCCTTCATGGACCGAATGGTTGCGCCGGCAGTGGTCATTCCAGACAACCACGACATTGCGTTGTTCGACCTGTGGACAAGGATGACCCAGCCTTATGGGCGTTTTTCCGCCGCGTTTGGGCCCGATCTGGAGCCCGTTTACCAATCGCCAGACTGTCTGGTGGTGGGCGTCAACACCACTCGCGCAGGGCGACACAAGCACGGCGAGGTCTCGGCATCTCAAATGGCGCGGGTGGTCAGCTTGCTGGCAGCCGCCAAGCCGCAGCAGTTGTGTGTGGTGGTGGTCCACCAACCGGCAGCGGTGCCCGTGGCTGGCGAACGAGCCAACCTGCTGCGTGGCCATGAGGCTGCCACACAGGTTTGGGCAGAGGCCGGCGCAGATCTGGTGCTGGGCGGCCACATTCACCTGCCTTTCACCCTGCGCGTAGACGGACTCGCGCGGCGACTGTGGGTGGTTCAGGCGGGCACGGCTGTCTCAACGCGCACGCGACCAGGAGTGCCCAATTCGGTGAATCTTCTGCGCTGGGGTGATGCTGCCACTGCGCTGGCAACCGCCACACCCGCAGCCCCCGTCACGGGCCCCATCTGCCTGATCGAACGGTGGGACTTTTGCGCACACCAGCAGGCGTTTGCGCTGACAGCGGTCACGGCGGTGCAGCCCGAGCGGGGCAACTCCCCTGACTGAAACAGGTGCACTGGCGGCCGACTCAACGGTTTGCCGACAAAGTGGGTGGCTCAGGTGAAAGCGCACGCCAGGTGTCGCGAAACACCGCTTGTTCCACTTTGGCACGCTGTTCGATCGGGCAGGCCACCCGAATCACCAGCACCAGGTGTTCGGGGTCAGAAAAGTCCCACGACACCTTGGTTTTACCGGAGGGCAGGGCAATGAAATTTTCTTCTGATGCCTTGCGAAAGTGGGTCATGGCCTCTTCTTGCCAAGCAGCGGTGGCGTGATCGGCAGCGGCCAAGGCGGCCGCTTCGATGCCGTCCAGATCATGAGAAAAGCGTTCAGGCATCGGAATCCGGATGGCGTGCAGCGCAAAGGCTCCGTTGGGAGACGCGTTGACCAACGGGTGGGTCAGCAGCAACCCATTGGGAAACTCGGCCACTTTGCCAGTGCGTTGGCCTGCCTTGTCCAGCTCCACCAGCGTGGTGGCAAACATGTCGATATCCACCACCCGTCCGCGCAGTTGGTTGAATTCGATCACGTCGCCAATCTTGTAAGGCTGCACCAGGGTGGCATAAAAGTAGCCGTGGATGCACATCACAAGCTCTTTGCTGACAATCAGAATGGCCCCCGCCACCGCAGCCAACGACAGCGCAAAGCCTGCAATGGTGGACGCCCAGACCGACACGATGATGAGCATGGCCACAAACCAGATCACGTTGCGCACCCACACCAGCTGCATGCGGCGCTTTTCTGCCGAGATCTCCATGCGAGCGAGGTAGCGTGTCCAAAGGTTCGACACCAAGAAGGCCAGGCCAATCAGCACAGCGGTGATGATGACCTTTTCCCACTGCCCGGGAATCCAGGCGGCCAAGCGTTCAAAAATGGACATGGGCATCAGATCAGTAAAGCAGCGATAAAAATTCCCACCATGATGAAAGAAATCACCACTTTGGCGACCAAGCCCACCACGATGCCCACCCAAGTGGCCATGCCGACTTTGGCCGCGCGGCCGTGGTCTTTGCGAGCCAAGTACTCTCCCAGTGCAGCACCTACGAGGGGTAAGAACAGAACGCCCACGACGCCCATAAACAGACCCAACACGGTGCCCACCGCTGCGCCAATCAGGGCCTGTTTGCTGGCCCCCGCTCTTTGTGCGCCCATCCATCCCGCTGCGTAATCCAAGGCCCAGGCCAACACCGCCAGCACGGTGATCACCGCCAGTGTGGTCATGCTGATCCGGGCAAAGTCGTCAATCCATGCGCCCAGCACGATGCCAGCCCACACCAGCAAGGTGCCCGGCAGCACAGGCAGCACCGTGCCGGCCAAGCCCAACACCATCAAAACGACACACAACACCCACAGCAACGTTATTTCCACAGACAACTTTCACGATCATGGTTGACCAGCATCCGCCAACAGATGCCGTGAATTTCAACGGCATCAAAGCCACTATGGCACAGGATGGTCGGATCAAAAGCCTGACCGTGAATGCCCGCTGAACCGTGGGCCATTGCTGCAGATTCATGGGCTTGTTGTTCGTTGGCCTCTGCGTTGTGCCAACCTTTCCCGAAACCTTTACGCTTGTGTGTATCCGGTCTATGCAGGTGACTGCCTGAGCGTAGCGGATGCTGTAAATTGAGCCCAATGCCATGCCCATGTCTATCAAAGGGCGCGGTTTTGCCTACTATGCAGCCCCAGCCATCTGAACCCATGAATCCTCCATCTGCTGCACCTATGCGGGCCGACCACCCGCTGAAAGGCATTGCCTGGATGGTGGCGGGGGTGCTCTTGTTGTCGGTCATGGATGCTTTGTCCAAACACGCGGTGTCCCAGTTGTCGATTCCGGTGTTGATTGCGGCGCGTTCAGCGATGGTGCTGGTTTTGCTGGTGCCCTGGGTGTTGCGCAGTGGGGGCTGGTCGGCTTTGCGCACGCGCCGACCTGGGGCGCAGCTCTTGCGCGGCTTGTTGGCAGTGTGTTCGATGCTGGCTTTTTTTGAAAGCCTGCGTTTGTTGCCGCTGGCGACGGTGATCGCCATCAGTTTTGCCGCACCACTGTTCATGACCCTGTTGTCAGTGCCTTTGCTCAAAGAGCGTGTAGGCGTGCACCGCTGGGGCGCGTTGTTGGCCGGCTTTGTGGGCGTGGGCCTGATTGTTGGGCCGCAGGCGATGGAGGGCGAGCTGGGTTGGGGGGCCGGGCTGGCCTTGGTGGCGGCATTTTTTTATGCCGCTTCGATGACCTGTGTGCGCTGGCTTTCCCCCACCGAAAGCGATTTGTCGATGTTGGTTTGGCAGAACATGACGATGGGTCTGGCCGGTGCGGTGGGCTTGTTCTTTGTGTCCCTCGAGGTCGCGCCGGGCATGTGGCCAATCATGGCTTTGATGGCCGTTTTGGTGTTGCTGGGCCAGCGTTGCACCTTCCGGGCCTTTCGGCTGGCACCGGTCGGTGTGGTCGCGCCTTTCCATTACAGCGAGCTGCTGTGGGCGGCCTTGTTCGGGTGGGTGTTTTGGCAGGAGTGGCCTGGGCCGCATGTCTGGTGGGGCGCGTTGTTTGTGGTCGGCGCGGGTTTGTACACTTTGTGGCGTGAGCGCATGCGCACCTTGACTGGCGGTTGACGGGCTTGTTGGATCTCACAAGCCCCAGCCAGACTCAATCGGCATAACCCGGGTTCACCCGGTCAATCACCCGCATCATGGCTTCAAAAAACAGTCGCTCGCGTTCGCTGCGGGGGTGGCGGTCTTGGGGGCTGGGGTTTTTGATGCGCTGGATGACCGATTCGGTCAGCACGTTCAGGGGCTGGCCTGTGCCCATGGCCAGCACTTGGGTGCGGCAGGCTTTTTCGAGTTTGTAGAGCCTGCGGTAGGCTTGTGCCACGGTGTCGCCAATCGTCATCACGCCATGGTTTTTCATGAAGAGCACGGTCTTGCCGCCGCTCATGAGCTGCGACAAGCGTTCGCCCTCAGACAGGTCTGCCGCCAGCCCGGTGTAATGGTCATCGTAGGCGATGGCACCATCAAAGAAGGCGGCTGTTTGGGTGGCCGGCAACAAGCGGTTGGCTTTGAGCATGTTCAAAGCCGTGGCCCAAGGCTGGTGGGTGTGCAGCACGACTTTGGCACCCGTGAGGCGGTGCACCGGTGCGTGGATGGATTGCGCTGACAACTCCACCACGCCTTCGCCCTCCAGGGTTTCACCCGCTTCGTTGAAAACCATCATGGTGCTGGCGCGGGCCTCGGACCAGTGCACGCCAAACGGTGAAATCAGGTACTGGTCTTCACGACCCGGCACCGCCACGGTGAAGTGGTTGTCGATGCCCTCGTCAAAGTCGTGCATCACGGCCAAACGCAAGGCGGCGGCCAAGTGCACCTTGGCTTGCCAAATAGGGTCATCTTGGGCGTTGGCAGGGGCTTGTGTGATGCTTGAGGCGGACGACATGGAGGCTCTTTCGATGGTTTGAACTGAGCTGCACTCTATGCATGTGCTGGCTGCACAGCTGTCACTTTCGAGGCAAGTGGGCATTCTTTGGAAATACGTAAAAGATCAAACCTTTGGCGCTGCAAACAAATAAGACGCCGATCTGAAGGGCTTGGGTGCATGTTTTGACGCAAGTTCAGGATGTATTGTGAGTTTGCATGGTCATGATTAATCCGGACCTATGAAGTTTGCATGAACGCTTTGTTGTGGGAGCGGCGCCCTCGCCGCGATAGAGCTACGCAGACCACCACCCATCGCCCCGAGGGCGGGGCTCCCACACAAAGACCCTCACCCAGGCACGGGGCTCGCAAACTGATCGCCGTGCCCAAGACAAGCCTTTCACTTCAAAATTTACAGGGCCGGATCCATAAAACCCGCGTGTCAGCGGGTCATTCGGGCCATGCGGGCCAAAAACCAGTGCGCCACAAGGGCCGCGACCACCAGGGCCAGGCTGACCACGCCCCACAACACCCACACCAGCGGCACGATCCAGCCCGTCAAACTGCTGGCAGAGGGCATCATGGTGTTCAACCCCTGCACCGCAGCCAACCAAGTCGCCTGCATGTCGGCCACCAGAGCCCGGTCCACCCAAGGGCTGAGCCAGGCGGGGATGGGCCACTGCCCCAGCGCCTGCGCAGCGCTGCTGATTTGCCCTTCAGCCACTGACGACAAGAGCCAAGCGACCAGTCCCGCAGACATGGCTGCAAAACCGGTCCACAGGGCCAGCAGCGCTGCCAAAACCACCCACAACACGATTTTCATGGTGCCCTTTCAGTGAACGCCAAGGCTGGCGGGCGCTGTTGTGCGCAAGTCCTTTGTGGCCATCCGGTGGGGCCATGCACCAGCCAATGCATCGAGCATGAGCATTTCGTTGTCGGCCACATGACCGTCTGATTGGATGAGGGCTGCGCACATATTCATCACTTGTTGCTGGATTTCAGGGTGGGTGATTTCGTGCAAGAGTTCTAGGCGAATGTGTTCGTCCAATTGTGATGAGCCGGTCCAGGGGCCACGGTGTGACACCAGCAGGTCTTGGCAAAAGCCTTCCAGCACATCGGCGAAATGGCTGGCATCCAAGCCGAGACATCGTGTGACCTTGAGGGGGTCCACGGCGTGCAGTTCGGTCATGGACAGGTGGCCGTCAGCCAGCAAGGCCATGGCCACGACGCGTGCCGCTGCTTGTGGGCTGTTGGGGGTGTAAGAGCGCATGTCATGGACCTTTCAAAGTCGGGCTTGGACCTGTTCACACGGTGTGCACGGGTCAGCCGTGTTCGGACTTTAAACACAACAACACTTCTTAAAAATCAGAGTAAAACTGATTTTTATTCCTTTAAATAAGGAATTTCTGAAGATCGTTTTCAGCTCGGTCTGAAAGTGGTGAGGGTTTGCGACAAACGCGAATGCCCCACACCGCCGCCTTTTTCCACCCTGATCTGGGCTGGAATGCGTTCTTTCAGGGCTTCCACATGGCTGATGATGCCAATCATCTTGCCGCTGGCATTCAGGGTGTCCAAGGCGCTCAGGGCGATTTCCAGGGTGTCGCCATCCAGGGTGCCAAACCCTTCGTCCAGGAACAGCGAGTCGATGGATGTTTTGTGGCTCACCAGGTCCGACAGGGCCAAAGCAAGGGCCAGACTGACCAGAAAACTCTCACCACCGGACAGGGTGCGCGTGTCACGAGCCACATCGCCTTGCCACGCATCCACGATGTCCAGCTCCAGTTCGCCCAGTTTTTTGCGGCGCAGCAGGTAGCGCCCGTGCAGGCGAGCGAGATGTTGATTGGCCAGTTGCAGCAAGTGGTCCAGGGTCAGGCCTTGGGCAAATTTGCGGAATTTGTCGCCCTTGGCCGAGCCGATCAGCCCGTCCAGGCGTTGCCACAGGTCTGAATCGCTGGTGTGTTGCTGGATTTGCGCCCACAAAGCTTCTTGGCTGCTGCGCAGTTGTTGGTCTTGGGCCAACAGTGCGCGGTGGGCACCGATCATTTCGTTGTGCCGGTTGCGTTCTGCCTGCAGTGCGCTCAGTTGAGCCTCGACCTCTTGTGCGCTTTGCAAGGTGGGCGTTTGGGCTTGCAGCTCGGCTTGCTTGGCCAAGGCCGCTTGCAACAAAGCATCTGCGCTTTGCCGTGCTTGGCTCAGTTGGTCTTTCTGGGCCAACAGACTTTGCCGCAGGGCGTCGGGCAGCAGAGCGGCCTCGAATGCGGCCTGATCGGCAAAAGGGCTGGCTTGCAAGGCGGTCTGCCAGTTGTGCGCGGCCGCTTCAAGTGCCAGGTTTTGTTGGTGCCTTGTGGCTTGTGTCTGGGATTGGCGACCTTCTGTTTCGGCCAGGGCTTGAGCAAGCCCTGCAATGGCTTGTGTGCTCGCGGCCAAGGCAGCGGGCAAGGCCGCTTCGGGCAGGGCGGGCAGGGGCGATGCCAAGTCTTCTGTCAGCATCCCCCCAAAACCTGCGGCCTGGCTGTGCAGTGCGTCCCAGCGCTGCGCCCAGGCCAAGGCTTGCTCGTGTGCGATGTCACTTTGGGCTTGTTGCCAGGTGATGCTGGGGCGCAGCCGCTGGATGCGTTGTTGCGTGTCCTGCCAGTGCTGCCATTCGGCACTGCGTTCGCTCAGCCATGGGGCAGGATCTGCGGGCATGGTGTGGCCGGCAGCGCTCAGCTCGGCTTGCAGCTGTGCCCTGGTCCGGTGGATGTCGGCTTGTGTGGTGGCCAGGTCGGCGTGCAGCTGGTTTTGGTGGGTTTGCGCAGTGTCTGCGGCTTGATGGCGCAAGTTGAGTTGGTGCTCGGCCGCCTGCAGGGCTTGAACGTTTTGGGCGTGCAGGGCCATGGCCCGTTGCAGACCTTCTTCACCCGCTTCAGCGGCTTGCAGGTCCGCACCCGATTGCGCCAAAAGAGCGGCGGCGCTTTGTTGCCGAGCCGCCAGTGAGGTGGGGTCTTGCCAGGCCTTCGGGTCCAGGGGTGGGCTGGCCAGGGGCGCAGCGCGGGTCTGTGCCAGGGCTGCATCCCAAGCCGATTGCCACTGCGCCAGGTGCTTTGCTGTGTCTTGTTGCTGGCGCAGCTGATTCTGATGAAGGGCTTTGTCGCCCTCCAGCTGGGTCGCCAGGGCTTGGCCCTGGGCCACCAGCTGGTCCAGCGCGGTTTGCTTTTCCAGCAAGGCTGCTTCTGCGGCCGAGATGTCCAAGGCTGTGTAGGCGGCGACAGCCGGGTGCTCCACCGACCCACAAAGCGGGCAGGCGTCACCGGCTTGCAAGGCCTGGCGGTGCTGGTCCAGGCTTCGGATCAGGCGCTCTTGCGTCAGCAAGGTTCGTTTGTCCGCCACTTGTTCTTTCAGGTCGCTGTGACGGTCCAGCAACACGCGGCGCTGGGCTTCTTGCGACAAGATGGCATCGGCTGTGGTGTGCAGCTGCTGTGCCAGCTCGGTTTGCCGCAGTGTCATCTCGCGGCCTTGTTGCGCCAGCTGCACGATGTGCCGGGCGGCACCCTCTTGGGCATGTGCGCTTTTCCAGTGATCACGCAGAACCGACAGCGTCAAGCCACGCAAACGCTGGTTCTGGGCCGTTTGGGCCTCGTCTTGCGCCTGGGCCGATGCGTTTTGCGCCTGCCTTGCCTGCTGGACCCGGTCGGTTTGCTGTGTGATGTCTTGCCGCAACTTGTCGGCGTCAGCTTGCAGGGCTTTGAGCTTGCTTTGCTGGGCTTGGGCTTGGCTGTGGCGCGAGTGCAGTTGTTCAAACTGCTGACGCCAACTGCCCAGCTGCTCGCCGAGTTGGGCGTGTTGGGGGTGCTGTGCGCAGTTGTCCACAAGGCGCTGGTGCTCGGCTTGCAGGTCCGTCAAGCGCTTTTGCGCCACCGAAGCCAGGGTGGCGGACAAGGTTTTGGCGCGGTGTTGTTGGTGCAGCTGCGCTTTGAAGTCGCTGTCACGTTGCGCTTGCAATTGCACCAGCAGGGTTTGGGTCTGTTCAAGGGCCTTGCGGGCTTGTTCACGCGCGGTGTGTGGCCCTTGGAGCGCTTGGGCCGGTTCGCTTTGGGCCAAGCGCAGCAGGTCTGGCCCCGCGTTTTGCCACGCTGCGTGAGCGCTGCTGTGCGCGGTTTGTGCGGCCTGCACCTCTTGGCTGCTTTGCGCCAGTTCGTGGTGCCATTGGCGCTGGGCTTGGGCCGAGTCCCACGCCGTTTGCAAGCTGGCCAAAGCCGCTGACCACTGGTCCAAGTCGGCCTGCATGGCCTCACGCGTGTCGGCGGGCAGCAAGGTCACGCCGTCGGCGCGGGCCTGAAGCTGCTCCAGTTGTTGCTTGGCTTGACGCGCTTGCTCATACACGCGGCTCGAAATGCGGCCATAAATGTCTGTGCCCGTCAGCTCTTCAAGCAATTCGGCGCGGTCGTTGGTACTGGCGTTCAAAAAGGCCGCAAAGCCGCCTTGGGCCAAAAGCATGGACCGTGTAAAGCGCCCAAAGTCCAGGCCCGTGATCTCGGCCACGCGCTTGATTTTGTCGTGACTCTGAGCGCTCAAGATGGGGCCTTGGCCCGTCGCCGGGTCCACGCTCGAGAGTTCGACTTTGGGGTTTTGCAACTCGCCGTCGGCTCTGTCGCGTGCACGCCGTTGGCTCCAAAAAGCCCGGTAAACCGAGCCCTTGACTTCAAACTCCACCTCGGCCAAACAGTCGGCCGTGTGTCGCGTCATGATGTCGTTGGCCGACTTGGAGACGCTTTTGAGGCGCGGCGTTTCGTGGTAGAGCGCCAGGCAAATGGCATCGAGCAAGGTGGATTTACCCGCACCGGTTGGCCCGGTGATGGCAAACAGGCTGTTGTCGGTGAAGGGGGGCAAGGTGAAGTCAATGGCCCATTCGCCCTTGAGCGAGTTCAGGTTTTTCAGGCGCAGCTTGAGGATCTTCATGCCGACACCTCGGTGATGCCGCTGAGCACTTCGCGAAATCGCTGGCCCAGGGCCGTGTTCAGATCGCCGGATAAGTCTTCGAGCGCCAAGCGCCTGGCAAACACCTCTTCGGGGCTGAGTTCGTCCAGGGTCTCCAGCGCCGCATTGGGCAGGGCAGCCGGGGTGTTGTTGCGTTGACGGCGCACCCGCAGCACTTCAAGCGGCAGGCCCTGCGTGAGGCTGCCCAGGCGGGCGGGCAGGTCGGACAAATAATCGTCTTCGGCCACGGTCACCTCCAGCCATGCGGGTTGTTCGGGGCTGCCTTGGGCCGCGGCCAGGGGCATGGCCTCGGCCAGTTGCGCCAAATTGCCTGTCAGGCTGATGAGGGGCTGAAACCTGGGCACCGGCAAGGGGGTGACGGCAAGCAAACCCGTGGCGTCCAGGTCCACCCGCAGCATTTCCTTTTGCTGCAAGGCTTCGTCAAAGCCAAGCGGGATCGGTGAGCCGCAGTAGCGGATGTGTTCCAGGCCCCCTACTTTTTGGGGCTTGTGGATGTGGCCCAAGGCGATGTAGTCGGCGGGTGGAAACGCGGCGGTGGGGAAGGCCTCCAGCGAACCCACATAAATTTCACGCACCGATTCATTGCTGCTGGCACCCACGGTGGTGAGGTGTCCGGTGGCCATGATTGGGATGCGCCGCCCCAGTTGTTGCTGCAATTGGTCTTGGCGGACAAGTGCGGCCTCGTACACGCTTTGGTAAAAGGCTTCCATGGCGCTTTGCATGGCCAGCTGCTTGTCTTGCGCACTTTGCCCGGCTTGGCTTTGCACCACATCGCGCGGTCGGATGAAGGGCACGGCGCAAACGATGCAGCCCGCCTCGCCATGGCGTTGGGGCAAGACCACCACATGCTGGGCCGGCTCGCTGACAGCGGCCACAAGGTGGGTGTTCAGCACGCTCAGCAACGATCGGTTTTCCCCCAAAGTGGCCACCGAGTCGTGGTTGCCCCCCAGCAGCAGCAGGGCCACCCCGGCGCGGTGCAATTGGGCCACCATGTCGCAGTACAACTCGCGGGCATAACTGGGCGGGGCGCCGGCATCAAAAATATCGCCTGCGATGAGCACAGCGTCGACCTGGTGCTCCTCGACTTGCACCAGCATCCACCGGATCAAGGCCTGGTGTTCGGCTTGGCGGCTCTTGCCCATGAAGTGCTGGCCCAAGTGCCAATCAGAGGTGTGGAGGATGCGCATGGGGACTTGAATGCAAAGGGCCGGCAATGGGGCGGTTCAGCTCGCCATCAATAGCACCTGAAGGTGGTGGCTGTAAGGGTTGTCTTGCGTGATTTGGGTCACGGCCAGTGTGACCTGATCGTCTGCAAACAAGGCATGAACCGTCGAATAATCGAGTGAATTGTCGGGGTCGTTGATGTGAATGTGGCGCAATTGGTGCTGGGTGACCCAAGTTTCAATTTCGATGGCCTCCATCACTTCGCAGGCCTCTAAGAACAGAGTGGCCACCCCCATGTGGTGGCCTTGCTTTGCGGAACCGATGTGCATGCGGGTATCGCTTTCGTGTGAGATGACATGTGCGTTGTGGGGGTGTGTCCATCCCGCCAGAGTGGGCCAAGAAGGACACAAAGGCGGTCACAACGGCGGTCAATGGGGGGCGAGGTAGCAAGCCTGGGCAGGCTCGGCGCCTTGGCCTTCTTCGGATTCTTCACTGCACAGCGCCGCCATGAATGCCGGGTCAGGCAACTGGCCGGGCAGCAGCAGTTCTTCGTTCGTCCAGCGCTTGACCAAGTGTCCATTGGCCACGCCGCCAGTGTGAGGTGCTTGGTAGGCGCGGCGGTGTTGCAGGGTCACGCCCTTGTTGGCGTTGGCAATGAAGCGGCTTTCCCCCAAAGCCCAAGGCTCAAAGTAAGCGTTGGCCGCCGCATCGACCTCACGAAAGTAGGCGCGAGCGCCTTCGGCGGTGAGCTTTTTGCGCACGGTGCGGGTGATCAGGCCTTGCAATTGGTCGAGCGCGGCATCGTCCATTTGGCGGATGGCGGCCGGGCTCAGGTCATGGCCAGCCAGTGCGGGGGCCGCGGCCAAATCAGTGGGCAAGACGGCCACCATGGCCTGCACCACATCGCGGTGCGGCGCCACTGCGGTGGCCACGCCGCGTGTTTGTGGCTGAACAGGGCAGCGAATTTCGACAAAGCGCGGCTTGACGGGGCCTGTGCAGCCGTCGTGGTGGTAATACTCGCCTTGGCTCAGTCGCCCTTTGCTGGAACGCCCGCGCACATCGCGGTAAGTGGGGTGCTTGGTGTCCACATTCAGGCAGACCACCAGCCCGGTGGTGTCGACCAGTTGGTAAAAGGCTTCGCGCCATTCGGGCAGCAGCAGTTTGTCGTGCAGGTAGTCGCTGGTCCCTTCGGTGCAAGGCGTTCCCGCTTCACCCTCGATCACCAACACAAAAGGTTTGGGCCTGCGCACCCGCCATTGGCTGTTGGCAAATTCCAGCACCGATGCGGGGGCGGGGGAGTGGGGGTCGGCGCTGTGGCCCAGGGGTGTGGACATGGTGAAAAATCGGTCAAAGTCGGACTCGCGCAGCGAGCGGGGAGGGCAGTTTTTGATTTTAGGGCCTCTTCGTGCCAAGGCCAGGTCTTGAGGATCTGAGGACATTCACCGGCCGGCAGGGGCAGCGGATGCTGCCCTCGTTAAGATTTGAGGGTGGGTTCTTGCGCTGGGAATTGGCCAAAAACGACCCTGCAACACAGACAAACCCATCCATTCCAAGTTTTCATTCCAAAAATCACCATGTCCATGCTTTTGAAACGCCCTTTTTTGCTCTCGAGCAGCGCTGTGCTGATGTTGTCAACACCTGCCTTTGCAGAATCGCCCATGCATGTGGACGACGCCGGTACCCTGGAGGCAGGCGGCATGAAGCTGGAGGCCATTTGGCGCAAAGACGCTCAGCAGCGGGGCGTTGAAGGGGTTTATGGCTTCAGTCCCCTGCCCAGTCTTGAAGTGGGTGTTGCGGTGGCCCAAGACCGCGACCATGCCACCCGTCCGGCTTCTCGCTTGAGCGCCGTGGGGCTGGGCTTCAAGTGGGTGCCCATTCAAAACAAAACGGGTTGGTCTTTGGGGGCTTCTCTCGATTTTGGACGGACACGTTTGACTTTGGGCGACACCCAAGAGCGCTCCACCGAGCGCGAAAGTGCGGTCAACGCGCTGGCCACCTGGCGTGCCCAAGACGGGCATGCCGTGCACCTGAATCTGGGAAGCAGTCGCCTCAAAGCGTCAGGTGTGGGCCAGACGGTGGGCACTTGGGGCATGGGTTACGAGCACCCTTTGGCTTCCAGTTTGACGCTCACCGCAGAGGTCTTTGGCCAAGAACACAGCCGCCCCATGCGGGCCCTGGGTTTGCGCTACGAGCTGGCCCCAGGTCTCAAACTGTCTGGCGCGGTGGGTCGCGGTGATGGCCATCCCTTGGCCCAGTTGGGCATGGCTTGGGAGTTTTGAACCCAAGGTCTGGCGCGGTGGGGCTTCAAACCCACAAAACCCCCACCCAGACAGATCCAACCAAGGCCAGCAAACCGGGCACCACGCGAACCGCAAAAGGCCACCCGCCGCTTTGAAAAGCCACCAAGGCCTTGGTGCCTGTGTTGGCCGACAGGCTGATCAGCACAGGCCAAACCGCTTGTTCGGCGGTGATTTTTTGGCCTGCTGCCAAAGACAAAGCCGAAAGTGCACCCGCGTGGGCATCGGCCAAACCGGTCAATGCGGCGGTGGGCCACAAGGCCTGGGTGCCCAGCCACTCGTGCAAAGCCGCAGAGACCAACAAAATGCCCGTCAACAAGGTGGCAAAGCCCAGCGCTGATTTCAAATCGAAGGCATGGCCGGGGTCGTTTTGAGGCAGTCCGTCACCGGGGTGGGCCGTGGACAGGCTGTAAAAAAGCAGCCCATACCCCACCGTGGCCCCCAGGCCCAGCCCCAAAGGCCAGCCCAAAAAAACCAAAGCCTCGGGGGTCACCAGGCCCACCAACAAAGTCAGTTGGATGACCGTCGACACATTGGACAGTGCGGCCCCGGTGACCGCCGAGTGTATGGACACTTTGTGCGCACGCGAGCGTGTGCCCATGGCGTGGATGGTGGCGGTGCTGGAGATGAAGCCACCCACAAACCCGGCCAGCGGCAAGCCCCGCGTCGGGCCCAAAGCCCGCAAAGCCACATAACCCAAGCCATGCACGCCCATGATCAAGACCACCAGCAGGGTCAGTGCGTGAGGGTTGAGTGCATCCCAGGGCCCCATGAAGCGGTTGGGTGCCAAGGGCAGGGCGATGAGCGCGACCGAAAAAAACACCAACACGTCGTGCAACTCGTGTTCGCTCATCCAACTGCTCACCCATTGGTGCAGCCGGTCTTTGCTGGCCAGCAGCAAGGCCATGCCAGCGCCAATGCCTGCGGCCAGCGCTGGCTCTTTCATGGCCAAGCCCCCCAAAACACAGCTTAAAACCAGGGCTATTTCGGTGGTCACACCCGGGTCATCGGTGTGGCTTCGATGGTAGGCCAGCAGCATCAGCCCCGCCACAAAAGCCAGGGCCAGCCACAACAAATCGGTGCCGCCCAGCAGCATGGCCAAGGCCCCCAACACACTGCTCACGGTGAAGGTGCGGATGCCCGCCGCACGCCGGTTGGGTCCACTGCCCTTGCGGCGTTCACGCTCTGCCCCAATCAAGAGCCCCACGCCAAAGGCCACACACAAACTGATGAGGGTCGAAGCTGGAATGGGGGGCATTGGGGGCATGGGGTCCATCTTGCACCATGCCGCCTTGCCTTGTCGGTGCGCAAGAAATCGCCCACAGGGACGAGTTGCCACAAAAAATCCGTCCCAAGCCTTTCACCAAGCATCGCCCCGAGGGCGGGGCTCCTACAAACTGCGGGTCATTTCCCTGTGGGAGCGACGCCCCCGTCGCGATAACCCCCGCAAACCACCCAGAATCGCCCCGAGGGCGGGGCTCCTACAAAATGCAGGTCATTCCCCCGTAGGAGCGACGCCCCCGTCGCGAAAACCCCCGCAAACCACAAAGAATCGCCCCGAGGGCGGGGTTCCTACAAACTGCAGGTCATGCCTCTGTAGGAGCGACGCCCCCGTCGCGATAACCCCCGCAAACCACCCAGAATCGCCCCGAGGGCGGGGCTCCTACAAAATGCAGGGCATTCCCCTGTAGGAGCGACGCCCCCGTCGCGAAAACTCCCGCAAACCAAAAAGAATCGCCCCGAGGGCAGGGCTCCTACAAAATGCAGGGCATTCCCCTGTAGGAGCGACGCCCCCGTCGCGATTTGCTCTTTAAATTTCACAGGGCCGGATCAAGAGCCAAGGCGGCTTGGGGTGTTATTTTTTCTTTGGGGTCACAGGCGTCACCTGTGTCCAGCGCTCCAACACATCAAACACCGATGCGGTGTCGTCCAGCGCGTGCCCCATGGCCATGGCGGCGTTGTAAATGGGTAAGGTGGCCGAAAACAGCGGGGCAGGCGTGTCGGTGGCTTGCAAAAGTTCTTGAATCAGCTTCATGTCCTTTTGCCAAATGCCCACTTTCATGGTGGCTTGGTCCCAAGACCGGTCCACCATCATGGGCCCGCGCACCTGCAGCATGCGCGAGCCACCTGCGCCATCGGCCACCACTTTGACGATGGTGGCAGGGTCCAGGCCGGCACGAGCTCCCATCAAGATCGCCTCGGCCGAGGACACGTTGTGAATCGCCACCAATAAGTTGGCCACCAACTTCATGCGCATGCCATTGCCAAAATCGCCCACGTCGTAGCGCACGCGGGCAAAGCCCTCAAAAACCCCGTGTAAGGCGCGAATGGCTTTGGCATTGCCGCTGGCATACACCGCCAGGTCGCGGGTCAAGGCCTGTGCGCCTGTGCCCGACAGCGGACAGTCCAGCAAGGTGATGCGTTGTTTGGCCAAGGCGTCCCGGTTGCGCCGCTTGCACACCTCGGGCAAGGTGCTGGTTTCTGCGGCAATCAAACCTTTGAGGCCCGTGGCCAGCAACTCGGCGCACACCTGGTCCAGTGCCGCTTCGCTGGGCAGCGACAGCAGCAAATGCGGGCTGTGTTGCGCCACTTCGGCCACGCTTTTGCAAGCGTGGCCACCGGCTTTTTTCAGGGCCCGGCGTGCGGCGGCGACCGGGTCGTAGCCATAGACCTCGAACCCGGCTTTGACAAGATTGGCCGCCATGGCCGAGCCCATGATGCCCAGGCCAATCAGGCCCACCGTGGGTGGGCTGGGGTGTGCAGTGGTGCGCAAGCCTTACTCCACCTTGATGTCAAAGTCCTTGATCAGCTTGGCCCAGAACACATTGTCTGCGGTGGCCACAGCGGTCATGGCGTCGGCCGAGGTGCCCGTGGGCGTCAGGCCCAAATCGCGCATGCGCGACTGGATTTCGGGCAACTTCACAATTTTCACGATTTCGGTGTTGAGCTTGGCCACGACATCGTCGGGCGTGGCTTTGGGCGCAAAGATGCCATGCCATGAACTGCCGATCTGGCCGTTCACGTCGAGCGTGGACCCGAACTCGGTCATGGTGGGCACATCGGGCAGGTTGGCAATGCGCTCGGCCCCCGAAATGGCCAGGCCCTTGACCTTGCCCCCCTTGATGAGGGGAATGGCGGTGGTGGACGCCTCGATGGACAGGCTGACCACGCCACTCATCACGTCGGGCGAGGGGTTGGTTTTGTAGGGCACATGGTTGAGCTTGATGCCCAGGCGCTGTGCCCATGCTTCCATGGCCACATGCGGCTGCGAGCCCACACCCAGCGAGGCGTAGTTGATCTTGCCGGGGTTGCGTTTGGCAAACTCAACCAGCTCTTTCATGTTGTTGTAGGGCGTGCCGGGCGATGCGGTCAGCACATGCGGCACCAAGAGCAACTGGCTCACGGCCCTGAAGTCGCGCACAGGGTTGAACTTGGGGTTTTGATACACGTTGGGGGCAATCGCATGCACCGCCTTGACGCTGTAAAACAGGCTGTAGCCATCGGCGGCGCTGTTGGTGCCAGCCTCTGCGCCGATCATGCCGCCAGCGCCAGGGCGGTTTTCCACCACCACGGGCTGACCCAGCGCCTGGCTGAGCTTGTCACCCACCAAACGCGCCACCACATCGGGCGACACGCCTGCTGGGAAGGGCACGATCAGCTTGATCGGGCGGTTGGGATAGCCCGCGCTTTGGGCCCATGACGATGGCGCTGCCAAAACTGCGGCACCGGCTGCGGCGGTCGATAAAAGGTGTCTGCGTTGCATGAGAAGGTCTCCGTTGTTGTTGATCAAATGTGGGTGTTGGCTGCGCCCTTGAGCTGCAGCATGGCGCGGGCTTCATCCGGTGTGGCCACTTCCAGGCCCAGCCCTTCGATGATGGCGCGGGCCTGGCGCACTTGCTGGGCGTTGCTCTCGGCCAGCTTGCCTTTGCCGATCCACAGGCTGTCTTCCAGGCCCACGCGCACATTGCTCCCCAGGCTTGCGCCCATGGCGGCAATGCGCATCTGGTGACGCCCGGCACCCAGCACCGACCATTGGTAGTCCTTGCCAAACAAGCGGTCGGCCGTGCGTTTCATGTGCATCACGTCTTCGGGGTGGGTGCCAATACCGCCCAAAATGCCAAACACCGACTGCACAAAAAACGGCGCTTTGATCAAACCCTTGTCCACAAAGTGGGCCAGGTTGTACAGGTGGCCAATGTCGTAGCACTCAAACTCGAAGCGTGTCTGATTGGCGTTGCAGGCCTTCAGGGCGAACTCGATGTCCTTGAAGGTGTTGCGAAAAATCAGGTCGCGGCTGTTTTCCAAGTGTTCGCGTTCCCAGTCGTGTTTCAAATCGGTGAAACGCTCCAGCATGGGAAACAGGGCAAAGTTGAACGAGCCCATGTTGAGCGACGCCACTTCGGGCGAAAACCGCATCGAGGGCTGAATGCGCTCGTCGATCTTCATGAAGGGCGAGCCCCCGCTGGTGAGGTTGATCACCGCGTTGGTGCCGGCCTTGATTTGCGGCAAAAATTTGGCAAAGGCCTCGGGGCTTTGGTCGGGCTTGCCAGTGACAGGATCGCGTGCGTGCAGGTGGATGATGGCTGCCCCCGCCTCGGCGGCCCCGATCGACGCCTCAATGATTTCTTCGGGCGTGACTGGCAGGTGGGGGGACATGGAGGGCGTGTGAATGGCCCCGGTGACGGCACAGGTGATGATGACTTTGGACATGGCAGCGCTTTCTTTCGGCTTGCACGGTGGTGCAGGCCACAACAACTGGCATGCTACAAATTCGCTGTCTGCACCACACGCGCGTAAACCCTCGGGCCATGGTTCGCAAGGCCCCAAACTGTCGCTTCAGCAACAGTGGCCCTGTGCATCCCCAACCCGGTTTGAAAGTCGCCCACAAGACATTTTTGGCTTGCCCCTTGGGGTCGCATTGGCCAAACTGAGGCATTCAAAGTCCTGGAGTTTTCGATGATTGCCATAGGAACCCGAGCGCATGGCCAGACCCGGCGCAGACAACTGCCCAGCATGGTCGAGCACTTTTACAAGTCCGAGTGGCTGGAGTCTGGCGAGGACCCCACCTTGTCACCCACGGCCTCCTTGATCGAACAACCTCCACATTGCACCTTGGAGTCGCACTTCCACCGTCAAAACCAGTTCCAGGTGTTTGTCGACGGCGATGGCACCATTGGTGCCCATGCCCTGCAAACGGTGACGGTGCATTACGCGGGTGCCTACACCGGTTATGGTCCCTTGATTTCGGGGGCACAGGGCATCCAGTACTTCACCATCCGCCCGGTGTGCGAGTCTGGCTTCATTCCCACCACAGAGGCCCGCGAAAAAATGGTGCGTGGCCCCAAACGGCATTTGACCGTGGGACCTTTGGATCTGGCCAAGCCCCCGGACGGTGCGCAGCCCGGGCAGGCCGTGGCCTTGCATCCTTTTGACGACGATGGTTTGGGAGTGGGCTACCTGCCCTTGGCCCCCCATGCAGAGCTACAGCTGAGCCGACATGCCGCCAGTCAAGGGGTGTTTGTGTTCGTCTTGCAAGGGCAGCTGGTGCTGGGCGCCCAAACATTGCAGCCATGGGAGCTCTTTTTTGTGTCCCAAGACGAGCCCATGCCCGCCTGCCAGGCCGGAGCACAAGGGGCCTTGGTGCTGAGCCTGCATTGCCCACCCAGAGAAACGGTTTACCAGGAGAGCCTCGCATGAAACGTTTTTTCAAGTCATGGCCCATCGTGTTGGGTTTGTTCAGCTCATTGGCTTGGGCTCAGGCCGATTTTCCGAACAAGCCCCTGCGCATGATCGTGCCTTTTCCGCCCGGTGGCGTGACCGACATTGTGGCCAGGACCGTGTCGGTCAAGCTCAGTGCCGATCTGGGGCAGCCGATTGTGGTGGAAAACCGGGCCGGAGCCAGTGGGGCCATCGGTGCAGAGCTGGGTGCCCGTGCACCCGCCGACGGCTACACCCTGATCATGGGCAACATCAGCACTTTGGCCATCAATTCGGCCACTTTTGCCAAACTCGGCTATGACCCCGTCACCAGCTTTGACCCCGTCAGCATGGTGGCCGTGCAACCCTTGCTCATCACGGTGCATCCAGGGGTTGCAGCCAAAACCTTGGGTGAGCTGGTGCAGCTGGCCAAAAATCAGCCTGGCCAGCTCAATTACGGCACGGCGGGCAGCTCCATCCATCTGGCGGTAGAGCAGTTCAACAGCCTGGCGGGCATTCGCATGAACCACATTGCTTACAAGGGCAGTGCACCGGCGATCACCGATTTGGTGGGTGGGCAAATTCAGGTGCTGTTTGACCCCTTTTCCAGCATCTACCCGCAGGTGGCTGCGGGCAAGGCCCGAGCATTGGCGGTCACCACCGACAAACGGGCCAGCGCCGCCCCCCAATTGCCAACCGTGGCAGAGCAGGGGTATGCCGGTTTTGATGTGAGTTCTTGGCAGGGCATTGTGGTGCCAGCGGGCACGCCCAAATCGGTTGTGCAGCGACTGCACCGCGGGCTGGCCAACGTCATGGCCTCGGCCGAGGTCAAAGACAAATTTTCGCAATACAGCGCCATGGCCGTGGCCACCTCGCCAGAAGAGTTTTCCGCCTACATCAAGCAGGAATTGGTCCGCTGGAAAAAAGTGGCCCAGCAAGCAGGGGTCAAGCCCGAGTGAAGGCCGCCCCAGCCTTCAAGCCCCCAAGGCCTGCCAAACCCTGATGGCCGCATAAGCGTCATTGGCGGCGTACACCAACTGTGCCTCGCTCAAGCGGGCGTTGGCCCAGTTACTGGTGGCCGCTTTTTTGGACTTGATGAATCGTTGCCCAAACAGCACCGCCACCGCGCCTTTGACGCCCATGTCTTTGCGGTAACCGCGTTCCCGAAAAATCGTGTTAAGTTCCAAAATGCCTTGTGGCTCAATGCCCAGCTTGTGCACGATGCGCTTGCGGTCATCGCCCAAACCAAACCCGGCTTTGACAATGCCGCCTTGCGCCAGCAAATCGGCAGCAATCGCCCGGCACTCGGGCTCGTGCAGCTGAAAAACCCAGGCCCGTTCGGCGGTGGACAGTTGCAAAACGTGCGGACCGTCTGACTGCTCACCCACCTTGAAGGTGGGCTTGGACTCGGTGTCAAAGCCCCACGCTTTGGCCGCTAAAAGTTGCTCACGCGCTGCCATGGCTTGTGCGCCGGTGCTCACCAAGCTGATGCGGTCCAGCCCTAAACGCTCAAATTCGGGCAGCAGGGCGATCGCCTCTTTGTCGGGGGTCGGGTGGTGGGGGTGCATGGGGGCTCAGTCTTTCATGGCTTTTTTGGCCTTTTTGGTGCCTTCTTTGCGCACGGCACGCTCGGCATCGGCCTTTTTGCCTTCGGCCAGCCAAGCGGCAAATTGGGTGGGGGTTTCCAGCGTCAAACGGCCCAATGCGGCAGCCCGAAAGTCGTGGATCACGATTTCGGCGGCCTTGGTGGTGTTGACCCGGCCGCCACTTTGAATCGCGCCACGGTGTCGGGCAATGGCTTCCAACAAAGATTCGTCGGTGTGGCTGGCCACGTCTTTCACCTTGTAGCGCTCGGTGATGGCCTGCGGGTAATGCGGGATCAGGTAGTTGAGCAGTTCGAGCGC
Organism: Limnohabitans sp. WS1; assembly: GCF_003063265.1. Taxonomy (GTDB): domain Bacteria; phylum Pseudomonadota; class Gammaproteobacteria; order Burkholderiales; family Burkholderiaceae_C; genus Limnohabitans_A. The sequence continues at coordinate 355,651 of NZ_NERU01000003.1, forward strand.
CACCACCTCTTCGTCAAAAGCGTTCACGCCAATGGCGCCGCTGGCCGCCAGGTTGTAGCCGCTTTGCTCAACGATGATGCGCGGCCACAGCACGCCGGGCGTGTCGTACAAATAAAAGTCATCGGCCAGCGTGATGCGCTGTTCCAGCTTGGTCACGCCCGCTTCGTCACCGGTTTTGGCCGCACGTTTGCCCTTGAGGGTGTTGATCAGCGTGGATTTGCCCACGTTGGGAATGCCGCAAATGAGCACCCGCATGGGTTTGACCATGCCGCCCCGGTTGGGCGCGAGCTGGCGGCAGGCGTCAATCAAGGCCTTGGCAGGCTGGGTCATGCTGGTGTCCAGGCCCAAGGCGCTCACACCGGGCAGGGCGTTGTAGTGGGCCAGCCAAGCGGCGGTTTGCACCGGGTCGGCCAAATCTTGTTTGCTCAAGATTTTGAGGGCCGGTTTTCCCTCGATCAGATCGGCCAGCATCGGGTTGGCACTCGAACCCGGCAGGCGGGCGTCCAGCATCTCAATGACCACATCGATGTCTTTGATGCGCTCCCCAATCGCCTTGCGCGTGAGGTGCATGTGTCCGGGAAACCATTGAATCGCCATAAAAAGTCGCTGCTGACCGAAAGGATAAAAGAGCTGATTGTCGGGCAGTTTCGCGACGGGGGCGTCGTTGCGACGGGAGGCGGCCTGCATTTTGTGGGAGCCCAGCCGCCTAGGCGATGCGTGGTGGTCTGCGAGGCTTGATCGCGACGGGGGCGTCGCTCCTAGTGCGCCCGTGAAGGCGCGTACACAGCATGGTGAGAGTCCATGTCGGGGTAAGCCAAGGCCCCGTAGTCGAAGGTAACTGCGTCGCTGCGAAGCGGGGTGGAGA
>NZ_NERU01000030.1 GCF_003063265.1 Limnohabitans sp. WS1
GCTGGCTTACTACTGAAGCGGGTTGCTGTCTTTGAACAACTTCAGCTTAGCGTCAGGCAGTACAGCCAGTCCACCTGTTTTCTTTACGTAGCGCTTAAGGTAGTGCCATGGGGATCTGACCCCAATTAATTCGGTTTGAACCAGAAGAAGCCAACGAACACGCTGGGCTTGGTCGCCAAATTGCCGAAGAAACCGTATCAACAAGCCCTCAAAAGTCTAAAATGTTTTCCAATAAGAAACAACTGTTTTTGATTGGAAAACATTTTGACCGTCTCAGAACTGCTTTTTCCGAACCAATACCGGCGCAAAGTACTGGCCTTGATGCTCATGAACCCACACAAATGGGTCCACCTGCGAGAGCTGGCGCGCATGACCGGTGCATCACCGGGAACCCTCAAAAAAGAACTTGACGCGCTCAGTGGCGCAGGACTGCTCAAACACCAAAAAATGGGCAACCAAATCCAGTTCAGTGCCAACACAGACCACCCGGTTTACCCCGAACTGTCCGGACTCATCCGCAAAACCACAGGCCTGACCGACGTGCTGACCCATGCCCTGCAAGAGTTGGCACCCCAAATCGAAGTGGCTTTCGTCTTTGGCTCCATGGCCAAAGCCACCGAAGGTGCGCACAGCGATGTGGACCTGATGGTCATCGGCAAAGTCACATTCGGGCAAATTGTCAACGCCATCCACGATGCCCAAAGCACACTGGCCCGCGAGATCAATCCCAAAGTCATGAGCCGCGAAGAATGGAACGACAAGAAAAACGCAGGCAACAGCTTCGTGCAAGAACTCATCCGCCAGCCACAAATTTTTATCAAAGGCAGCGCCAGTGAACTCTGAGCCATTGGTCAACTTGCACCGGATCGGGCAGCTCGATCAAGTGCCATTTTCGGAAGAACTGTTCCGGAAAATGTTGGCCGTAGCGCAAAACCGAATTCAAGACGCGCAGCGCCCAGAAAACAGCGCCGAAACCCGTTTTGACTGCGCTTATACCGCCATCCGTGCAACAGCAGATGCAGCACTTTTAAATTCGGTTACAGAACATCGACCAGCAAACCAGGGCACCACCAAACCACCATCCAATGCCTGGCGCACACACTCTCCGTTGATGCCGCAACAGTCAGAACGCTGGACGCTCTGCGCAAACAACGTAACCTGAGCGACTACGACGGTGAACACATCACCGACAGCCTGCTCAAAGAGTGCTTAGACCAAGCCCAAGCACTTGTCGCCCTTGCAGAAAAAACGTGGGTTTGACTCTGAATAATCGGGATCTGACCCCAATTAACGCGAAGCTTCATTTGTAGGAGCCCACCCCGAGGGCGAAGGGCGTGGCACACGCCCCTTCAAAAAACCAACGCATCCCAAGCCGACGCCTGCCCAGACAGGCGCTGCCGCATTTCCGTTTTTCAAACGCTGTCACACACCATGAGTCCCCAAAACAAAACCATCGCCATCATTGGCCTGGGCTACGTCGGCTTGCCGCTTGCCGTTGAATTTGGCAAACACCGCAGCACCATCGGGTTTGACATCAACCAGGCCCGCATCAACGAGTTGCAGTCTGGCCAAGACCACACCCTCGAATGCAGCCCCGAAGAACTGCAACGCGCCACGCACCTGCGCTACAGCGCCAACGCGGCCGACCTGCAAGCGGTGCACATCTACATCGTGACCGTGCCCACCCCGGTGGACCAAGCCAACCGCCCTGACATGACACCGCTCATCAAAGCCAGCGAAACCGTGGGCAAAGTGCTCAAGGCGGGCGACATCGTCATTTACGAATCCACCGTCTACCCCGGTGCCACCGAAGAAGTGTGTGTGCCCGTGCTCGAAAAGTTCAGCGGCCTCAAGTTCAACCAAGACTTTTTCTGCGGTTATAGCCCCGAGCGCATCAACCCCGGCGATAAAGAACACCGCCTGCCCAGCATCCTGAAAGTCACCAGCGGCAGCACGCCCGAAGTGGCCGAAGAAGTGGACCAGCTCTACAAACAAATCATCACCGCAGGCACCTACAAAGCCAGCTGCATTCGCGTGGCCGAAGCCGCCAAAGTCATTGAAAACACCCAACGCGACGTGAACATCGCGCTCATGAACGAGCTGAGCCTGATCTTTAGGAAACTCGGCATTGACACGCTGGAAGTGCTGCAAGCCGCAGGCACCAAATGGAACTTTTTGCCCTTCAGGCCCGGCCTGGTGGGCGGGCACTGCATTGGCGTGGACCCGTATTACCTGACGCACAAAGCGCAAGAAGTCGGCTACCACCCCGAAGTGATCCTGGCAGGCCGCCGCATCAACGACGGCATGGCTCGCCATGTGGCTGACGAAACCATCAAACTCATGCTGCACAAAAACCTGCCCGTGCTCGGCAGCAAAGTGCTGGTGCTGGGCCTCACTTTCAAAGAAAACTGCCCCGACGTGCGCAACACCAAAGTGGTTGACATCGTCAAAGCCCTGCAAAACTACAACACCCAAGTGGACGTGTACGACCCTTGGATCGACATCACAGAGGCCGAACACGAATACGGCCTGCAATGCCTGGCCCAAGCCCCCGCACCCGGGCAATACGCCGCCATCGTGCTGGCCGTGGGTCACCACCAATTTATGGCCATGGGCGAAGAAGGCCTGAAAGCCTGGGGCCAACCCGGCGCTGTGCTTTATGACGTGAAAAGCATCCTGCCCCTGGGCGCAGCCGACGGACGCCTCTGAAAAAAAACGCATTCCCAAATGGCCTTCGTGTACCGATACGACCCTGCTGAACACCGCGAAAAGCATTGTGGTTCGCAAAACAAGGCCAGCTTTCAACGACAAGGCAGCGCTTGGATTGGGCAATGTCCGGCAAACCTCGACAAATCAACCGCTGAAACGCTGCTCAAAAACGGCATTGGCGAATGGGACGATCCCAGCGAAGCGCACCCGGCACGCATATTCACCTATTACCAAGGTGCTGTGTACGTTGCCGTACCCACAGAACCAGGCCTTTCTTACCATGGCTTTCCGTGGCGGGGCCGTCCCGGGCAGAACAGAGTTGCCAGACCTGTTCTCAAAGAACTGATAAAAATGGCAGAAAATAGAGGCGAAACCAAAGCGCTTCAAAAATGGCTCGACGAGCACAACACATGATGCACATCACCTATCACCCAGACCCCGACACTTTGCGTGCAGCGCAAGGGTGGGGCCGGTGCATCGTCGAGATCAATCAGCAGCCATTTTGGTACGGCGGCACAGCGCAAGAGCCCGAAACGCTGGAATGGACATGGATCGATTTGCTCCACCATCTCGGCAAAAACTGGCTGCACATCATCACCGAAGCGCCTTGGCCCAACGAGCGACTGGCGGCCGCCATGCAAGAAGGCAAAGACTTCTGGGCGTTGGCCGAAGACGACTGGAGCGACATGTCACCAGACGCGGCCGATCAAGAAGAAGCCCAAATGCTGGCCTTTGTCAGGCCACGAAACCTGGCCCATGCGCTGCAAGGCTTGGCACTGCCCGCCCTTTATTGCTACCGCCAAGGTAAAGACATGCAACTGTGCCCAGAAGGCATGGCCCCCTTGCGTATGGCTGGCCGCCAATTCATGGAAACGCTGGAAAAGTTCGGCGAACAAATTGACCTAGGCCTGGGCCACACCACCCACGCCCGCGCACAGCAAGCGCAAAACGCATGGCGCAATCGAAACCACAACAAAACCCAGCGACAAATCAGCATCAGCACCGGACTGAACGCCACGGAACTGAACCAACTGCAGCTAGGGCAAAGCCCAGACCAATATTGGGAACTGCCTGACAGCGCCAATGACGAAAACCTGAACGCCAACGGCCTGCTGGCCGCTGCCCGCATGCTCGCCCCCCTGCGTCTAGGAGCAGAGCAAAAACAACAACTTCTGGCCGAACTGCGTCAACAGCCCGCCAATCCGCAGGCACTGCAACAACTCGACGCGCTGGCCGCTGCCCTGAGCCACACACCCGCACCCAACGGCAAACCCCACGAACAGGGCTACCAACTGGCCCAACTGCTGCGCCAACATTACCGCGTCAGCGACAGTGCGCCATTTCCAATCACCCAAGTGATTGAGCAACTCAAGCTGCCCATGTGCAGCACCCGCTTTGGTTGTCCCCAATTACAGGCCATGGCCATCTGGGGACACCGTGGCCCTGCCATCTTGCTCAACGCCGACAAAGACGCCAACACCAGCGCGAGCCACGTCCGGCGCATCCTGTTGGCGCATGAACTTTGCCACCTGCTTTTTGACAGACAACACGCCCAGCCTGCAGCCGATGTGCTGGGGGCCACCAGCACCAGCACCCACACCGAACAGCGAGCCAAAGCCTTCGCTGCCGAACTGCTGCTGCCCCGCGACAGCGCAGCCCAAGCCTATGCACAGCACCCCACACTGCGCAACGCCATCACCAGCCTGAGCAAAACCTTTGACGTCAGCCCCAAAGTGGCCAAGACTCAAATTTTGAACAGTGGCATGGTCAACACAGACGACGAAGACGACATCCGGGCGCAACTGCGCCAAGACCGATTCCCCGGCTAATAACAAGCCTTATCCCGCCTCGCACCCAAGCGGCAACCCCCCCCGCCAGCCAAGACCACGGTGCCCACCCCCAGGCGCACCCACGCCTGTACGCCCGCGCACGCACAACCATGACCCGCTCATGACCCCCATATGACCCGCTACGAACAAATAAAAACAGAACTGCGCCAAACCCCCAAAACCTGGCTGGTGACAGGGGTGGCCGGCTTCATTGGCAGCAACCTGCTCAAAACCCTGCTCAAGCTGGACCAGCGCGTGGTGGGCCTGGACAACTTTGCCACCGGCCACCAGCGCAACCTGGATGAGGTGCAAACCCTGGTCACCCCCGCCCAATGGGCCAATTTCCACTTCATCCAAGGTGACATTCGCCAACTGACCGACTGCCAAGCCGCCATGACTTGGCAATCCCCTGTAGGAGCGACGTCCTCGCCGCGATTGCCCGTCGACTACGTCCTGCACCAAGCCGCCCTGGGCAGCGTGCCCCGCAGCCTGGCCGACCCCATTACCACCAACGCCGCTAACGTCACCGGCTTTTTGAACATGCTGGTGGCCGCACGCGACGCCAAGGTGCAAAGCTTCACCTACGCCGCCAGCAGCAGCACCTATGGCGACCACCCCGCGCTGCCCAAGGTGGAAGAAAACATCGGCAAACCCCTGAGCCCCTATGCCGTGACCAAATACGTGAACGAGCTGTATGCCGACGTGTTTGCCCGCAGCTACGGCTTTGACACCATTGGCCTGCGCTACTTCAATGTGTTTGGCCCCCGCCAAGACCCCAACGGCGCCTATGCCGCCGTCATTCCCAAATGGACGGCCGCACTGCTCAAGGGCGAGCCCGTCTATATCAACGGCGATGGCGAAACCAGCCGCGACTTCACGTACGTGGCTAATGCTGTGCAAGCTAACCTGCTGGCGGCCTGCGCAAAAGACGAAGCGAAAAAACAAGTCTATAACGTAGCCGTAGGCGAACAGACCACACTAAACCAACTCTTTGTAGCACTATGTGATGTTTTGGTTACCTTGCTCAATGTAAACGAAATGCGGCAATCAATATATATGGCGCGCCCCATTTTCAGTGATTTCAGGCTAGGTGATGTTAAACATAGCTTGGCAGATATTTCAAAAGCAAAGAGTAAGTTGAAATATAGTGTTGAATATGTATTTCTAGACGGATTGAAAGAAACAATAAAATGGTGGCTAAATTAATGGCCTCAAAAAAATTAGATATTTATATAAATATAGTAAGTACATTTGTGGCCCAAGGTGCCGCGCTTCTTTTGCCAGTGATTTTAGCACCAAGTATATCGAGATTAGTGGGGGCGGAGCCAGCAAGCGTGTTTGTATTGAGTATAACAATTTCTCAATTTTTACTTGTGTTGACAGATTATGGTTTTGGGCTTTCTGCAGTAAAGAGATTGGCGATAATAAAAGTGCCTTCATTGAAATGCAGTATATTGGTATCAAAAATATATACCATTAAGTTGATGTTGATATTAATAAGTGCAATACCACTATACTTTTATGTTGAATCATCTAAAAACTTAAATGTATATAAGGCGCTATTTTTTTGGATTTTCGCAGCAGCATCAATTATGGCATATCAATCGATATGGTACTTCCAGGCTACTCAAAAACAAGCAGAATTTAATTTTTATTTATTTTTTACAAGACTAGCTTTTGTTTTGATTGCCCCTTTAATAATTAGCGAAGCAAATGATCTATGGCGGATTGGTTTGTTATATTTTGCTGTTAATGTCATATTTGTGATATTAATGAATAAAAAAATGGATTATGTTTATATTTTACCTAAATTCAAAAGTTTGATTATTGAAATAAAAAAATCTTTTTCATTTTTCTTTTCAAGAATGTCGGCGGCATTTTATACAATTTCTGGAGGTGTTTTTCTTTCGATTGCTGCCAGTTCAGAGGAGTTGGGTAGATTTGTATTTTCTGAAATTATTTATCGAATAGGTGTTGCGGCAGTCTATCCAATAACACAAGTACTATATCCATATTTTGCCAAAAATAAAGAAATTAAAAAATACAATAAAGGACTTTGGTTTGTAATTATATTTGCGTTGATTTTTACTCTGGCTCTTGTATTCGGTGCACGTGAACTTGAAATTTTAATGATTAATAATGGAGTTGAAGGATCAGTTCTTTTGGTTAAAATTTTTTCGATTGCTGTTGGGTTTTCAATATGCAGTGTTTTTCTTGGATATCCATTTTTCGTTATTGTAAATAGAATTGAATTGGCGAATACAAGCGTAAACTGTGCTGCATTGCTTCAGTTATTACTTTTTTCTGTTATTTGGTCCCTGGGTATTGTAACGGCAGTAAACGTTGCACTCTGTATATTGCTTAATGAGGCTTTTGTTTTTGCATTTCGTTTTTATTTTTATATGAAATTAAAAAAATAGATGGATGATATAGTTATTACCTTGTTTTTTATACTTTGTGTAATTCATTTTTCATTGAGTATTTCAAATGTGTGGTGGAAGAAAAATACATTCCAAATCTCATTAATAATAAATACTGTTCCTTTTGTATTTTATAGTCAATTATCTCAGAATGAATTAAGGTTTCATGGTGTTCCGTATGGTTATTTTCCAATAATCGCCTCGGCAATTCCTTATATTTTAGGGTATTTGTATTCTGGAGTTAAGAAAGGTGCTGATAAAAAGGTTAAGTATCCGCTATTTATTTTTTTGGGGTATTGCACTCTGAGTGTGATATTTGGCTTTAAGGTGGTTGAGTCAATACCATATTTAATATCGTGGGTGCTGAATGTTTTATTGCTTCTTGCAGTTTGGTGGTCTTTGCGCAAAGAAGATGAGTGGAAAATATTATCAATAATAAGTAATTTTATTGTTATATTAGTGTTGTGCTGCTTGATTGGTCTTGGCAAATATTTTTTTGGGGTGTCTAGTGATGCGAATTTCATGCCCTTATTTAATAGAAATGCAACATTAATTTTTATTTGTACATTGGTGCCAATTGTGCCCGCTTTGTGGTCAAGTGGAAAAATTAATGTAACGAAATTAATATTATATTTAACTGTTTTATTCTTTGTTTTAGTATTTATAGAAAGTAGATCTGGTCTTATAGCCGTATGTTATGCATTTTTGAGTTCATTATATGCGGCTATGAAAATAAAAATGCATAACAAAAAGATTAGTTTAATTTTATTGGCGATTATTTTATGTTCTGGTATTTTGGTTGTGCTAAATAGTGGTGTTGGTGAGCGATTTGGTTATCTCACAGATACACTAAATATAGTGACTGGTGGGGGAAGTATTGAAAAGGGGGAGCAAGACTTTGACAGGGCGATGTTACTTAGTTTTGCATTTGAAATGATTTATTCAAATCCAATATTTGGAGTTGGCATAGGTTTAAGTAATTATCAGCATGCCCTTGAAGTTATGGGTGTTAACTTCCATAGGCTATCGAAAGCTCATAATTTTTATATATCTTATCTAGCTGAGTTTGGTTTTGTAGGCTTCTCAATTTTAATCTATGCATTTTATAGAATATATGTTCTAGTGCAGATTAATGTTTTTGCTAAACAGTGTTTTATAACGGCGGCTATTCTACTTATATTTAATGAATATATATTATTGCCAGAGTTGTGGTATTTTATGGGATTGCTTTTGGCTTATTCATCTAAAATACAAAATAAAAATTGGAGATTAAAATGAATGATAAATATCCCAGCTTGCCTTTTGAGTCAGATAATATTAAAAAAATTCGAAGGCAAATTCAGAAAAGTCGTGAGAACGAAGAGGCGCTAGCATACTATTTGTTTCGACCAGTCTCATTATATATAAGCATGGGAATTTATAAGTATACAAAAATCCAAGCCAATCATATTACTTTTGTAATGGCGGTTTATTCATTAATTATTCCGCTACTAATATATTTTTTTAATGCGATTGAGCGAAGTTGGATTATGGTGGTTGCTTTTGCAGGTCTTTATTTCTTAGATGTTATTGACGGGGAGATCGCAAGGTTAAGAAAAAAGACGTCTCAACTTGGCTATTTACTCGATATGGTTTTATGGTACGCAATTCCATTGAATTATTTTCTATTTGTAAATCAATTAATCGTTCGGCAAGGTTACTCGCAGTACTTAGTTTATTTGAATTGGCTTGCATTGGTTTTGCATTTTTATCTAATTCAATTAGAGAGTTTATTAAAAAATAAAGAAAAACAGGTAAGGTCTGCGTCAATTATTATGGGTGTGGTGAAGTTGCCTTTTACTATGTTTGGATTTTTGTTGTTCGGTTATCATTTGTGTGTGCTGATAGGTAATGGTTATAGTTTTATTTATTATTACATAATTTCAATTCCTATTTTATATATTTCCAAATCTATTTATAGTTCATTAGCTATATTAAATTTTGAACGAGGTGAAGAGTAATGAAATTGTCAATTTTGCTTGTTGCTAGAAATGAAGAGCGTTATATTGCTGATTGTTTGAATAGCATATTTTCTCAGGTAAGTAGTGAGCTCAAGCGAGCAGGAGTTGAATTTATTTTGGTTGATGGTTGTTCGGAGGATGATACGGTTAAAATTGCTGAGGATATGTTACGCGACTCAGGTTTTATTTACAGAATTTTTAATAATCCTGATTTGACATTATCTCCGGGGTGGAATATAGCATTAAAAAATTCCGTTGGAGATTATGTCGTCAGGCCTGATGTGCATTCAATACTATTGCCAGGCTATTTTGAACGTGGCATTGCAATTTTAGAGAAGAATTCTGAGATAACTGCTGTTGGGGGTTGTCTCGATACTATGGCTAAAAATTTCATTGGTAGTTTGAACGCTCTTGCTCTTTCATCCAAGATCGGTGTGGGTAACTCATCTTTCCGTACTAATGCTAAAGATGGTTTTTATGAAACATGTGTTTTTGGTATATATCGGCGATCAATATTTGAAGAGGTTGGTTATTTTGATTTGGCACTCGTTCGCCATGAAGATAATGATATGCATGAAAGAATTCTTTTTTCTGGCGGATTACTTTATATGTGTTCAAGTATGAAGGCAGTTTATTATTGTAGGGACACGTATGGGGGTTTAGCTAAACAAATGTTTAGAAATGGATTTCATATGTTCAAGATGCCAATTTATAAATTGAAATCAATGAGGTCTCGGCATTATGCTCCAATATTTTTGGTATCCTTTTTTGTTTTGGTTTCTTTAATTGAAATTAAATATTTTATTTTTTTATTTGGTTCTTATATTTTAACGCTTGCATCAACATCGGCAATTCTTGCATTGATTGAAAAAAATTATAAATATTTTTTTATATTTCCAAGTGTTTTGATTTGTCATTGGTCATATGGATTTGGGCAGTTTGCTAGTATCGCTATTAATATTTCGTATTTCATTAAAAGTTTAATTTTTAAGGGGGAAAAATGATCACGATAATAACATACGGCACTTTCGATTTATTTCATTATGGGCATGTTAGGTTGCTAAAGCGTTTGCGAGAGATGGGGGATCGCTTGGTTGTTGGATGCTCAACTGATGATTTTAATATGTTGAAAGGTAAGAAAACAATTATTCCCTATGATCAAAGGGTTGAGGTTTTGCGAGCATGTCGTTATGTTGATAAAGTTATTCCTGAAAATTCTTGGAATCAAAAAGAGATTGACATAAAAAAAGAGGGTGCAGATATCTTTGCTATTGGTGATGACTGGTTTGGAAAGTTTGATGAATTAAGTAGTTTTTGTCAGGTTGTTTATTTGCCAAGAACCGATGGGGTTTCAAGTAGCAATATTAAAAAAATCCTTAAAGATTAATTTATATGAAAAATTCAGTTGTAAATTTTTTGCCTTTTGCATTGCCTGAAATCGGTGATGAAGAGATTACAGAGGTGGTGCAGGCGTTGCGCTCTGGCTGGGTGACCACGGGCCCCAAAGCTAAACAGTTCGAGTCTGACTTTGCCGACTATCTGGGGGGCGGCTTAGAGGCAATTGCGGTCAATTCGGCCACGGCGGGTTTGCACCTGGGCCTGGAGGCCATGGGCATTGGCTCGGGCGACGAGGTGATCACCACCACGCACACGTTCACGGCCACCGCCGAGGTGATTCGTTACCTGGGTGCAGACCCAGTGTTTGTGGATGTGGATGCGGCCACGCTGTGCATCGATGTGGATGCGGTGGCGCGTGCCATCACCCCGCGCACCAAGGCAATCATTCCGGTGCACTTTGCGGGGCGTTCTGCCGACATGACGCGCTTGCTGGCTTTGGCCAAGCAGCATGGCCTGAAGGTGATGGAGGACGCGGCGCACGCCTTGCCCACCACCTGCGATGGCCGCTTGATCGGCACGCTGGAGAGCGATGTCACGGTGTTCAGTTTTTACGCCAACAAGACCATCACCACGGGTGAGGGTGGCATGCTCGTCACGCGAGACCCGGAGTTGGCCAAGCGGGCGCGGGTAATGCGTTTGCATGGCATCAACCGTGATGCGTTTGACCGTTTCACGTCCAAAGCGCCAAGCTGGTATTACGAGATCGTGGCGCCGGGCTTCAAGTACAACATGACGGACATTGCCGCGTCGATGGGCATTCACCAGCTCAAGAAGGCGAATGCTTTTCAGCAAAAGCGGGCGCACATTGCCGCTTTGTACGACGAGGCTTTGGCGGGGTTGCCCATCGTGCGCCCGCCCCATGCGGCAGCAGGCGATGTGCATTCGTGGCATTTGTATGTAACGCAGTTGACGGACGAGGCCCAGGTCTCACGCGATGTGTTCATTGAGCGTTTGTTTGCGCAGGGCATTGGCTGTAGCGTGCATTACATTCCGCTGCATTTGCAGCCGTATTGGCGCGACACGTACAAGCTGACGCCCGAGATGTTTCCGGTGAGCCAGCGGGTGTTTGAGCGCACGGTGTCTTTGCCCCTGTACACGCGCATGAGCGAGGCCGATGTGGCCCGGGTGGTGGCAGCGGTCAAGGTGGCTTTGGGCTGATGGCCAAGCGAGTTTTTGATTGGTTTGCCAGCACTTGTGGGTTGCTGGCGTTGGCACCTGTGTTGGTGGTGCTGGCGTTTTGGATCAAGCTGGATTCGCCGGGGCCTGTTTTCTTCAGGCAGGAGCGGGTGGGGCGCGGGGGCAAGCTGTTTCGCATCCACAAGTTCCGCACCATGGTGACCGACGCCGAGCGCCGTGGCCTGCAGATCACCGTGGGGGCCGATGCGCGTGTGACCCGCGTGGGGCAGTGGCTGCGCAAATACAAATTGGACGAACTGCCGCAGCTGCTGGATGTGTGGCTGGGCCACATGAGCTTGGTCGGCCCCCGGCCTGAGGTGCCGCGCTATGTGGCTTGTTACCCGGCCGATGTGCGCGATGTGGTGCTGTCGGTCCGCCCCGGCATCACCGACCGGGCGTCCATCGAGTTCAAAGACGAAAACGAGATTTTGGGCCGCGCCACAGACCCACACCTGGCGTATGTGAACGAGGTGCTGCCGATCAAGTTGCGTTATTACGTGGACTACGTAGCGCATAGGTCCTTTTGGTCGGACATTGGGATCATTTTTGCTACGGTTCGGGCGTTGGTGCGGTGAGTTTGCGCCGGACTAATGTTTGTTTTTAGGGAGACAAAAATGAGTGAATTCATTAAAAAATACGCGGCACAGGGTGGGACCACTGCTGAGTTGATGGATAAATATGATTACAACGCTGACTTGACCGAAAAGTTGGATCAGTTGGATGTAGAGGATTTGGATCGTGAACAACTTTACGAAATCGTTCTCTGGAAGCTCAATCGGTTTCCGGTGATCAGTGAGGAATTGATTGGTCAGTTGAAGGGCCTTGGTGCTCTGAAAAATGGTGAACATAAAAAAGCCGAAGCCTTGTTGAAGGATCTACTTTCATGCAGAGGCATTGCTTTGCCGATGGCATCAACCATTTTGCGATTTTCTAACCCACAAGTTTTTCAAATCATTGATGACCGGGCATTCAGGGTGCTGACCGATGGCAGTGGCTCCTACCCCGCCAAGCCCCAACCTGTAACCAAGGGATATTTGGAAAGAAGTTGCGAGATCTATTTTGTCTATTTGGACAAGTTGTGTGAGTTGCAGGGTGTGTATTTCCCATTCGAGAAGTTGGATCGAATCTTGTATCAGATGGATATTGAGTTGGGTAATTCCATCGGGAGCTGATAAAAAAGTGATGAGCAACACCCTTGATTGCAGCTGCTGAGCGTGGCTTGAAGGTGATCGAGGATTGCGCCCAAGCGCATAGCTGCGTGCAGAGCTTGAAATGGGTGGCCCGCGTGCTTGCGCGGCGGCGGGCATGGATTGCGAGCACGCGCATTACAAGTGTTATGCCTATGTGCGCCCCGAGCGCCTGGCCCCGGGTTGGTCGCGTGACCGAATCATCGAGGCGATCAACGCCGAGGGCGTGCCTTGCTTTCAGGGCTCTTGCTCTGAGGTGTATTTGGAAAAAGCGTTTGACGGCACCGGCTGGCGTCCCGCCCAGCCTTTGCCCGTAGCCCGAGAGTTGGGCGAGAGATCGGTGATGTTTTTGGTTCACCCCACGCTGACAGAAGAAGAAATCCAAAAGACCTGCGCCGCGATTGAGAAGGTCATGGCGTTGGCGGCGAAGTAAGTTTTGGCGCAGCGAAGCGCTGCAAACTTGATGCCAAGGGGTGATCACGATGAAGAAAACAGTGAGTTCGCAGAACGCATCCGTCGTGTCTATGACGAAAACGGCATCCCACGTTGGCGTGGGCACTGAGCCGCATATGGCGGTTGTTTCAACAGGGTTGGCCTTGTCTGCAGCGACTGAGTTAAAGCTGCTTTCTTTGCACACATCGCGTCAGCCTTCCGATGAACCGTCTACACGGCGTCCGCAGTCCAAAAGACGCCAGTCCCTTTTGCAAACCTCTCATGGGCAGGTCATGCAGGCCCAAGCGCTGCAGGATGTGGGGAGCGCTTTGAGTGCGCATGGCTTGGCGCCTATGTGATGAGCGAGGGACAGGCGCAGTCGCTCATGGATGCGGAGCTGGGCTTGCTCGATGACCGTTTGTTGGCGCACTTCAATCTTTGTGGCTGACCGTGCGCAAGGTGGTGGTGCGCGATGGCAACACCACAGACCCCACCTTGGCCGCCCGCATGGGCCAACGCGGCCGCCAGTTGGCGGAAGACAAATACGACGTGCACAAGGTCAATGCGGTGATGCTCAAAGAGATGGGGTTGGGGTGAATTCGGATGGCATTCAGCTGCTCAGGCAAGTCTTGGTTGGGCATGGCTTGCGCAGTTGCAGTCATTCAGTTATTCCATATTTGGTATCATGATCTGGCGGTTCTGGACTTACGTCAGTGCGAGCGGTCGAAACGATGTGCAGAAGTCCGTGGACGCGTATGAGACCTATGGTCGCAACAAGTTTGAACGTGCAGTGGCGCATTTGGCTGTGTCACCCAAGTCTCAGTGGGATGAGCCTCATGGAAAGAAACTGAAAAATGAAGACCCTATCTACGAAATCCGTTACCAAGCGTTCAACCGCCAAGAGCGTGCGCTTGGATTCTTCGATGACGATGGTGGAATCTTCGTCATCGTCCTCATTTGTTACCACAAAGGCCGCATCTACACTCCGCCTAATGCCATCGACACGGCCCACCGCCGCATCTCACAAATACGCGACCACACAGCAACGACTGCTCCTCTCCAAATCTTTGGAGAAGACTTTCCGCCGCATGAGTCACAGTGAGCATGAGCGCGATGCTTTCGTACAGGCAGAGGTGGCCACGGCTTTGGCGCATCAGATACGCGCCATTCGCATGCAGCGCGGCTGGTCTCAGGCTCAGCTGGCCCAGCGTATGGGCACCAAGCAGCATGTGGTTTCACGTCTGGAAGATCCAAGCTATGGACGGTGCAGCTTAAAGACCCTGTTTTTGCTGAGCCGGGCGTTCGATGTGGGGTTGAAAGTGGGTTTTGTGTCGTTTTTGGCCATGCTCAAAGACAGCTTTAAACCCAAGCACGCAGACAGAATGGTGGCCTCTTTTGAGGATGAAGCAGGCACAGTGGGGTTTTATACACATCTGTCAGCGGATAAAGGTCTCACGCATGTGTCTTCGGTGTGGACGGCCAAGCCAGATGCGCAGCAAGCTGCAAGCACTTACAAGCAGGTGGTTCGCGCACCCTCTGATGCGTTGGTTTGGCCACAGTTCAATAAATTGGAAATTGCCCCATGAAAAAAGATGCAAGCCCTTCCCCTGAGGTGATTTTTCAGGGTAATCCGCCCTCGATTTATGCTGAGGGCGTGTCGCAGTTGATGCTTGGCTTTCCCAATTCCAGGGTGATGCTGTTCAGCATGGCTGCTCGCAACACAGAGCAGGCAGGCAGCCCCACCATTCAAAATTTGGCCTGTGAGCTGGTGATGCCGACCCCGGTGTTGATTGACATGTGTAAAACCGTTTTGAAGCATGCCGCTGAAGCGAGCCCGAGCCTGAGATCAGGTGGCGAGCAGTGGTTGGAGCAGGTCAACGGCATGCTGGACAGTTTGCAGGCGCAAGTGGATGGATGAGCTTGTGCGTGCGTGCTAACATTCTTGGAAATCGCGCCCAGACCTCTGTTGTTGGCTTGTCCGGCCATACGTCTGGGCCTTTTCATGGTTGATTCTTTTGTTTCAAAGAGTGGGTTTGTCTTGATTCTTCGCCACCTGTCATTGGAGTTGTTTCGGGGTTTTGAGGCCCTGGAGCTGCCTTTGGGGCGTCGCCTGACTTTGTTGATGGGCGAAAACGGGGCGGGCAAGACTTCTGTGCTGGATGCCATGGCTGTGGCCTTGGGCGAGATCCAGTCGCATTTGCCACAGGTGAAGGGGCGCGGCTTTCGCAAGACGGGCGATATTCATCAAAGCGCTGGCAAGTTGGCCCCCTACACCCGTGTGGGCTTGACGGTGTCTGATGGCCTGCAGTGGGACCGTATGCGCTGGCGCGACAAGAGCCGCACAACGGTGAAGCAGGTGCCGCTGTCTACCGTGGGGACGCGGGCGCTGCGCAAGCACCTGGACCAAACTGTGCTGGACCCTTTTAATGAGGGGCAGCCATTTGTGATGCCTGTTTTTGCCTATTACGGTGTGGGCCGTGCTTTGCTGGACGTGCCCTTGTCGCGCAAAGGTTTTGATGTGGATGAGCAGCCTTTTGCGGCCTTGTCTGGGGCCTTGGAGGCCGATAGCCGTTTTCGCACCGCGTTTGCCTGGTTTTACGCCAAAGAAAACGAGGAGCTGCGGCTTAAAAATGAGTCCAAGGATTTTGAAAGGCCATGGGCCAACGAAATTTTTGACCGAGCCATCCCCGATACGGTGGCGGCTACGGTCTAAAGGTTTACCATAGTGTTTCGTCGGTCAAACCTGACCGCTGAAATGATCCAAAGAGCGAGCCCCAAAATGCCGACCACCACCGAGCGTTTGTTACAGACCGCGCAGACACTGCCTGAGCCATTGCTCGCAGAGGTGCTGGATTTCGCCGAGTTTTTGCGTGCGCGGCATGGGCGCGCTGCTGATGCGGTTGCAGAGCACAGCCTGCTGCAGATGTGTGGCGGACTGAAAGATTCGGCGGTGTTTGCCGAAGATCCGCTTGAGATCCAAAGGCGCTTGCGTGATGAGTGGCATTGATTATTTGCTCGATACCAATTTCATTTTGGGCATGCTCAAGTCAAGCCCTCAAGTGATCGAGCGTCTGCAAACAAGGCCTATCAGCTCTGGGCAATGCGCTTACAGCGCTGTCACCCGCATGGAGTTGTTGGGCTTTCCACAAATGGGTCTTGCTGAAGAGCAACTTATAAAAGACACCCTGAGTCAGCTGCATTAATTGCCGATCACCCGCTCGATAGAAGATAGGGCCATTCAGATTCGCCGAACAAGGCGTGCCAAGTTGCCCGATGCCTTGATTGCTGCAACGGCTGTTGAGCATGGCCTTGAGTTGCTCACGCAGGATGCGGGCTTGCAGGCCACCTTTGTGGCCAGCCGTACCGGGCTCAGCAACCGCTGATTCTGGAAAATTAGGGAAATTGGGGTCAGATCCCCATGGCACTACCTTAAGCGCTACGTAAAGAAAACAGGTGGACTGGCTGTACTGCCTGACGCTAAGCTGAAGTTGTTCAAAGACAGCAACCCGCTTCAGTAGTAAGCCAGC
>NZ_NERU01000031.1 GCF_003063265.1 Limnohabitans sp. WS1
CAGGCCCCCCAAACAAGCCCTGTCCTCCCCACCTCACAAGGCCCTGATCAACAACCCACCGGCAACAATTTGCCGCTTTTGGGTCCAAAGCTCTCAAGTTCCTCTCCAAACAGACGAATCAACGTGACGTTGCCCCTGAATTGGTCATCCGCCTGTGACCAATCGCCAGCACTGTTTGCGGGGCCTCGACCAAGGAGAAAGCCATGAGCAACGACATACCACCCAGCGTTTCACGCGTCCCCACCCCGCCCCCGGCTGTGCAAGCCCCACGCGTGGCCGAAGCCCAAGGCCGCTCGCAGCCTTCGGCGCAGGCCCAAGCTGCGGTTGAAAAAAAACACGACCCACAAGAAGCCCGACGCAGCCTGGAAGAAGTCAGCGAACACCTGAACCAGCAAATGGCACGCAACAAGCGCGACCTCACCTTCAGTGTGGACGATGTGTCCAACACCGTGGTGGTCACCGTGAAAAACAGCGAAGGCGAAGTGGTGCGTCAGATCCCAAGCGAAACAGCTCTGCGCGTGGCCCACAACATTGAAAACATTAAAGGCCTCATGGAGGACCAGAAATCTTGAGTTTTCAAAAAAAATAAAAAAACCTCAAGCTTTTTTTTCAACTTCCGAATCACTCATTAACAGAAATTCACTTCCGACTTTCTGTCCCCAACAGGCAGGTGCTGCTCCCCTCGGGTCCCTGCCAACCTTTTGAAATAAACCTCTTCAAGGAGTTTGACCATGTCAGTCATCAACACCAACAGCAAATCCATCATTGCGCAGAATTCACTGACGGTGAACAACCGTTCCATGACCAAAGCCATGGAACAACTCTCGACCGGCAAGCGGATCAACTCCGCTGCCGACGACGCAGCCGGTTTGGCCATCAGCAGCAAAATGACCTCGCAGATCAAAGGTTTGAACCAAGCTGTGCGCAACGCCAACGATGGTATTTCGATGCTTCAGACAGCCGATGGTGCGATGGTCGAAGTGACCAACATGCTCCAGCGCATGCGCGAATTGGCAGTTCAGTCTTCCACTGACACCAACACACAAGATGACCGCACGTATCTGGACAATGAATTCCAACAGCTGAAAAACGAAATAGATCGCATTGCCGAAAATACAGAGTGGAACGGCTCGAAAATCCTGAACGAAAACGTGAATTTGGGATCAGGCGCTGCCAATGCCCCTCGTCAAGTACAGTTTCAAGTTGGTGCCAACGCCGATCAAACCATCGATGTGACATTCAAGAAATTCGATTTCGCCTCCAGCGCGAGCGGTGTGACGACTTCTTCCGCGCAAGTTGAACTCGGCGCATTAGCGGATGGTGCCGCTGCGACTGCTGCTGTTGTGACAATCGGTGGCACAGCCCTGACTTTCACTAAAACTACCGATTTCACAGCACTCGCAGCAAATCCGACATCTGCAAATATCACCACTTTTGCATCTGAGCTTCAAACTGCAATCCGTGGTCGTTCTGGTTACGAAGGTATTTCGGTGAGCTCTACTGGCGAAGTGCTGACAATTGAAGACACCGCAGGTCGCTCCATCAGCGCCTTTTCATTGACTGGTGCGACTGCTGCTAACGTTGTTTTCACCGCAGCTGCAGGTTCCAACCCCACCGGCAGCTCTGAAGCTGACAGTGTTTTTTCCGGCAGTGCTGCAATTCACAGCCTTGTGATCACCGACAAGGCCAATTCGAACTCCTCGATCACAGCCTTGGATTTCGCCATCAAAGCCGTCAACACTGAACGCTCGACATTTGGTGCAGCCATCAACCGTTTGACTTACGCCGCCGATAACTTGACCAACGTGTCGCAAAATACCAGCGCGTCGCGCAGCCGAGTTCTCGATACAGACTACGCACTGGCCACCACCGAGCTGGCCCGCACGCAGATCATCTCGCAAGCGGCCACCGCCATGTTGGCCCAAGCCAACCAAGCGCCTCAGTCGGTTCTGTCGCTCCTGCGTTGATCGATTGTTGAACTCAAGCCTGGCCCTGAGTAGGCCAGGCCCATCAAGCACCTCAGTCGATCCTGTCGATCCTCCACTGATCGGTTCTTGACCTCCATCCTGGCCCCTTGTGGGCCAGGCTTTTTTTTGGCCGTTTGGGAGCCCCGCCCTAGGGGCGATGGGTGGTGGTCTGCGAGGCCCCATCGCGGCGGGGGCGCCGCTCCTACAGGGAGGTGCCCGGCCATTTGTGAATGCCCGGCCATTTGTCGGTGCCCGGGATTTTGTGGGAGCCCCGCCCCCGGGGCGATGGGTGCTGGTCTGCGAGGCTCTATCGCGGCGGGGGCGCCGCTCCTACAGGGAGGTGCCCGGTCATTTGTGGTTGCCCCGCCATTCGTGGATGTTCTGTCCTTTGCGGATGCCCTGCCCTTTGTGGATGCCCTGCATTTTTGTAGGAGCCCCGCCCCCGGGGCGATGGGTCATGGTCTGCGAGGCCTTATAGCGGCGGGGGAGCCGCGCCTCCATGCAAGGGTTTACACGGACATAGACCAGCAAATCAAGAGCCAAGGCTGGCCAAAGCAGGGTTGCCGCTTTGTTGGCGTAGCGGCAATGGATGGCCGTTGGGGATTGGCAGCGGCCACTTTATTGCCTCTAAAAAAACAAAATCAACTTCTATTTTTTGAATCCGATGAATTCAAACAAAAAAGTCGAGAGAAACAGGCCCAAGGCAAGTTGGCACGCTGTTTGCTCAATGAGTTCGCTCCCCTGTTGTGGCCATTGGCCACTGAACCATTGACAACCCTTCAAAGGAAATCCTGACATGAATTCTCTTTACCAAGCCATGCTGTCCCAAGCCGTTGCAGGTCAGATGCTCAACATGCGTGATGTGTCGCAGTTTTCTGCGGCAGAAATTCGCCAAACCATGGCCGACCTGGTGGCGGCCGACCGCATGGACCTGGCCAGCGCTTTGGCCGCTGCGGGTCAAAGCCTGTACCCCGAGAGTGAAGACATTTTGGCCATCAGCGCCTTGCTGGCCGAAGTTCAGCAAGATTGGAACGGCGCCCAAGAATTGCTGTTCAAACTGGTCGAAGTGCAAGGCGACGCGGCCACCGCAGTCACCCTGCGCCACCTGATTCGCGTGCTGCGCTGCCAGTGCGAGCCTGCACAAGCCATGCAAGTGGCCCAGCAAGCTTTGAGCATGCACCCCCAAGACACCGCGTTGCAAGAAGAGTTCGCTTCTTTGCAAGAACTGTTCTCTGAGCAATTGCCGCTGGAAGCGTCAAGCCAGGTGCATTGATCCAAGCCACCCAACCTTTCCAACCCAAGCCACTTCATCACTTCCTCCAACGTTAAAGAAGCATCATCATGACCGTCATCAACACCAACGTGAAATCGCTGATTTCACAAAACGCCCTCATCCGCAACAACCGCGCCGTGGAAACATCCATGGAGCAGCTGTCCACAGGCAAGCGCATCAACAGCTCTGCCGACGATGCCACCGGCATGGCCATCACCAACCGCATGACCTCGCAGATTCGCGGTCTGGACCAAGCGGTTCGCAATGCCAACGACGGCATCTCGCTCATCCAAACCGTGGAAGGCTCGCTGAATGAAGTCAACAGCATGCTGCAACGCATGCGTGAGTTGTCCATCCAATCGGCCAACGACACCAACACCGTCGAAGACCGTGGATTTTTGGACATGGAATTCCAAGAATTGAAACAAGAAATCAACCGCGTTGCCAAAAACACCCAGTGGAACGGCATGGACGTTCTCAACAAATCAGCCACGGCTGGCAACGGTGCAGGCAAATTTGAATTCCAGGTCGGTGCCAACGCCAATCAGTTGATTTCGATTCAGTTGCAAGACTTCCGGACCGATGCGGCTGTGACAAGTCAGAACATCTTGAAGACAACACCGGCCAAAACAGCTGCAGACCTTAAGACAGCCCAACCTCAAGTCAGCACTTTGACGCTGTCTGGCGCTTACAAAGCCAATGACACCATCAAATTGGACATGGGGTTTGGCTCAACCACATACACAGTTAAGGCAGACGATGTGGTGGCTAACGATATTGTCGGAAACCTGCAAAGAATCAGAGACGCCATCGTCAGCAAAGCAGGAATCGACAATGCATTGGGCGTGGCGTTGACTAGTGGGACCAATACAAACGAGATTAAATTCACTGGACCCAATGGTCTGAGTTTCACCCCACAAATGACCGCCTCATTTTCAACCGCAGGGAGTTTTGCAACTGTAAAAGACGGCACCGGCTTCACCGGCGGGAACGTCGACATCACCAATTCAAAACAATCCGTCGCCTTTACTTTCTCAGGTCAATACCAAGCAGGTGACTTCATCACCCTGAAAAACGGCAGCAGCGAGTTTAAATACGAGATCACTGTCGCCGACGCCGTCAACGCTAACGGCCCCACACCTAGCTATACCGCAATGGCGAACAGCATCGTTGAAGCGGTAAACAATGGAAGTAAGCTTGGAAGTGCAACAGCGGCAAGCAACACCGGCGTGATAACGTTCACGGCCGTCTTTGACGGACCGAACACATTGGACCTGAGTGCAAAAGCGAGCACCTCATCAATTGCAGACGCAGGCAGAGCGTCTGTTAGCAACGAACAGGGTGGCAACACCGCAAGACAAGAAAATAACACCCTTACTCTGTCAGGTAAGTTCCAAGAAGGTGACGTTATCACCCTGAAGAACGGTACCACCGCGTTTGAATACGAGGTCTCTGCCTCAGACGCAACGGCTAACTTGACCACATTTACGGACAGCCTCGTTAAAGCAGCCAGTGGTAAGCTTGGAAGTACATCAGTGGCAGCCCTGACCCCAGGGGTGTTGAAATTCACGGCCCTCACTTTCGGAGAGAACACACTCGACCTGAGTGCCACCGTTAAAAATGCCAACTTGTTCGCCACCGAAGAAGCCGAGTTGGAAGCACCCGCGGTCAGCGCTGCTGCCCAAGTTGACGAACTGGCGATCAGCGGCCGTTTTGATTCCGGTGACAAAGTCAAACTGACCCTCGACGGAAAAGTCTTTGAATACACCTTGTCGGACGCCGATGTCAATAGCGGCAACCCCACCGAGGCCGCTGCCAAAGGCTTGGCTCGTGAGCTGGGGCAAGCAGCAACCCCACTTGCCGTGAATGTCGAACGGACTGGCAGCAGCATCAAATTCACGGGCAAAGTCGAAGGAACACCGTTCACGTCCAATGTCACCGTCGAGCGGGTAAACCCACAACCGACCGATGTCAAAACTGACGGAGGTTTGAACATGATCGCGCAAAGCAACCTCACCACCAGTGCAAATGCCCAAGCGGCCATTGCAAATCTGGATAAAGCGATGGTGGTCATCAGCGAATCTCGCGCCAATATGGGTGCGGTCATGAACCGTTTGACCTTTGCAGCCGACAACCTGATCAATGTGGCACAAAACTCCACCGAGTCGCGTAGCCGCATTCTGGACACGGATTTCGCCAAGGCATCGAGCGAGTTGGCCCGTACTCAGATCATCTCGCAGGCGGCCACGTCTGTGTTGGCTCAGGCCAACCAGAGCACGCAGTCGGTGATGAAACTGTTGCAAGGCTAAGCCACTGAATGACGTTCGGCCGTGACATGAAAACTGTCATGCGCCCGAACGCTCAGCCAACACCCTGTGTCACCCGCCAGTTTCTGGCGGCGATGTGCGCCAAAGCCAAAAGCCAGTCACTGGCTCAGGCTTGGGCGGCCACACCGAACACAGCGGTACGGGCGCAAGCCCAGCTGGACTTGCACACCGTATTTGTTTGATTGAACGATTGATTCCGCAAACCCGAGGCAGTTAACCCTTGCCCTGTGCCACCCCCATCAGGTCCTTGCACCCAGACCCAGACCGCTGATGCCTGAATTCAACCCCTCCCCTACACAAGCCGCTGACCCCAAGCGCGGTCCCAATTGCTGGCAGTGCCGGTTTTTTGGCGTGAGCCACATCCCTGCCACGCCCTATGTTTGCCGCGCCATGGGCTTTCAATCCAAATTGTTGCCTTCGCTCGAAGTGTTGCGGATTGATGGTCGGTTTTGTCATGTTTTTGAGCCGAAACCACCTTTGGCCAAATCCGCCACCAAGTCATGAGCCCCGTGCATGTGCTGGGCCCGGTGATGTTTGTACGCTTCTTTGTAGGAGCGGCGCCCTCGCCGCGATCAAGCCTTGCAGACCACGACCCATCGCCCCGGGGGCGGGGCTCCTACAAAATGCAGGGATTCCCATGTGGGCAGGGATTCCCCTGTGGGCAGGGGTTCCCCTGTAGGAGCGGCGCCCTCGCCGCGATCAAGCCTTGCAGAGCACCACCCATCGCCCCGGGGGCGGGGCTCCCACAAAATGCAGGGATTCACATGTGGGCAGGCATTCCCATGTGGGCAGGGGTTCCCCTGTAGGAGCGGCGCCCTCGCCGCGATCAAGTCTTGCAGACCACCACCCATCGCCCCGGGGGCGGGGCTCCTACAGGGATGGCATTGCTGATATGACTCATCGCCCTGAGGGTGGGATTCAGACGCTGATCGCACTGCGCTGTCAATCTTCCGTCAATCAGGTGTCAAAGATTTGAATTCTTGGAGTCCGATTTAAATAGTGTTTTTTATTTTTTTAGAGTTTTTTAGAATTCAAAAAATTCTGGCACAGACTTTGCTTGATGAATTTCATATTAACATGAGGTCAACAACGTGAAGTCCCAAACCTTTTGTGCGCCCTTGGCCCTTTGGCTGGACCCCGAAACAGCTCTGAGCCCCGAGCACACCCAAGCCTTGCAGATGAGTGGTTGGTCCGTCATGCCGATCAGCACACTCGACAGTTTGGTGGCCCAAGCTGGCGATGCCACGGTGTTGGTCTTGCACTTGGCGCACGATGTCACGCGCCTCAAGGACGTTCAGCAAGTCTTGCAAAACGCGTGCCTGGGCACACCGGTGGTTTGCCGTGTGGACCGCGATGACATGGACTTGGCCGTCGATGCCACGCAGTGCGGCGCATTGACCGTGCTGGCCTCGCACGATGTGCGCAGCAGCACTTGGCAAGGGTTGCACGCCAAACTCACCCACGCCAACGCCCACTCCAACACATCCGCCCCGTCCCCCCAACGCAGCGCCCAGCCGGTGCGCAATGTGGTGTTTGTGGACCCCGCCAGCCAGCACCTGTTGGCCTTGGCCAAAAAAGTGGCACAAGCCGAAGTGACCGCCTTGTTGGTGGGCCCCACCGGCGCAGGCAAAGAGGTCATGGCCCGCGTGCTTCACGAAGCATCAGGCCGCGCACGCGGACCGTTCGTGGCCCTCAATTGCGCGGCTTTGCCAGAAAACCTGATCGAAGACATGCTGTTTGGCCACGAAAAAGGCGCATTCACCGGGGCGCACCGTGAGCACAAAGGCGTGTTTGAACAAGCCCAAAACGGCACGCTGTTCTTGGACGAGATTGGCGAGATGCCCATGCACCTGCAAAGCAAGTTGCTGCGCGTGTTGCAAGAGCGTCAGCTCACCCGCCTGGGCGGTCACACCCCCCTGGCCCTGAACGTGCGCGTGGTGGCCGCCACCAACAAAGACCTCAAGCAGGCCATTGTGGACCGCGAGTTCCGCGAAGACCTTTACTACCGCATTGCCACTTTCCGCTTGCGTTTGTTGCCCTTATGCGAGCGACCAGAGGACATCATCCCGCTGGCCTTTCAGTGCCTGATGCAGCACGAGCAACACGGCCAAAGCTGGCGGCTGCACCCGCAAGCGCAAGCCCTGCTGCTGCAATACCCCTGGCCCGGGAATGTGCGTGAATTGGAAAACGTGATGCGCCGCGCGATGGTGCTGTGCACAGACCACCACATCAGCCCAGCGCATTTGATGTTTGACGAGTGCTTGACCAGCATGCCCCCCGCTGCACCAATGCTTGTCCCTGCAGCACATGCCTTGCCAAGCCAGGACACAGCCGCTTGGGTCAGTGCTGCGCCAGCAGCGGCCATGCCCTTTGAGCACGCCCACCCTGAACTCCTGTCGGCCCACGAGGCAGAAGACCGCGCTTTGCACTCCGCGATTCACCACACCGACCCGCACAACACCGACCTGCACAGCGCCACTCGCCTGAGTGAGCACCAGGTCATCATGGCCACCTTGGCCAGCACCCCGAGCAAAACCGAAGCAGCCAAACGTCTGGGCATCAGCCCCCGTACGCTGCGCTACAAAATGGCCCAACTGCGTGAGCACGGCCTGTCCTTGGCTTCAGCCTACTGAAGGAGTTAAACATGAACGACAAAGCCATTTCTCCCGCCAGCATCCATTCGATGTTGAAAACACTGCGCACCCACCAGGCCCAGGCCGCGGGCATGCCCGATTCGGATGAGCTCAAAAGCACCACAGCCGAAGTTGGCAAAACCAACTTCGGTGAATTTGTGGCGGATGCCCTGAGCGAGGTCAACCAGACGCAGGTCCAATCGACCAACTTGCGCACCGCCTACGACCGGGGCCAGACCATGTCCTTGACCGATGTGGTGCTGAGCATGCAGAAATCGTCGCTGGCTTTTGAAGCCACTTTGCAGGTGCGCAACAAAGTGCTCAAGGCCTACGAAGACATCTTGAACATGCCCGTCTGATCGATCTAAAGAGAACGCACCATGGCCACAGCTACTGCATCAATGAACACGGGCCTGATGACGGCGACCAACCCTCAAGCTCAGGTGCCCGCCACTGCCGGCAGCATGGCCTTGACCACGGCCCCGGGGGAAGGCGCACGCGCCGCCCCCGGCGGGGGTTTGAGCGCTTGGCAAACCCTGGGCATGTCGGACACTTTCATCAAAGTCATCCAACAGCCTTCTGTGCGCCGCGTGTTGCCCCTCATTTTGATGCTGGTGGTGCTGGTGATTTTTGGTTTGACCTATTCGTGGATG
This sequence comes from Limnohabitans sp. WS1, assembly GCF_003063265.1. Lineage (GTDB taxonomy): Bacteria > Pseudomonadota > Gammaproteobacteria > Burkholderiales > Burkholderiaceae_C > Limnohabitans_A. Next base: position 8,854 of record NZ_NERU01000031.1, read on the forward strand.
CAAAGCACGCCTTACCGCCCGGTCATGCCCGGGCTGCAAGAGGCTGACCAGCAAGCGGCGTTCAATTCGCTCAAAACGGGCGAGTTTCATCCCAAAATCGATCCGGTCACAGGCCAGCTCACGGTGCCCAGCGAGCGCTTTCATGAGGCGCGTATTTTTTTGGCCTCGCAGGGCTTGCCCAAGGCCGGGTCCACGGGCTTGGACGGGCTGAAAGACCAGTCGTCGATGACCACCAGCCAGTTCATGGAGCAGGTCAAGGTGAACGCCGCCATGGAACAGGAACTGGCGCGATCGATCATGCAAATTGGCAGTGTGCAAAGCGCCCGTGTGCACTTGGCCACGCCCAAGCAAAGCGTGTTTGTGCGGGACAGAACACCGCCCAAAGCTTCTGTGGTGTTGGCACCCTATCCTGGCCGCGCCGTGTCGGCCTCGCAGGTGCAGGCCATTGTTCATCTGGTGTCGTCCAGCGTGCCCTATCTCTCACCGGACCAGGTCACGGTGGTGGACAACGTGGGCAAGCTCATGACCGAGTCGTCCACCGAACAAAAGCTGGGCCTGACCTCGGCACAAGAACAACACAAGCAGCAGATGGAAGAGGTCTTGCGCGGCCGCATCATGCAAATCCTCTCGCCCATGGTGGGCGAGGCCAATGTGCGCTCACAGGTCAACCTGGTGCTGGACTTCACCCAAACGGAGAGCACCACCGAAGACTTTGACAGCCGCGACAAAGGCCCACGCACGCGCTCCGAGGTGGTGGCCGAAGACCGCGCCACTCTGCGCGATGCCGAAGGCATTCCGGGCTCGCTGTCCAACACGGCGCCCGCAGCCCCCACCACCACCAACAACACCCAGGTGGACCCGACCAAGGGCTCATCGGAATCGAACAACAAAACCTTGAGCAACCGGTCGACACGCAACTTCGAGCTCGACCGGACGGTGCGCCATGTGCGCACCGCCAGCGGTGGCATTCAGAAAATCAGCGTGGCCGTGATCGTCAACGAGCGCCCTGCCCCGCCTGCGGCCAAAGATGCGCCCGTGGTGCCCAATGCCCCCAAGAGCATTGCCTACACCCCCCAAGAGCTCGATCAGATGCTGCAAGTGGTGCGCGGCGTGGTGGGCTTCAACGCCGAGCGTGGCGACAACGTCTCGGTGGTGCCCGCCAAGTTTGAAGCGCCCGCCGTGCTGGAAAGCATCCCTTGGTACTTGGAAGACGTGGTGCAAAACGGCTTCAAAAGCGGCTTGCTGGCCATCAGTTTCATCGTGTTCATGTTGACCGTGGTGCGCCCCATCATGCGCAACTTGACGGCCAGCAGGTTGCAGGCCGAAGAAGAAAAAGCCAAAGCCGCTGCACTGGCCGATGGCGAGTTGAGTGCCGAGGACATGAAGATGATCCAGCTTGGCGAGGGCGAAAGCCTGGAAGACATCAAGGCCAAACTCAAGCCCAAGAAGTCGAGCATCAGCGCCGAGATGCTGGACACGGCCAATACGTACGACGACAAAGTGGCCATCATCCGCATGATGGTGGCCGAGGATTCGGGCCGGGTGGCCAATGTACTCAAGGGCATGATCAAGATCGCCTGAACCCTGTAAGGATGGAACGACATGGCCACGAAAAAAGACAGCGACAAAGACGCCAAAGGCAAAGATGCCAAAGAGGTCAAGGGTAAGGACGGCAAAGGCAAAGAGGGCAAAGACGGGAAGGACGGCAAAGAAGGCAAGGACGTCAAAGACACCGAACCGGCGCTTGTAGACGCGCCGATTGTGATGACCGAGGAGTTGCAAGAAGAACTGGCCGCCATGACCGGCTCTCAGCGGGCAGCGGTGCTGATGCTGTTGCTGGGCGAGCAGCAGGCGTCCGAGATCATCCGCTTCATGAACCCCAAAGAGGTGCAGGCGCTGGGGGCGGCCATGGTGTCGGTCGCTGATTTGTCGCAAGAGGCGGTGAACGTCGTGCTGGACGAATTTGTCGCCATGCTCAAAAAGCAAACCAGTCTGGGCTTGGGCACGGGGGACTATGTCGAAAAAGTCCTCAAGCGTGCCTTGGGCGACGACAAAGCCTCGTCGGTGCTCAGCCGCATCTTGCCGGGCCAGGGCAGCAAGGGCCTGGACATCCTGAAATGGATGGACGCCCGGTCGATTGCCGACATGATCCGCAACGAACACCCACAGGTCACGGCCATCATCTTGTCGGTGCTCGAGTACGACGTGGCGGCCGACGTGCTGAATTTTTTGGCCCCGGAGGCACGCCCCGAGATCTTGCAGCGCATTGCCAGCCTGGAGACGGTGCAACCGTCGGCCATGGAAGAGCTCGAATCGATCATGAAAAAGCAGTTCGCCAGCAACTCGTCGGCCAAATCGTCGAGCTTTGGTGGCATCAAGGCGGCGGCCAAAATCATGAACTTCGTCAAGGTCGATCTGGAGGCCTCCATCATGGGGGGGCTGTCAGATCTCGACCCCGAGTTGATGCTGAAGATCCAGGACAACATGTTCACCTTCGAGAACCTGGTGGGCGTGGACAACCGGGGCATCCAGGCGCTGATGCGCAAAGTGGAGCCCGACATGCTGATGACGGCCCTGAAAGGGGCACCCGAATTTGTCAAGGACAAATTCTTCGACAACATGTCAGCGCGTGCGCGGGTGATGTTCATCGACGACATGGAATCGAAGGGGCCGCTGCGCATCACCGATGTGGAAGACGCGCAAAAGACCATCATGCGCCTGGCCCGCAAGCTGTCGGACGCGGGCGAGCTGGTGCTGGCTGGCCGTGGAGATGACTTTGTCTGAAAACGCCAACCCAACGGGCAGCTGGCACGCCAGCGCTTTGCTCAACGGCAAAAGCCAAACGCCCTCTTTTTTGCGGACCCAGTGGGATGATGCCAAAGTGCATTCGTTTGGCCCCTGGCGTGTGGCCGATCGCTCTGACCCCACCGATGCGTTGACCTTGCCCGAGCCTTTGCCCAGCGCCAGCTTGCCTGAACACAAAGCCAAGTCCCCCAAAGACGACACGCCCGAACCCCCTGCACTGCCCCCAGCCGAAGAAACGCGGGTCTCTGAGTCTGCCCTGAGCGCCTTGCGCGATGCGGCCTACCGCCAAGGACTGTCCGATGGCCAAGCCCAGATGCACAAGCAGCTGAGCGCCGAGATGGACGCAGAACGCGCCAAAGAGCGCGAGCTGATCCGGCACCTGGGCATCGAACTGAACAGCATCAGCCAAGACCCGCAGCGTTTTTTTGAGCCACTCAAGCGCTTGTCGCTGCATGTGGCCGAGCAGTTGGTGCGAGCCGAGTTGCAACTGTCGGGCCATGCCGTGAATGGTTTGATTCAGGGCTGTATTCAACAGCTGGACCACGCCGCCGAGGCCGTGCATGTGAGCCTGAACCCGCAAGACCTGCAACGCGTCAAAGCGCTGGGCCAAGCGGCCATTGAACACCTGCAGCTGGAGCCCGACGCCCAGTTGCGCCCGGGCAGTGTGCGGGTGCGCGTGCAAGACACCTTGGTGCAAGACCTGATTGAGCACCGCCTGGAGCCGCTGGCGCGGCGCTTGCTGGTCCAGCCCGAAGCCTGGATGCGCGACTCCAGCCTGGTGCAAGACAAAGTCGACGTGCTGCCCGAAAACACGCCCAAGCGGGACTGGGACCACCAGGTCATTGACGTGCAAGACACCCACATCAAAAACGCCGAGCCCGGCGAGGACGCCCCGGCATGAACTTCGATCAAGAGGTGAACCAGCTGATCGGCGAGCTGCATGCACCCGAGCCCCAGCGCAGCGGAACCTTGGTGCGGCTGGTGGGCATGCGGCTGGAAACACGCGGACTGATGGCCCCCTTGGGCGCATGCTGTGAAATCGTGGGCCAGCTGGGCCACCGGGTCGAGGCAGAGGTGGTGGGCTTCAACGACGACACCCTGTTTTTGCTGCCGTTCACCGAACCGCAGGGCATTGGTCCAGGGGCCCAGGTGCGTGTGCTCAGCCACACGTCTCAGGTGTGGCTGGGCCCCGATTTGTTGGGCCGCATCATCGACGGGCGCGGCAATGCGCTGGATGGCAAGCCACAGCCAGAGTGTCGCGATGTGCTGAGCCTGCAAGGTCGTCCCATCAATCCCATGGAGCGCGGCCCCATCAAGGAAGTCCTGGACGTGGGCGTGAAAGCCATCAACGGCATGCTGACGATTGGCCGGGGCCAACGCTTGGGGCTGGTGGCAGGCTCTGGCGTCGGCAAAAGTGTGCTGCTGGGCATGATGACGCGTTTTACCGAAGCCGACGTGGTGGTGATTGGCCTCATCGGCGAACGGGGGCGCGAAGTGCAGGCCTTCATTGAAGAATCGCTCGGACCGGTCGGTTTGGCCAAGTCGGTGCTGGTTGCCGCACCGGCCAACGAATCGCCGGTACTGCGACTGAAAGCCACCCACTTGACCCATGTGATTGCCGAGTATTTTCGGGATCGGGGTCAAAACGTGCTGATGTTGGTGGACAGCCTGACCCGCGTGGCCCATGCGCAGCGCGAAATCGGCCTGGCCGTAGGCGAGCCCCCCACCGCCAAGGGCTACCCCCCTTCGGTGTTTGCGCTGCTGCCCAACTTGATTGAACGCGCTGGTGTGGGTCGCCACGGCGTGGGTTCGATCACCGCCATTTACACCGTGCTGGCAGAAGGGGATGACACCAACGACCCGATTGTGGACATCGCCCGCGCCTCACTCGACGGCCAAGTGATGCTGTCGCGCAAACTGGCCGATGCGGCGCACTACCCCGCCATCGACCTCAATGGTTCGGTCTCGCGGGTGATGCAAAACCTGCTCTCAGCCGAAGACCAAAAACTGGCCAACCGTTTCAGGCGTTTGTGGTCGCTGTACCAACAAAATCAGGATCTGATCCAGGTGGGTGCCTACGAAGCGGGCAGCAATGCCGATCTGGACCAGGCCATTCGCTTGCGCTCGCAAATGGAAAGTTTTTTGCAACAAGACATGCACACCAGCCAAGACGCGGGCACCACCCGACTGCAAGTGCAAGCACTCATGAGCCACTGAGGATCCGGCCCCATGACGTTTGCAAGAACGCTTTTTTTGTGGGAGTGGCGCCCTCGACGCGACAGCGCCTCGCAGACCACCCCCCATCGTCCAGATGATGAGGCTCCCACAGGGATCGCCGTGCCCAAGAAAAGGCGCTCACTTCGAACCTCACGGGGCCAGATCCATCAACCACCAAGGAGAACAACATGCGAGAAGCAAGAAGCTGCTGGCCGGTGCTGGTGAACAAAGCAGAAGATGAGCTCAAAGCCGCTCAAAACGAGCTGACCCAGGCGCTGGACCATGTGAAGCAACTCGAAGCCAGCCACCTGCGGCTGTGCAAGCTGTACGACGAGTACCGTTTGCAAGAACAGACCCGGGACGGCACCGTGATGGGCATGCAAGCCAGCATGAACCACCGCCAGTTCATGACCCAGTTGCTCGGTCTGCAACAGCGTGTGGTGTTGGATCTGGGCAAAGCCCAGACCACCTTGGCGCAAATGCGCAAAAAACGCCTCCAAGCCGAAATGGAGCTGCACAAAATGCAGTCACTGGTCGAGCAAGACAACAAGGCCGTTGCGCAAGATGTCCAGCGGCACGAACAACGGCAGATGGACGAGCTGGGCGTGCGGCAGTTCATATTGGGGATGCAAAACTGAGCTGTGACCCGTCGCTTTTGGCGCTTGCTCACCCCCGACCTGTCCGTGGCGTGCCCCCCGCACTGTCGATACAGCACGATGCCGTTTGCATCGCCACTTTTTTTGTAGGAGCGACGCCCCCGTCGCGATCACCCTCGCAAACCACCAACAATCGCCCCGAGGGCGGGGCTCCCACAAAATGCAGACAGGCCCCCTGCAATCGCAGACATGCCCCCTGTAGGAGCGACGCCCCCGTCGCGATCACCCTCGCAGACCACCACCCATCGCCCCGAGGGCGGGGCTCCCACAAACTGCAGAACACCTCCCCATGCAATTGCAGACATGACCCCTGATAGGGGTAGGAAAGGCCAAGGCCTCCCCTCCCTCCGAACCGTGCGTGCAGTTTTCCCGCACACGGCTCTCCAGTCAGTGGTTTCCTCATCGGGATTGGCTCGCTTGCATTCGGGCCTGCGTCAT
>NZ_NERU01000032.1 GCF_003063265.1 Limnohabitans sp. WS1
TGTTCTTCACATAGTCAGCGTGGCCAGGGCAGTCCACGTGGGCGTAGTGACGGTTTTCTGTTTCGTACTCAACGTGAGCGGTGTTGATCGTGATACCACGAGCCTTCTCTTCGGGAGCCGCGTCGATTTGGTCGTACGCTTTGGCGGCACCGCCGAACTTGGCAGCCAACACGGTGGTGATGGCGGCAGTCAGGGTGGTTTTGCCGTGGTCAACGTGACCGATGGTGCCCACGTTGACGTGGGGTTTGGTCCGTTCGAATTTTTCTTTAGCCATTTTTCAATCCTTAAAAAGAGCAATGCCCGTGTGTTGGTTTAATGTTTGCATCAGGTTGCTTGATCACTCCGCACGGGCACAGAATGGCACTTGATCGCAGACAGTTTCTGAAATTTCAGCTCTGACTTTGGCTTGCTTTTCGCTTGGCTTTAGTCAGAGGTGCCCGAGCAAATTCGCAGGCGAATTGGGTCCGGCACACTTGTGATTACTTTGCTCTTGAAGCCACAATGGCTTCAGCCACGTTGCGAGGCGCTTCAGAGTAGTGCTTGAATTCCATGGTGTAGGTGGCACGACCTTGCGACATCGAGCGCAGTGTGGTCGAGTAACCGAACATTTCGGACAAAGGCACTTCGGCCTTGATGGCTTTGCCACCACCGACCATGTCGTCCATACCTTGGACCATGCCACGGCGTGAGGACAAGTCGCCCATCACGTTACCGGCGTAGTCTTCAGGTGTCTCGACTTCCACAGCCATCATGGGCTCCAGAATCACGGGCTGGGCTTTGCGGCAACCTTCTTTGAAACCAAAGATGGCGGCCATCTTGAAGGCCATTTCGTTCGAGTCCACATCGTGGTACGAACCGAAGTGCAGAGTGACTTTGACGTCCACCACGGGGTAGCCGGCCAACACGCCTTGACCCAAAGCTTCGATCACGCCTTTTTCGACCGCAGGGATGTATTCGCGCGGAACCACACCGCCCTTGATGGCGTCCACGAATTCAAAGCCCTTGCCTGGTTCCTGAGGCTCGACCTTCAGAACCACGTGGCCGTATTGACCCTTACCACCGGACTGACGCACGAACTTGCCTTCGGCTTCTTCGACGGTCTTGCGGATGGTTTCGCGGTACGCCACTTGAGGCTTGCCCACGTTGGCTTCCACACCGAATTCACGCTTCATGCGGTCCACGATGATTTCCAGGTGCAATTCGCCCTGACCACCAATGATGGTCTGGCCAGACTCTTCGTCGGTTTGCACGCGGAAAGATGGATCTTCAGCAGCCAAACGTGACAAAGCGATGCCCATTTTTTCTTGGTCGGCTTTGGTCTTAGGCTCAACAGCTTGGCGGATCACGGAGTCAGGGAACACCATGCGCTCCAAGGTGATCACGGCGTTGGGATCGCACAAGGTTTCGCCTGTGGTCACGTCTTTCAAGCCCACACAAGCGGCGATGTCGCCCGCACGGATCTCGTCGACTTCTTCACGGTTGTTGGCGTGCATCTGAACGATACGGCCAATGCGTTCTTTCTTGCCGCGCACCGAGTTGAACACGGTGTCGCCTTTTTTCAGCACGCCAGAATACACACGCACAAAAGTCAACTGGCCCACAAAGGGGTCGGTCATCAACTTGAATGCCAAAGCCGAGAACTTTTCGTTGTCGTCGGCCTTGCGGATGATTTCTTGCTCGTCTTCGTCAAAACCCTTGATGGCTTTCACGTCCAAAGGCGAAGGCATCAGTTCCAAGACGGCATCCAGCATGCGCTGAACGCCTTTGTTCTTGAAGGCTGTGCCGCACAGCATGGGCTGGATTTCGCTGTTGATCGTGCGAACGCGCAAGCCTTGCGTGATTTCTTCTTCGCTCAAGTCGCCTTCTTCGAGGTACTTGTTCATCAGCTCTTCAGAGGCTTCAGCAGCCGCTTCGACCATCTTTTCGCGCCACTCTTTGGCCACTTCAACCAAGTCAGCAGGAATTTCTTCGAAGGTGAACTTCATGCCCTGGGAAGCTTCATCCCAAATGATGGCTTTCATCTTGCGCAGGTCAACCACGCCGGTGAAGTTTTCTTCAGCGCCGATTGGAATGACGATTGGCACGGGGTTGGCCTTCAGGCGCAACTTCATTTGATCCACAACTTTGAAAAAGTTGGCACCAGTACGGTCCATCTTGTTCACAAAGGCCAAACGTGGCACCTTGTATTTGTTGGCCTGACGCCACACGGTTTCAGACTGGGGCTGCACGCCGCCCACAGCGCAATAAACCATGCAAGCACCGTCCAAAACACGCATGGAACGCTCAACTTCGATGGTGAAGTCAACGTGGCCGGGGGTGTCGATGATGTTGATGCGGTGGTCTTCGAAAGAGCCGTCCATGCCCTTCCAGAAGCAGGTGGTGGCAGCCGATGTGATCGTGATGCCACGCTCTTGCTCTTGCTCCATCCAGTCCATGGTGGCAGCGCCGTCGTGCACTTCACCAATTTTGTGGTTCACGCCGGTGTAAAACAAAATACGTTCGGTCGTGGTGGTTTTGCCGGCGTCAATGTGCGCCGAAATACCGATGTTGCGATAACGCTCGATGGGGGTGATGCGAGCCATATATTTCTCCAATGATTAAGTACCAAAGCCCGCCACCCCTTTTGGGGCCAGCGGGCTGGCTTCTGACAGTGTCGGGCTTCTTTGTGAAACCCTTGTGAATCAGAAGCGGAAGTGCGAGAACGCCTTGTTGGCTTCGGCCATGCGGTGAACTTCGTCACGCTTTTTCATGGCACCACCACGGCCTTCGTTGGCCTCGAGCAATTCGTTGGCCAAACGCAGGGCCATCGACTTCTCACCGCGCTTGCGTGCGGCTTCTTTGATCCAGCGCATCGACAGGGCCAAGCGACGAACAGGGCGCACTTCAACAGGCACCTGGTAGTTCGCACCACCCACGCGGCGGGATTTGACTTCCACCATGGGCTTGACGTTGTTGATGGCGATGGAGAACAGCTCGACAGGGTCTTTGCCAGTTTTCTTTTCCATGGTTTCCAAGGCACCATAAATGATGCGCTCAGCAACCGCTTTTTTGCCGCCTTCCATGATCACGTTCATGAACTTGGACAACTCGACATTGCCGAACTTGGGATCCGGCAGGATTTCACGTTTAGGGACTTCGCGACGACGTGGCATATTTCACCTCATATTGCTTCAGTTGGCGTCTTTTCAGACACCGCGAGCGTTATTCAAAACACTCACTTACTCGACCCACCAGGACAATTCCGGGCTTCGGGTCACTTCGCTGATTCACCGCGCCACGCGGGAAACAGCACCGAAAAATTTCAACCCGAAAGGGCTTACTTGGCCTTTGGCTTCTTCGCGCCGTACTTGGAGCGAGACTGCTTGCGGTCTTTCACGCCTTGCAAGTCCAAAGAACCGCGGACGATGTGGTAACGCACACCTGGCAAATCCTTGACACGACCACCGCGCACCAGAACCACCGAGTGTTCTTGCAGGTTGTGGCCTTCACCGCCGATGTAGGAGATGACCTCAAAACCGTTGGTCAAGCGCACTTTGGCAACTTTACGCAGAGCGGAGTTAGGCTTTTTAGGCGTTGTGGTGTACACACGGGTGCAGACACCACGACGCTGTGGAGAGTTTTGCATCGCAGGGCTTTTGGACTTGATCGTTTCGACCTCGCGCCCCTGACGCACCAATTGATTGATGGTTGGCATTGTTTGTAACGTCCCTAAACGTTGAATTTAGACAAAAGAAACTTCCCCGCCCCAAAAGCGGAAAAGCCCGCCAGTATAACCCCCTGGCGGGCTGATGGCAAGTTATCCACAGCTGCTGGGCTTGCGAAACTCCGAATTCACTTGATCCAAAGTCGAAGAGCATCCCATGCACGGCCCAAAACACCTGATTGCTCAACAGATTCCAGGGCAACCAAAGGCACTTCGAACAAGGGTCTGTCAGATTGGAGAATTTTCAAACTGCCCACAACTTGCCCTTTTGTAAAAGGTGCCACCAAGGGGTCTGGGCGCACGACTTGGGTTTTGAGTTGACTGGCACTCCCGGCTGGCACCGCCACCACCAAGGGCTGGGCCGATCCCAGCTTGAGCACCGGAGATTGACCTTTCCAAACCGCAGGTGTGACCACCGCTTGGTTGGCATCAAACAACTTGACGGCATCAAATGCTGCATAGCCCCAGTTCAGCAATTTTTGGCTTTCGTTGGCGCGGGCATTTTCACTGTCAGCACCCAAAACAACGCTGATCAAACGACGAGAGCCCACATTGGGAAAGTCACGTTTTGCCGATGCCACAAGACAGTAACCTGCTGCTTGTGTGTGTCCGGTTTTCAACCCATCCACCGTCGGATCTCGAAACAGAAGCAAGTTTCGATTCGAGTCATTGGCGGCAGGCGTGCCCGCATATCGGTATTTTTTGGTAGCGTAATAAGTGATGTATTCGGGAAAATCACGCATCAAACGTGTCGCCAAGGTGGCCAAGTCACGCGCAGAGGTGGTGTGCCCCGCAGCCGTGAGGCCTTCAGGATTTTTATACACCGTGTTTTTCATGCCCAATACCGCAGCTTGATCGTTCATCAATTGCACAAAGCGGTCTACCGTACCCGCGACCCCTTCGGCCAAGGCCACGGTGGCATCGTTGCCCGACTGAACGATCATGCCTTTGATCAAATCCTCGACAGGAACCTGCATTTTCGGATCAATGAACATCCGAGATCCGGGCATTTTCCAAGCGCGTTCTGACACCGGGAGGGTCTGCTTGAGATTTATTTTTTTACTTTTTAAGGCATCAAACACCAAGTAAGCCGTCATCAATTTGGTCAATGATGCGGGCTCCACACTCATATCGGGGTCTTTGGCGGCCAACACTTGGTTGGCCGTCACATCCATCAACAAGTAAGCCTTGACCGCCATTTCGGGGGGTTGAGGCATTTGGGCTTTGACATGCAATACGGCGGCAAGCAAGCAAATGCCCACACAAATTTTCATCAAATTTTTCATAACTCTTTTAACTACTCAGGCTTGCACATGCCCGACGACCAAGGTTTTGAGCAGCGGCAATTGTCCGTGAAAGAAATGCGACACACCGGGAATCACCGTGATGGGCAAGGATTGAGGCCTGGCCCAATCCATGACGCTTTGCAATGAAACCGTATCGTCTTGCTCGCCGTGAAGCACCAAGGTTCGTGCGTGAAGTTCCTGTGGGACAGGTGCCACATCGAAACGCGATGCGGCCGTCCCCACCAACACCAGTTTTTCTGGCGCTCGCTCCGTGCCCAGCATGTTCACCACATGGCTGGTGACAAATGCCCCAAAAGAAAAACCAGCCAAAGCCAGCGGCCCTGATGCCGCGGTTTGGGCGATCACGCGCACCATGTCCAAGGCTTCTCCTCGGCCCTCATCGTATTGACCCGCACTGGCTCCCACACCGCGAAAATTGAAACGAACAGCTTGCCAACCACACTGAACAAATGCCCTGGCCAGTGTTTGCACCACCTTGTTGTGCATGGTGCCGCCAAACAAAGGATGGGGATGGGCAATCACGGCCGTTCCCCGCGCTTGCAGACCCGCAGGCACATCCAGCAAAGCCTCGATCACACCCACCTCGCCCTCCAAGGTGAGGTTCTGAGTTGCCGAATTCATCAACGCCCCAAATGTTCCGGGGACACCAAGCGTTCGACCACTTGGCCATTTTTGAGGTGGGAATCCACGATTTCATCAATGTCATCGTTGTCCACATAGGTGTACCAAACGCCTTCTGGATACACCACGGCTACGGGACCCGCTGCGCAGCGGTCAAGGCACCCCGCCTTGTTGACGCGGACCTGTCCGGGGCCCGCCAGCCCCAAGGATTTGACACGGGACTTGCAGTGATCAAAAGCCGCTTGGGCGTTCTGTTGCGCACAACATGCCTCATTGTTTTTCCGCTCATTCAAGCAAAAGAAAATGTGGCGTTGGAAGTACGGCTGAGGTTGGTTTTCGTTGCTCATGATTTGATTCTAGGCCCCAGCGCTTTCACGTGCGACCCAAAGGGCGCTCACGGGTCAAGCCCTCGACCAAATAGGCCAGTAATGCATAAGGCCACAACCAACCCAACCACTGAATCAGTCCATGAAAACGGATAAATCGCCCCTGCTCCCAAGTCTGCAAGGTCATCGCAAAGTAAACGTCTGCCGAGGCATCGTTGAGCAAACTCAGCTGCAACAACAAGGCAGCCAAAGCCACAGACCAGCAAAAACGCGCTGAACTCCACAACACAGCACTGGCCAAAAGCACAGCCAACAAGACACCGATCAACACCTCGGGACTGACCCAACCCCAAGCATGTGCTGGACCATAGGTCAATGCAGCCGAAAGGGCGCTGGCCATCAAGCCCATCAGCAAGCATAAAACCGCCAGGACCAGTCGTTGCTGCCAACGGCGCACAACGCCGTACATGAGCAAACAAGGCAAACACAAACCCAATGCCACACACAAGACCTCTGTCATGGGAAGCAAAGGCTCCAACTCCACCTCTCGAAGAGGCCACCACTCCAACCAAGGCGTATCTTGCAAAACCTCGACCAAGGCCGTCTCCAGTCTTTCGAGGACCTGCCCCAAACCAAAAGGCACGGGGGCTGGGAACAAAAGGGCCAAGGGCCACAAGGCCAACAAAGCCAGTGCACCACTGGCATCCGGCACAAACCAGCGATGCCGAAAACGATGCCATCTCGCGATCAAGCCGACCCAAGCCAGTCCACGCGATGTCAAAGCGCCCAACCAAGCCCCCAACACATTCAAACTCAGATCGACATTCGAGGGTACCCGCACAGGCAAAAGGGTTTGCAAAGACTCCATGCACAAGGAAAGCACGCCTGCAGCGATCGTGGTCAAGACAACGGCTGGCCATCCCCGATGCGACCGATGCAAGGCCAAGGCCATTAAAAACCCCAAAGGCGCATAGCCCAGAAGGTTCGACAGCACATCAAAGCCCGTCCAATATTTAGGCCAAGGTGCCGTCAAAAAATGCCAAGGGGCGATGCCTTGAAAACGCCAGTTGTCAAATGGGTAAAGGCTGGCATAAACAATCAGGACCGCATAGATCCACATCAAAGGCCAAGCGGCGGTCTTGCGCATGGCGGATTGCGCTGGGTCAAGCCCTTAAAAAGGCTTGACCACCACCAAAATGACGGCCACCAACATCATCAAAACAGGGGCCTCATTGAACCAGCGAAACCAGACGTGGCCATGCGGTGTCTGACCATTTTTGAATTTGCGCAGCAACACCCCACAACTGTGGTGGTAACCGATCAAAAGCAGCACCACCGCAAGTTTTACATGCATCCAGCCCTGCCCGGAACCACGCCCGATCCCAACCACCAGCCACAACCATAAACCCAGCGCCAATGCAGGAATGGCCAAAATGGTCATGAAGCGATAGAGCTTTTGGGCCATCAAAAGCAAACGCGCTCGCTCCGCCAGCGAGTCGGGCGCCACCATGGCCAAATTGACGTAAATGCGTGGCAAATAAAACAAGCCCGCAAACCAGCTGGCGATGAAGACGATGTGTAAGGCTTTGATCCAGAGCATGTGACAAGTGTAGTCAGCACTTCACGGGTCCGGGGGAGATGCCGACGGGTTTGGTCAAAAAAAACCCCCGGCCATGGCCGAGGGTGGGAAGCCTTTTTGCTGTCACACATCAAGGCGCCCGCTCAGGGAGGAAAAGCGGGAGGCAGCATGCTGCCCACATTGAATTTATCAAATATCAAAACCAATAACAAGAAAAAATTTGTTGTTCATGACATTTTTGACACACTCAATCATTCAGAGCGTCACCTATCTCAAGGGAGACGGAGCACCCGCTTGTGTTTTTGGTGTTTGGTGCGACTTCAGGCACAATTTTCCTTATGAACCCCGTCGCCCCCTTCCCCTCCAGCCGCCCACGCCGCTTGCGCCGTGACGAATTCACCCGCAACCTGGTGCGTGAGCACCGGGTCACAGCGCACGACCTGATCTACCCGGTCTTTGTGCTGGACGGGCAAAACCAGCGCCAGCAAGTCGGCTCCATGCCCGGCGTGGAGCGCTTGTCGCTTGACCTGCTGCTGCCGGTGGCCGAAGACTGTGTCAAGCTGGGCATCCCGGTGATGGCGCTGTTCCCAGTGATCGACGCCAGCTTGAAGGACCCGACGGGCAGCGAAGCCATGAACCCCGACGGCCTGGTGCCGCGCGTGGTGCGTGAGCTGAAAAAACGTTTTCCCGAATTGGGCGTGATGACCGATGTGGCGCTCGACCCCTTCACCAGTCACGGCCAGGACGGCCTGCTCGACGAGACCGGCTACATCCTGAACGACGAAACCACGGCCGTGCTGGTGCAGCAAGCCCTGACCCAAGCCGAAGCGGGCGTGGACATGGTCGCGCCCAGCGACATGATGGACGGGCGCATCGGGGCGATCCGCCAGGCGCTCGAAGCGCGTGGCCTGATCCACACGCGCATCATGGCCTACAGCGCCAAATACGCCAGCGCCTTTTATGGCCCCTTCCGCGACGCGGTCGGCTCGGCCAGCAACCTGGGCAAGAGCAACAAAAAGGTCTACCAAATGGACCCCGGCAACACCGACGAAGCCCTGCGCGAAGTCGCCATGGACCTGGCCGAAGGGGCCGACATGGTCATGGTCAAGCCCGGCATGCCTTATCTGGACATCGTGCGCCGCGTGAAAGACGAGTTCAAGGTGCCCACCTTCGCCTACCAAGTGTCGGGCGAGTACGCAATGATGAAGGCCGCTGCGCAAAACGGCTGGCTGGACCACGATTTGGTCATGATGGAAAGCCTGCTGGCCTTCAAGCGGGCGGGTGCCGATGGCGTGCTGACTTACTTTGCCCGCGACGCTGCACGCTGGATCGCCGCCCATTGAAAGACGCCCAGAGCCCTGCCGAAGTGCCCGGTGTACGGGTGTTCGGCATCCAGGGCAGCCAGGTGCAGGCCTGGCCTTCGCAGGGCTCTGAGACCGCCTTGCCCCAGGCCATCCCCGAGCAAGGCTTTCTTTGGTTGGCTTTTTCCCGATCGCATTTTGAGCAGCACCTACCCGCCATTCAGGCCAGCCTGCGGCAGCTGACAGGCCAAAGCTTGGTGGACCTGCATGTCTCGGACTTGCTCAACGGCCAACTGCCTTCGCGCTACGACTTCACCTCGCACTACGACCTGCTGGTGTTTCGCCGATTGGCGCAGCAAACGGGCACTGCACCCCGGCACAGCGAAACCTCGTTTGCACACCTCCCAAGCAAACGGCCCGGCCCGCCCATCTTGCAGCGCATCGACACCAGCCCGGTGGGTTTTGTGGTGTTTGAGCGGGTGCTGCTGAGCGTGCACCCCGACGACTGCGCCGTGCGCGAAGCCTACGCCAGCCGCCTGTTGAACGCGACGGGCGACAAGGCGCTGAACGTCGACCCCCGCTCGGCCGGGGCACGCGGCATTCCCTTGAGCCCCGCCGACATGATGCTGCGCATCGTGAACCAGATGGTGGACGCCTACCTGGACCTGCGCCGCGAACTGAGCCGCCAGCTCGACCACTGGCAGGCGGAACTGCTGCATCCCCGCACACGTTTTCGCCGCTGGGACGCCCTGCTTCAAGCGCGATTGGCCCTGCACCAGCTTGAAGACCTGTGCGACGACCAGCACACGGCCATGCTCAATTGGAACGAAACCCTGGACGACTGGGTGGTGAGCGATGACCCGGCCGCGCTGCGCGAACACGAGCTATTAAGGGTGCGCTGCCGCGATGTGCTGGAACACATTGACCGGGTCGTCCACCATGTGCGCCGCTTGGAGCACAACACAGAAACCGCGGTGCAAATGCACTTCAACGCCCAAGGCAACCGCACCAACGACATCATGCGCACCCTGACGGCGCTGACGGCGATTTTTTTGCCGCTGAACCTGATCGCGGCGGTGTTCGGCATGAACTTCGAATTCATGCCCTGGCTGCACACTGCCAGCGCCTTTTGGTGGACGCTGGGCGGCATGGGGGCCATTGCCACGACCATGGGCCTGGTGTTCTGGCGCAAGCGCTACTTGGCGCAGACTGGCGATTGAGCGGCCAGATCAGCCCAAGTGCTGCTTGAAAAACGCCAACGTGCGCTCGCGCGCCAACTGGGCCGAGGGCGCATCCCAAGAACCTCGCTGGTCACAGTTGAAGCCGTGGTGTGCGGCATAGGTGAACACCTGAACTGAAGGATGAGCCTTTTTAAAGGTCTCAACCGTGTCCAATGGAATCCACTTGTCCTCGTCAGCAAAGTGCGCCATGACCGGCACGCGAGGCTGGCGGGCGGTTTCGGCCTCTGTGGTCACACCGCCGCCGTAATAAGGTGCCGCCGCGCTCAGGCCGGACAAGGTGCAGGCCGCACGCCAGGTCAGCAAGCCGCCCCAGCAATAACCCACGATGCCCACCTTGCCGCCTGAGGCCTGGGCCGCGTGGTCAATCGCGGCTTGAATGTCTTGCATCACACCGGGCGCAGGCAAGGCCTCCGCCGCCGTTTTGTAGCCAAAGCCCTCGCCCATGTCGGCATCGGTGTAGCCCAACTCCACCCCGGGTTTGACGCGGTGAAAAGCTGCAGGCGCAACGGCCAGGTAACCCTCGGCCGCATAGCCATCGGCCACGGCGCGGATGTGGCTGTTCACGCCAAAAATTTCCTGAATCACCACCACCGCCCCCTTGGGCGTGCCAACAGGCCGGGCCTCGTAGGCAGGCACCACAGTGCCGTCTGCGGTTTGCAGTTCAATCATCGTTCCCATGTGTTTTCCTTTCAATTCAAGCTGCGCTCAACGGGCCAGCGCACGCTCGACGAAGTCAAGTCGGTCCTGGCCCCAAAAAATTTCGCCATCGACCACATAACTGGGGGCGCCAAACACCCCCACATCAATGGCCGTTTGGGTGTAGCTTTCATAGCGCTCTTGCACTGCTTGGCTGCGCGAAGCCTCCATCAGCTGCTCCGGCAAACCCTGCTCAACAAGCAGTTCTGCCAACACCTTGTCGTCGGCCATGTTGCGCTCTTGCGCCCAGCAAGCCGCCAAAATCGCGCCTGCGATCTTCATGGCGGCTTGTGAGCCTTGTGCCAGATCGGCGGCAATGATCAGCCGGGCCGAGTCGTCGCCACCCACAGGAAAATACCTGGGCTTGAGGTTCAAGGGCACATTCAGGTGCTGGCTAAAACGCTGCAACTCCACCAAACGGTAGGCTTGTCGCTGCGGCGCACGTTGCCCCAAAGGCAAGCCGCCCGAAATCGGGAAAACTTTTCCGCCAAGATCAATGGGCATCACCCGCAAGTTTGCGCCTGTGCGCTGCACGATGTCGGCCAGGCGTTGGTGGCCCAAATAAGCCCAGGGGCTTTGGGGGGCGAGGTAATAGTCCACTGTGCGACCCATGCTGTCTCCTTGTGTGTTGTGTAATCTTTGCAGATGCGGTTGTAACCGCAACAAACCATTTTTGCAGGAGACACACGATGAACAAGGTCTTGTTGGTGACGGGCGGCAGCCGGGGTATCGGGGCCGCCACCGCCCTTTTGGCAGCCCAAAATGGTTGGTCAGTGGCCGTGAACTACACCGCCAACTCACTGGCCGCCGACGAAGTGGTGCGCCAGATCCGCGCCATGGGCGGTCAAGCCATGTCGGTGCAAGCCGACGTGGCCGAAGAAGACCAAGTGCTGCGCATGTTTGAGCACATCGACGCCAAATTCGGCCGCCTGACCGGTCTTGTCAACAACGCAGGCGTGGTCGACGTCAAAGCCCGCGTCGACGAAATGAGCGTGGCCCGCTGGAAGCGCATGTTCGACATCAACGTGATCGGCAGCCTGATTTGCGCCCGCGAAGCCGTGCGCCGCATGAGCACACAACACGGCGGCGAAGGCGGCAGCATCGTCAACGTGTCGAGTGCCGCCTCGCGCTTGGGAGCGCCTGGCCAGTACGTGGACTACGCCGCCGCCAAGGGCGCGATCGACGCCTTCACCATCGGCTTGGCCAAAGAGGTGGCCGCCGAAGGCATCCGTGTCAACGCCGTGCGCCCGGGCCTGATCGAAACCGAGATCCACGCCTCGGGCGGCCTGCCCAACCGCGTGAAAGAGCTGCAACACTTGGTGCCCGCCCAACGTGGCGGCACGGCGCAAGAAGTGGCCGAGGGGATTGTCTGGCTCTTGTCAGACAGCGCCAGCTACACCACCATGAGCTTTCTGGACATCTCGGGAGGCCGCTGATGGCACAGATCAAGTATTACTGGGAAGACTTCGCCCCCGGTCAGGTGCGCGACCTGGGCACCATCACGCCCACCCGAGAAGAAATCATCGCCTTTGCCACCCAATTTGACCCCCAACCTTTTCACCTGAACGACGAAGCGGCCAAGGCCTCGGTGTTTGGCGCTCTGTCGGCCAGTGGCTGGCACACCTGCTCGATGGCCATGCGGCTGATGGTGACCAACTTCCTGTGCGAAACCTCCAGCCTGGGCTCACCGGGCCTGGAAGGCATCAAGTGGCTCAAACCCGTGTACCCCGGCGACACCTTGCGTCTGCAAAGCACCATGCTGGAGACCAAACCCATGGGCAAGCGCCCGGATGTGGGCATGACACGCAACCTGTGGGAAATGTTCAACCAGCACGGCGACAAAGTGCTGCACATGGAAGGTTGGGGCATGTTCAGAAGGCGCACGCCGGCAGCCTGAGGCGGAGCACAATCGGGTGATGGACTTCAAACCACTCATCACCCTGCTGGCCATCGTCAACCCGCTGGCCATTGTTCCTTTCTTCATTCACTACACCCAGGGCTTCAGTCGGGCACAACGCAAGAAAACGATTTGGGTGTCGTCCTTTTCTGCCTTTGTGGTGATCGCAGCCAGCGCCTTGCTGGGCCTGCAAATTCTGGAGTTCTTTGGCATCTCACTGGCCAGCTTCCAGGTTGGCGGCGGCATGCTCTTGCTCACGTCCGCCCTGTCGATGCTCAACGCCCAACCCGCTGAATCCCGCGCCAACGCCGACGAAGTGCACGACGCCGAAGCCAAAGCGGCCGTCGGTGCCAGCATTGCCGTGGTGCCACTGACCATCCCCCTGTTGACCGGCCCGGCCACCATGTCCACCGTGGTGATCTATGCCGAAAAAGCCAAGAACTTCGCCCAACTCGGCACCCTGGTCGGCTACGGCGTGGTGATTGCGCTGGCGACCGCCCTGTGCTTTTCTTTGGCCACGCCCATTGCCCGAATTTTGGGCAAAACCGGCATCAACGTCATGACCCGGCTGATGGGCCTGATCCTGGCCGCACTGGCGGTTGAGGTGATGGCGGATGGCCTGCACAAGCTGTTTCCGGTGCTGGCGCGGGGGATTTGATTCCAGCAGCACTGACCGTGTTGAAGCGGCTCGATGCGCAGGACACGGACGCGTCCAAGCCTTGAGCCCATGCTCACCCGCTGAAGGCTTCTTCCGCATTGATGTTGAAGAACTCGACCGCCTGCTCCCACACTTTTCTCTGCTGAGCAACGAATCGCGAAAAATCCCGCTCCGACAAATTCAACGCTGCCAAACCACGCTCTCCTCTGAATGCGCGGTATTCCGGCATGGCCATGATTTTTTGAAAATCCAATGCCAAGGACTCAATCAGTGGTGTTGGCACATTGGTTGGTGCCAAAACGGCATCCCAGGAGTAATAAGTCGTACCTGAAAAATTCACTTTCAGACCATGGTCAAGTTCATTGATCCGGACTTGACCGAGGGACCCATAAAAAACTGCCGCAATCGGTGGCCCAACTCCCCCAAACCGGTGGACAAAAGCAGGC
>NZ_NERU01000033.1 GCF_003063265.1 Limnohabitans sp. WS1
GTTTTGGTGTATTTATTTGTAAAATACAGCACATTTAAGAACTCACAATTTTCGATTCAAGGCAAACCGGCAGGGATTGTGATGAATTTGAGAATTTGAAACAGGCGCAGCTGGGTGCGTGATGAATCAGATTGGGTTTAATGAATTTGGTGATTTGAGGGGTGGGGGCCGTTCCCTGTCCCCTGTGGGAGCACCGCCCTCGGTGCGATGGGCGGTGGTGGTGTGCGGGGCTTGATCGCGGCGGGGGCGCCGCTCCTACAGGGGGGAGAGCAACGCTGCCTGGGCGATGGGGGGTGGTCTGCGGGGCTTGATCGCGGCGAGGGCGACGCTCCTACAAAGAAAGCACGAGACGCCATCGGGCTGGGTCAATAATCGGATGGCAGAACAACGCCACGAACTTGCGCAAACCGATGCCGTCACCGATTCAAAAAACAGCCCAATTGGGTGCCTTGGCCATTGCCGACGTCTGGTTGGCGGTGGCGGGGGTGTTGTATTTGGTGTTTGATCGCATCGAACACAACAGACAAGCCAGCCTGAAGCCCTATGCGCTTGACTCGGGTGATCTGGTCATTCCGCGCCAGCGGGATGGGCATTTTCATGTGGAGGGCGAGGTCAATCGCCAGCCTGTGCGCTTTTTGGTGGACACCGGGGCCAGCCATGTGAGCGTGAGCCAAGCGTTGGCCACTCAGGCCGGATTGCCTGCGGGCCAGAGCATCACCCTGCACACCGCCAACGGCCCCCGCCAGGGTCAGTTGGTGCGCAGCGTGCCGGTGCGTGTGGGAAATTTGGTGCTCAACGACACCAGCGTGGCGGTGGGTCTGAGTGGTCTGGAGCCACAGCAGGCGCTATTGGGGCAGGCCTTTTTGAGGCACTTTGATGTCGAGATTCGGCGTGACGAGATGGTGCTGCGCCAAAGGCTGTGAACTTGGGCGTCAGATCAGACCGCTTAACGACGCCATGGCTCGCGTTCGCGTTCGTCACGACCATGGCCACGCTCACCCTCTCGGCGTTCTCGCCCATCCCGAGCTTCACGGTGCCCGCCCTTGCCCACTTCGACAGGGTGTTTTGAACCCCACTGTGGTGCAGGCCGATGGACAGGACTGACATGAACAGGTGGCCTGTACAGCACCTGCGGGGGCGCTGGGTGGTACACCACCCGTGGGGGAGCAGACGGATAGACCACACGCGGTGGCGGTGACGGCAAATAAACAGGCCGTGGGGGCGGCACGATGAAGTGCGGTTGGGGGGCATGCGCGTGGACATGGCTGTATACCGGGCCATAAACAGGCGGGGGGCCTGTGCGCGAAGAGACCACCACATGAGGCTCCATCAACACCGGGTGGGCGCACCCCACTTGCGCCAAGCCCACAGCCAAACTGCCCCACACCGCCAGCTTGCGGCCCCCCGTGTTGAACCAATGATTGGACATGCGAATTTCTCCAAAATTGTGGGTGCAACGGTTACACCTGCATCTTTAGCGTTTTAAAGACCCCTTCGGTGCACAGCGGCGACTTCACAATCGTGTCTATTCGTAAGTTCAGTCCAAAGGGAATGGACTTTGGCAAGCCCTAAAATCGATCGCTATGAACGCCCCCACCCCCAAAGCTCCCGACACCAACGCCACCGCCGACCACAAAGTCAGCAACTTCCTGCGCCAAATCATCGAAAACGACCTGGACAAAGGCACCTATGCCACCCGCCGCTGGGCAGGCAGCCCGGGCGACGCCACTCACCATGCGGCGGGCCAACCCGACCCGGCCAAGATCCGCACCCGCTTCCCGCCCGAGCCCAACGGCTACTTGCACGTGGGCCACGCCAAAAGCATTTGCATCAACTTCGGGCTGGCCAAGGAATACGGCGGCGTGTGCCACCTGCGCTTTGACGACACCAACCCCGAAAAAGAAGACACCGAATACGTCAACAGCATCATCGACGCCGTGAAATGGCTCGGCTTTGACTGGGCGCAATTGGGCCAGGCCGCCGGAAGCGCCGCGCCCTACCAAGCCAGCGACTACTTCGACTTCATGTACCGCGCTGCCGAGGCGCTGATCGAAGCTGGCTACGCCTATGTGGACGAACAAAGCGCAGAAGACATGCGCGCCAACCGGGGCGACTTTGGCAAACCCGGCGTGGACAGCCCTTTCCGCAGCCGCACCGTGACAGAAAACCTGACGCGATTCCGCGAAATGCGTGACGGCAAGCTCGATGACGGCGCGGCCGTGCTCCGCGCCAAGATCGACATGGCGTCGCCCAACATCAACCTGCGCGACCCGGCCATCTACCGCATCCGCCGCGCCACCCACCACCACACGGGCGACACCTGGTGCATCTACCCGATGTACACCTTTGCCCACCCCATCGAAGACGCGCTGGAGCAAATCACCCACAGCATCTGCACGCTGGAGTTTGAAGACCAGCGCCCGTTTTACGACTGGCTGATGGAGCGCCTGTGCGAGTGCAAGCTGCTGGCCGCGCCCAGCCCCAAACAATACGAATTTGCCCGCCTGAACCTGACCTATGTGATCACCAGCAAACGCAAGCTGGCGCAACTGGTCAATGAAAGCAAAGTCAGCGGCTGGGACGACCCGCGCATGCCCACCATCGTCGGCCTGCGCCGCCGGGGCTACACGCCCGAGAGCCTGCGCCTGTTTGCCGACCGCATTGGCGTGACCAAAAGCGACAGCTGGATCGACTACAGCACCCTTGAGGGCTGCCTGCGCGAAGACCTGGAAAACAAAGCCCACCGCGGCATGGCCGTGCTCGACCCCGTCAAGCTCGTGCTGACCAACTGGGCCGAAGCCTTTGGCAGCGACGGCTACACCGAGGACTGCACCCAACCCGCCCTGCCCCACAGCGCGATTGCCGAGGGCCAAACCCCACCCGCCGACCGTATGTTCAAGATCGGCAAAGAAGTGTGGATCGAGCGCGAAGACTTTGAAGAAGTGCCGCCCAAGGGCTACAAACGATTGTTCCCCGGCAACGTGGTGCGTCTGAAAGGCGGCTACGTGATCGAATGCACAGGCTGCGCACGCGACGCGGCGGGCAACGTGACCGAAGTGCACGCCAAAGTGATCCCCGGCACCAAGAGCGGCACACCCGGTGCCGACAGCGTCAAAGCCAAAGCCGCCATCACCTGGGTGAGCGTGGCCGACGGCGTGCAAGCCGAAGTTCGCCTGTACGACCGCCTGTTTGCCGAAGCGCACCCCGATGCAGGCGGCAAAGACTTCTTGCAGTCGCTCAACCCGGACAGCTTGAAGGTGGTCACCGCCTATGTGGAGCCGTCACTGGCCGGGGCGCAGCCAGACCAGAAGTTCCAGTTTGAGCGGTTTGGATACTTTGTGGCGGACCGCCTGGATCATGTGGCGGGGGCGAAGCCGGTGTTTAACCGGGTGACGGGGTTGAAAGACAGTTGGGGCAAGTGAGGCCACAGTCGGTTCTGGGCCAGGTCATGGCTCAGCACCGGATAGGGTCAGGCCAGCGCGACGCCTGACCATTTCCAAAGGATCCACCCAGATACCCATGGGTATTTTAGAATTAATTTTTATCTTTTAAGATCTTAAAACAGCTTCTAAAAGGTTAACATCTTGCGCACACAACATCGCTAAAAGACGCTGCGCAAGGGACCCGAACAATTGACTGCACATGCTGCACCTATGGGGGTTCCAGCCCCACTTAAGCCATGCTCAAAAGCACTACTTTATGACCATCGGTTCGTCAAAGCCAAACCCAAAATGGGCTGGTTGTTATCTCTGAAAGTCTTCAACGCCGCCAGTCTGAAAGTACTAATCGCAGAAATCAATCCCTTAACGACTCAAATAGAGCCAGTCCTACAGATCCTGATAAGTACTTTAGCTACTTTGCTAGTCCGGAGAGATGACGTGACAAGGCCAAATCCGACTTAAATAGTCAAATCGATATTTTTTGGATTTATTAAATTATATGAACCTCATTCTATTTTATGAATTAATAATCCACAAAAATTCAGCATTTACAATTCAAACAAAAGAAATCATTTAAGAACAAAGAGCACAAGCGCGACCCTGAGATGCATTCGAGCAAGAAGGGCCAGCAGATGTACTTTGGAATGAAAGCCCACATTGGAGCGGATGCCGAGTCGGGCTTGGTGCACACGGTTCGTGGCACATCGGGCAATGTTCACGACGTTATTGAGGGCAACAGTTTGTTGCATGGACAAGAGAAAGATGCATTCGGCGATGCGGGATATCAGGGCATTGAAAAGCGACCAGATGCCAATGCCGATGTGAACTGGCACATTGCAATGAAACCGGGCAAACGCAACGCCTTGAACAAAGACAATGCGATTGACGCGATGGTCGACCAGGTGGAGAAGATCAAGGCCAGCATCCGAGCAAAAGCAGAGCACCCGTTTCGGGTCATCAAGCGGCAGTTCGGCTACGTCAAAGTCCGCTACCGAGGCTTGAAGAAGAACACGGCCCAGCTGACGACGTTGTTTGCGTTGTCAAACCTGTGGATGATGCGCGGCAAATTGATGCAAATGCAGGGATGAGTGCGCCTGAAAACGAGGCCAAGGGCCTCAAAAGGCAGAAAAGCCAAAGAAATGGTGTCAACAACGCCGTTTTTGCTGAGGATTTCACTCAAAAATCACTCCCTCAAACAATCAGCCGAGTACATCACCTGATGATGAGTTATTCAGACTATCCTTAACACAAAATCTCAGGAGGCCAAATGACAATCAGCAAGTTAAAAATAAAAAATTTTAAAGGCGTAAATGAGTTAGCCGAATTCGATATTAAAAAAATAACCCTCTTTATAGGCCCCAACTCTTCTGGGAAAAGTAGCTGCATTCACGCCCTTGCGGCATTAGCACAAACATCCAAATTACCAAGCTCAAGTCGACCACTCGTATTAGATGACGAGTATGCGCAAGTTCATCTCGGTAGATTTATCGAGGTTATTCATTCTAAATCTTACTCTGACGCTATTGAAATTGGTTTTGAAAGCACCAATATAAAGTATTCATTTAGAGGCATAGGAAAAATACAAAAGCTTGCCTCCACTGATATATTTTCTGCCAATTACAGCTTCAAAAGCACAAAACGCACACAAGATATTTATTTAAATACACTCACTTACTCATCACCAGCCAGCACTCTAAACTTCAAACCTAATAAGACGATCGGCACTTATACAATTGAATTTAACAATAAGATAATACAAGCCACATCAGGCTACGATAGCGCTTTGCATGCTAATTTATTTCCAAAGTCCACAAAGTCCGAAGAAGACCTTCACGTATTTTTTTACAATGAATCTTGCAAACAAATAGTCTCCAGCGAATTAAGTAATGTTTTATATTTAGGTCCATTCCGCCAATCACCTTTACGTCGCTACCCGACAAGAGGATCAAGTCCCACTGAAGTTGGAGCGCAAGGCGAAAATGCGATCACCTTGCTTGCAAATGAATTTGTTCAAACCAAGCGGCGTCCACATTTGAAGGAGATTGGTGGTTGGTTAGATCAAATGGGGTTGGCCAAGAAGGTGGATGTTTCACGCGTCGGAAAGTCTGACTTATTTGACGTCACAGTAACCTTGGCAGATGATGCAAATCTTCCAATTGCTGACTTAGGATACGGCATGTCTCAGGTATTACCTGTTTTGGTGCAATGCAGTTTTGCACCTGACAAAGCAACTTTGCTTTTTGAGCAACCAGAGCTTCATCTAAATCACACAGCTGCGAAATTATTGGCTGGCGTATTTGTTGAAACAGCCAAGAAAAAAGAGATGCACATCGTTGCAGAAACTCATTCTAGAGAACTTTTTCTAGGTCTTTTAGATGAAATTAGAGCCAATCGACTTTCTCCTGAAAATTTAGCTGTTTACACCGTAAAACGAAGCGGGGGCAGTAGTAAATTTAAAAAGATTGAAATTGATGTTGACGCAAATGGGGTACTAGTGTAGTGTTGCATTCTGTTTGGAACTTAAGCGCTTGTTGGCACGAATGACCTTTTGCAAGATGTCGCGAGCGCTTTTTGTCCAGATGAAGGGCTTAGGATTTTTGTTGTGATGTGCGATGTAA
>NZ_NERU01000034.1 GCF_003063265.1 Limnohabitans sp. WS1
ATTAGCTAACAAACGCTCATGAAGTAAAAAAGATGTGGATATCAGAGATGATGTTCGCGTCGATTCCAATTTATGAGTTGGTCGAAAGACCGAAAAAAATCAAGATCGAACTATAGAGTTTGATCCTGGCTCAGATTGAACGCTGGCGGAATGCTTTACACATGCAAGTCGAACGGTAGAGGGGGCAACCCCTTGAGAGTGGCGAACGGGTGAGTAATATATCGGAACGTGCCCAGTCGTGGGGGATAACGTAGCGAAAGTTACGCTAATACCGCATACGATCTAAGGATGAAAGCGGGGGACCGTAAGGCCTCGCGCGATTGGAGCGGCCGATATCAGATTAGGTAGTTGGTGGGGTAAAGGCTCACCAAGCCAACGATCTGTAGCTGGTCTGAGAGGACGACCAGCCACACTGGAACTGAGACACGGTCCAGACTCCTACGGGAGGCAGCAGTGGGGAATTTTGGACAATGGACGCAAGTCTGATCCAGCCATTCCGCGTGCAGGATGAAGGCCCTCGGGTTGTAAACTGCTTTTGTACGGAACGAAAAGGTCTCTCTTAATACGGGGGGCTCATGACGGTACCGTAAGAATAAGCACCGGCTAACTACGTGCCAGCAGCCGCGGTAATACGTAGGGTGCAAGCGTTAATCGGAATTACTGGGCGTAAAGCGTGCGCAGGCGGTTATGTAAGACAGAGGTGAAATCCCCGGGC
Source organism: Limnohabitans sp. WS1 (assembly GCF_003063265.1). GTDB lineage: Bacteria > Pseudomonadota > Gammaproteobacteria > Burkholderiales > Burkholderiaceae_C > Limnohabitans_A. The sequence goes on from NZ_NERU01000034.1 coordinate 716, forward strand.
TCAACCTGGGAACTGCCTTTGTGACTGCATAGCTAGAGTACGGTAGAGGGGGATGGAATTCCGCGTGTAGCAGTGAAATGCGTAGATATGCGGAGGAACACCGATGGCGAAGGCAATCCCCTGGACCTGTACTGACGCTCATGCACGAAAGCGTGGGGAGCAAACAGGATTAGATACCCTGGTAGTCCACGCCCTAAACGATGTCAACTGGTTGTTGGGTCTTCACTGACTCAGTAACGAAGCTAACGCGTGAAGTTGACCGCCTGGGGAGTACGGCCGCAAGGTTGAAACTCAAAGGAATTGACGGGGACCCGCACAAGCGGTGGATGATGTGGTTTAATTCGATGCAACGCGAAAAACCTTACCCACCTTTGACATGTACGGAAGTCGCTAGAGATAGCTTCGTGCTCGAAAGAGAGCCGTAACACAGGTGCTGCATGGCTGTCGTCAGCTCGTGTCGTGAGATGTTGGGTTAAGTCCCGCAACGAGCGCAACCCTTGTCATTAGTTGCTACATTCAGTTGGGCACTCTAATGAGACTGCCGGTGACAAACCGGAGGAAGGTGGGGATGACGTCAAGTCCTCATGGCCCTTATAGGTGGGGCTACACACGTCATACAATGGCTGGTACAAAGGGTTGCCAACCCGCGAGGGGGAGCTAATCCCATAAAACCAGTCGTAGTCCGGATCGCAGTCTGCAACTCGACTGCGTGAAGTCGGAATCGCTAGTAATCGTGGATCAGAATGTCACGGTGAATACGTTCCCGGGTCTTGTACACACCGCCCGTCACACCATGGGAGCGGGTCTCGCCAGAAGTAGTTAGCCTAACCGCAAGGAGGGCGATTACCACGGCGGGGTTCGTGACTGGGGTGAAGTCGTAACAAGGTAGCCGTATCGGAAGGTGCGGCTGGATCACCTCCTTTCTGGAAACTGCAATCTAAATTGAACGCTCACACTTATCGGTTGTTGGAAGGTTGTCGCTGAGGGCTTGGCTGATGCCTGGTCATTGGTGACCGGCTTGGGTCTGTAGCTCAGTTGGTTAGAGCACTGTGTTGATAACGCAGGGGTCGTTGGTTCGAGACCAACCAGACCCACCAATCCTTCTGAAAAGTGAGCGCTGCTTGGGCGCTCCGGACAAGATAACGGGGGATTAGCTCAGCTGGGAGAGCACCTGCTTTGCAAGCAGGGGGTCGTCGGTTCGATCCCGTCATCCTCCACCATTACTTATCGCGTAAATCGAATAAATCCAATAGCCTGGTGCAGGTTGTTTGGATCTTCATTCAAAACAAAAGTTGCTTGGCAAGACAAATGCAGAGGCTACTTTTGTGTTGATTGATATTGATCGATTGACAAGTGTCGCAAGACACACGGCTGTTCTTTAAAAATTCATAGAGTCGAATCAGAGTTGCCAGGGGAAACCGCACATTCGTAAAGGTTTAGTGCGGACCGTGCCCCTGGTGACAATTTTTTGATTGCGTCAAAACGAATATTCAAACGACGTTTGAAATTCAAGTAAAGACGAATTGTTCTTTTGATATTGGATGGAAACATCCTGTGTTGAGGAATTATTCATTTACGGCATAACGCGTCAGGTGAAAGACCTGACAGACATTCCTTGAAAATAACGATGAGTTCTCGACAAGAGAGTTCAAAGTTATAGGGTCAAGTGAATAAGAGCATGTGGTGGATGCCTTGGCAATGATAGGCGACGAAAGACGTGAAAGCCTGCGATAAGCTTCGGGGAGCTGGCAAATAAGCATTGATCCGGAGATTTCTGAATGGGGAAACCCACCCTTAGGGGTATCGCATGATGAATACATAGTCATGCGAGGCGAACCGGGTGAACTGAAACATCTCAGTAGCTCGAGGAAAAGACATCAACCGAGATTCCGAAAGTAGTGGCGAGCGAAATCGGAAGAGCCTGTTAGTGATAGCACAACTGTTAGCAAAGCGGCATGGAAAGGCCGGCCATAGTGGGTGATAGCCCCGTATGCGAAAACAGATGTGTGGTACTGAGCTAACGACAAGTAGGGCGGGACACGAGAAATCCTGTCTGAATATGGGGGGACCATCCTCCAAGGCTAAATACTCATCATTGACCGATAGTGAACAAGTACCGTGAGGGAAAGGCGAAAAGAACCCCGGGAGGGGAGTGAAATAGATCCTGAAACCGCATGCTTACAAAAAGTAGGAGCCTCGAAAGGGGTGACTGCGTACCTTTTGTATAATGGGTCAGCGACTTACATTCAGTGGCAAGGTTAACCGAATAGGGAAGCCGTAGAGAAATCGAGTCCGAATAGGGCGAATCAGTCGCTGGGTGTAGACCCGAAACCAAGTGATCTATCCATGGGCAGGATGAAGGTGCCGTAACAGGTACTGGAGGTCCGAACCGACTAATGTTGCAAAATTAGCGGATGACCTGTGGATAGGGGTGAAAGGCTAAACAAACTTGGAAATAGCTGGTTCTCTCCGAAAACTATTTAGGTAGTGCCTCAAGTATTACCATCGGGGGTAGAGCACTGTTTTGGCTAGGGGGTCATGGCGACTTACCAAACCAAGGCAAACTCCGAATACCGATGAGTACAGCTTGGGAGACAGAGCACCGGGTGCTAACGTCCGGACTCAAGAGGGAAACAACCCAGACCGCCAGCTAAGGTCCCTAAAATTGGCTAAGTGGGAAACGAAGTGGGAAGGCTAAAACAGTCAGGATGTTGGCTTAGAAGCAGCCATCATTTAAAGAAAGCGTAATAGCTCACTGATCGAGTCGTCCTGCGCGGAAGATGTAACGGGGCTAAGCCAGTTACCGAAGCTGCGGATTTGCAATTTATTGCAAGTGGTAGGAGAGCGTTCTGTAGGCCTGTGAAGGTGGTGGTGTAAACCCTGCTGGAGGTATCAGAAGTGCGAATGCTGACATGAGTAGCGTTAAAGGGGGTGAAAAGCCCCCTCGCCGTAAGCGCAAGGTTTTCTACGCAACGTTCATCGGCGTAGAGTGAGTCGGCCCCTAAGGCGAGGCAGAGATGCGTAGCTGATGGGAAACAGGTCAATATTCCTGTACCGATGACAAGTGCGATGTGGGGACGGAGAAGGTTAGCTCAGCCAACTGTTGGATATGTTGGTTCAAGCCTGTAGTCGTGCTCGGTAGGCAAATCCGCCGGGCTTAGATGAGGGGTGATAACGAGGGTGCTTGCACCTGAAGTGAGTGATACCCTGCTTCCAGGAAAAGCCACTAAGCTTCAGCTTGTCATTGACCGTACCGCAAACCGACACTGGTGCGCGAGATGAGTATTCTAAGGCGCTTGAGAGAACTCAGGAGAAGGAACTCGGCAAATTGATACCGTAACTTCGGGAGAAGGTATGCCCCAAGTAGGTGAACTCGAACAGAGGGAGCCCAACGGGGTTGCAAAAAATCGGTGGCTGCGACTGTTTAATAAAAACACAGCACTCTGCAAACACGAAAGTGGACGTATAGGGTGTGACGCCTGCCCGGTGCTGGAAGATTAAATGATGGGGTGCAAGCTCTTGATTGAAGTCCCAGTAAACGGCGGCCGTAACTATAACGGTCCTAAGGTAGCGAAATTCCTTGTCGGGTAAGTTCCGACCTGCACGAATGGCGTAACGATGGCCACACTGTCTCCTCCTGAGACTCAGCGAAGTTGAAATGTTTGTGATGATGCAATCTCCCCGCGGAAAGACGGAAAGACCCCATGAACCTTTACTGTAGCTTTGTATTGGACTTTGAACAGATCTGTGTAGGATAGGTGGGAGGCTTTGAAGCTGGAACGCTAGTTTCAGTGGAGCCGACGTTGAAATACCACCCTGGTGTGTTTGAGGTTCTAACCTAGGTCCATTATCTGGATCGGGGACAGTGCATGGTAGGCAGTTTGACTGGGGCGGTCTCCTCCCAAAGCGTAACGGAGGAGTTCGAAGGTACGCTAGTTACGGTCGGACATCGTGATAATAGTGCAATGGCATAAGCGTGCTTAACTGCGAGACTGACAAGTCGAGCAGATACGAAAGTAGGACATAGTGATCCGGTGGTTCTGTATGGAAGGGCCATCGCTCAACGGATAAAAGGTACTCTGGGGATAACAGGCTGATACCGCCCAAGAGTTCATATCGACGGCGGTGTTTGGCACCTCGATGTCGGCTCATCTCATCCTGGGGCTGTAGCCGGTCCCAAGGGTATGGCTGTTCGCCATTTAAAGAGGTACGTGAGCTGGGTTTAAAACGTCGTGAGACAGTTTGGTCCCTATCTTCCGTGGGCGCTGCAGATTTGAGGAAGCCTGCTCCTAGTACGAGAGGACCGGAGTGGACACACCTCTGGTGTATCGGTTGTCACGCCAGTGGCATTGCCGAGTAGCTAAGTGTGGAAGAGATAACCGCTGAAAGCATCTAAGCGGGAAACTCGTTTCAAGATGAGATCTGCCGGGGCCTTGAGCCCCCTGAAGAGTCGTTCAAGACCAGGACGTTGATAGGTCGGGTGTGGAAGCGCAGTAATGCGTTAAGCTAACCGATACTAATTGCTCGTGCGGCTTGACCCTATAACTTTGATCACACGCCGCAAGGTGTGCATTGGTCAAGGAAGTTATGCCAAGTTGACGCATTCAAAAAGGCCGAAAGGCTGGGTGGATAACCCGGTTAACAAGCCAAAATCTGATTCGAAACTCTATGAATTCGTTGTCTTGACTTGGTCAAGACGACACCAAGTTATGCCTGATGACCATAGCAAGTTGGCCCCACTCCTTCCCATCTCGAACAGGACCGTGAAACGACTTAGCGCCGATGATAGTGCGGATTCCCGTGTGAAAGTAGGACATCGTCAGGCTTCTAACAGCCCAAAACGCCTCACCGTTCGGTGGGGCGTTTT
>NZ_NERU01000035.1 GCF_003063265.1 Limnohabitans sp. WS1
CCTGGCTGTTGCCCGCCACGTTGATTTTGCCGGTGGCCGGGTCCTTGGCCGCCACCGAGACTTCGGCCACGGTGTCTTTGTCGGCCTTGAGCTCGGCGGTGGCAACGCTCAGGCTGTAGCTGCCGTCAGCGGCCACGGTGGTGCTGAAGGTCTTGTCGTTGAGGTACACGCTGACCACGTCACCTGCGCTGAAGGCGCCCGTGACTTTGCCGCTGAGCGTGGTGTTGGCTTGACCCCCTTCGGCCACGGAGACGATGTTGTCGCCGGTGATGGGCGCCAAGGTGATGGCCACTTTGGCGTCTGCGGGGGTGACGGCGCTGTTGTAGTCGCGCTGGGCCAAGGCGGTGGCGCTGTTGCCCGCACCGTCGGTGGCCACGATGCTGGCCTCGATCAGGGTGTCGGCGTCCGAGACGAGGTCGGCGCTGGGCACCTGGATGCTGTAAACCCCTGCGGCGTTCACGGTGCCGCTGTAGGTTTTGACGTTGTTGTTGCTGTCTTTGAGCGTGAGGGTGACCACGTCACCGGCGCGGAATTCGCCTGTGGCTTGGCCGGTGATGGCGGTCTGGGCTTGGCCCGCCTCTTGGGCGGACAGGAAGTTGTCGGCTGTGACGGTGTCCACGCTGAGCTTGACCACGGGGTCGGTGGTGTCCACGCCGTAGTTCTGGATGGCCTTGGCCACACCGGCGCTGGTGGTGACAGTGCCCTCGATTTGGGTGTCGCTGTCGGCGATCAGGTCGGCCGTGGCCACTTTGACGCTGTAGCTGCCGTCTGCGTTCACCGTGCCGGTGAAGGGCTTTTTGTTGACGGTGAAGGTGACGGTGTCGCCCACGGCGTAAACGCCGGTGACTTTGCCGGTGACGGTGGTCTCGGCGGCCGTCGATTCGGCCAGGTTGACGATGTTGTCAGCGGTGACGGTGTTGATGGACAGGGCCACGGTCTTGCCGGCGGTGGCGTCGGTTTCTACCGTGTAGTCCTGCGCGGTGCCCACGGTGTTGACTTTGCCAGTGACGGGGTCTTTGGCGGCCACGCTCACTTCGGCTTGGGTGTCGGGGTCGGCCTTGATGGCGGCCATGCTGACGGCCTGGCTGTAGTTGCCTGCCGCGTCCACGGTGGTGGTGAGCACTTGGTCGTGCACACGGAGGGTGACCACGTCGCCTGCCGTGAACGCGCCGGTGACTTTGCCGCTGAGGGTGACGCTGCTTTGTGCGCCTTCGGCCAGGGTGACGATGTTGTCGCCCGTGATGGGCTCCAGGGTGATGGCCACTTTGGCATCTGCTGGGCTGACGGCCGAGCCGTAGTCTTTGTCGCCTTTGACGTCTGCGGTGTTGCCCGAGTTGTCGGTGACGGTGACGGTGACTTCAAACTTCGTGTCCGGATCGGCAATGAGCTCGGTGGTGGGCACGTTGACGCTGAAGCTGCCATCGGGCTTGATGGTGCCGCTGTAGGGGTTGCCGTTCACCATGACGGTGACTTTGTCGCCAGGCTTGAATTCGCCCGTGACTTTACCGGTGACGGGCAGGGTTTGCTGGCCCGCCTCCAGGGCGTCGATCATGTTGTCGGGGGTCAGCGGGTCGATGACGACGCTGGCCACGGGTGGTGTGGTGTCCACAGCGTAGTTCTGGATGGCTTTGGCCACACCGGCGCTGGTGGTGACGGAGCCTTGGATTTGTGTGTCGCTGTCGGCCAGCAAGTCAGTGGTCTTGACGCTGGCGGTATAGCTGCCGTCCGCTTGCACCGTGGCGGTGTAGTCCACGGTGTTGATGCTGAGGGTGACTTTGTCGCCTGTTGCGAACACGCCGCTCACTTTGCCTGAGATCAGGGTGTTGGTGTTGGCCGATTCGGCCAGGTTGACGATGTTGTCAGCCGTGACTTTGTCGATGGACAGGGCCACGGTCTTGAGGACGGCGTCGGTCTCTACCGTGTAGTCCTGCGCGTTGCCTGCGCTTTGGGTCTTGCCGCTGACGGGGTCTTTGGCCAGGATGCTGACTTCGACCTTGGTGTCAAAGTCGGCCTTGAGCTCGGCTGTGGCAACGCTCAAGCTGTAGCTGCCATCGGCAGCCACGGTGGTGGTGAAGGTTTTGTCGTTGACAAAGAAGGTAACGACATCACCTGCGCTGAACGCGCCAGTCACTTTGCCGCTGAGCGTGGTGGTGGCTGCAGCACCTTCGGCCACGGTGATGACGTTGTCGCCGGTGACGGGCTCCAAGGTGATGGCCACGTTGCCTGCGGGCGGAGCGACGTTGCTGTTGTAGTCATTGGCACCCGAAGCGGTGCCGGGGTTGCCCGAGCCGTCCGTGAGGGCGACGGTGACTTCGTACTTCGTGTCCGCGTCGGCAATCAGGGCCGATGTGGGCACGGGGATGCTGAAGGTGCCGTCGGGGTTGACGGTGCCGGTGTAGGGGTTGCCGTTCACGGTGACGGTGACTTTGTCGCCGCTCTTGAAGTCGCCGGTGACTTTGCCGGTGACGGGCAGTGTGACAAGACCCGCCTCAGCGGCGTCGATCAGGTTGTCAGGCGTGAGCGGGTTGAGCGTGACCGTGCCTGTGGGCGGTGTGGTGTCCACGGCGTAGTTTTGCTGGGCGCTGTAGTTGGCCCCCGAGACGCTCACGCTGGCCTCGACTTGGGTGTCTTTGTCCGCCAGCAGGTCCAGGGTTTTGACGGGGATGCTGTAGTTGCCCAAGGCGTCTACGGTGCCCGAGAACTTCTGGTCGTTGACGATGAGGGTGACCACGTCGCCTGCACTGAACTTGCCCGTCACGCGGCCGGTGACGGGGATGCTGACCGCACCCGACTCGGCCAGGTTGACGATGTTGTCAGCCGTGACCGGGTCGATGAACAGGGCCGTGCCCGTGCCGTTGGTGGGCTCGACCGTGTAGTTTTGGTTGTTGCTGGCGTTGCTGATTTGGCCAGAAACAGGGTCTTTGGCCGCGACCGACACGTCCACTTGGGTGTCCGAGTCGGCTTTGAGCGCGGCCATGGTGACGACTTGGCTGTAGTTGCCTGCGGCGTCCACGGTGGTGGTGAGCACTTGGTCGTACACACGGATGGTGACCACATCGCCTGCCGAGAACGCGCCCGTGACTTTGCCCGTCAGCGTGACGTTGGTGAGGGTGTTGCCTTCGGTGGCGCTGATGAGGTTGTCACCGGTGATGGGGGCCAGCGTGATGGCGGCTTTGCCTGCGCCAGTGGTGATGGTCACGCTGTCGCTGTTGTCCGCTTCTGTGCCGTCTTGGTTGAAGTTGCCTGCGGCGTCGCTGAACTTGTTGCTGTCGACTTTGACAGTGCCTGCGGTGGCACCGCTGGCAGGTGTGAAGGTGGCGGTGTAGACCAGCGGGTTGGTGCTGCTTTGGACCAGCGGGCTCAGGGTGCCGCCGGTGACGGCGATGTCGCCATTGACAAAGTCCGTGCTGGATTCACTCAGGGTGAAGGTGACGGTGCTCGTTTCGTCGGTGTTGAGGGTGGTTTTGTCGATGTCCACCTTGATGGTGGGCGGTGTGGTGTCGATCTTGAATGCGAACGGCTCGCTGGTGCCGCCGGACGGGGTGCTGGCGGTGTAGGTGTGCGGGCCTGCAGCTTGCTCGGGCGCTGTGAAGCTCCAAGAGCCGTCAGGGTTGACGGTGGTGCTGCCCACCACCTTGTCGCCGTCTTTGATGGTGACGACTTCGCCGGGCGTGCCTGTGCCTTTGAAGGTGGGTGTGGTGTCGTTGGTGTCGCCGCCGTTGGTCAAGGGCTCAGTGCCATTGTTCGGGTTGCCCACGTTGTCGGTGACTTCGGTGATGGCGGGCTTGACCGGGTTGGGGCCTGCGCCCTCACCCAGGGCGTAGTTTTGCACCGCGCTGGCCGTGCCTGCGCTGGTGGTGA
>NZ_NERU01000036.1 GCF_003063265.1 Limnohabitans sp. WS1
CAGCATCGTCGGAGCTGAAGCTCCGACCTACAAAATACCTCTGCCCCGAAGAAGCACCCTCCCCGTAGGTCGGCGGCTTCAGCCCCGACATGACTGCACGCGCCAAAGCCAGCATCGTCGGAGCTGAAACTCCGACCTACAAAATACCTCTGCCCCGAAGAAGCACCGTCCCCGTAGGTCGGCGGCTTCAGCCCCGACATGACTGGACGCGGATCAGCAGGTCAGTGGTAGTCCTGCTCTCGCTGATGCCGCAAGGCCAACACGAACACGACATCAGCAGCTGGGTCAAAAACATACAAAGCCAAATAGCCCGAACGTCCCCGTGAAATCACCAACTCGCGCATGCCATGGGCCACAGGCCGACCCATGAGTGGGTGACGCTCCAACACAGACAAAGCGTCCAACACCAAGTCCACCGTTTCAACCGCGTATTCAGGCCGGTTGAGAAGCAAGAAAGCCACCAGCTCTTCGAGGTCCTGAGCGGCCTCGGGCGTGTGCACCAGACGCGTCATGAACGCGGGGCCAGCAATTGCTCCACGCCCTGCACGGGCGGGCGTTGACTCTCGATGCCGCGCACCTTGTCCTTGAGGTAAGCCGCCATGGCCTGCCCATCTACACCCAAGCCGGTTTGCAGCAAGTTTTGCCTGGCCTGCAAGGCCTTGGCCACCCAGGCGTCATCTTCGTTCGAGCGGGTAACCGCCGACTCGATGGCCTGCACCATGAACGCGTGCGGCGTGACCCCACGCTGGCTTGCGGCCAGCAGCACCTTGGCACGGGCCTGTTCATCCAATTTGACAGAAAAGGTGGGCATGTGATGACTCCTGTGGATGCCAGTATAGCCATTGGTATTACCTGGTAAACACCCACATTGCATGCCCCGGCAGTCAACTCGCAGCAAGCCCGTCAATCCAACACGTCATGTACGATTTACGGGGATCCACCACCGCCACATCACACAGACGCCCCTATGCACCCCGGCCCCCTCCTCTTTTGCGGCGACCCGCACGGCCAGTGGCAGCACATCATCGATGCCGCGCTGCAAACCCGCGCCCGCGCCGTCATCTTGTTGGGTGATCTGGAACCGGCACGTCCGCTGCACCTTGAGCTGCAAGCGATTTGGGAGCGCGTGTGGTTCATCCACGGCAACCACGACACCGACCATGCGGACCACTTTGCCAACGTCTGGCACAGCGAGGTGAGCGAGCGGCAGCTGCACGGCCGCGTCGTCACCCTGCCCTGCGGCACCCGCATTGCCGGGCTGGGCGGCGTGTTTCGCGGCGCGGTGTGGTACCCCAAAGACCAGCAAGCGCCCAAGTTTCGCAACCGCGAAGACCACGCTCGTGTCACCCCGCGACAAGACCGCTGGCAAGGCAGCGTGCACCTCAAGCACTGGTCCAGCATCTACCCCGACGAGGTGGAACAACTGGCCGCACAACAAGCCGACGTCCTCATCACCCACGAAGCACCGGGCTACCACGAACACGGATTCAAAGCGCTGGACGACCTGGCCCGCCGCATGGGCGTGCGCATGACGGTGCACGGCCACCAGCACGACTGCCTTGACAGCAGCGCCCGTTGGGCCGCGCAAGGCTTTCAGAGTTTTGGGGTGGGGCTGCGCGAGGTCATGGCCTGGCCCTCGGGCGGGTGATGCCCCGCTGCACAGCTGGCGAGCGTTGAATGAACAAGATGCACATGTTTATTTGTCAAAGCCTGCAGCATGCCTTGCTGGCTTTGACGGCCTTTTGCACCTCGGCCTGGGGGGCGGCAGCGCACCACTGCGCACCGACCACAGGGCCATCACACTGGCAAGGCGTGGTCACCCATTACGGCTTTGCCAATCGGCCCCTGGGGCCATTCGCGCCCAAACAACAGGTCGGCGTGAACACCATCCGGGACGAAGTTTTCTGGGACCAAGTTCAGCGTGCCGACGGTTCATTCCAGATCCCACAACGCATCGACGCCTTGGTTGATGAAGCGCTGCGCCACCACATCACCCCCATGCTGGTGCTGGGATACGGGCACCCCGCTCACGACCAAGGCGGCAAACCCCGCAGTGCGCAGGCGCTGGAAGGCTTTCGGCGTTATGCCGTTCATGTCGCCAAGCACTTTCAAGGCCGGGTGCGCCATTTCGAAATCTGGAACGAATGGGATGCCGACACAGGCGGAGCCCCCGCTGGCGACCCGGACTCGTACCTGCAGCTCATCCAAAAAGTTGCCCCCGCATTGCGTGCCTTGGACCCTGATCTGTGCCTTGTGGTGGGGGCACTGACCCCCGCTGCCCAGTTCAACGGCTGGTTGAACAAAGCCCTGGCGCAGGGACTGCTCAAGCACGCCGACGCCCTGAGTCTGCACACCTACAACTACGGGGAAGGGCGCGGCAAAGACACCCCCGACAGCTGGCACAGGGACTTGCAATGGTTCATCGACAAAGAACTCCCCCAACACCCCTTCACCCGTGGCAAATCGGTCCTCGTTTCTGAAATGGGCTGGGCCAATCACCAAACGGGCGTCAGTGAACATTTGCAAGCGGCCTATGCGCTGCGACTGCGGCTGTTGTCGCTGGCTTTGGCCCACCAGACTGCCCACACGGCCAACCCCTATTTGGGGCACTGGTGGTACGACTGGCAAGACGATGGTGACAACCCACAAGACATGGAACACCGCTATGGATTGACCCGCCGCTCAGGCTTGCCCAAGGCCGCCTGGACAGCATTGAAGGAAGTCGAAACCTTTCTGCCCACACAAAGCCGCGACAAAGCGGCGCACATCGGGTCTGAGGGTGCGCTGACCACCTTGACCGTGAACAGGGATGGGCCCGCACCGCACCAGCCCACGCTGCTGGCCATTTGGCACCCGGCCAACGAACAGGCCCAAGTCAGCGTTCTGTTGAGCGATGAGGCACCACGTTTTTCAGCCGCCTGTGAGGCCCAAAAAATGGCGCTCCAAAAATGGCGAATCACCGCGAGCGCCATGCCGTGTTTGATCCAATTGAAACAACCGCCGCGAGGTCAAAGGCCTGTTTGGGAGACCCGGATGTTGTAGGTGGCCTGGCTTGCTGGCAATGGTGAGGGGGGTGGTCTGCAAGGGTTTTCGCGACGAGGGCGTCGCTCCCACAGGGGAGATGCCCCGCATTTTGCAAGAGCCCCGCCCTCGGGGCGATGGGCATTTTGTGGGAGCTCCGCCCCCGGGGCGATTGACATTTTGTGGGAGCCCCGCCCTCGGGGCGATGGGGGGTGGTCTGCACGGCTTATCGCGACGAGGGCGTCGCTCCCACAGGGGAGATGCCCCGCATTTTGTAGGAGCCCCGCCCTCGGCGCGATTGGCATTTTGTGGGAGCCCCGCCCCCGGGGCAATTGGCATTTTGTGGGAGCCCCGCCCTCGGGGCGATGGGGGGTGGTCTGCGCGGCTTATCGCGACGAGGGCGTCGCTCCCACAGGAGAGATGCCCCGCATTTTGATAGGGGTAGGAAAGGCCAAGGCCTCCCCTCCCTCCGAACCGTGCGTGCAGTTTTCCCGCACACGGCTCTCCAGTCAGTGGTTTCCTCATCGGGATTGGCTCGCTTGCATTCGGGCCTGCGTCAT
>NZ_NERU01000037.1 GCF_003063265.1 Limnohabitans sp. WS1
GTGTTGTCAAAGCCGGTGACTTTCTCTGAGAAGCTGATCGTCACTTGGGCGGTCTCGCCTGCAGTCAAGGCGCTGTCGCTGATGCTGATGCTGGCGGTGGGGCCTTGGGTGTCGACGGCGTAAGTAGCGCTGGAGGCTGCGCTGCCTGCGTTGTCGGCCAAGTCGCTGTACGCAGCGGGATTGACGCTGATGCTGTTGGCGGCGACTTCGACGTTGGCGCTCGGCGTGAAGGTGGCCGTCCAGGTGGTGCCGCCGTCGGTGCTGGCCAGAGTGCTCAGGGTGCCGTTGGGCGCGGTGACGTCGGCGTTGCTGAAGTCTTTGACCGCTTCGCTGAAGGTGATGGTGACTTTGGCGCTTTGACCGGCCGTGAGGCTGGTGATGGCCGCGTTGGTGTTGTCCGTGAGGGTGACGCTGGCCGTGGGGGCCTTGGTGTCCACGCTGTAGTTGCCGCTGTCTGCGCTTTGGCCTGCGTTGCCGGCCACGTCGGTGTAGGTGTTGGCCAGTGTGATGACGTTGGTGGCGTCTTCCAGGTTCACGCTGGGCGTGAAGGTGCCGGTCCAGACGATGCCGTCCGTGCTGCTGAGCGTGCCCAGGCTGCCATTGGCCACGGTGACGTCGGTGTTGCTGAAGTTGCTGACCTTCTCGCTGAAGGTGATGGTCAGCGTAGTGGTCTCACCGGCCTTGAGTGCTTCGTCGGCCAGTTGGAGGGTGGCTGTGGGGGCCAGGGTTTCCACGCTGTAGTTGCCGCTGGTGGCTGCGGTGCCCAGGTTGTCCGACAGGTCGGTGTAGTTGGCCAGCACTTTGACCACGTTGGTGGTGTCTTCGATGCTGGCCGTCGGTGTGAGTGTGGCGGTCCAGGTCAGGCCGCTGTCGGCTGTGGCCAAGCCCGTCAGCGTGCCGTTGTCGGCGGTCAGGTCCGACAGGTCAAAGGCTTTGACTTTCTCGCTGAAGGTGATGGTGACGGTGGCGGTTTCGCCCACTTTGAGGGCGCTCTTGTCGAGCACGATGCTTTGCACCGTGGGCACGGTGATGTCCACCTTGTAGGTGCGGGTGTCCGAGACCATGTGGGTGTTGCCTGCCGCGTCGCTGGCCATGAGCACGACTTCGATTTCTGAGCCTTGGTCAGCAATCAGGTCGGCCGTGGCCACGCTGACGCTGTAGTTGCCCAGCGCGTCCACGGTGGCGCTGAAGGTTTGGCCGTTGACCAGCACTTTGACCAGGTCGCCTTCGCGGGCATTGGTCACGCTGCCGGTGATGCCGGTCTGGGTTTGCACCGCGTCCGCAGGGCTCAGGGCGTCGTCGCCGCCAATGGCGTTGATGCTGACGGCGGGCGTGGGCGCTGTGGTGTCGAGCGTGAAGCTCAGGCTGCTGGATGCGCTGACGTTGCCTGCTGTGTCGGTCTGGCGCACTTGGACCGTGTTGCTGCCTTCTGTGGCTGCGAAGGTCGTGCCCCACATTGAGCCATTGGTGCTGTACTCGACGGTTGAGCCTGCTTCCAGGTTGCCCACCACGAGGCTGCCGTCTCGGCTGATCTTGTCGCTGCTGCTGGTGCCGCTGTCGCACACCAGGGCCACTGTAGGTGTGGCCACTGCCGTGTCCATCACCAAAGGCAGTGTCTTGGGCGCACTCACCACGCCCGCAGCGTTGGTGGCCGTCACGCTCACGCTGCCGCTGGCCACGTCCATCGTGGGTGTCACGCTCCACGTGCCGTCAGCGGCCACCGTGGTGCTGAGCACTTCGCCTGTGCCGGGCATCGTCACCTGGATGATGTCGCCCGTGGTGCCCGTGCCGCTGATCGTGGGGGTCACGTCGTTGGTCACCAAGTCGGTCTGGCTGCCGCTGTTGCTGGTGTTGTCCAGCTTCAGTGTGAAGACCGCGTCCAGCGTGCGCAGCTGGAACACCAGGGTGTCCGAGGTGGCCACATTGCCTGCCGCGTCCGTCACTTTGACGCTCACGCTGTTGCTGCCCTCCACCGCCGTGAAGCTGCTGGTCCAGGTTTGGCCGTCGGTGCTGTATTGCACTTGGGCGTCGCTGTCCACGTTGTTCAGGCTCAGCGCACCGCTGCGCGTGATTTTGTCGCTGCTGCTGGCACCGCTGTCGCAGCTGAGCGCCACACTGGGTTTGCTGATGAGTGTGTCCAGCGTGAAGCTCAGCGTGCTGGCTGCGCCTGCGTTGCCTGCGGCGTCCAACACCCGTGCCTTGACGGTGTTGCTGCCTTCGGCCGCCACAAAGGTGTTGCTCCAGGCCACGCCGTCTGTGCTGTATTGCAGTGTCGCGCCCACTTCGCTTGTGGTGGCGCTGAATGCGCCGTTTTGGGTGATCTTGTCGCTGCCCAACAGGCCGCTGTCGCACACCAGGCCCAATACGGGCGCTGCAGGCGCTTGGGTGTCCAGTGTGAAGGCGTAGTCGGTGACTGCGCCCAGGTTGCCTGCCGCATCGGTCACGCGCACTTTGACGTTGTTCACGCCTTCGGCTGCGGCCAAGGTGGCGGCCCAGCTCAGGCCGTCGGTGCTGTATTCAATCAGCCCTGCGGTTTCTGCTGTTTGCACCGCCAGTGTGCCGGTGTGGCTGATTTTGTCGTTGTTGGCCACGGCGGTCAGGCCGCTGTCGCACACCAAGCTGACGCTGGCGGCCACGGGCGCTGTTTTGTCCAGCGTGAAGCTCAGGCTGGAGGTGCTGCTGACGTTGCCCGCCTTGTCGGTCACGCGCACGCTGACGGTGTTGGCGCCGTCTGCGGCCGCAAAGGTGCTGCTCCAGGTGGGGTCTGTACTGCTGGCGTTGGTGCTGTACTCCAGCGTGGCACCGGCTTCGGCCACCACGTTGAGGGCTCCGTTGTTGGTGAGTTGGTCACCCGCTTGGCTGCCGCTGTCGCACACCAAGGTGAGCACGGCCGCTGTGGGCGCTGTGCTGTCCAGGGTGAAGCTGTAGTCTTGTGTGCGTTGGTTGCCTGCCGCGTCCATCACGCGCACTTTGACGT
>NZ_NERU01000038.1 GCF_003063265.1 Limnohabitans sp. WS1
TGTCACTTTTCGGCATAAAGGAGCCAGCTGTTTTCGGCATATAGGAGCCAGCTGCAAGCGCTCAAACTGACATCTTTCGGGTTTGGATTTTGCCCTTATTTGGCGTCTTTTTGTGGGTTTGAATTCTTGCTTTTTGTCACCGCCGTGGTCGGCATTTGGCGCGGCGTCCGGTACGACTGCCCATCCAGCGTCAAGCAGTAAGCGTTGTGCCTGAGCCGGTCCAACGTGGCCGAGGCCAGCAGCGGGTTGCTAGGGAAGGCCTGATCCCACTCACTGAAGTCCAGATTGCTGGTGATGATGGTCGCCGTGCGCTCGTAGCGCTCGGCAATCAGCTCGTGCAAGTCCTCATCCGCTGGTGACCTCAGGGGCTTGAGTCCAAAGTCATCAATGATCAGCACCGGGATGCGGCTGAGCGATTGCAGTTTGCGCTCATAGGCGTTGGTCGCCCGCGCCGCGTGCAGCGTCTGCGTCAGGGCCGAGCAACTGGTGAACAGCACATCCGTGCCCTGGCGCACCGCGCAGTGACCCAGCGCCTGAGCCAAGTGGCTTTTGCCGGTGCCGCTGGGCCCCACGATCAGCACGGGCGAGCACTCGCGCACGTAGCGCCCCGTGGCCAGATCGTGCACCAGGGCCCGGTTGAGTTGGGGTAGCCGCTCAAAGTCAAACTGCTCCAGCGTCTTGGTGGACCTGAATTGGGCTTTGCGCAAGCGCATGCCAAAGCTGTTTTGCTCACGGCGGGCGACCTCATCACCCATCAAGATGGCCAAGAACTCGGTGTAGGCCAACTTGGACTCGATGGCCTGGCGGTTTCGTGCCTCCAGCGAGTCCAGGATGCCAGACAGGCGCAGCTGCTTCAAATGGGGAACCAGTTCGGGGATAGGGTTCATGGGATGCTCTCCTTTGGGGGTTAATGCAGCAGGTCTTGCTGCGGGTGGTGGGGATGGGTGTGGGAATTGGTGTGGGAATGGGTGCGGGCATCAGGGTCGGCAAACAAGCTGGCGGCATCGCGCGCAAACCGGGTCTTGGTGTAGACCGCATCGGTGCTGGTCTGGGGCATCGGCAGCTGATCGGCGTTGGTGCTCAGAATGGTCTTGACGGTGCGGTAATAAGGACTGCCGTGGGCCATGGCGCGGTGGCAGGCCGCCTCCAATCGGCTGTGCCCATAGGTCTTGGTCAAGCCGATAACGCCTTGTGCGGCGCGCAAGCGCTCCACAATCTTGTCGCTGAGCAACCAGTCGATGACCTGCTGGCAGTGGGGTCCGACCTCGCTGGCTTGCTCGTCCAGCCACTGGCGGTCACGGCCAAAGAACCACTGTGCCTGGGGTGGCAAGTGGTCGGGGGTGGTCACGCGCTGGCCCTTGCGCTGGCCGCGCGGGTGGGTGGCCACCAGCACATAGCCCTCGTACAAGGCCACACAACCGTCGTTGGCGCGCAGCCACAGCGCCTTGCCCACCAGGGCAAACGGGGCCGAATACATCACATGCTCGAACTTGACGTGGCAGTCCCGGTGCGGGGTGACGGGGTGCCAAACCCCCAAGTCCGGTACTTGCGCAGGCAGGGGTTTCAAAAACGGCTGCTCCAGCGCAAACAGCGCCAGGGGCTGCTGGCGTGTGGTGCCGTGGGTACGCAGTCCCGCCTCGTGCAGCACCCAGGTCTTGGCCTGGGCGTTCAGCTCGGCCAGGTCGCGGAACTCACGGGTGGCCAGGAAGTTGCCTTTGACGTACTTGACGCCCGACTCGACGATGCCCTTCTTCTGCGGGTCATGTGGCGGGCACGGGTCAATCTTGAAGTCATAGCCTTCGGCGCACTCGGCATACGAGCGCTGGACCTGGGGGTCAAAGCGACAGGCTTTGATGATGGCGCACTTGGCGTTGTCGATGATGACGCGCTCGGGCACCCCGTTGAACCACTCAAAGGCGCGGCGGTGGCAGCCCAGCCAAGTGGCCACGGTCTGATCCCAGACGAACTCCAAGTACTGGTGGCGGGAGTGGCACAGCGTCATGACGAAGGCCCAAGTGCGGCGCATTTGGCCATCGGGGTGCATCAAGAAAGGGCCAGCGCCAAAGTCGACCTGTGCGGCCTCGCCGGGCTTGAAGGACAGGCGCACGGTCAGATCGGTGCGGGGCAGCTCCTGGGCGATGTCCTGCATGAGGCGATAGACGGACGAGTAGCTGCCTTGAAACTGGTGCTCGCGCACGAGGGCGGCGTGGATGGCTTTGCCCTCAACGCCAGCGGCCATCCAGCGGGTGACTGCCTCGCGCCAGGGCTGGGCTTTGGAGACGGTGCTGGCGGCGCGCTTGGGTTTTGGGGCCAGGCTTTGGGCGAAGGTGGGCACATCGGGCAATGCCGCGGAGGGTTCAAGCCAACCCATGCTGAGCGCCAGAACGCGAAACTGGGCGACTTTGACGCGGCCCATGAGGCCCAGGCGTGCGATCTCGCGGTCACGGTCGCCTGCGCGCAGGCGAATGAGGACGTTTCGGAATTCATGCATCTCGATCTTTCTGCGGCCCATCCATCGCTCCTGAACAAAAGGTTCAGAAGGTAGCGATGGGCCGGGTTCGAGATGTCTGTTGAGCGCTGCAGCTGGCTCCTATATACCGAAATTCAGCTGGCCTGTAAGTGCCGAAAACGCACTGGCTCCTATATGCCGAAAACGGGGTGGCTCCTAAATGCCGAAAACGGTTTGGCCTCTATATGGTGAAAAGTGACA
>NZ_NERU01000039.1 GCF_003063265.1 Limnohabitans sp. WS1
TGGCCACCGGCTCTCGTTTCCACTTCCTCCAGCCTGTGCGAAGTCCACCGCGTCTTCATTGAGGCCCAACTTCGCCTTCGCCGCAACGCCACCGCCATCTTCCAAGACCTGGTCGATGCCCACGGCTATTCAGGGGCCTACAACTCCGTCAAACGCTTTGTGCGTGCCTTGCGCAAGAAGACGCCCGAGCAGTTTGATCGCCTGTCCTTTTTGCCCGGCGAGGAGATGCAAGTCGATTACGGCGAAGGTGCGCCGACCTTGGTACCCGGCACCGATCGCTACAAGAAGCCACGCCTGTTTGTCGCCACACTGCGCCACTCCCGGCGCAGTTTCCGCCGCGTGGTCTGGAAGTCCAGCCAACAAGTGTGGGCCCAGCTGCACGAGCAGGCATTTCGCTACTTTGGCGGCTGCCCCCAGTACGTGGTGCTGGACAACCTCAAGGAGGGTGTGCAGAGGCCCGATTTGTACGAGCCTGAACTCAACCCAGTGTATGCCGCCATGCTCGAGCACTATGGCGTGGTGGCCGACCCTGCCCGCGTGCGCGACCCCAACCGCAAGGGCACGGTGGAGCACGCCATCGGCCACACCCAAGCTACAGCCTTGAAGGGCAGACGCTTTGAATCGATCGAGGCCCAGAACGAGCACTTGGAGCATTGGGAAACGAGTTGGGCCGCCAAGCGCATTCACGGCAGCGAGCGCCAACAGGTGCAGGCCATGTTCGAGGCCGAACGTGCGCACCTCAAGCCCTTACCCCTGCTGGGCATGCAGTACTTCACGCAAGGCGTGCGCACCGTGTGCGACGACAGCTGCGTGCGGGTCGATCACAGCAGCTACGCCGCACGCCCTGCGGCCATCGGCTCCAAAGTGCTGGTGCGCATCTTTGAGCGGCGCATCGAGATCCGGGATGTGCAAGGCGCTTTGCTGCGCACACATGCCAAAGCCGAGCGGCCAGGCTCGGTGGTGCTGCCTGCGGATGAGCGGGTGTTCAACCCATCACGCGAGACGCGGTTGATCCTTGGCCAGGCCAAAGAAATTGGCGAGCACGCCAGCCGCCTGTGTGAGCTGATGTTTGCAGCCGAAGGTCGGGTGGGCCAAAGGAAGCTCTGGGGTATCGTGGGATTGACCAAACGCTACCCGGCTGTCTGCATTGACGGCGCCTGTGCCCAAGCCTTGGCGCAAGGGGTCTACAGCTACAAACAAGTCAAGGCCTTGGCCGAGCGCTTGTTTGCCGATGCCATGGCGGCCATGGACGAGGCATCCAACATGGCCTGCGCAGTGCACGCCGACACCATGGCCCTTGAGGGCACTTTGGTTCAGCAGCACGAGCTGATCCGCCAGACCGACGAGTATGCAGATTTGTTCACCCACGCAGCCCTGGTTGCCAGCGCGGTGGTGGCCAAGGCCATGGATGAGAAAGCAGGAGGCCAGGCATGAACATGACCGAGATCGACAACGCTTTGCGTCAGTTGCGCCTGTCGGGCATGCAGCAAACCATTTCCACCCGGGCGATGCAGGCCCAGGCCAGCCAAGAGCCGTTTCTGGAGACATTTGCCGCCTTGCTGCAAGACGAGTTGGAGCGGCGCAGCTCCGTCCTGATGGAGCGCCGCTACAAGCGCTCGGGACTCGATGAGAAGGCTTCATTGGCGGATTTGGACTGGCGCTTTAACCCCAAGATACCCCGAGCCGCGTGCTTTGAGTTGCACACCTTGAAGTTCATCACCCAAGGGGCCAATGCACTGATTGTGGGCAAACCGGGTACAGGCAAGAGCCATGTGGCCAAGGCGCTGGCGTACCAGGCCACGCTGCAAGGCTATGACGTGCGGTATTTGGAGGCGGACACCGAGTTTGCGCGGTATGCGCTGGCGAGCAGCCAGGACAGGGCGAATTTGCTGCGGGAGTGGGTCAAGCCGGATTTGCTGATCGTGGACGATTTGTTTCTGGCCAGGCGAATCACGGCGGAGGCAGCAGAGGCATTGCAGGCCATCGTGCACCAGCGCTACAAGCTGCGCCGCGCCCTGGTGGTGACATCGAACCGGGTAGTGCAGGACTGGGGCAAGTATCTGGGGGATGCCACGATGGCCAGCACGATTTTGGACAGGTTGATGCACCGCTGCGTGATGTTGGAGTTTGAGGGCAAGAGCTACAGGCTCAAGGAGGCGGCTGCTCGCTTGGCCGTCCAGCC